>DKOR01000034.1 GCA_002470825.1 Thiotrichaceae bacterium UBA7357 | reverse complement strand
ATCAGTAAAGTATTAAAATTAGTCCAAGCTTCATCTCCAAGAAAATGAAAAACTGTCTGGCTAGATTGAGTATTACGTTCTAATAATTCAAATAGAATAAAATATATGCTAATAGATATTATTTTCAATAAAAACAATAATTTATAGTGAATAAAAAACTAACTTATACATCGATTTTATTAGCAAAGTCTTTACATATTAGAATCAAAGATTTTAGTTGACGTTACTTATTTTGCTTTATTTGAATAGATTAGCAAAAATATTTTAAGATGAAGAAATTCACTTAACGCTAACTGAGTATAGTGCTAATCTTGCATTATCAGCATATTAATTATGGAATGGTGATTAGCAATGGCGAAGTTGGTTCTCAGTTTAAACGGTATCGTTCAAAGAGAATATGAAATTAATCAGGAACGATTAGTCATAGGACGTAAGCCGGATAACGACATACAAATAGACAGCCTTCAAGTTAGCGGCAAGCATGCCTTACTAATAACTATGCTTCAGGACTCATTTCTAGAAGATCTTGGTAGCACCAATGGTAGCTATGTTAATGGTAAACTTGTAAGTAAATGTGCTCTAAAAGATTGTGATGTCATTATGATTGGAAGACATGAATTAAAATATATAAATAAAAACGCAACTTCCGATGATGATGTTTTTGAAAAAACAATGAGCGTAAATCCAAACCTGGTTCGAGCCGCAGTTTATTCTGCGAATAAACCTGCCGACGTTGGTACGCCATTGTGCCACTTATCAATATTAAATGGACCAAATGCAGGTAAGGAGGTGGAATTAAATAAAGCATCTACAACCTTAGGCAAACAAGGTTCGCAAGTTGCTGAGGTTGCACGTCGTCCTGAGGGCTATTTTCTGACTCAGATTGAGGGTGACATTCCACTTTTAGTCAACAATGAGGGAATTAGCACAAAGACATATAAACTAAAAGATAGTGATTTGATTGAACTTGCAGGGATAAAGATGCAATTTATAACTATATATAACGATAATAGAACCTTGGCGTAAGCTTCTAACGCCAAGTCCGGCATTCAAACCTAATGAATAATCATGATTAGTTGAACAGGTTATTCACGGAAAGATCAACTTCGCTCACTCACAATCATGCTTATCAAGAGAATGGAAATGATCGATATATGTATCAGCTAAGAATATAAAATGTTTCGTATATTTATGCGTAAAAAATTTGGATGATTTATGAATAAGAAAACTCCTTTGATGATGTCAATAAATATCATACTAGAAGACAAATATATATAAATAAAATTCAGTGACTCAATCACTTAGTGTACGTGAATTAATTGAACGTACTGAAAAAAAATTAAAATTAGCCGATCTTCATTTTGGGCATGGTACAGATAATGCTCTCGATGAATCATTTTATCTAGTGATGGTAGCTGCTGGGTTGGAATTTGATTGTGATGAAGAAAAACTGAACGAACCTATTAACCAAGAAATGTTAAACCACATAGAAAAGTTGATCGAGAGACGTGTTCATGAGCGAGTCCCGGTAGCCTATCTTGTTAATCAGGCTTGGTTTGCAGGCCATAAATATTATGTCGATGAGCGCGTACTAATACCACGCTCACCTCTTGCAGAACTCATTATGTCTCAATTTAGACCATGGTTATCATCTAATAACGTAGATTCAATCCTTGATATAGGTACTGGCAGTGCTTGTATTGCTTGTGCATGCGCATATGCATTTCAGAATGCGATGGTTGAAGCTGTGGATGTGGATGTGAATGCGATTGAGGTAGCTAATAAAAACGTTTTATCTCATAAACTTGAGGGAAGAATTAGTATTATTGAGTCTAATTTATTCGAACATCTTAAGGATAAAAAATACGATTTAATTATTAGTAACCCACCTTATGTTGGTAATGATGAGATGCAATCATTACCACAAGAGTATTTACAAGAACCTAGACAAGCCCTTGAAGCGACTGAAAATGGTTTGGGATTAATTGAACAAATATTAAAACAGGCCTGTAATCATTTAAATGAGAATGGGGTGCTTATAGTTGAGGTTGGAAACAGCATGGGAAATTTAATTCAACGTTACCCCAATTTACCATTCGTTTGGCTAGAACTTGAAAAAGGTGGACAAGGCGTCTTCCTGCTCAATAAATCTAATCTGAAAATAATAAAATGAATACATTTATGAACTAGCATTTTTTTGAACTTGGCTCATAATAAGATTGAATTCATAAAGGCAACAATTATGAAATACCTATCATCCATTAAAGTCTTTTGGTTTTGCATTAGTGCAATTCTAATGCAATTTACTTCTTTAGCGTCAGCAGATATTCAACCTGCTGATCACAGACTGAATGTATCTGATAAGGCATGGGAAGATAATTTAAGAAGACAAAACTTCCAAAATAGACATATTATCGAAGGTTATGAACAGAATATATTTGAATTGAAAGCACCTTATACGGCAGAAGATGCTTCTATAGTTCCCATCTCTGTTCGCACATCGATTTTACAGAGCTCTAAACGTTATATAAAAAAAATATCTATCTTTGTTGATATGAACCCGATGCCGGTAGTGGGCCTTTTTGAGTTCACTCCCAATAGTGGAAAAGCTGATTTAGCGATGCGCATTCGAGTCGAGACTTTTAGTTATGTCCGTGCTGTTGCTGAGTTAAACACGGGAGAACTATACATGACAAAGAGTTTTATTCGTGCGAAAGGAGCATGTTCAGCTCCACCGCCACCGAGTATGGAAGATTCTAGAAAACTGCTCGGGAAGATGAAGATGAGAGTAGTAGGTAAAGTAAAGTTGGGGAAACCAAATCTGATGCAAGTGAAAGTGAGGCATCCTAATATCACGGGAATGGCGCCGCTGAAGATTGGTTCTCGTGTGATTCCTCCAGCTTTTTTTATGGATTCCTTAGAAGTAACTTATAATGATAAGCTAATCGTGAAAGCTTTTTTAACCTTTTCGCTCAGCATGGACCCAGCTATTCGATTTTACTTTACGCCTGAAAAAGAGGGAGTGATGACAGTAAAAGGAACAGATACTAAAAAGAATGCGTTTAGTTCAAGCTACGAAATAAGCACAAGTTCCTGATACATGTTTAATATTTACAATATAAATAGATTCTTAAAAAAGAAGGGCAATTAAATAAAATGATGAATTATTATGTAAATAGGTTAGCTCATTTATCGTAGGACGACTAAGCTAGAATAGCTAGTAAATAAGAATAACTCTCCCGTTGTCTATATATAAAACAATCTTTTCACGCTATTGTAAGTTTAGAGCATCTACAAGAACCTCATATATAATTGAAATTCTCTACGATGCTGGCATTTTTTTAGGCTTAAACCAAAAGTTGGCTTAGCTTCAGAGATGAACATTAATTAGCTCAAGAACTTCACGAATTATATTTATTCATTATTTAAAAAAATAAGATTTTCTGTCTATATCTTATAATATAAATATTAGTAGAATTATAAAGTAAAGTATTTATATAGTATGAGAAAATATATCAGATTCACTTCAGTAATTGTCTGATTACGTATATCAAATATAATTAACAGTGAGGTGAGTAAATGAAAAAAGATCGTAAAAACGATCTGTCATTGAAAGAGCATGAGGTTGCTGGAAACGGCTTACTCGATCGACGCCTATTTTTATTAAGAGGAATACAGTTAGGTGTAATTGCTAATATCATGCCGACTAATGGCTTCGCAAAGACCACTACCGATATTGATTTGATAGATCCAACCTGGATGCATGAACCAGGTGAACCATTTTCTATTTATGGTCAGCCCTCAGCATATGAAGATGATGTCGTACGTTTCCCAGTGCAAAATGAGATTGTTCCCGGTAATGGTGTTTCGTGGACACCATTACACTTGATGGAAGGTACGATAACACCCAATGGCTTACATTATGAACGACATCATAATGGTGTGCCGAAGATCAATCCAAAAAATCACCGCTTGTTGATACATGGTCTGGTAAAGAAAGATTTGATATTTAGTATCGATGATTTACTACGTTACCCCATGAAATCAAAAATTTGTTTTATAGAATGTGGTGGTAATAGTAATGCTGGTTGGAACAAACAACCTTCTCAATCTGAAGCAGGTTATTTTAATGGTTTAGCATCTTGTTCAGAATGGACCGGTGTTCCGCTTTCTGTATTGTTAGCTGAAGTTGGTTTAAGGAAAAAATCAAAATGGCTTGTTGCAGAAGGTGCAGATGCTTTCGCTATGCAAATATCTATTCCAATCGAAAAGGCATTGGATGATGCCTTTCTTGCATTGTATCAAAATGGAGAACGTATTCGACCGGAAAACGGCTATCCCTTACGCTTGATTGTGCCGGGTTGGGAAGGTGTATTGAATGTAAAATGGTTACGTCGGTTAAAAGTAACAAATCGCCCAGTAATGGCGCGCAATGAAACATCACGTTATACTGAATTACAGCCTTCGGGTAAAGCTCGTATGTTCACCTTTCCTATTGAAGCAAAATCATTAATCACTTCTCCCTCTGCACACATGATATTAAAAGGACCAAGTCTCTACCAAATAACGGGTTTGGCCTGGTCTGGACGAGGTAAAATAAGTAAAGTTGAAATTTCCGCAGATGGAGGTGAAACATGGGCAGAAGCAGCATTACAAGAACCTATACTCGATCGTTCTTTTACTCGGTTTCGTTTGCCTTGGCATTGGAATGGTAAACCTACGGTGCTGAAAAGTCGCGCAATAGACGAAACAGGCTATGTTCAGCCTGAACGAACGGAGCTTGTTAAGAAACGCGGACGACATGGTTTCTTTCATTACAACGCGATTACTAATTGGCATGTAGACAGTGATGGTTTTGTTTCGCATGTATATGACAAAAATGAAAATGAAACGACAGACTCTGATATTAATATTGATAGCGATTGGGATTAATCCTGATAACGCTAAATCATTTCAGGGCCACGGTCCTAATTTAGGATACGCCGTCTCGTCGGAGGAAATAGCTGCGTGGGATACTAGTGTTTTTCCTGATGGAGAAGGATTACCTAAAGGTGAAGGCAGTGCTCAAAGTGGAGAAGTACTATACAAAAGTAGATGTATTATGTGTCACGGTAAAAATGGATTAGGTACGGCGACGGGAGTTCAACTTGCTGGAGCACAATTAGACTTAACTAGTGAATATCCGGAACAGACTATTGGTAGTTATTGGCCTTATGCTACTACTCTGTTTGATGTGATAAGACGTTCTATGCCGATGACTGCTCCAGGGTCGCTAAGTGATGATGAAGTTTATGCTCTTACTGCATATCTACTATTTTTGAATAATATCATTGATGAATATGAGGTTATGGATGCATCGAAATTACCAAAAGTTAGAATGCCAAATGAAGGTGGTTTTATAAATATTTACAAAATAGAAGAGACACTTAGATAGAAGCTTAGTTGAGCATTTCGATGATTAGGTTGAACTCTTTATTATTTTTAATAAGATTTACAATTATCGGAAATATGAATTAAGGGGATTTCGGCTGATTTTAGTTTGATTTTGATAATATTAATAATACACAACAAATTAAAATAGATCACAACATGTTCAATGTAGCATGATGTATGTGTTTTATTACTCTGGCTACTCAATTATTTTTCAGATCAACATGACGGCAAAAGCGTTCCCGTATACAATATTGCTATATGTCTGGAAATACATTTGGAAAACTATTCACTATCACCAGTGCTGGAGAAAGTCACGGGTCAGCTCTTATGTGTATTATTGATGGTTGTCCACCAGGTTTAAATTTAACAGAAGCCGATATGCAGCATGATTTGGATCGACGCAAGCCAGGCAAATCGCGTCATGTGACTCAACGCAAGGAATCAGACACAGTCAAAATAATGTCAGGTGTTTTTGAAGGTGTGACAACCGGAACCCCTATTGGGTTATTAATTGAAAACGAAGATCAGAAATCAAAAGATTACGGTAACATTAAGGATATGTTTCGTCCGGGGCATGCAGATTATACCTATCAACAAAAATACGGAGTCCGTGATTATAGGGGTGGAGGACGTTCATCTGCACGTGAAACATGTATGCGTGTAGCTGCTGGCGGGATTGCAAAAAAATATCTAAAAGAAAAATTTGATATAACAATACGTGGTTATATTGCGCAAATAGGACCTTTAAAGATAGAGCATAAGGACTGGGATGAAGTGGAAAATAATTCATTCTTTTGTCCAGATATAGAACGTGTTTCTGAACTAGAGAATTATATGGATTTATTACGTAAGGAGGGTGAGTCTATTGGTGCACGCATCAATGTTGTTGCTGAAAATATTCCTGTTGGCTTAGGTGAACCTATTTTCGATCGTCTAGATGCTGACATCGCTAGAGCGATGATGAGTATCAATGCGGTCAAAGGTGTTGAGATAGGCGCAGGTTTTGAATCAGTAGAACATAAAGGAACTCATCATCGAGACGAAATGACGCCTGAAGGCTTTGTAGGTAACAATGCCGGTGGTGTTTTAGGTGGGATTTCATCAGGACAAGATATTTTGGTTAGTATCGCTTTAAAACCCACCTCTAGTATTCGCTTGCGAGGTGAGACTATTGATAAAGCTGGGCAGCCGGCTGAAGTAATAACCAAAGGTCGCCACGATCCCTGCGTTGGCATTCGAGCAACACCGATTGCCGAAGCGATGCTAGCACTGGTATTAGTGGACCATGTACTTCGACATCGTGCACAGAACGTAGATGTTCAATCTGAAACACCCATAATTCCCGCAAGTATATAAAAATGATTAAAGTCGATGGCTTGCCATATTGGCGACTGTCTGGTTTTTATTTCCTATTCTTTCTTACCATCGGTTGTTTCATGCCGTATTGGTCTTTATATTTAAAATCTTTAGGAATGAACGCAGAAGCGATTGGAATTTTATCTGCAATAATTGTCGTAACAAAAATATTTTCATCATTTATCTGGGGTTGGATCGTTGACTATACGGGTAAACGAATGCATGTGATTCGTTATACTTCGTTCTTTTCATTATTATCATTTTGTTTTGTTTTGTTTTTTCAAGACTTCTGGTCGCTGTTTATCATTTTATTAATTTTTTCAATTTTCTGGAGTGCCGCGTTACCTCAGGTAGAAGCCACGACTTTATCTCATCTTGGTGAGGAAAGTGATAGGTATACTACTGTGAGAATATGGGGCTCTATCAGTTTTATTATAGCCGTAGTAGCTCTGGGTAATTTCTTTGATTATTATTCCATAAATTATCTATTGCCCATCGTTATTTTTTCAATGGCATTGGTCTGGTTCCATAGTTTATTTATTCCAGAGGTTCCTTCATCTTACCAAAAGTCTGATAACTCAACATTCAAGGCTATTTTATTTAAACCACGGGTCATTGCTTTAATGGCTGTATGTTTTCTGATCCAGGCAAGCCATGGTACGTATTACACATTCTTTTCTATTTATCTTGAAGAACATGATTATTCAAATAGATTTATTGGTATATGTTGGGCGTTGGGTGTTTTTGCAGAGGTAATTATTTATCTCTTTATGCATAAAGTGATAGGCCGTTTTGGATTACGCAGACTGATGATTTTAACAGTGATATTTGCGACGCTGCGTTGGTTATTGATCGCATTTTTTGTGGACAATATCACCATATTATTATCTGCGCAATGTCTACACGCCGCTACTTTTGGAGTTTATCATGCTGTAGCGATTCAATATATTCACCTTGAATTTAAAGGCTCTCATCAGGGACGAGGTCAAGCTCTCTATAGTAGCGTAAGTTTTGGTGCAGGTTTAGCGTTAGGCAGTTTAATTAGTGGTTATCTTTGGGATTCGGTTGGCTCCATGCAGACCTTTCTATTTGCTGCTATTTTGAGTGCGATCGGTATTCTTATTGCTTGGTTTGGATTAAAAAATAACTACTCTTAGTCTTCCACTCATTAGTTTACATATGAAAAAACTAAACGTTTGTGCCGCCGACGGTAATATCGTCGATTCTGATTGTGGGTTGTCCAACACCGACAGGAACAGATTGACCATCTTTACCACAAGTGCCAATGCCAGAATCAAGCGCCATATCATTGCCGACCATCGTTACACGGGTTAACACATCAGGACCGTTACCAATAATCGTTGCACCTTTGATAGGTGTAGTAACTTTACCCTTTTCAATTTTATATGCCTGACTAGCACTAAATACAAACTTGCCATTGGTGATATCAACCTGACCACCACCGAACTGTACCGCATAGATGCCTTTATCAACTGAGGCAATGATCTCTTCCGGCTGATGATCTCCACCTAACATATAAGTGTTTGTCATCCGCGGCATTGGTAAATGAGCATAAGATTCGCGACGGCCATTCCCCGTAGGTGCTACGCCCATTAATCGAGCATTATGTTTATCTTGCATATAAGTTTTTAAGACTCCGCATTCTATTAAGGTCGTCGAAGCTGTTGGCGTCCCTTCATCATCAACATTCAAAGAGCCACGTCGATTTTCTATAGTGCCATCATCAACAACAGTAACTTCGGGTGATGCAACTCGCTCGCCAATTCTGCCAGAGAATGCGGATGTTTTCTTACGATTAAAATCACCCTCTAATCCATGCCCGATAGCTTCATGTAGTAATATGCCAGGCCAACCCGATCCAAGTACAACTGGCATCATACCCGCCGGTGCAGCATCGGCTTTAAGATTAATTAGCGCCTGTTCAATAGCTTCGTCAACGTATGACATAGCCATGCCTTCATTTAAAAAATAATCATAGCCAAATCGACCTCCACCGCCAGAACCACCTTTTTCAATACGGCCATCTTCTTCAACTATGACATTAATATTAAGTCGAATCAGAGGCCTGATATCGCCACTCAGCATACCCTCACTATTGGCAACTAATATAGTTGATTGAGAACCAACTAAGCCAATCATAACTTGTTTAATTCGAGGATCTTTTTTTCGTGCAGCTTGGTCCAGCTGTTTTAACAGATTAATTTTTTCTTCAGTTGTTACTGACTTTAGAGGGTCTTCATCACTGTAAAGAATAGGTGTACTTGTTTTGTGCCATGCTTGTAATTGACCATTATCTCCATGACTGGCAATTGATCGTGCTGCAGTTGCTGCCTGATTTAGTGCTGGTAATACAATCTCATCAGAATAGGCAAAACCGGTTTTTTCACCGCTGATGGCACGTACACCAACGCCTTGATCAATATTATAAGAACCTTCTCTGACAATACTATCTTCTAATACCCATGATTCCGAATGAGAGGATTGAAAATAAAGATCAGCCTGATCAATTGATGAGAGTGCCAGCTGGTCTAATGATTTTTGAATATCATTTAAATCAAGACCACGTTGAGTTAGTAAAGTATTTTCAGCTGTGTCTAATGCGTTAGTCATTTAATCAAATTATCCAGTTCATTATGCTACTTTATGTGTGATAGTGCGGGAAAGTTATTGCGAAGTTTGATTTGTTTATCAAGATCAATGGCGGCTATGGCTACGCCCGGACCTCTATCAACACATGCAAGTATCTTACCCCATGGGTCAACAATCATACTATGCCCCCATGTTTCTCGTTCATTTTCATGCATCCCACCCTGATTAGAGGCTATAACGTAACATAAGTTCTCTATAGCTCGTGCTCTTAATAGTGTTTCCCAATGTACTTCTCCTGTGGTTGCTGTAAAAGCCGATGGAGCGGTAATAATTTGCACATCATCATCATGCATTTTTCGGTATAATTCTGGAAATCGCAGATCATAACAGACTGAGAGTCCAATATTTCCAACCTCGGTTTGTGCTACTACAAGCTCATCTCCTGGTTCAAAAATATTGGATTCATTATACGATTCGTCATTTAATTCGTTAACAAGGACATCAAATAGGTGTATTTTTTCGTAAGATGCAACGCACTCACCTTCTGAGTTATAAAGCAAACTTGCGGCAAGTGCTTTGTCTGATTTATCAGACTCGAGTGGGATAGTCCCGCCTAATAGCCAGATATGGTGTTGTTTTGATTGTTCAGAAAGAAAAAATTGTAAAGGTCCATCACCAAATTTTTCAATAATCGCCTGGTAATCATTGTTTTGTCTAGCCATTAATGGAAAATTTTCTGGCAAAGTAATAAATTTAGCGTTTTTAGAAACTGCTTCAGCAATAATTTTTTGGGCAATATTTAGGTTTTCATTAACAGTAGTGGTAGATACCATCTGTATAGCGGCAACATTTATCATAGGCTGATTATACGGCAGTCCCTAATGTTCAAACAACACAAACAGGCCTGTAACGTTTTTAATGTATACCGTATAATGACCAGTTTTTTTATAACTTTAGGGTCAGAAAGTGAACGAAGATTTTGCACGAATCAATCGATTACCACCCTACGTTTTCAATATTGTCAATGAATTGAAGATGGAGGCTCGTCATCGTGGCGAAGATATTATCGATTTTGGGATGGGTAATCCAGATCAGCCCACACCAACACACATTGTTGATAAGTTAGTCGAGGCATCAAACCGCGATGATACTCATGGTTATTCCATTTCGCGCGGAATCCCTCGACTGAGGCGTGCAATCTGTAATTGGTACAAAAATCGATACAGTGTTGAACTGGATCCTGAGACAGAGTCGATAGTAACTTTAGGTTCTAAAGAAGGTTTGGCTCATTTGGCTATGGCTATTGTTGATAGAGGTGATGCTGTATTAGTCCCTAATCCGGCTTATCCGATTCATCCTTATGGTTTTGTCTTAGCTGGTGCGGATGTGCGACATGTTCCGATTGGTCCGGGCATAGATTTTTTTGAAGAATTGCAAAAATCAATAAGAGATTGTTGGCCCAAACCAAAAGCATTGCTCATTAATTTTCCAAGCAATCCAACAACACAGTGCGTGGATCTAGAATTCTTTAGTAAGATTATCGAAATTGCTAGAGAACATCAGATCTGGGTGATCCAGGATTTAGCCTATGCTGATATTGTCTTTGACGGCTACATTGCACCATCAATCATGCAAGTTCCTGGAGCTAAAGATATTGCCGTTGAATTTTTTTCTATGTCAAAGAGTTACAATATGCCCGGTTGGCGTGTTGGTTTTATGGTGGGTAATTCCACGTTAGTCGCTGCACTTTCGCGAATTAAATCCTACTTAGATTACGGTACATTTACTCCAATACAGATTTCTGCAATTACTGCGCTTGAGGAATCTCAGCAATGTGTTGTTGAGATTCGTGATATGTACTGCAATCGGCGTGATGTTTTGTGTGATGGCTTGAACGCAGCAGGATGGAAAGTTGAAAAATCCAAGGGGACTATGTTCGTCTGGGCTCCGATACCCGAACAATTTAAAAAGATGGGCTCACTCGAATTTTCAAAAAAATTATTAATAGAAGCGAAGGTAGCAGTATCACCAGGAATAGGCTTTGGAAGTTATGGTGATCAGTATGTTCGATTTGCATTAATCGAAAATGAACACAGAAGTCGTCAAGCAATTCGTGCAATACGAGCGATGCTAAGGGAAGAAAATCCACAGTCTGATGTGGTTTAAGAATCAATCAATTTAAGAATTAGTGAGAAATAGACATTATGGAGCCTGTTAAAATAGGATTACTTGGGCTGGGTACAGTTGGCGGCGGGACTGTTAGTATACTAACACGCAACGCCCATGAGATTGCGCGTCGGGTTAGGCGTATTATTCGCATAACTCATGCAGCAGCCATAGATTACAATCCTGAGTTGATAGAGGGTATCGGGCAGATTGAAAAAATCTCGGATGACGCTTTTGTTGTTGTTGAGGATCCCGAGGTTGACATCATTATTGAATTAATTGGTGGTTATTCTCCAGCAAAAGAGTTGGTATTAAAGGCGATTGAAAATGGCAAGCATGTTGTTACTGCAAACAAGGCACTGATTGCATTACACGGTAATGAAATCTTTGCAGCTGCTCAGAGAAGAGGCGTTACCGTTGCTTTTGAAGCGGGAATTGCAGGTGGGATTCCTATAATCAAATCTATGCGAGAAGGACTTGCTGCAAATCAGATTGAATGGATTGCTGGTATTATTAATGGTACTGGTAATTATATCCTTACCGAGATGCGTGATAAGGGAAGAGACTTTGATGACGTCCTTAAAGAAGCACAAGCATTAGGTTATGCTGAAGCCGACCCAACATTTGATGTTGAAGGTATTGATGCCGGGCATAAGTTAACTATTTTGAGTTCGATTGCCTTTGGCATGCCATTGCAATTTGACAAAACATATACCGAAGGCATAGGAAAAATTGAACAGCAAGACGTATTGTATGCGGGTGAATTAGGCTATCGTATTAAGCATCTTGGCATAACACGTAAAACAGCTAAAGGAATAGAGCAGCGCGTACACCCGACACTAATTCCAGAACGTCGATTAATCGCTAACGTTGATGGCGTAATGAATGCTGTATTAGTGATGGGCGATGCCGTTGGTTCCACCTTATATTACGGTGCAGGTGCAGGTTCTGAACCAACAGCATCTGCAGTGGTTGCGGATATTATTGATGTAGTTCGTTCATTGGCTACGAACCCTGAAAATCGTGTTCCACATTTGGCATTTCAACCTAATGCTTTGTCTGATATTAATATATTGCCAATGGAAGATACAGAGACAGCTTACTATCTACGCATGCATGCGATAGATGAGCCTGGTGTATTAGCAGAGGTGACACGAATACTGGGTGATTCTGGTATAAGTATAGAAGCTATATTACAAAAAGAACCCGCGATTGATGCTAGTTTTGTTCCCATAATATTCTTGACACAACGTATTAAAGAAAAAAATATGAATGATGCAATTGCTAATATAGAACAACTTGACGTTATTGATGGTGAAGTGATGCGCATTCGAATGGAAACACTAGAGTAATTGATAAAATGACTTTTCGAACACGATATACCGGATTAATTGAGACTTATCGTGACCGGCTTCCGGTCAGTGATAGCACACGCATTATTAGTCTTGGCGAAGGTAATACACCCCTAATTAAATTAAATAATATTTCTGAGTTACAGGATGAGCAGATTAACTTTTATGTTAAATATGAAGGTTTGAATCCTACTGGCTCATTTAAGGATCGCGGTATGACTATGGCGGTTACTAAAGCAGTTGAGGATGGTGCAAAAGCTATCATCTGCGCTTCTACTGGAAATACCTCCGCCGCCGCCGCCGCCTATGCAGCACGTGCTGGTATAACCGCTTTTGTGTTAATACCTGATGGTAAAATAGCACAAGGTAAGTTAGCACAAGCAATGATGGAGGGAGCTGTAGTACTTCAAGTCAAGGGTAATTTTGATGATGGTATGCGATTAGTGAAGGAAATTGCTAATGAAGCACCGGTGACCGTTGTTAATTCAATCAATCCATATCGTTTACAGGGACAAAAAACAGCTGCGTTTGAGATTGTTGAAGAGTTAGGATACGCGCCAGACTTTCATTACCTACCCGTAGGTAATGCCGGTAATATTACAGCGTATTGGATAGGTTATAGTGAATACGCTTGTATAAAGGGTGAACAAGCTACCGCTGCTTGCACGCATTGTAATAATGTGTGTCCATATATTAATGAACAGATTATAACTGCTCGACCTAAGATGGTCGGATATCAAGCGAGTGGTTCCGCACCTTTTATGCGTGGTGAAATGATAGATAAACCTGAGACGGTGGCAACCGCAATAAGAATTGGTTATCCCCAATCATGGGATTATGCCTGGATAGTACGTGAAGAATCAGGTGGCTGGTTCGATGAATGTGACGATAGTGAAATTCTTGCGACACAAAAATTACTAGCAGAAAAAGAAGGTATCTTTTGTGAGCCGGCTTCAGCAATATCAGTTGCAGGTGCTCTGCGAGATATCAATTTAGGCAAAATCCCTAAAAATAGTTGTGTTGTTTGTACTTTGACTGGACATGGGCTTAAGGATCCTGACACAGCTATAAAACAAAGTACTGCGCCTGTGATTAGAGTTGATGCAAAATTAAGTCAAGTAAAATCTGCAATTCTCGAGAACATGATTGAGTAAATAGTGAGATGGATAAGCAATCTCATTGATTAACAGGTAATCACCATGCCACACATGAATAAGATTATAAATGCGTAGTTTGACCGTTTATATATCAGGTTTATTTGGACCTGATGTAGCAATTCATTCGGATGATTTTCCTAATTTACCTTCATTGAATTGGATGCTTTCTAAAGGAAATTATCAAACGTTAAATTCATCCTCTGCGAGTTATGATCTCTGTGAATTATTCGGTTTAACTGCAAAAGAAGAAAATGATCTACCTATCGCGGCAATATCGCGTTTAATAGATGATAATCAACCATCGGAAGGTGTTTGGTTGCGTGCTGATCCGGTTCATATCAGAGCAGATCGTGATGGTTTGATTCTGATCGATAACAATCAATTTACTATCAGCCAGCATGATGCTCTGGCACTTGCTTCTGATATTAATATTATATTAAAACCATATGAGCTTGAGCTTGAGGTTCCTGATCCGTATCGATGGTATTTAAGAATAAAAGATGATCTGAAGATAAGAACAGCACCGATAGATTCGGTCGTGGGCCGAGACATTTTA
Organism: Thiotrichaceae bacterium UBA7357; assembly: GCA_002470825.1. Lineage (GTDB taxonomy): Bacteria > Pseudomonadota > Gammaproteobacteria > Eutrophobiales > Eutrophobiaceae > UBA7359. The sequence goes on along the minus strand of DKOR01000034.1, from coordinate 136,717 downwards.
CCTTTTATGCCTAGTGGCGATGGTCGTTCTAATCTGACCCAATTAATGAATGATATACAAATGACTTTGCATGATTCCGATGTTAATAAAAAACGCGAGCAAGAAAAAATGTTGCCGATAAATAGCCTATGGTTTTGGGGGTATGGCGCGTTACCAAAGTTCATTGATCATCAATGGTCGTTTATTGCTAGTGATGAGATATTAGCAGAAGGACTCTCTATGATAGCCTCTACGCCATTTAATGATTTGCCTGATAAATATAGTGGAATCAAAGATACGAATACTAATTACAATGGGTTGCTAGTAATGAATGCATTTAAAAAATTTATTTATTATGATGATCTCGAAGGCTGGCTAGAAGCGTTGATAATCTATGAAAAAAATTGGTTTTCCCCTTTAAGAGATGCATTAAAGAGACGAGAACTTGATCAGTTAAATATAAAAACAGATATAAATATTATCAATTTGTGTAAAAGCTCTCGCTATAAGATTTGGAAAAAACAAAAGAATATATATGAAATTAAGCAATAATATTTTGTGAAAATTAAAAAAATAATTCAACGTGATATCCCTAATGCACACAGTTTGCCTAAGGCAATCCATCCTGTCCTGAAACGAGTCTATGCCTCACGAAACATACAAACCACTGATGATTTGGATTATTCACTCTCCTCTCTTTTCCCATACGATACACTGACTGGTATTAGTAATGCAGTTTTATTATTGCAAGAAGCAATAATAAAGAAATCACGAATATTAATCGTGGCTGACTTTGATGCAGATGGTGCTACGAGTTGTGCCTTGGCTATTCGTGGATTAACACTGATGGGCGCTGAAGATATTGTCTATGTTGTACCCAATCGCTTTGAGTATGGTTATGGACTAACTCCCGAGATTGTTGATGTCGCATTAGATTATGATCCTGATTTATTGATTACAGTTGATAATGGAATTTCAAGTATTGAAGGTGTTAAGCGAGCGAGAGAGAATGGTGTGAAAGTGTTAATCACCGATCATCATTTACCAGGAAATCAATTGCCAGATGCCGATGCAATAGTAAATCCACAACTCAACGGAGATAAATTTCCAAGCAAAAATCTGGCAGGCGTTGGTGTTGTGTTCTATATCTTGTTAGCGTTACGCGCGGCATTAAGAGAGCAAGGTTGGTTTGATAAGGCTAATTTAAGCATACCAAATCTTGCACAATTACTAGATATTGTTGCACTTGGAACTGTTGCTGATGTTGTCCCGCTTGATAAAAATAATCGTATTATGGTAGCCCATGGGTTGAAATTGATTAAAAAAGATAAATCTATCGCAGGTATAGCAGCGATATTAGATATGGCAGGAAGACCATTACCAACGCTTTCCGCAAGCGATTTAGGTTTCTGTATAGCACCGAGGTTAAATGCTGCTGGACGGCTAACTGACATGTCTTTAGGCATTGAATGTTTATTGACAGATGATACTCAGGAAGCAAAAAAAATGGCTGAGCAACTTGATCAGTTGAATAAAGAAAGACGCTCAATTCAAACTGAAATGCAGGAACAGGCTACTATTGAATTAGGTGGTTATCTAGAAAAATCATCAAGTGCGATTGCGCAGGGAATTTGTTTGTTTAATCCTAGGTGGCATCAGGGTGTGATTGGTATTCTTGCTGCCAAAGTAAAAGAGACATTTAATAGGCCTGTTATTGTATTCGCAAAAGAAAGTGAAGAAGATAGTGGTGTCATTAAGGGGTCTGCACGGTCAATTAATGGTTTACATATTCGCGATTGTCTGGAAGATATGACACGGCTTAATCCGGAACTAATCCTAAGCTTTGGTGGCCATGCTATGGCCGCGGGTTTAACTATAAAAGAATCTCAATTCGAACTTTTTTCTGAATGTTTTAATGAGGTAATCAAAGATTATATCTCATTGGAAGATATGCAAGACATATGTGTGACAGATGGTGAGTTATCTACTGAGGATTATTCTTTGCAGCTTGCAGCAGAAATCGAGTCTGCTGGCCCCTGGGGACAGAAATTTCCAGAGCCTGTGTTTGAAGGAAAATTTACAGTTCTGGAGAAACGTATCGTTGGAGGCAATCATCTTAAGCTCAAGCTTCAGACTGATAATAGGATTCTGGATGCGATAGCATTTAATATTACGGATGAAGATTGGCCAACTGGGACGAGTGAAATCTTGTCTACCTATCGATTAGGTATAAATTATTTTCGTGGTGATCGTAGCCTTCAATTATTAATAGAATACTTAAACCCACTCTGAGTTATTCTAGAATTTATGTTCTATTTTTATATAAAAAATAAATTCTTATAGTTATTCATTATTAACGTAGATAGTTAAGAATCGTCTTTATATCTCCTCCAAATATGAAGCTAACATAATCGTTTTGGTCTGATAGAAATCTGCTTTTCATACCTTCCGCTTCATGACTATCAAGGTGTCTATAGCTATAGTAGAATATGCATGATTTGTCATCAGGTTCAATTAAATGCTTGAAATAAACTTACTCCTCAACAGAATTTCTGATATGCAAGAGCGTGTTAAATCGCTAAGGGGGTATCTTTGAATACGATCAGAAGTCTGAACGACTAATAGAAGTATTGCGTGAACTTGAGCAACCCAATGTCTGGGAGAATGCTGAACAAGCACAATCATTAGGCAAAGAACGCGCTAGCCTTGAAAATGTCGTTAATACAATAAAATCTCTGGAAGAGTCTTTTACATATTCGATAGAACTATTAAAGCTTGCTGGAGAAGAAAATGACGAAGATACATTCACAGCAGTATTGGAAGACCTTGATGCTAACGAAGAATATCTTGTCAAACTTGAATTTTGTCGAATGTTTTCTGGTGAAATGGATCCTAATAATGCCTTTGTTGATATTCAGTCTGGTTCAGGTGGTACTGAAGCTCAGGATTGGGCTAATATGTTACTACGAATGTATTTACGATGGGGTGAACAGCACGGTCTCAAAACAGAATTAATCGAAGTTTCACCGGGTGAAGTTGCCGGAATTAAAAGTGCCACTATCCAATATACGGGAGATTATGCTTTTGGTTGGCTACGCACTGAAACGGGTGTTCATCGACTGGTTCGAAAGTCACCCTTTGATTCCAGTAATCGTCGACATACTTCGTTTGCTTCCGTATTTGTATCCCCAGAAATTGATGAGAATATTGAGATAAATATTAATCTTACAGACCTACGAATTGATACCTATCGAGCTAGTGGTGCTGGCGGCCAACATGTTAATAAAACTGATTCTGCAGTCAGGCTAACACATCTACCAACAGGAATTGTTGCACAATGCCAAAATGATCGATCGCAACACAAGAATAAAGATCAGGCGATGAAGATACTTCGAGCAAAATTATATGAACATGAGATGCAAAAACTAAACTCGGAAAAACAAGTATTGGAAGATAACAAAGCAGATATCGGATGGGGTAGTCAGATACGTTCCTATGTGCTCGACCAGTCTCGTATTAAGGATCTCAGAACAGGGGTAGAGACTGGCAATACACAGGCGGTGCTTGATGGGGATCTGGGACAGTTTATTGAAGCGAGTCTTAAAAGTGGTTTATAAGATTTTGCGTATAGAATATCAAGCAGATACTGTTAGTATCTCTTGTAGGACAATTTTTGAAAAATTTACATATATAAATAAACAAGAATAAATTATGAGTGATGAAAATGATTTAGTTGCACAACGTCGTCAGCAATTAAACGAATTACGCGAAACAGGTAATGTCTTTAGTAATGACTTCAGAAGGGATTCATTGGCAGCGGACTTGGTTGCTAAATATCAAGATAAAACTAAAGGAGAGCTTGAAATCGCTGGAGTCAAGGTTGCTATCGCTGGTCGAATGATGAGTCGTCGTATTATGGGTAAGGCATCTTTTGCCCATATTCAAGATATGTCAGGCAAAATTCAATTATATGTCAGGCGTGATGACTTACCGGAAGGACTTTACAATACCGGGTTCAAGAAATGGGATATTGGGGATATTATTGGAGTAACTGGAACGGTGATGAAGACCAATAAAGGTGAATTGAGTATTCATATCGATTCGATACACTTATTAACTAAGTCATTACGACCATTGCCAGAAAAGTATCATGGTTTGACCGACAAGGAAATACGTTATCGACAGCGTTATGTTGATTTAATTATGAATGAAGAGACACGCAATACATTTAAGATTCGATCGCAGGTTGTTGAGTTTATACGTTCTTATTTGAATAATGAACATTATATAGAAGTAGAAACACCAATGATGCATGTCATTCCTGGTGGGGCAACAGCACATCCATTTAAAACATATCACAATAGTCTGGATATGAAACTCTTTCTTCGGGTTGCTCCGGAGTTATATTTGAAGCGGCTTGTGGTTGGTGGTTTTGAAAGAGTTTATGAGATCAATCGTAGTTTTCGAAATGAAGGTCTATCATCGCGACATAATCCTGAATTCACCATGCTTGAATTTTATCAAGCTTATTCTGATTATGAGGATATGATGAACCTTACTGAAGATATGATACGTAATATGACCACAAAAATTTTTGGTAATAACAAAGTAACTTACCAAGGCGATATCTATGATTTAAGTAAACCCTTTGAACGTATGACTGTGGTTGAATCGATTCTGAAATATAATGATATGATTACAATTGAGGATCTACAGTCACTGGAAAAAATGAAAGACCATGCGCAACGTTTAAAGATTCCAATTGAAGATAGTTACGGTTTAGGCAAGATTCAAATTGAAATATTTGAAAAAACGGTTGAAGAAAAATTACTAGCAGCAACATTTATAACTCAGTATCCGACTGAAATATCACCACTTGCCCGTAAAAACGATGTCGACCCGTTTGTAACGGATCGATTTGAGTTTTTTATTGGTGGTAGAGAAATTGCCAATGGTTTTTCAGAGTTGAATGATTCAGAAGATCAAGCAGAAAGGTTTAGGCAGCAGGTTGAAGAAAAAAATGCTGGTGATGCTGAGGCTATGTATTTTGATGATGATTATATAACAGCGTTGGAGTATGGTATGCCGCCAACGGCAGGAGAAGGGATCGGTATAGATCGGCTAGTAATGTTTTTGACAAATTCTCCCAGCATTCGTGATGTGATCTTGTTTCCACACATGCGTTCTAAGCCTAGTTTTTGAGTATAACTCTAAGATTGCTATTTAATTAACATACTCATTTGATGACATCGATAACTGTTTAGTAATGATCTTAAAATAGTGAGTAGATGAGTCGTAAATAATTAATTATTCCCTGCAGGGAAATTATTTTACCTTGAACGTCCTAGATTAAACGATTCTTCCACTGCAAATGACTGTGGTAGAATAATTTTTTGACTATTCCACTCATCATGGGTGAAGACGTTATAACATCATATATAAGTAGTTATAATACAATTTAGCAACCCGACATGCCTGACATAATATATGTTTAACCATATGATGATTATTAATTTTTATGGAAACTTTTAGAACATATATAAGTCAATGTACCTATGTAGTAGTAGCCCGAACTTTTCATACGAAATGGTTATATTTACTGTATGACATAAATTTGCTCAAACTTTTAGGAGATTTAAGAGATGCCAGATAAAAATAAATTTAACCCATTAGCTGTTGCATTAGGTACTACATTCGTAATTACCTTAGCATCTAGCTCTATAGCTGATGCTGCGGATAATCCTTTTGATATGGTCGATCTTGGCAGTGGTTATATGGTTGCTGAGGAAGGTGCTTGTGGCGACAAGAATGAAGAAGGAAAATGTGGTGAAGGTGTATGTGGCGATAAAAATACCGAAGGTTCCTGTGGTGATAAGAAAGAAGAAGGAAAATATGGCGATAAAAAATAAGTTTGAGTTTGCACAGGTATGTGTATGTCTAAAGGTTACCCTATAGGGGGCGCAGGTTTAGCTTTACGGCGAGCTTTCATAAACTCGCTTGCAGATGAAATCCCTTCTCAAATAGATTTTATGGAAGTGGCGCCCGAAAATTGGATAGATGTCGGTGGTCAATTAGGACGTCAATTCCGGAAAATTTCAGAACAAATTCCAATAATCTGTCATGGATTATCATTAAATATCGGTGGCCAAGCTCCGCTGGATGAAGTGTTTATTCATCAAGTTAAGGAATTTCTTGATTTACATAACATTCCTATTTATAGCGAACATATAAGTTATTGTGCCGATGAAGGGCATCTTTATGATTTGATGCCGATACCTTTCACTGAAGAAGCAATGCATTATGTTTCTGAAAGAATTATGCGGGTTCAAGATATTCTTGGCCGACGTATGGCGATGGAAAATGCGTCTTATTATGCTGTTGTTGGAAAGGAGATTGAGGAAATAGAATTTGTTAACGCGGTGCTTAAAAAAGCAGATTGTATGTTCCAAATTGATATTAATAATATATATGTGAATAGTATTAATCATGGTTATGATGCCGAAGATTTTCTTAAGGCTTTGCCTGGTGAACGTATCATTTATGCTCACATTGCGGGGCATTATGTTGAATCAAAAGATCTGTGCGTCGATACCCATGGCGCAGACGTAATTGAACCAGTCTGGCAATTACTCGGTGTTGCATATAAACATTTTGGGGTGTTTCCGACTTTATTAGAAAGAGACTTTAATATTCCACCATTAAATATATTACTCAAAGAAGTTGAAACTATTCGGCAATACCAAATAGAGCATGAAAGTAGTGGTCACCTTATCAGACAAGAATAAAGCTAAAGGTTTTAAAGATATTCAGAATGTGTTCACTCAGCATATGCGTGATCCTGATAATAACCCTGCGCCAGAGGGTATTGAAGATCGACGCATAGGTGTTTATCGAGAACTTGTATACAACAATATTCAAAGTTTTATAGGAAAAAGTTTTCCGGTGATACGGAAAATAATGACAGATGAACAATGGCATAAGATGTTACGTGATTATGTCAACCGTCATAAATCTCACACCCCTCTATTCTCGAAAATTCCTTACGAGTTTTTACAATATCTTGAACACGAATGCAGAGGATCCCCAGAGAACATTCCTTACCTATTAGAGTTAGCACATTATGAATGGCTCGAAGTAGCACTTTCCATGGATATACGCGAGATTGATTTAAGTGATATTGATCAAAAAGGTGATCTACTTGAAGGTATCCCAGTATTAAACCCTATTTCTGTAGCATCTGCATACACATGGCCTGTGCATGAGATAAGTCCAACAAACTGTCCCGACAGCTCACCAAGTCAAAGAACCTACATTATTGTTTATAGAAGACAGAATTATAAGATTGGGTTTATTGTGCTTAACCCGGTATCAGCAAAGTTGATTGAATATCTTCAATTTAATGAGAAAAATAATGGAAGTGAAATTTTAACGAAGATTGCATATGAATTAAAGCATTCAAATCCTGAAATTGTAATTAAAGGCGGCTTCGAGATGATGCAGAATTTTTTATTAAAGGACATCATATTAGGAATAAAAAAATAAAGTGTGTATTACCTTTGATTGATTCTTCTTACTGTTCGTTAGATTTCCTGAAAAATTATATAATAACTAGCATTATAGATAGGTTAAAGTGCCCAAATAGATCTTTAAGGAATATGAGCATGACGGTTGATTAAATGAAAAATAGCATTTTTAGTATACAATATTAAAAATCGGATTTGACGCTGGTCATATTCTTTATCGGATAGCGACAAAAATCAAATCCTAGTCTGAAGCATTAATTATATAACTTTATTAGAATTACACAGTACGCTTTTCTAATAATTTTTTCTCTGCTGCCTCTCATAGGATCATATGAACCTACGGCAGGAAAAATCAATAGGTTTTCTGTTATTTTTTTCTAGTCTGTATCTTCAAACGTAGAGCGTTTAATTTAATAAAACCATCGGCATCTTTTTGGTCGTATGCGCCAGAATCTTCCTCAAAAGTTGCGATTGACTCGTCAAAAAGACTATCTGTCTCAGACTTTCTACCTGTCACATAAACACTACCTTTAAAAATTTTTAAACGAACAACGCCATTAACCGTTTTCTGTGTTACATCTATCAAGGCTTGTAATGCTGTTCTTTCAGGACTCCACCAATAGCCATTATATATTAACTTGGCATAGCGTGGCATTAGCTCATCTTTAAGGTGAGTTACTTCTCGGTCTAACGTTAACGACTCCATCGCTCTATGCGCTTTAAGTAGAATTGTTCCGCCAGGAGTTTCATAACAGCCACGTGATTTCATCCCAACATAACGATTTTCCACGATATCATCACGGCCTATACCATGTTTGCCACCGAGTTCATTCAAGCTACCAAGCAGTTTTGCAGGGGATAATATTTTGCCGTTTAATCCAATAGGATTTCCTTGTTCGAATTCTAGCTCAATCGATTCTCCTGTATCAGGTGCTTTCTCGGGAGAGACCGTCCATTTCCACATTAGTTCTTCTGGCTCACACCAGGGGTCCTCAAGCTCTCCACCTTCATAAGATATATGTAATAGATTAGCGTCCATTGAATAAGGTGAAGCCCCCTTTCGTTTGGCTTCAATTTGGATACCTTTTTGTTTGGCATAGGACAATAATTTTTCTCGTGAACTTAAATCCCATTCACGCCATGGTGCAATAACATGCACATCTGGTTTTAATGCATAAGCACCTAATTCAAATCGCACTTGATCATTGCCTTTACCTGTAGCACCATGAGATATTGCATCAGCTCCGGTTTCATTTGCAATTTCAATCAAGCGTTTTGCAATTAGCGGCCTTGCGATAGATGTACCTAATAAGTATTCACCTTCATAAATAGTATTTGCCCTAAACATTGGGAACACATAATCGCGTACGAATTCTTCAGTCAAATCTTCGATGAAGATTTCCTTTACACCCATTTTCTGAGCTTTAGCACGAGCTGACTCAATCTCTTCTCCCTGACCAATGTCAGCCGTAAAGGTTACGACCTCACAATCATAGATATCCTTTAACCAGGTCAAAATTACGGATGTATCTAATCCACCAGAATAGGCCAAAACAACTTTATTAATTTTTTTTATGCTCATTATCTTTAATCAACCTTGGAGAGTCGCTCATTCTAGCGTTTAGCTCAGAACTATCAATACTTAGACGGAATTGATGAAGTTTTTTAGGTATTTCAGAAATTCTTTAGGTTTTTCGATATGTGGCCAGTGTCCAGCGCCTCTAAGCATTTTAATTTTTGCTGCGGGGAAATAATTATAAATGGTGATGTTATGACTATTACGCAGATAATTTGATTCAGCGCCACCGAGAAAAAGAGATGGTAAACGATACGAGTTGTTCTTTAACGAATCTGGAAATTGTCCTATCAAACTCAAATTAGCCATAATGCCCTCTAGGTTGCAACGCCATCTAAAACCATTCTCCGAACGAACGAGATTCTGCAAAAGGAGCTGAATGATACTCATATCATCAATGACTTTGCTTAAAGCTTTTTCAGCTTGAGTACGATTTTTTAGTGACTTCAATTCTAACGCATCCACTGCCGTAATTAATTCAGCAAAATTCTGCGGATAACTAACAGGCGCAATATCGACAACTGCCAAAGCAGAAAATCGTTTGGGATGCAATAATGCAGCTGTCATTGCTACCTTGCCGCCTAGACTGTGCCCAAGAATAATGACGTTATCCAGAGAGAGTTGATCAGCAAAGGCGATAATATCGTCAGACATATCTTGATATGACATAGTAACCGCATGTGGTGATAGGCCGTGATTACGCAGGTCAGGTGTGAGAACATGGTAATTACAGCTCAAGTCTCGAGCAATACTTTGCCAATTACGTGCAGAACCGAATAATCCGTGAAGGATGATGATCGGACGCCCTTGTCCGAATTCATGATAATTAAGCAACATAGTAAATAGCCAAGTAGATTAGGTCTAGGTAATCCAACAAAAATTTTAGAATAAGTAGCGCAAGTTAGAATTTCAAGAATTGAGTAGTTTAGTAGAATAAATTTTATAATTATAATGAAGGTCAGTCATTTATGTTATCTGCGAACAAATCCACTGTCATTATAAAATTTTCGGCTAAGGTTGTATTATTAGGCGTATGTTTTCAGTATTATCTCCTCCTATAGATTGTTAATGCATATTCAGCAATAATCTGGCAATCGTTTACCTAAAAAAAGATTATCAAAAGTGTTTTTCTCATTTAAGTGACTAAAATCTTTTATCATCATATTTAAATTTATTAAGAGTAAGAAATTGTGAATAAAATTAGTATTAAACTACAACAAAAAGAAAGCCCGCCCACAGAAAAAAATATAGATGCGATTAGCAACTGGCTGATGCTCTTTGCTTACCCAATGGAAAAAGCAACAAAAAAACCATGTTTTCCATTTCAGGAAAAATTATTAAAACGTCAACAAGAGCTAGGTTTAAAGACAGTCGATACCAGCCCAGTCGTCATTGATCTTCCTAATAAAAATTCAAGTCATGTTAGTTATGCAGCAATTGAAGCCAGTATTAGCAGTTTTCAATTATTGACGCTAGCGAGAAAGCTCGTGGCTGCGCATTCACCTACTAATCCTGCTCAATTAGGATTGTTTGTTTACGGGTTTAATAAGGTAGAATCGGAACGCATTGCTGAAGCGCTAATTTCTGCCACATTGGCAGCGGCAGCTGACATGCCAAAATTTAAGACTGAAAAGCAAACGATATCTCGCTTGTCAAAATTATCATTGTATGGTGTGCGAGTGAATCATGGTTTTAAAGAAAGCTTTGCGATTGCAGAAGGGAACGCATTGACGCGTCGTCTTAGTATTCTACCTCCAAATAAGTTAACGCCAACAGAATACCTGAAAGAGGTGAAAGAATTAGCGCGTGAGAATAAATGGAAACTTGAATTTTACGATGAACCTATTCTGAAGAAGAAAAAGGCAGGTGCATTTTTAGCTGTATCACAGGCTAGTCCCAAAGCCGATTCTGGTATTGTTCGTCTGCGCTATACGCCAAAGATATCAACAAAAGGCAAAAAAGTTTTTTTAATAGGTAAAGGTATCTGTTATGACACAGGCGGTGTAAATTTAAAACCGGCTAATTATATGTATGGCATGCATGAAGACATGCAGGGCAGTGCCGTTGCTTTAGGTGTTTTTTTAGCATTAACGAAAATAAATTTTAATCGACCTGTTGAATGCTGGATGGCATTAGCAGTGAATCATATTGGACCTAAAGCATATAAACCAAATGATGTTATTACTGCTTCAGATGGTACAACAATCGAGATCATACATTCCGACGCAGAGGGCCGGATGGTGCTATCGGATACACTGGCTTTAGCATCTAAAGAGAAACCCTCTTTGATCATAGATTATGCAACCTTAACAGGTGCATGCATGTATTCGATCGGCACGTCTTATAGTGGTGTATTTACTAATAAGAAAGAGTGGCATGCAGACTTGATAAAAGCCGGTGAGGATTCAGGCGAACGAGTTTGGCCATTCCCGCTAGATGAAGACTTTGATCATATGATTAAAAGTGATATTGCTGATATAAAACAATGTTCACAGGAAAGTGGTGTCGACCATATCTTGGCCTCGCGCTTCTTGCAACGTTTTGTTAAAAACAACACCCCTTGGGTGCATATGGATTTATCCAGTAGTAATAAGAAAGGCGGTTTGGCTCATATACCAACGGACACAATCGGTTTTGGTGTGCGCTACAGTGTTAATTTACTACTCAATAATTATTTGAAATAAATTATCAGTAACAAATTGTAACAAATGACCAGTGACATTTATAAGACTACATCTTTTGCTACTTTACCAGAATCGGAGATATGACTTGAGATTTGGTGAAACAAGTCACGAATTTGTAGAAATCCATCCACTTTTAGGCATCTCTATGTATAATGCCCGCCTTTTTGCAAGAAGGCAGCCTGAATAGTGACTCAAAAACTCCGTAATATCGCAATTATCGCTCATGTAGACCACGGTAAAACCACATTAGTTGATAAGCTTTTACAGCAGTCCGGTACATTTGATGAACGATCTGCACTAACAGAACGGGTGATGGATTCAAATGAATTAGAAAAAGAGCGTGGTATTACGATTCTCTCAAAAAATACAGCGATAAATTGGAATGATTACCGTATAAATATTGTTGATACGCCAGGACATGCCGATTTCGGTGGTGAGGTAGAACGCGTTCTTTCTATGGTTGATTCGGTATTGTTATTGGTCGATGCCGTTGATGGACCGATGCCGCAAACGCGTTTTGTTACTCAAAAAGCCTTTGCAATGGGTTTTAAGCCCATTGTCGTGATTAACAAGGTTGATCGTGATGGCGCACGAGCGCATTGGGTATTAGATCAAACTTTTGATTTGTTCGACAAACTTGGTGCGACAGATGAACAATTGGATTTCCCGGTTATCTATGCCTCTGCGCTCGGTGGTTATGCTGGTCTTGAAGAAGATGTCCGTGAAGGTGATATGGCCCCATTATTTGAAACTATTGTTAATGCAGTGTCTCCTCCAGAAGTGGATGAATATGGACCATTACAGATGCAAGTTTCTACACTCGATTACAATAGTTATGTTGGTATTATTGGTGTTGGCCGAATAAAACGCGGTACTGTAAAATGTAACATGCCAGTTTCGTTGGTTGATATCGAAGGTAAAAGACGTAAAGGGAAAATATCACAAGTCTATAGTTTTCATGGTCTTGACCGTATTGATGTCGAATCTGCTTCGGCAGGTGATATAGTTGCTATAGCAGGACTTGACCCATTAAGTATCTCTGACACGATTTGTGATCCGGAAAATGTAAATGCATTACCTTCTCTAACAGTAGATGAACCTACTATTAGCATGACTTTCCAGCCAAACACCTCGCCTTTTGCAGGCAAAGAAGGAAAATATGTTACTAGTCGTAATATATGGGATCGTTTGCAACAAGAATTAAAACATAACGTTGCTCTAAGAGTTGAAACTACAGAAGATGCAGATAAATACCGCGTCTCTGGACGAGGTGAGTTACATCTATCTATTTTAATCGAAACCATGCGTCGAGAAGGTTTTGAACTTGCCGTAGGTCGCCCTCAAGTTATCGTTCATGACCTAGGCGACCATAAAGAAGAGCCGTATGAGCAACTCACGGTCGATATTGAAGCAGTAAATCAAGGTGCGGTGATGGAAAAATTGGGTGAACGCCGAGCTGATTTGAAAAATATTGCACCTGATGGTAAGGATAGGGTTCGCCTGGAATACATCATTCCTGCACGTGGATTGATAGGGTTTCGTAGTGAATTTATGACACTGACGTCTGGAACCGGCTTACTTTATAACGTGTTTGATCATTATGGTGTCTATGTTCCGATTAGTATCGGTCAACGTAGTAATGGTGTTTTAATTTCTAATGGTCAAGGCAAGGCAGCTGGATATTCCTTATTTACCTTGCAAGAACGTGGAAAATTATTTCTTGGACATGCTGAAGAAATTTATGAGGGTATGATCGTAGGTATACATGCACGTGATAATGATTTGGTTGTTAATGCACTAAGGGGTAAGCAGTTAACGAATGTACGCGCATCGGGAACTGATGAAAATATAGTTTTGACGCCACCGATCAGAATGACGCTTGAACAAGCATTAGAATTTATTGATGATGATGAGTTATGTGAAGTAACACCCAAAACAATTCGCATCCGCAAAAAGTATCTTAAAGAACATGAAAGAAAAAGTGCATCTCGTAAAGCCGGATAATTAATATAATAGACGTGATAAGGTAGCAGATGACATAGCCTATGAAGATGTTATTGTATTACTTGATATGATGGCTGAGATTATCCGGAAGAAAAGAATAAATCGTATTAAAGCGTCGATATATTTTTTAAAAATCCACACCTCTTATAAATAATTTTAGTTATACAGTTTTACTTATCAATTACTAGATATTTCTTCAATTATAAAAGCTATAGACTGTACTGTACTGAAATTGGTGATTGGTTACTTTTAATGATATGAAGACTAAATTTATTTTTACAAATTTTAGAAAAAAGCCATTGTACGGACTTCAATACTTTCACGAGTTGGTGCATTGATTGGTGAGGAGGGATCTTCAAATGCACTATGAATCATCGAACTTGCATGGTTGGGTTCAGATTCGTAAGTTTTTAATAACAGAGCCTGATCAGGCTTCATTTTTGGAAAATAATACCAGCGATGTGTTGGTGAATACCGAAGCACGAATATCTCACCTGTACGATCATTGTATTTAAGTTCCATTGTTAACTTATCTTCTTCAACTAAGGTGGTTTCATCACACATAGCCAAGGGAAACTCTTCAACTGTTCGGTAAAGAGGCTTCCATACGTTAAAGAATGCGATCCTACGTCTGATTAACTTATCAGCATCAATAGGAAATAATTCTCTGACACGTTGGGGAGCCGATTTTGATGTGTAGTCACTATGAGCTAGTTGCACTATTGGCCTTTGTATATCTGTTTGGTATTTTAAACCTTCCGACATAGGTTTACGAATAGTATGATCAAATACTTCAACTCTCTTCGCCTGCGTATGCATTTTCACAAACTTAATAATCAATGGATAAAATGATTTCTTAACGGCATCGACATCATCAAACTGGTCAAAACTATTGTCAATTGGTTTTAATTCGAATCCTTCGCGGTCATGTGAAAACTCATTCACTTTGGACCATCCGTTCAAAATCTTTAGTTCGCGAAGATCTGTTCCAGGTGGATTCAGTATAAAAGCTGGATTTGGTTCATAGAAATAATAGTCAAGTGGAGCTCCATTATCCAAAGAATAGTTTATGGTCGCTTTGATGAACTCCTCTTTGTCTTGAGTCATTGTTTTGCCGGATATTTCCATCTTGAAAAGTACGAGAGTGGAATCGAAAATAGATTCGATTCCACTCAATGTGGCTATTTGACAATAAAATTAGAATTTATTTCAAATAGTCATGTAATACTGAACCGTATGGGAGGTCATACTGGCCTTCCATATAGTAACCGGCGATAACTTCTTCTACTTTAAACATACCCAATGGGTCAGCAGGAGAGCTATTGAATTCAACAAGGGATGGTCCGGTGTCTAGCTTGGTACAAACAAAGTTTTCAAGCTCCATTAAAGTAAGTTGTGCCACATCTGGTTTTGCACCTTCTACAACAGATGGGATCAATTTATAATTAATGAATGGAAGTGCAAGTTGTGCAACTAAGGGATCGATTGGATCTACTGGGAGAGATACACGTGGACTAATAGAAACTTTAAAAATTTCATGCCCACCCCGCTCTACTGAACGAGTCAAGACATCTTCTTGTTCAGAGAAGTGAACGCGTGCGAGCTTTTTAGGATAGCCATATATCTCACGACCAGCGGCAATCGGACTGTCATTATCTAGATAAAGATGTGCATTATAATTACCAGCAACCATACCATCCTTACCGGGATACTCTACCGGGATAGTTAAAAACATCTCTCGATAATGACAAAATCCTGTAGTCCTTGGTAGGTGATTAACCCATGCATATACGTAGTGATCTGAATTGTAGATAAGTGGTTTAGGTACAACTGCCTCTAGTAGTTTTTTAGATGTACGAAAAATACATAAAATTGTATTGGTCGCTCTGTATTTATATGTCGGGCCCTCATAAAGAGGTGCATTAATAGGAATGCTATATCCTTCAGGTATGGCCATCTGCAGTTTTCTCCTGGTTTTTTATTATTTAGTAGGGTCAATAAACGTAAAATTTAATAGCGACATTGGGACTTTTTATCCTTGTCTTTATTGTTGACAATATGTGTTAAATTAGTAGATTTATACATACTTATCTAATTACTTAATAGATATTGTCGACAATTTTCATCATATTTCCAATATATTCAATTAAAGTCAAGAATAAAACTAATTATATTATCTGAGAACAATTTTATTGATGCAATAATCTGAAGATCTTTTTTAAGATGATGAAATTTCTTATATCGATTTTTATTTATTAAATTTAGAGGTTTTAAAGATTAACTTAAATAATTTTTTTACTGAGGGTGTCTGAATTGCAGTAATTCAAGATTATTCATGACGAAGTCGGCTACAGCCGAATTCGTCATGAATATTATTAATCGATTACTTTTTCTTCTTTTCTTCTTCGCGAGCTAATGTTTCTGTAATAACTGTTTCTGCAACACTCTTAGGACATGGGTTGTAATGCAGAAATTCCATAGAAAATTGACCACGACCAGATGTCATTGTTCGCAATGAACCGATGTAACCAAACATTTCACTTAATGGAGCTTCGGCTTTAATGCGGACACCTGTTGGGCCAGCTTCCTGTGATTTGATCATCCCACGACGACGGTTTAAATCACCGATTACATCACCAACATGATCATCAGGCGTAAATACATCAACTTTCATGATAGGTTCCATTAATTGTGGTCCAGCTTTAGGCATACTTTGCCTATAAGCTGCCTTTGCTGCTAATTCAAACGCTATTGCGGACGAGTCAACTGCATGGAAGGCGCCATCCATCAAGGTGACTTTAAAATCCAGGCAGGGATAACCTGCAAGCACGCCTTGAACCATACTCTTTTTAAAACCACCTTCAATTGCAGGCCAAAATTCTTTTGGTACGTTACCGCCAGTTACTTTTGAATCGAACACAAACCCACTGCCGGCTTCTCCCGCTTCTATTAAATAGTCTATTTTACCGTATTGTCCTGACCCACCTGATTGTTTTTTATGAGTATAACTATCTTCTAGAGTTTTAGTGACGGTTTCACGGTAGGCTACTTGTGGGCTACCTACTTCAACTTCAATACCATGTGTACGTTTTAAAATATCGACTTTAATATCTAGATGTAACTCGCCCATACCTTTGAGGATAGTTTCACCACTATCTTCATCTGTTTCAACACGAAAAGAGGGATCTTCTTTAATCATTTTACCAATAGCTACACCGAGCTTTTCCGAAGCAGCTTTATCTATTGGTGAAACCGCAATCGAGATAACAGGATCAGGGAATACCATTGGTTCTAATGTCGCTGGTTTGTTTGGATCGCATAGAGTGTGTCCGGTTTGAACATTTTTTAAACCAATTGCAGCAACAATGTCACCGGCCTGTGCAGAATCAAGTTCAATACGTTCGTCCGCATGCATTTCAACAATACGACCAATACGTTCGGTTTTTCCAGTAAATGTATTAAGTACCCCAGTCCCTTTTTCTAGCTTACCAGAGTAGATACGTAAAAAGGTTAAGGCACCAAAACGATCATCCATAATTTTGAATGCTAATGCACGTAATGGTTTATCTGCATCGACAGTTGCAACATCCCCAGTAGGATTACCTTCCAAGTCAACTTCAGGCTGTGGTTTTACTTCAGTTGGATTTGGGAGGTAGTCAACAACGGCATCTAAAACTAATTGGATACACTTGTTTTTAAATGCAGAACCACAATAGGTAGGGAAAAATGAGAGGTTAATAGTCCCTTTACGGATACAAAATTTGAGCTCTTCTATAGTGGGTTCATCACCTTCTAAGTATTTCTCCATAATAACATCATCTTGGTCGACGACAGCTTCAATTAACTTTTCACGCCATTCTTCAATCTTGTCGACCATATCTGTCGGAGGCTCTTGAATCTCATAACTAAGTGGGTCGTTTTCATCATTCCATACCCAGGCTTTTCGGGTGAGGAGATCAACAGCGCCAATAAAGTCATCTTCAATACCAATTGGCAGTGTCATAGCGATGGGAATTGCTCCCAACACGTCTTCAACTTGTTGAATTACACGATAGAAATCAGCTCCTATGCGGTCAAGCTTATTAACAAAAATTATTCTAGAGACTTCTGAATCATTTGCATAACGCCAATTTGTCTCAGATTGAGGTTCAACACCGCCAGAACCACAGAATACACCAATGCCACCATCCAATACTTTTAATGAGCGATATACCTCAATAGTGAAATCCACATGTCCTGGTGTGTCGATAATATTCATGCGATGATCATTCCAGAAACAACTAGTTGCAGCAGATTGAATGGTAATGCCGCGCTCTTGCTCTTGCTCCATGAAGTCAGTGGTTGCATCACCATCATGCACTTCACCAGTCTTATGAATTTTACCTGTTAGTTTTAAAATGCGTTCCGAGGTAGTTGTTTTTCCTGCATCCACATGCGCAAAGATGCCTATATTTCTATACTTTGATAAATCAGCCATTGTTTTACTCTATAAATATAAATTAGTTAATGAAATCGATTACTATCTTTGATCTAGTTTCTTAAAAACGACGCCGCCAAAGATCACATCTATTTTGAATTTCCACAGAGATGACCGAAAGACGTGTAAATGAACGGCGGAGTATAAACCAGATTGTCCGAATATGTGAAATCAAGTGTTATTTCTGTATAAAATATTATAAATATCGCTCATTTTGAAGGAATTCCAGTGAAAACAGATCATATATGTACTCAAAATTATTAATACGAAACTTTAGGAACAGTAAAAGTCCACGTATAATGATGTCTATGCATGATATTCCAAATCGAATTGCTGACGTATTATTAGAAGTCGAGGCAAACTTACGTGCCCATGGTAAGTGGGATGAATTTAAACCAGGTGTTAGTGATTTGAATAGCACTATCCCTTTTTGTATGGATACTCTTAAATTTGAACAATGGTTGCAGTGGATATTCCTGCCGAGAATGAAAGATACCATTGAGCAGACTAAACCATTACCCTCACGGAGTGGAATTTTTGAATACGCAGAAGAATATCTACATAAAGATGATCCCTTGACGAATACCTTGCTAAAACAGCTTAAGATCTTTGATGATTTAATCAGCATACAAGCGGGTGCGATCAGACACTAAAAATTAATGAATAATCTTGATAAAATTGTTGCGGAATGAAAGCACAATGTTGAGTAAAGAGGGCGTGAGTATCACGAGCTGATGTCTAAACTGCATTCTTGTTTTTGTGGCAAATGTAAACGAGAACTTACACGAGAGAATATAAATGTGTTGACAGTTTAATAAAAATACCATGATTATGATGATAATCTGAAAAATACATACATACAGTTATAACTTGTTATCCTTGCATTTCCAAGATCACTAGCATGCAAAATATTTTGATATTGTACCAATAAGTGTGGTTAATAAACTTAAATAGGCACACTACACTTAGATGCTATTTGCAAATTTGAATAATTTATCAATATAGATATCGTATAACCCAATTAACAAGTCATGCTGATATTTATTTTTTCTCAAATGCTATTTTATACCTACTAAATTTGTCATGCTTGCTTCTGTTCATGGTTTAATTCGCTGTATTTCAGGAATAAAATTTTATCTTAAATGAGCTAAACAATTTTAAAATAAGGAAGTGTTGAAATGGGTAAGATTAGTCGATTGTTAAATTCAATTTCAATTAACAGTACATTAAAATTAAAGAATAGAATTGTGATGGCCCCATTGACACGTGGTCGTTCTGGTAGTGATAGAACCCCCAATGCATTAATGGCTGACTATTATAGCCAACGCGCATCTGCAGGTCTAATTATCTCAGAAGCAACGGTTATCTCAAAACAAGGCATAGGATGGTTAAATTCACCAGGCATCTACAACAATGAACAGGTAGAAGGATGGAAAAAAGTTGTAAATGATATACATGAGAAAGATGGTAAAATATTTTTACAATTGTGGCACTGCGGGCGTGCATCACATAGTGATTTTCATGATGGCAAACTGCCAGTCGCACCTTCTGCAATTAAATTAAATGGTGAATATATTCAAACCCCCAAAGGTAAAAAAGATTATGAAAAACCCTCAGCGCTCTCAACTGAACAAATTAAAAAAATTATAGATGATTATAAAAAAGCTGCCGCACATGCAATGAAAGCAGGTTTTGATGGGGTAGAAATACATGGTGCGAACGGTTATCTGATTGATCAGTTTTTACAAACGAAAACGAATGAACGAAAAGATGATTATGGAGGTAGTATACCTAATCGATTCCGTTTTCTTGATGAAGTATTACAAGGTGTTATGGAAGAAGTATCAGTCGATAGAATTGCTGTTCGTCTCTCACCTAATGGCATATTTAATGATATGGGATCCACCGATTTTCGAGAGCAATTTACCTTTGTAATTGAACAATTAAGTAATTTTTCATTAGCTTATTTACATGTCATGGATGGCTTGGCCTTTGGTTTTCATGAGCAAGGTGAAGCAATGACTCTGGCAGATTTTCGAAAGATATTCAAAGGTACTCTAATGGGTAATTGTGGATATACTCTAGAAACTGCAGAACAAGCCATCAACAATCAATATGCTGATTTGATTGCATTCGGACGACCGTTTATTAGTAACCCTGATTTAGTTGAACGTTTCACAAATGATTGGCCCTTATCTGAGGAAGGATCAGTAGAAATTTGGTATGCCTCTACTGAAGAAGGCTATATTGATTTTCCCGAGTATCAGAAAAAGTCATAAACGTTTAATCTCTTTTAAACTTAAAATTAATAAACAAGAAAATAAAAATTGTTATTTCAGTATTTGTTATTTTTGTGTAGCAAATAGTGCCATAAGACTAAGATGTTCTTATTCAAACATCCATTTATCCCAATATGGTGGTGTTTCAAAATATCCTTGCATGTAGTCAACGAAACTTCTGACTTTGACGGACATATGCTTGCGGTGAGCATATATCAAATTGATGGGTAATGGTTTAGGTTCAAATTCTTCTAATACAGGTTTGAGCCTACCTGATTGAATATCAAATCCAATCATATAAGACGGTAGTTGTGTTAGGCAGCTACCATTTATTGCTGCGACGCGAAGTGAATCCGCAATATTCGAAGTCAAATAATCGCTTTTGATGTCAAACTCTGTTCTCACATCATTTATATTGAAAGTCCAATGTGGTGTGAAGATGATATTGATGGAAGTTACTAAACAAACATATTTCTTTAATGACTCTGGCGTTTGTGGGATACCATTTTCTTTTAGGTATTCGGGCGAGGGACAGACAATCAGTCGGCTTGATGATATTTTTAATACAACAACACTCGAATCTTCGAGTTCTCCGACGCGAAAAGCGAGGTCCATACCCCTATCGATTAAGTTCTCAAAATCATCTGAAAGATTTAATTCGATAGAGACTTTGGGATATTGATATAGCTCTATTATTAACGCATATGATAAAAAATAGATACAATATGACATTTATTCTATGCGCTAGTTATTTTTTTCAAAAAAATGGTCTAGTAGAAAACATTACTTTTCCTGTAAAATTTAAGGGATATTTTCCTGAATTTAATTGTCTACAACTATCTAATACAAAAAAATAGAGTTTTATATGTCTGTTATTTCTGAATTTCATCGACTCCAATCATATATTGGGAAGCATATTATCGGTCAAGAGCAACTGGTTAACCGTTTATTGATTGCCTTGTTAGCTGATGGTCACTTACTCGTAGAAGGTGCGCCTGGTCTGGCAAAGACTCGAGCTATCAAAGTTTTGGCCGATGGGATCGAAGGTGATTTTCACCGTATTCAATTCACGCCGGATCTATTACCTGCTGATTTAACCGGTACGGAAATCTATCGTCAACAAGAGGGTAGCTTTGTTTTTCAACAGGGGCCTTTATTTCATAACTTGGTGCTTTCTGATGAAATTAATCGTGCACCGGCCAAAGTTCAGTCAGCTCTATTAGAAGCAATGGCTGAACGACAAATCACTGTTGGTAAGAAAACATATACTTTGCCTAATTTGTTTTTGGTGATGGCAACACAGAACCCTATCGAACAGGAAGGTACCTATCCGCTGCCCGAGGCACAGCTAGATCGATTCCTCATGCATGTGACGATAGATTATCCTAGTGCTGAAGAAGAATATGATATTTTGAAGCTGGCAAGGGCTGAAGCAAAACAATCACCAGACCCTGAGGTAATGATACCGATAAAACAGCAAAATATATTTACTGCCCGTGATGAAGTTCTATCACTTTATATGGCGGATAATATTGAACAGTATTTATTACAAATTGTTCTCGCGACTAGAAATTCAAATGTCTATGGAGATGATCTTAATCAGTGGTTGCAATATGGAGCCAGTCCACGAGCGACTATTACCTTAGATAGATGTGCGCGTGCTCATGCATGGTTACAACAGCGTGATTATGTCGGACCTGAAGATGTTCAGGCTGTTGTTCATGAAGTGTTACGCCATCGTTTGATTTTAAATTATGAGGCGGAAGCAGAGGGCGTTACGACCGATACCGTAATATCTGAGTTAATATCTCGCATCGCTGTACCCTGAGTATCTTTGAAATGATTTTAGCCTCTGAAGAAATTTCAACACCGGCGAATATCACAATGTCACGTTTAATCGCCTTGAGTAAAAAAAGTCGTGGTCTGTCACTTAAATCTGGATTAATTGGCGCGCTGCAAGCGGGCGATTATCAGTCGGCTTTTAAAGGACGGGGTATGGAGTATGATGAATCAAGACTATATCAACCCGGTGATGATATTCGAAATATCGATTGGCGAGTAACAGCGCGAACGGGTAAAGTACATACAAAACTATTTCGGGAAGAACGTGAACGTCCAGTTCATCTTTGGCTGGATTTTAGAGCACCTATGTTTTTTGCGACTCGTGGTAAATTCAAGGCGGTTATTGCGGCTGAACTTGCTAGTTTATTTGCATGGACTGCACAAAGACAAGGCGACCGTGTAGGTGGTATTGTGTTTTCTGACACAGTTCATCACGAATTAAAACCACAACGTGGAAAATCTGCAGTACTCAGATTTATCAAACAGATGGTCGAACATCCTAGTTGGCAACAGTCTGAGAATAATGATGAAAATCAACAGGGTTTATTACACTCATTAATTAATCTGCGTCGATTAGTAAAGCCCGGCAGTATGGTCATTTTATTGAGTGACTTTCGAGGACTTGATGAAGATTGCCGCTCTCATCTTATTCGTATGCGACAACATAATGAAGTGATTATGGTACATGTATATGATTGGCTAGAAGAGTTCTTGCCACCGGCCGGAAACTATAGGATTACAAATGGAAAACAAGAATTAGAATTTGATACATATAATCAAAATTTCATAGATATTCACACCAATAAATTTAATACACACAAAGAATTATTAATCAAAACGGCACGATCGTGTCATATGAATTATCTTCGTTGCCGTACTGAAGACGATCCTGAAAAAGTTATAAAAGAAGGTCTTCGATCCAGATGATGCAGGACACTGGCTCAGCAAGTTTGCCGTTGCGTGATATTCATTTACCTGATCCTGTTTCGTTGTGGCCACTTGCGTCGGGATGGTGGATATTAATGATATTTTTTGTCATTTTTTTTTCGTTAACAATATATTTAATTCGACGTTATCGCAATCATAAAATATCTGCATTCTATTTAGCTAAAGAAGAATTAGAACGAATAAAAACTGATTTTAATATCAGCCAAAATAAATCAAACTTGATAAAAGAACTGTCGGAATTAATCCGACGTTTGAGTATCAGTGTTTTTCCTCGCAAGGAATCTGCAGGATTGACTGGGGAAAAGTGGTTAAATTTTCTAGATCAATATTCAAATAATGATGAATTTGGTAATGGTATAGGTCGTATTTTGATTGAAGCGCCATATCAAGCTAACCCGAGATTTGATAGTAATGAATTGATTGATTTAATTTCAACCTTGGTTGACAAAGTTGGTGAACGTAAGGATGACAAGAAATGATTCATTTTGAATGGCCCTGGATGGTAGTGCTACTACCTCTACCATTAATTATTCGTTTTCTGTTCCCACCTGTCGAAGTCGTCAATGAAGCGGCGCTGCGAGTTCCATTTCTGACAGAATTCAGCATGCATTCTAATGATGATCATCATATCAATGTACAATATAAGTTGATCTGGATTGCTATTATAGTCTGGTTTTGCCTGATCACTGCGGCGACGCGTCCGCAATGGTTAGGTGATTTTATTGAGATACCAATAAGTGGTCGTGACCTCATGTTGGCAGTTGATCTGTCAGGTAGCATGGAAGAGGAAGACTTCATAATAAAAGGAGACAAAGTTGATCGTTTAACGGCAACAAAATATGTTGCAGGGGAGTTTATTCAACGACGAGTAGGTGACCGACTTGGATTAATCTTGTTTGGTGAAAAGGCTTATTTACAAACACCTTTAACTTTTGATCGTTTAACAGTTAAAACTTTGTTGTACGAATCTGCAATAGGCTTGGCAGGAAAATCTACGGCAATTGGTGATGCGATTGGTTTGGCCGTCAAACGATTGCGTGAAAAAGATGACAAAAGCCGAGTATTAATACTCTTAACCGATGGTGCAAACACTGCAGGTGAGGTCGAGCCGCTGGCAGCGGCTGAATTAGCGGCTCGAGAAAAATTGAAAATTTATACGATCGGTATCGGCGCAGATGAAATGGTTATGCGTTCAATCTTCGGCTCGCGACGTGTGAATCCATCCGCAGATCTCGACGAAAAAACCTTAAGTGCTATTGCAAATAAAACAGGTGGACGATATTTTCGTGCGAGAGACATAGAACAACTAGAACAGATTTACGCTTTGTTAGATGATCTTGAACCCATAGAAAAAGATGTGCAACGATTCAGACCACAAGCGGCGTTATATTATTGGCCATTAGCTATCGCATTATTATTAATGTGTATTGTTGTTATGAAGCGACATTCTTTAGGAGTCGTTAATGCGAGAGGCGAAGCATAATGCCACCTGAATTTCATTTCATTCGTCCTTATTGGCTTATTATGGTCATACCGCTAATTATTCTTGTGTGGATTTTAGCAAAAAGAAATATGATTAATGAACATTGGGAGAGTGTTTGCGACTCTGCGTTATTACCTTACATATTAGTGGGTAGAACAGGCGCAAAAAAATATACTCATATTTCATTGTTTGGGTTCGTAGCTTTGTTAATGATCTTTGCCCTCGCTGGACCAAGCTGGGAACGCTTACCTGAACCCGTGTTCGAAAAAGAGTCCGCACTTGTAATCGCGATGGACCTCTCGTATTCAATGTATACTGATGATCTTAAACCAAATCGACTTGAGCATGCTAGGTTTAAAATTTCCGATCTCTTAGATTTAAGAGAAGAAGGACAGACAGCATTGATTGTTTATGCCGGTGATGCCTTCACGGTAACACCCTTAACCAATGATATTAAAACGATAAAATCACAGCTCAAGGCATTGTCGCCACAGATTATGCCAGCTCCAGGTAGCAACGTTGATTTAGCCATAAAAAAATCCCAGGAGTTATTAAAGCAGGCTGGTAACACCGAAGGACATATATTGATAGTGACAGATGAAATAGATAAACAGTTTAATAATGTTTTTACTCAAACTAATCGGCGTGGTTATAAAGTATCTGTATTAGGAATAGGTTCTGAAGAAGGCGCACCGGTCAGACTAGATGATGGTAGCTTTCTTAAAGATAAAGCAGGCACGATTGTGATTCCGAAATTAAATGAAGACGTTCTTAGCATAATGGCTAGTTGGGGTGGAGGGTATTATGAAACAAGTCAGTTAGGGGATGGTGATATAGAACGGCTTAATCGTCTATTTAATAGCGGCATTGAAAAAAATAATGAAACCAAATCAGAATTTGAAACTGATCGATGGCGCGAATTTGGACCTTGGTTAATTTTATTTATCTTACCTATCGTTGCATTCGGATTTCGCCGAGGTTACCTAGCGTTATTTATTTGTGTGCTCGTACAAACTCCAGAAATTGCTGTTGCGTTTGAATGGGATGATTTATGGTTGAATAAAAATCAGCAGGCGATGCGCGCACTTGATAATAAGCAGGCTGAGTTAGCCTCTGATTTGTTTAATAATAAAGAATGGAAAGCAGCCGCAAATTATCGAAAAGGTGATTTCGCTACAGTAACAGAACTCCTAAATGAACAAAAGGATACTCGTAGTATTTATAATCGAGCTAACGCTTTAGCAAAACAATCACTATATGAGGATGCAATCGCTGCTTATGATGAGGTTCTGAAGAGTGAGCCTAAACACGAAGATGCCATATTTAATCGCGACTTGATTAAAAAGGAACTGGAGAAACAACAGCAACAAGAATCTGATTCAGATCAGAAATCAGAACAGAAACAAAAAGAAAATTCAGAGTCAAAAGAAAAGAAAGCAGAAGAAGACAAAAAGGAATCAGAGCAGCAAGATAATTCGAAAGAGAAAGAATCTTCACAACAGCAACAAGATGACTCAGAACAACAACAAGACGGAAAAAAAAGAAAATCAGATCAAGAACAAAAATCAGAACAAAAGAAAAAGGAGCAGCAAGAAAAAGAGTCTATAGAAAAAGAAGAGGAATTACAGTCTCAAAAATCTAAACAAAAAGAAAAAGAATTAAATGAAAAAGAACAAGAACAAGAACAAGCAACTGAGCAATGGTTGCGACGAATCCCTGATGATCCTGCTGGGTTATTAAGGCGCAAATTTGAATATCAATACAAACAACAAAAAAGACGATCATCGAACAATGAAAAATATTGGTAATTAGAATATGAATTACAAATCATTAATTGCTCTATCATTATTGCTATTTAGCAAATTACTGTTGGCAGAAATAATAATTAAAGTAGATCGGGATCCTATCGTGATCGATGAATCATTTCATCTTATCTTTGAAAGTGAAAGGAGGGTTGATGCTAAGCCTGATTTTAGTTCATTAACCAATGCATTCTCGGTGCTTGATACGCGTCATCGGAGTAGTACACAAATTAGTAATGGGAAAATAAATTATCTACAAACATGGATAGCCACACTGATCCCAAATAAAATTGGAACTATAAATATACCTTCAATAAGATTTGGTAAAGAGGTATCCAAACCATTCTCCATCAATATTATTGCGAGATCCAAATCAAATCAAGCAGATATTATAGATGATGTTTTTGTCAACGTTGAAGTAAACACCAATACGCCCTATGTACAGGCACAGCTCATCTATACGGTCAGGTTGTATATAGCAAAACAAATCATATTCGCTAATGCGAGTCTAGGTGAAATCAAAGTAATAGATAGTGAACCGGTAATTAAAAAACTTGGAGAAGATCGTAATTTTGAGACGCAGCGTAATGGTAAAAACTACAGAGTGATTGAGCGCCAATTCGTCATTTTTCCTCAAAATAGTGGACCGATGACCATTCAACCACTTATTTTTAAAGGACAAACGAGAGGAGCGACAGATTTTTTCAGTTTCGACCAATCTAACAAATCAGTGTCTATTGTAAAGCGCTCTAAGGCTGTAGAACTAAATGTTAAACCTATTCCGGATTCTTTTACGGGCGATACATGGTTACCAGCCAAACAATTGTCTATTGAAGAACAATGGTCAATTGACCCATCAAAACTGAAACAGGGCGAAGCAACAACTCGTACCTTAACGCTAAAAGCAAGTGGACTAGCCTCAAGTCACTTGCCTGAAATAAAAAGTGAATTACCAAGCACATTAAAACAGTATCCTGATCAACCCGAGTTTAATGAGTCTAGTAATGAGAATGGTTATATTGGTTTCCGACGTGACAAGGTAGCGATAATTCCAATTGAAGAAGGTGTTTATACTTTACCGTCTATCAGTATTCCTTGGTGGAATACGAATCTTGATAAGATGGAGATTGCAAAATTACCCGGGAGTTATATACAGATAGAGAGCAACACAGCTGCATTACCCATAAATCCTGCTGTTGAACAACAGAAAACAATAAATGAGGGTGAAGTTACTGATTTAACTGATAATAAAAAAACTAATTTAACACCGACCACCTCAAATAGAATAGAATCTATCTGGAAATCGATGAGTTTACTCTCACTTGTATTATGGTTATTAACATTAATATTTTTTTGGAGAAGTAATCATAGCCATTTTGTCGATGATACTAAAGACGAAGTAAATCTTTCTCAACGCAAATATATGAAGAAAATAAAAGATGCCTGTAAAAGTAATGATCCAAAACTGACACAACAGGCTTTGCTCGATTGGGCTAGACTTAATTGGCCAGACAAAAATATTAATAACCTTAATTTACTGAAAAAATATAGTAATGAAAGTTTTAAGTTAAAATTAGATGAGCTAAATATTTGTCTTTATGGGAGTCTAATATCGGAATGGGATGGGACTAGTTTTTTAAATCTTTTTGAATCACAATCCTATGATAAAAAAAAATTAAAAAATTCTAAGGGAAAATTAGAACCTTTGTATAGGACATAAAGTATGATGAAAATAATTAGTGTATTGATATCTTCGATGTGTGATAAGACATACTCTCTGCTATGCAAAAGTAATTCTTACTCTGACTTTGGCATATATTACTAGTCCGATAGATCTTATTCCCGACTTTATTCCTATTATCGGTCTGCTAGATGAAATTATATTGATCCCGATAGTCTACAGATATGTAACCGAATTAATTCCAGAAGAAGTAAAACAGAATCAATTTTAAGGCACATAGAATGGGATAAGTATTATGAAATTAAGATGTTAGGCATCATGATAATAGTTGTGATCTGGTCAATGTTTATTTCCATTACATATTTTTTATTTCTGGGGGATATGTGATTACCAACTTTTCTTTGCATCTCATTATTTAGCATCTTCTCTATAAATTAATCTGCTTATTGATTGTCTGATTCACTATCATGCAGCCCTGTTTCAAAAAAATCGTTACTAAAAATAACTTGGCAAGAATGAGTTGCTAGTTGGAATGTTTTATTAGATTAGTTTTAGTTTAAGTTGAATCATTAGCGATTCAATATGGAGAAGATACGTTCCATTCACTTGATTTTTAATATAGCTATAAAAAGGCTTGCCCATGAAAGAATAAATAGTAAGCCACCAATCGGAGTGACCATTCCTAACCACCGTAGATTAAAAATACTTAACAGGTAAAGGCTTCCACAAAAAATTATTATTCCACTAAACATATACCATCCTGAACTTCTAAGCCAAAAATTGTTAGTTAAGTTCATTGCAATAATACCAACAATTATCAAACCAAGTGAATGATAGAGATGATACTCTACACCAGTCTCATAGGTTTTGAGCATACTTACATTAAGACGTGTTTTTAGCGAATGCGCACCAAAAGCACCAAGCATTTCAGCCAGGGCAGCATTGAAAGCGCCAAGTAATAAAAATAACTTAGCTGTAATATTTATTTCACTCACTTTTTAACAAAACGTAAAGTCATCCGATCGCTTTCACCTATTGCAGTATATTTTTCTTTATCGATATTTTTTAGGCGGTAACTTGGTGGTAGCGTCCAAACACCTTCTGGATGATCTTTAGTGTCTTTGGAGTTACTGTTGATCTCAGACGTACCCATTAATTCAAACCCCTGATCTTCTATCAGACGAATTAAATACGATTCAGGAACATAACCTTTTTCTGCTGTTACTTTATGATCGCCACCATCGGCTGCGCGATGTTGTACAACACCTAAAACACCACCAGATTTCAATACACGATTAAAGGCGGTGTACCTTTCTGTTATACCACCGTAACGAATCCAATTATGTGAGTTACGGAAGGTAAGAATCATATCTAATGATGTATCGGGGATAGATTGAAGAAATGAGTCTTCCTTTATAGATACAATTTCGACCTTACCATAGGTTTTAGAATTAGCTTTCATCATCTTTACAAAATCATTATGGAGATTAGCCAAATATTTTGATGGATGGTTTGCACCAAAACTGGCGACGGTGAGGTGACCTTTATCAGCTAGATAGGGAGCAAGTATTTCAGTATACCAACCACGACCCGGTAATATTTCTAACACCTTCATCGAGGATTTGATCTGAAAGAATTCTAATGTTTCTTTTGGATGACGATAGATATCACGTGCTTTATTTTTGACACTTCGACTAGGATCGTTGACTGCGGCTGAAAGTTGATGATCATCAGCATGTGCATTAAGTGTTATTAAAGTAGATAGTGTGTATGCAATTATTAGAATTCTAGTTAATGACATGTTATTTATCCTTGTTTATATTTATAATTAATTCTTTCCCGCCAAATTCATGAATTTGATCATAGGCGCGAATAACAACCTGATTAATTTCTTCTGGTATAGCAATAGTTGCTGAACGAGTAAACGGTTTTTTCGAATGGGGGTGTCTTAAAACACGAGATCCCAAGATTTTATCATCCAAACTAAGCACTACCCACGCTCTGGCAAAATGCTCCCAACCTTCATCAGTATGTTGAATAGTGACATTAAAACGATAATTGCCATCACCTATAACCTCAACTTCAGCAGATAATACATCTGCTTCTCCAGCAAGACTAAGCACTGATGTCGGGAGAAGTAGCAGACTTAAAAGAACATTACGCATATCATAACCATTTCTAATTTTATAGTATTAAGTATTACATCATGAATCAATTTAAGGATAAATGTTCCACAACGCAAGTTCCTCTAAAATTACTATTAAATCCGGTACATTTTTTGTCACTAGGGTTTGGCAGTGGACTAACCCCGAGAATACCCGGTACTATGGGTACATTAATTGGCGTACTGTTGTTTATTCTTCTACCTGAGCTAGACTGGAAGATATATATTGGCATAGTTCTTCTAGCATTTATTGTGGGCATCTTTTTATGTGGACACACGGCAAGAGCATTGAATACCCATGACCATCCAGGTATTGTTTGGGATGAAATCGTAGGCTATTTCATTACAATGTTTATGGTCCCAAAGAGTGGTTTGTGGATTTTAATAGGCTTTGTCTTGTTCAGAATATTTGATATTCTTAAACCTTGGCCAATATCACTAGCAGACAAGAAGGTGCATGGTGGCTTTGGTATCATGCTAGATGACTACATAGCTGGTTTTTTTGCATTGATAGTAATTCATATAATGCTATATTTATTATAAAATTAAGTATCTATCTCAAAAAACTTTAAATCACTTTGAGATCACATGCCTTGTAATAAATCTAAATTAGTCTTAATTTATATTCTCTGGCTTATGTCGACGCCAAGTCAGGCAGATATTTATAAATATGTCGACAAGTATGGCCGGGTTGAACTGACGGATAAACCCTCTCATATCGGATATAAGCGACTGGTTAAAACATGGAAAGGTTGGGAAGAAGCCAAATTTCCGAAAAATCTTAGCTGGGTAAAAAATCAGAAAAAGTTTGATCCAACAATAAGAAGTGTCGCGAAGATGTACAAACTTCCATACGCTCTATTACATGCTGTAATTAAAGCTGAATCATTTTATGATCCAAATGCGATCTCGCGTGCTGGTGCAGTAGGATTGATGCAATTAATGCCGGAAACTGCAAAACATTATGGAGTAAGTGATCGACGCAATCCAAAACAAAACATTTCTGGCGGTTCACGTTATTTGCGATATCTATTAAAGCTATTCAAGAATGATTTGACATTGGTATTAGCAGCTTATAATGCTGGAGAAGGCACTGTAAAAAAATATGGCAATAAGATTCCACCATATAAAGAAACTCGTAATTATGTCAAAAAAGTTCTCAAGTATTATAATGAATATCGTAGCTCAATGAGCTAAGCAATAATCCAGAGATGCAACAATCTGCCTAGTGTGAAAATAAGAGCACCATTATTGCTAAGAAAACAACAACACATAATACTAGGATATTCAGGTTATGTTTCTTGTCTGACATCCAATCAGAAATCTTTTTTCCAATTTCCCCAGATGTTGTCAGGTATTGTGGGACTCTCGCTTGATGAATAGTCATCTTCATATGCAGACTTGTTTGAAATTATTTCAGCTAGTGACCCAGGTTGTTGTTCCAGAGGTATTGTTCTATTCCTTGGTGGCAATTCGCATTGCTCATCATTAGGTCTCGGTAGTCGTTTGAATTCATAAAGATAAAACCCTTCTATCTTTTCTCGAGCCCATGGTGTTTTGCGCAGAAATTTTAAGCTTGATTTGATGCTGGGATTACTCTTGAAGCAGTTGAGGTTCATAGCATTTGCCAAACTCTCCCAAGAGTAATGATTTACTAACTCCGTTAGTAAGACTTCAAGTTTAACGCCATGAAGTGGGTTATTTTTTTGAACTTCAATATTAGGGGGTTCTGAATCAGGCATTGTGTTTTTTATTCATCAGTCACACAACCTTCAGAAGCAGTTTTTACCGTTTTGATATACTTATAGAGCGTGCCTCGAGTTGCTTTGTACGGGGGCATTGTCCAACGAGACCTTCTCTTAGCAATAACTTCATCGCTCACGTTAAATGAGATCTGATTTCTTTCTGCATCGACAGTGACAATATCACCATTTTCAGCTAGAGCAATTGGACCGCCATCTTGTGCCTCGGGCACTACGTGACCAATTATAAAACCATGTGAGCCACCAGAAAAACGACCGTCTGTTATCATCGCAACATCACTACCTAGTCCCGCTCCCATAATAGCAGAGGTGGGTGTTAACATTTCAGGCATACCTGGACCACCTTTGGGACCTTCATATCGAATAATAATCACATCGCCTTTTTCAATTTTATCTTCTTCTAAAGCCTTAAGCATATCCTCTTCAGAATCATAAACCTTTGCTGGACCTTTAAACATTAAACCTTCTTTACCTGTGATCTTTGCAACGGAACCTCCTGGAGCAAGGTTACCTTTCAATATTCTAATATGACCACTTTCTTTTAATGGTTTTTCTAACGATGCGATAATATCTTGTCCTACCTTAAACTCAGACAGACCCGCTAAATTTTCTTTAATCGTTTTACCGGTTACTGTTAAACAGTCACCATTGATCAAGGCATTTTCAAGTAAAAACTTCATAACAGCAGGTGTACCACCAATAAGATGCAGGTCTTCCATCACATATTTGCCACTAGGTTTTAGATCGGCAAGATAAGGAGTACGGTCACTTACGGCTTGAAAATCATCAAGAGTAAGATTTACATCAACAGAGCGAGCCATAGCTAAAAGGTGTAATACAGCATTGGTTGAACCACCCAGAACAGTTATCAGTACCATTGCATTTTCAAATGCCTCACGCGTCATGATGTCACGTGGTTTTATGTCTTTTTCTAATAATTTTTTTATCGCTTTACCGGCATCGAAACATTCTTTTAATTTACCCGGATCAACGGCCGGAGTTGATGAACTATAGGGTAAAGACATACCCATAGCTTCAATAGCACATGCCATTGTGTTTGCGGTATACATGCCACCACAGGCACCGGCACCGGGGCATGATTTTTTGACGATATCTTGACGTGTCTCATCATCAATGCCACCAGTTATAAATTCACCATAACTCTGAAAGGCGGAAATAATATCAAGAGTCTGATCTTCACGATGCCCCGGTTTAATAGTACCACCATAGACCATAATTGATGGTCTATTGAGACGCCCCATTGCGATTAAACAACCGGGCATATTTTTATCGCAGCCAGGTAATGAGATATTAGCATCGTACCATTGGGCTGACATGACTGTTTCAATTGAGTCCGCGATAAGATCACGTGATTGTAATGAGTAGCTCATACCGTCGGTACCCATAGAAATGCCATCACTCACGCCAATACTATTAAAACGCAAGCCCACCAGTCCCGCTGCGATAACACCTTCTTTTACTTTCCCGGCAAGTTCGAGCAAGTGCATATTACAAGTATTACCTTCATACCAAATACTAGAGATTCCTACCTGAGCCTTGTTCATATCTGCATCGGTCATACCAGTACCATAGAGCATAGCTTGAGATGCTCCTTGAGACTTGGGATTTGTGATGCGTGAACTGTATTTATTTAGTTTATTGCTCATTTTATTACCTATGCTGTTCTTACTGTTCACTATGACTTAAAAATGTGCGTTAGAATACCTTAGGTCTGACGGCTTGTCAGGCATAGAAATAATAATAGTAAAGATAATTAGCATGAGAAAAACACCAGAATTTGAAGATTGTTTCGCGGAGTTGATAAGTTTACCCTCCGTGAGTTGTGTCAATCCAGAGCATGATCAAAGTAATCGTAGGGTTATTGATGTACTTGCCAATTGGCTAGATGCGCTTGGCTTTGCGTGTGAAATCATGCCTATCAATGATAGTCCGGAAAAATGCAATCTAATCGCGCGTCTCGGAGGAGGTCAGACTGAACAAAATAGTGGGCTAGTATTATCGGGTCACACGGATACGGTCCCATATGACGCGAACGGATGGAATACTGATCCATTTAAGCTGACAAAGAAGAATGAGAATTATTATGGCCTCGGCACTGCTGATATGAAAAACTTTTTCCCAATAATCGTTGAAGCTCTTGAGAGACTTTCGGATGTCAAATTTAGTAAACCAATCACTGTGGTAGCTACTGCGGATGAAGAGAGCACTATGTCTGGCGCGCGAGCTATACAGCAAGCCAATAAACCACTCGGTCGTTATTGTATCATTGGTGAACCTACAGGTTTAATTCCAAGACATATGCACAAAGGTATAATTATAGAAAAAATTCATATCCAGGGATACTCAGGACATTCCAGCGACCCTTCTTTAGGCAATAGTGCGTTGGAAGGAATGAATGATGTTCTGAATGCACTGAGACGATGGCGTGATGAATTACAAACGGAATTCCAAAATGATAAATTTAAGATACCTGTTCCGACTTTAAACTTAGGCTCTATTCAGGGCGGTGATAGTGCAAATCGTATTTGTGCGAATTGTGAGCTTTTAATGGACCTTAGGATGTTGCCCGGTATGGAACTAGAACCACTAAAACAAAAATTGTATCGAATCGTTAATGACACTTTGGCCGGTTCTGGACTCAAAGTTGAATTCAATAGTTTATTTAATGGTACGCGACCGATGCAGACCTCGACTGATAGTGAAATTATTAAGATAAGCGAAAAAGTAACTCAACAAATTTCCAGTTCAGTTGCATTTGGTACCGAAGGGCCGTTTTTTAATGACATGGGACTAGAAACAGTTATTCTTGGTCCCGGTGATATTCATGTTGCACACCAACCGAATGAATATTTACAGATTAATAGAATTGAACCATCAATCAATATTATATCAAAGATGATGAATCATTTTTGTGCATCAAAATAATGAAATAATAAAGAGTAAAAAAAGAAATGAATGATAAAAACTCTTTTATAGAGTGTTTTAGAGGCGCAGCACCTTATATACATGCGCACACGCGAAAAATATTTGTTTTGCAAATAAGTGGCGATGTTGTTGCATCGGATGGCTTTTCACATTTAATTCATGACTTGGCCTTGCTAAATAGTTTGGCAATTAAATTGGTTATTGTCTTTGGTGTAAGACCACAGATAGATAAAATATTAAAAGAAAAAAATGTTGTGTCAGAATATTGTGGGCCTCTGCGTATCACTGATGAGGCTTCGATTAATAGTGTCATGCAAGCAGTTGGTGATGTAAAAATTAAGATTGAAGCGTTGTTGTCTATGGGTTTGCCCAACTCTCCTATGGCAGATTCTGCCATCAAGGTTGCTTCTGGTAATTATGTAACGGGGAGACCTTATGGTATCTTTAACGGTGTTGACCTCAACCTTACAGGTAAGGTCAGAAGTGTAGAAAAAGAAACCATCAATAACCGTCTTGAGGCTGGTGAGATAGTGTTGATAACTCCCTTGGGTTATTCTACTACCGGTGAAGTCTTTAATCTGAGCTCGATAGAGATTGCAACACAGATTTCTATTGAACTCGCTGCGGACAAACTCATCATGTTCAATAATTCACGAATATTGAAAGGTGATAACGGAGAAACGATTCGACAAATAACCTGTGCTGAAGCAAAAACGAACCTAGATGCTGACTCTAAAAAAAATATAGATGAAACATCTGCGAACGCGTTAGCACAGGGCATCAAGGCATGTGAGTCAGGTGTTAAACGCATTCATTATATTGACGAGAACATCGATGGTGCCCTATTACAAGAACTCTTTACACTTGATGGCGTAGGAACATTATTAACAAGCACTCCGTTTGATACAATTCGACAAGCATCGATAAATGATATTGCTGGTATTTATGAATTGATAGAGCCCCTAGAGCATCAAGGGATACTTGTTAAACGCTCATTAGATAAAATTGAAGATGATATAAACGATTATATTGTCTTGGTAAGAGATGGTACCGTCATTGCTTGTGCTGCATTACACGATTACCCCAAAGAAAAGGTGATGGAATTAGCATGTGTTGCAGTACATCCTGATTATCAAAATCAGTCTATGGGTGAAATGCTGTATAAATCTATTGAAGCGTTGGCGAACAATAACGGCGCAAAGATGCTACTGGTGTTCACTACACAAACAGAACATTGGTTTATTGAAAAGGGATTTGTTGAAACGGAGATAAGTTCTTTACCAATTGAGAAGCAGGAAACCTATAATTATCAACGCAATTCAAAGGTATTGATAAAAAGAATAAACGTTTAATAATTGTTAACGAGTGCTTAAACAGTATCTTCTAATTCTTCTTTTTTTATTTCAACGGCAATATCTTCATTCTCTACTGTTATAACAACATGTCCACCGTGCTCTAACTCGCCAAATAGAAGCTCTTCTGCCAATGCACGTTTTACCTTTTCTTGAATTAATCGAGCCATAGGGCGTGCGCCCATAGTCTTGTCATAGCCATGAATTGCGAGCCATTCACGAGCTTTTTCTGTGACATCAACTGTGACTTTTTTCTCATCGAGTTGTGCTTCGAGTTCAATCAGAAATTTATCGACCACATTGGAAATAGTACGTTTATCAAGAGTGTTGAATTGAATAATAGCGTCCAGTCGATTACGAAATTCAGGATTGAACATTTTTTTAATGCTTGCCATAGCATCACCAGTATGGTCCTGTGTTGTGAAACCTACGGAAGCACGACTCATTCTGTCAGCACCCGCATTTGTTGTCATGATTACTATGACATTACGAAAATCAGATTTACGACCATTGGCATCCGTTAGGGTGCCGTGATCGAATACTTGTAGAAGTATATTAAACACATCCGGATGTGCTTTTTCTATTTCATCTAGTAATAAAACGCAATGAGGTTGTTTATTGATGGCATCCGTCAATAAACCACCTTGGTCGAAGCCAACATAACCAGGAGGGGCACCTATTAATCTTGAAACAGTATGTCGTTCCATATATTCAGACATGTCAAAACGAATCAATTCAACGCCCATTTGTATTGCAAGTTGACGAGTAACTTCTGTCTTACCTACACCTGTTGGACCAGCAAAAAGAAAATTTCCTATGGGTTTGTTCGGATTGCCT
This sequence comes from Thiotrichaceae bacterium UBA7357, assembly GCA_002470825.1. Taxonomy (GTDB): domain Bacteria; phylum Pseudomonadota; class Gammaproteobacteria; order Eutrophobiales; family Eutrophobiaceae; genus UBA7359. The sequence goes on along the minus strand of DKOR01000034.1, from coordinate 99,377 downwards.
AAGCCAGATCGTGACATTTTAATTGAATTTGATAGAGTGCCAATAGCTTCATCTTGACCGAACACAACCATCTTTAGGTTACGTTCAAGTTTTTTAATAACATCTTTATCGGAAGACGAGACTGTCTTGGCTGGAATACGTGCAATCTTGGCAATAATATTTTCAATATCGTTAACACCGACGGTTTTCTTTCTTTTTGATGGGGTTAATAACTGTTGGGCCGCGCCAGCTTCATCGATGATGTCAATTGCTTTGTCTGGTAAGTATCTGTCATTAATATAACGTTCGGTTAGCTCAGCAGCAGTGCGAAGAGCTTGACGCGTGTATCTAATTTGATGGTGTTCCTCAAAACGTGATTTTAATCCTTCGAGAATTTTCACTGTTTCATCAATAGAAGGCTCTGACACATCAATCTTTTGGAAACGACGTGCAAGCGCTCGATCTTTTTCAAAAACACCGCGATACTCTTGATAGGTAGTTGAACCTATACATTTTAAATCGCCAGACGCTAAAACAGGTTTGATAATATTAGATGCATCCATGACCCCACCTGATGCAGCACCTGCACCAATAATTGTGTGTATTTCATCAATAAACAGTACCGAACGATCTTGTTTTTTTAATTGATTTATAACGCCTTTCAAGCGTTTTTCAAAATCACCACGGTATTTAGTCCCAGCTAATAAGCCACCTAAATCAAGAGAGTAGATGACTGAATCTAGTAAAACTTCAGGTACATCACCATCAACAATTAGTTTTGCTAAACCTTCTGCGATAGCTGTTTTACCAACACCAGCTTCACCAACGTATAAAGGATTATTTTTGCGACGACGACAAAGTATCTGAATTGTACGTTGTACTTCAACTTGTCTTCCGATAAGTGGGTCTATTTTGCCTTGTATTGCTTCTTCATTAAGATTGACCGCATACATTTCGAGCGGGCTAGTAGCTACATCCTCTTGATTCGCTCCATCTTCGATATCATTTGTATTTTCTTCATTCCCATGTTCATCGTCTATCTTGGCGATGCCATGTGCAATATAGTTAACAGCATCTAGTCGAGCAATATTTTGCTGGCTTAGAAAATAAGCTGCGTGTGATTCGCGTTCACCAAAAATTGCTACCAGTACATTAGCACCAGTCACTTCTTTTTTGCCAGACGATTGAACATTAAAAACGGCACGTTGCAAGACTCTTTGAAATCCTAGTGTAGGCTGCGTGTCTCGATCATCTTCATTTTCTATGAGAGGAGAATTCTCTTGAATAAAGTTTGTGATATCACTGTGAAGGCTGTTCAAATTCGCTCCACAAGCTTTGAGTACGTTGGTTGCTGACATATTATCAAGCAAGGCAAGCAAAAGATGTTCAACAGTCATAAATTCATGACGTTTTTCTCTTGCTTCCCTAAATGCATTATTAAGCGATTGTTCCAATTCTTTATCAAGCATATTGATTTACCTATTAGACCTTTTCCATGGTGCAAAGGAGTGGATGTTGGTTTTCTTTCGCATAATCATTAACCAGTGAGACTTTTGATTCTGCGATTTCATGGGTAAAAATCCCACACACACCTTTGCCGCGGGTATGAATTTCTAACATGACACGAGTAGCATTGTCTCGGTCAACTGAGAAGAAGATTTCCAGAACATGCACAACGAAATCCATAGGAGTATAGTCATCGTTCAGTAAAATGACTCTATACAATGGAGGTCGTTTGATTTGTGGCTTGCTTTCTTCAATTGCCAAGTCATCATCAATAGTGTTATCAGCTTTGTCTGACATAACTGTCTAAGCCCTGATCTTTGTGATTTTGATGCGTTTGTTCTTTCTCATAACGTTGTTTATAAATAATGCTGCTTTCTAGTGGTTAGTTTCAAGTTAATTTTCAAAATATTATACACATAATTTGTATAACAATTTATATTGTGACTCATGGTCGGATATCAAGTTCTATATTTTTTCCCCTTGCGATTTTCTTCAGTTCTGAACATCTCCACTGCGTGTGGATCAATATATTGAATAAACTCACGTGCGGCTGGCGATAAAACCTTGCCTTTGCGAAGAAATAAGCCATAGGTTCTTTTAGGAAAAAACTGAGTTAACGGCACTCGTTCAAGATTTTCTTCGCCAGATAAGCATATATCCGTGATTATGGACACGCCCAAACCTTTCTCGACATATTTTTTCAGCACCTCCCATCCACCTGCTTCTAATTTTACCTTATAATCAACATTATATTGTTTAAATACTAAATCAACCATTTGCCATGTAGACATATGTTGAGGTGATAAAATCAGTCCATACTGGCTAATATCATTTATAGTAACCTGATTTTTTTTTGCCAGTTGATGACCGATTGGAGTGATTAATACTGGCTCGAATGTATAAACCGGCAAATAAGCGATGTCATCAGGAACATTAAGTGTTGACCCGATGGCAAAATCAACTTCACCATTACGAACTTTTTCGACACCAACAGCTGCTGCACAATTATTGAGTTTGATATGGATATCTGGAAATGAGTCAGTATAGCGTTTAATGATTTCTGGCAACGTATAAAGGATTATTGCCTCAACGGCAGCAATATTTAGACTGCCGACAACAGAATGCTTGCACTTCTCTTCAAAGCTTTCTGGGAGTGTTTCGAGTCCTTCTAGCAATGGCAAAGACATTTCAAACAATATTATTCCTTCCTTTGTAAGATTAATTTTAGGACCTTTTCTATCGAATAAACGCTGTTTTAGTTCCTTTTCAAGTGATTGAATTAAGATTGATATCGAAGGCTGACTAAGAAACATTTGTTCAGCAGCTTTGGACATGCTTTTAAACTGTGCGGCATAACAAAATGCTCGCAATTGTTTAATGCGGTTTTGCTTATAATAAAAACGGGTCATAGGTCGCAATTACAGTTCAAGTATTAGTATTATTTATACTAATTATTAACATAATTAGCTTGCTAAATAGTAAAGAACTCATTATTTTTGTGGTCAAAATAACTCAAATTGAATGTTTGGTCTACTGAGATAGATATCTTATAGCTTTTTTATAACGCATACATGGGTGAGATTTACAAAATCTGAAATATTAAGATTCGGTTTTTATTGATTGTTACCGGTCCTTAATAGACTAACAAAATCTGGAGAAATACCTTGACTAGAGAAGAGCAAATAAAAGAATTAGAGCAAGATTGGGCAGAAAATCCACGTTGGAAAAATGTTAAACGTGATTATAGTGCGGAAGACGTCGTACGTCTTCGAGGTAGTGTTCAGCCTGAGCATACTCTTGCACAACTAGGAGCTGAAAAGCTTTGGGAAAAAGTGAATGGAACATCTAAGAAAGGCTATGTGAATGCTTTTGGCGCCATTACTGCTGGTCAAGCAATGCAACAAGCTAAAGCGGGTTTAGAAGCGGTATATTTATCAGGTTGGCAGGTTGCTGCTGACGGAAATACTTCTGAAACTATGTATCCAGATCAATCCCTGTATGCATACGATTCTGTTCCAACTATGGTTCGTCGCATCAACAATACTTTTAAACGTGCGGATGAAATTCAATGGAAAAATATTGCAGATGGGAAAGTCTCTGAAGAAGATGCTATCGATTTTTTTCTCCCTATCGTAGCTGACGCTGAAGCCGGATTTGGCGGTGTATTGAATGCATTTGAATTAATGAAAAACATGATTTCTGCTGGTGCTGCGGGTGCTCATTTTGAAGATCAACTTGCTGCTGTTAAGAAATGTGGTCACATGGGCGGTAAGGTATTGGTTCCAACACAAGAAGCTATACAGAAATTGACTGCTGCTCGTATGGCAGCTGATGTTATGGGCACATCTACAATTGTTTTAGCTCGCACTGATGCTGAAGCAGCAAATTTAGTTACTAGTGATTTTGATAAAAATGATAAACCATTTCTCACAGGTGAACGAACACCTGAAGGCTTTTACCGTGTTAAAAATGGTATGGAACAAGCTATTAGCCGCGGTGTTGCTTATGCGCCTTATGCTGATTTGGTTTGGTGTGAAACAGGCACACCAGATATTGGCTTTGCTCGTGAGTTTGCTGAAGCTGTACAAAAAGCTGTTCCTGGACAATTGATGTCATACAATTGTTCACCTTCTTTCAATTGGAAAAAGAATTTGAACGATTCTCAGATTGCTAATTTTCAGGAAGATTTGTCTGCACTAGGGTATAAGTTTCAATTTATTACATTGGCAGGTATTCACTTAAATTGGTATCGAACTTTCGATTTTGCTCATAACTATGCGAAAGGCGAGGGCATGAAGCACTACACTGAAATGGTTCAAGAACCAGAATTTGAAGGTCGTGAGCGCGGTTATACTTTCGTTTCTCATCAACAAGAAGTGGGTGCAGGTTATTTCGATGACGTAACTACTGTAATACAAGGTGGGGCGTCTTCAGTTACAGCCTTAACTGGTTCTACCGAAGAAGCTCAGTTCGACGAAAAAGAATAGTCTTAGCTTAAGTAGAAATTAAAAACCCCGCTGAGGCGGGGTTTTTTTAGTGATAGATTTTAATTGGAGTGCTAGTTAGTTTTTACAAATTGCTTCAATTAATTTTCTCGATGTTCAGAAAATGCAATTTTGTCTAACACCGCAAGTAATAATGCAGATAATACAAAAGTCATATGAAAAATTACGTACCACATTAATTTGTCATTATTTAATTCATCGATTTTCATGAATAATTGAAGTAAATGAATCGAGGATATTGCAACAATTGATGCTGCTACTTTTAGCTTTAATGTTCCAGCATCTAACTTTCCTAACCAATCTAATTTTTCATCATCTTCGTCAAGGTCAATCTTGGAAACAAAATTTTCATAGCTACTAAACATAACCATAACAATCAGACTGCCCACTAACGTCATATCTATCATGGACAGAATTGACAATACGAGGTCAGATTCGCTGATTGATATTACTATGCTAAAAACATGAAATAGTTCTTGAAAAAATTTAATAGCTAGTAATATTAACGATAGAGACAGACCAAGGTAGATCGGTGTTAGTAACCAGCGACTGGCAAATAAAGTCTTCTCTATTGTTTTTTCCATATTTTATTCAATCAGTAATTGTTCAAGTATATTATAATAAATTATTGATAATTTTTCCAAATCATCGACCTTCACGGATTCATTGACTTTATGAATACTTTCGTTAATGACACCTAGCTCAATGAGCTCAGTACCCGTAGGAGCAATAAAACGACCATCTGAAGTGCCGCCACCGGTTGAACATGTTGTCTCTATTCCACAGATTTTTTTTATGGCATTGCGAGTGGCATCAATAAGTTTTCCAGACTCAGTAAGGAATGGCAGACCAGATAGTTTCCATTCAAGGTCATGGTTGAAATTATATTTATTCAAGATATTAGTCACTTTTTCTTGTAGTTCTTCTTGGCTTGTTTCAGTCGAATAGCGAAAGTTAAACAACAATTTTAAATTGCCAGGTATAACATTTTCAGTCCCTGTGCCCGCATTTAAATTAGAGATCTGAAAGGTGGTTGCAGGAAATGAAGCATTACCTTGGTCCCACTCAACTGCAGTTATCTCTGCTAGAAAGGCACTGGCATTATGAATAGGGTTATCAGCTGCATCAGGATAGGCAACATGACCTTGTATTCCTTTTATATTGAGCACCCCGTTTAAAGAACCACGACGACCAATACGTATCACATCTGCTAATTGTTTATCGCTCGATGGTTCACCAACGACACACCAATCTATTTTTATATTGTTTTCATTCAAATAATCAATGACTTTACGTGTACCATTGATTGAAGGACCTTCTTCATCGCTTGTAATAAGTAAAGCAATGATTCCATGATGATTCGGGTTTTTTTCTACAAATTTTTCAGCAGCAATAACCATGGCAGCAATACCGCCTTTCATGTCAGCTGCGCCACGACCGAATAGCATATCATTAATTATTTCTGCCTTAAAAGGGTCTGTTTTCCAGTTTTCTAATGGACCTGTTGGTACAACATCCGTATGACCGGCGAAGGCAAACAAGGGACCTGTATTACCGTGAGTAATCCAGAGGTTGTCGACATTATCGAAGCGTAAGTGGGTTGCCTTGAAACCGAGTTTTTTTAGTCGTTCGGAGATTAATTTTTGGCAACCTTCATCTTCAGGAGTGACAGATTTTCGATTAATTAATTCTTTTGTGAGCTTTATTATGTCAGACATGATGAATTTTTATTGAAAAACGGCGAGTAGTTCTTCAACTTTACCGCGATTACTCGTATTACAACTAATAGTTCGGCGCACCAAAAAACGTTCTATCGTTGCACCAGCATTTTTGTAAAGAGCTTTTGTGTTGTCAGTATTATGATTAGAAATAATCACTGGAATTCCTTTTTTTGCGAGTTTACCAGCCCATTCAGCTAATTCAATTTGCTCTTTCCATGAAAATCCACCCGAAGAATAATGATTAAAACATGCTGTTTTTGATAATGGCACATAGGGCGGATCGCAATAAATCACATCACCTTTTCTTGCTTTCTTCATTGTGTCAATAAAACCAGCATGTATAAATTTTGCTGATTTTGATGATTCATAAAAAGCACCCAATTCCTTTTTTGGAAAATATGGATTTTTATATCGACCGAATGGGGTATTAAATTTATTTTTTGAGTTGTAACGACATAGTCCATTATAGCAGTGTCGGTTTAAATATAAGAAAAGCGCCGATTTATATTTTAAGTCAGATGTTGAGTTGAATTGTTTTCTAAAATCATAATAACGTTCTTCGCAATTATTTTCTGGTGTGAAGAATGACTGACAGTACTCGGCAAAACCCGTGCCTTTACCCTGAACATGATGATAAAGATTGATAAGGTCGGGATTCGTATCGGCCAATAAATGTTTTTTAAAGCCAGCATTTAAAAAAACCGCACCAGAACCGACAAATGGTTCAACTAGTCTACTTCCAGAATCGAGACGATTACGAATACGATCGAGTAGTTTAAATTTTCCTCCTGGCCATTTCAAAAAAGGTTTTATAAATGACATATTCAACTATTCTCATCAGTTGCTAGAGCTTCAATGCTAATCGCATGAATCTCTAAAGGCATCAGGCTGTTTACCGCCGCATAGACCATGCGGTGACGAGCAAGAGGGAGTTGACCATTAAACTTTCCTGAGACTATTCTGACTTTAAAATGACCAGCACCACCGTGCCCAGTATGTCCGGCATGCATATGCGATTCATCGATAATTTCAAGCTCTGTAGGAGCAAGTTCAGTTTCGATGAAATGACGTATCATTTCTATGCGGTAAGATTCAAGCACTGGGAAAAACTTTTTTAAATGGCTTAACAATGGTTTTTTCATAAACTCCAGCAACAATGTAAGGATCTTTATTAGCCCATGTTTGTGCTGATTCTTGTGAATCAAATTCAGCCACAATTAGGCTGCCGCTGTATCCAGCAGGACCAGGATCTTCACTATCAATACGGGGGTTAGGACCTGCAATTAACAAGCGGCCCGCATTCTGTAATTCGTGCAACCGACAAATATGCTCTGGTCTAGCGGCCAATCTTTTATCAAAGCTGTTTTCGAAATCTTGACTAACTATCATGTAATACATTCTTATTTTTCCTGTGATATCGAGTCTGATTCTTTTATGTAACGATACATATATGCTCCCATTCCAATAAGGAACGTCAGATTTAATAAAGTCATACCCCAAACTTTAAAATTGACCCAGAATTCAGTACTAAAATTGAAGGCAACATAGAGATTTACAAAGCCAATAAATATAAAAAATATTACCCAACTCATATTGATTTTTCGCCATACTTGATTAGGCAATACAAGTTTATTTTCTGCTAAATTGATCATTCGCTGAAAGAGTGTTTTGTCACCGATAAAATGGCTACCAAACAATGCTATGGCAAAGCACCAGTTTACAATAGTGGGCTTCCATTTGATGAAACGTTCATCGTGGAAATAAATAGTAAGGCTACCGATTATAATAACTACAACAAATGTGATTAAATGCATTTTTTCAAATTTCTTGTATAGCAACCAATACAGACAAATCTGAATAAACGATGCCACCATTATAGTGTATGTTGCTATATAAATGCCTTGTTCTCTATCTTCTGGGATATAAAATGCAATAAAAAATGCAACAATAGGGAAAAAATCAAACAGAAATTTCATGAGTAATTACTTAAGTTGGATGTGGTTACAATCATAACCTAATTTCTATCTGACTACATATATGGCTCAATATTTTAAAGTACACAAAAAAAATCCTCAAGCGAGGCTAATCTTTCAATCAGTATCTATTCTTCGCCAAGGTGGGGTTATTGCCTATCCCACTGATTCATCATACGCCTTAGGTTGTTGTATGGGACAAAAAACAGCTTTGGAGCGAATTCGAAAATTGCGTCAAATATCAGCAAGTCAAAATATGACACTGTTTTGTCGAGATTTATCTGAAATAGCATCTTATGCTTCGATTAATAATTCTGCATTTCGCATGATAAAATCATTAACACCTGGACCATACACTTTCATCTTGCACGCTAAACATGACGTGCCAAAACGATTACAGCATCCAAAACGGAAAACTATAGGTATCCGTATTCCGAATAATCCAATATCGCTGGCTTTATTGACCTCTCTTGGAGAGCCGATGATTAGCATTAGTTTAGTTTTACCTAATGAAAACGTACCAGAGACGGAAGCTAACGTCATAGACGAAAAAATAGGTAAGCAAGTTGACTTAATTATAGATGGTGAAGCTGGCGGCATGGACTTTACGAGCATTCTAGACTTGACTGGAGATGAGCTAGTTATTCTACGAGAGGGCTTAGGTTTAGCTGATTTAGCTCTAAATTAGCATACAAAATTCTGTCACGATTTGGCAGTCTAGGTATAATGGGTATTTTCAATGCTACATCTTAGAAAACCACTATGGGAGATTCTTGATTGTCTACAACTGGTAAACAGCGGGTCTTGTCGGGTATGCGGCCGACAGGTCAACTGCATCTGGGCCATTACCATGGTGTTCTTAAAAATTGGTTGGAATTACAGCAAGAATATGAATGTTTCTTTTTTGTTGCTGATTGGCATGCCTTAACGACAGAGTATGAAGACCCATCAATAATAGAAAAAAATGTTTGGGATATGGTTATTGATTGGCTTGCTGTAGGAATTAATCCGGGTTCAGCAAAGCTTTTTATACAATCACGTGTACCTGAACATGCTGAATTACACTTATTACTATCAATGACTACGCCGCTGAGTTGGTTAGAAAGGGTGCCTAGTTATAAGGACCAACAAGAAAAGCTGTCCAATAAAGATCTTACAACTTATGGTTTCTTGGGTTATCCGTTGTTACAAACAGCAGATATCATCATGTATAAAGCGGGATATGTCCCTGTTGGTGAAGATCAGGTTTCGCATGTTGAATTAGCGAGAGAAATAGTGAGACGATTCAATCATTTGTATGGGCGTGAGCATAACTTTGAGGAAAAAGTAGAGGCCGCTATTAAAAAAATGGGCAAAAAAAATGCACGTCTCTATCATAATTTACGCCGAAGTTATCAAGAAAAAGGTGAATCTGAAGCATTGGAAAAGGCAAGAGCCTTACTTGAATCACAGCAGAATATTAGTATTGGTGACCGTGAGCGTCTATCGGGGTATCTGGATGGGATCGGTAAGGCCATATTTCCAGAACCACAGGCACTTTTGACACCAGCCTCAAAGATGATGGGTTTAGATGGACAAAAGATGTCTAAATCTTACGGCAACACGATCCCACTTCGAGAAAATCCAAGTGTCGTGGAAGAAAAGTTGCGAACTATGCCTACTGATCCGGCTAGAGTTAGGCTAAAAGATCCTGGCGAACCTAATAAATGTCCGGTTTGGAATTTACATCAGGTATATTCTGATGATGATCTGAAAAACTGGGTTGTTGATGGATGCACTAATGCAAAAATAGGCTGCCTTGACTGTAAGAAACCGCTAATCGAGGCTGTATTAATAGAACAACAACCCATTCGAGAACGTGCTAGTGAATATATGAATGATCCTGAAATAGTTCGAGGTATTATTGCAGAAGGTTGTGAAGCTGCACGTGATGTTGCTCGAGAAACCCTAGAAGAAGTCCGCGATTCAATGGGGCTTATTTATCGATAATCTCAAAAACGTCGAAATTAATGATGAATGAAGAAATCAAAAAGACCAAGACTAGTCAAGATGAAATGCCGTTTGCTCTGCTCCAGGGAACGCCGATTACGGCATTACCAAAAGACTTATATATACCCCCCGATGCACTAGAGGTATTTCTTGAGGCGTTTGAAGGTCCACTCGATTTATTGTTATATCTTATTAAAAAACAAAATATCGATATTCTTGATATTCCATTGACAAAAATAACCGAGCAGTATATGTCGTATATCGACTTAATGGAGACGATTCATCTTGAGTTAGCGGGTGAGTATTTGTTGATGGCAGCAATGCTAGCCGAGATTAAATCAAGAATGTTATTACCACGTCATACGGAAGATGAGGAAGAGAACGATCCAAGAGCAGAGTTAATCAGACGGTTACAAGAATACGAACGCTACAAACAAGCTGCAGAAGAAATTGACAACCTGCCAAGATATGAACGTGACTTGTTTGCGACTCTTGCAGAATTTCCAGGACGTAAAATTAATCATGAACCTCCAAAAGTATCTATGGACTCAATTTTGCACGCATTTGCAGAGGTGATAAAACGAGCAGAGATGTTCTCACACCATATGATTCATCGTGAGACTCTATCTGTTCGTGAACGGATGGGAATTGTGCTGGAAAAAGTAAACCCAAATACCTTTACGAATTTTGAAGAATTATTCAATGTTGAAGAAGGTCGTGGTGGTATGATCGTTTCGCTACTAGCCATACTACAACTTGTTAAAGATTCGTTAATTCAGCTTCTGCAGAATGAAATCAACGGACCAATTTATGTTAAAGCTGCATCATGACTAAAGAAAAAATTAAAAACATTATTGAAGCAGCCTTAATGGTTTCAACAAAGCCATTGAGTATTAACATGGTATTAAGTTTGTTTGAGAGTGAGCAATCATTACAACCCGAGCGAAATGATATTCGTGAAGCACTTGAAACATTACAAGAAGACTACTCGGGTCGTGGCATAGAGTTGGCTGAAATTGCTAGTGGATTTCGTGTCCAAGCGAGAAATGAGTATGCATCATGGGTTAATCATTTATTTGATGAAAGACCTCCCCGTTACTCGCGTGCGCTACTGGAAACATTGGCAATCATTGCTTATCGACAACCGATTACACGCGGGGAAATAGAACAGATACGCGGTGTCAGTGTCAGCGGCACGATAATTAAAACATTGTTTGAGCGTGAGTGGATTAAAGGCGTTGGTCATCGAGATGTTCCAGGTAAACCAGAGTTACTAGTTTCAACTAAGGCTTTTCTTGATTATTTTAATCTTAAAAAATTATCAGATCTTCCCGCATTGGCAGATATAAAGGACTACGATTTAATCAATCCAGATCTTTTTGAAGCTTTGGAAAGTGAAACGAAATTAGCGACAGGAAAAATAAAAGATGATGTTGATACAGTAAATAATGGTCCAACCAATACTAAATCTAAAGGGATTGAAGGAACAGTAGATGAAATATACGATGAAGTAACAATCAAAGAAGGTGAAGAACTTGTTTTCGAATCAATCAATACTAAATCACCAGTGTCTGAAAAGGTTGACACTAGCGAAGAAAAAAAAAGTGAAAGAGATACTGATGAGGGAGCAAAAGTCACCCCCTTTACAAATTGAATAGCTATCCAATAACTGTTTACTACTAATGAGAGAACGTATTCAAAAAGTTCTTGCCAATGCAGGCCACGGTTCAAGGCGTGAAATAGAATCTCTTATTCGCGACGGCAGGATCACCGTCAACGGTAAATTGGCTATCCTTGGTCAACAAATCGACCATAAAGATCGTATTGGTATAAATTCTCATCAAATACGTTTACCTCAACAACCTGAATCTAAACCAAAAGTTATTGCCTATTACAAACCTGCTGGTGAAGTCTGCACGCGAAAAGATGAAAAAGGACGTAACAACGTTTTCAAAAGACTACCAAAGCTAAGAGATAGTCGATGGATAAATATTGGCCGATTGGACATTAACACAACAGGTTTATTGTTATTTACTACGGATGGACATTTAGCTAATAAATTAATGCATCCTTCTAGTCATATAGAGCGTGAGTATGCTGTGCGTATTTTTGGACGTGCAGATAAACGACAATTACAGATATTGCGTGATGGTGTTGAACTTGAGGATGGATTGGGAAGGTTCACAGATATTGTTGATTCTGGCGGTGAAGGTGCAAACCATTGGTATCATGTTGTTATTATGGAAGGACGCAATCGTGAAGTGCGTCGTTTATGGGAATCTCAAGGTTTTCAGGTAAATCGTTTGATACGTACTCGATTCGGTCCCTATATACTTCCACGTAAAAAACATGCTGGACAAAATTGGCGTCTTGAAGAAAGTGAAATTAAAACGTTAATACAAGCTGTAATCACAAATAAAAATATAATAAAAAGGTCAAAATAGTCATCATATTCAGGAAGATAAGATTTATCTTTGGCTATATTCTTATGTGAAGTTTTGATGTTTTAAAAATTATTCATAGTGGTTCTTGTTGAGGTGGCAAGGCTCAAAGAATTATAATGGTGTAATTTGAATATATTTAGGGAATATATTGATTTCATAGCGTCCACTCTGTAATCTTTGCGGCCTCTTATTATAGGGTGACTGAGTCATGTCAAAGCGTCGATCTTTAGTGTCAGCAAATTGGAAGATGAACGGTTCACTCGACAGTATTCGTCAACTTGTGAGTGTAATATCTCAGGGTGTTTCACAAGGGACAGAGTCAGAAGTGATTATTTGTCCGCCGTCTCTGTATATCTCAGAGTTAGCTGGGATGTTAAAAGAGACCAATATTGGACTTGGAGCGCAGAATGTCTCTCATTTGGAATGTGGAGCTCACACCGGAGAAGTAGCGCCGATAATGCTCAAAGATTTTGCATGTAAATATGTGATCGTTGGACATTCTGAAAGAAGAGTTTTTTATGGTGAAAACGATTTGCGAGTTGCGGAAAAATTTGTTGCTGTGCAAGCAAATGAAATGATACCTATATTATGTGTTGGTGAACTGTTGGAAGAACGCGAATCAGATTGTACAAAAGAAGTTATTTCAAGACAGTTGGATGCCGTAATTGAATTAGCTGGTATTATAGCCATGAAAGAAGCAGTCATTGCCTACGAACCAGTATGGGCGATAGGTACCGGGAAAACAGCGACACCGAAACAAGCACAAGAAACACATGAATTTATACGATCACGTTTGGCAAGACATGATCATGAAATTGCTGATGGCATTAGAATCCTTTATGGAGGTAGTGTTAAAGCAGATAATGCAAAACAACTTTTTGAATTAGAAGATATTGATGGAGGTCTGATTGGCGGTGCATCGCTAGTCGCGGATGATTTCCTGACTATCTGTCACTCTGCGAGGTAAGTAACGAAATGGAAACAACTCATACACTATTGTTTGTATTACAAGTGCTAGTTGCTGTGGCATTAATCGTATTGATCTTGATTCAGCATGGAAAAGGTGCAGATGCAGGAGCAGCTTTTGGTAGCGGTTCATCAGCAACTGTCTTTGGTAGCTCAGGTTCATCAAGTTTTCTAACCAAGCTTACAACAGCGCTAGCTGTTATTTTTCTCGGAAATAGTTTATTGCTCGCATACTTGGCAACTCAGAGTATTCAAACGGCACCGACTAGTTTACTGGATCAGCCGGGTATTGTTTTTGAACAAGAAACGGTAGAACAAGATATACCTGCCATTATTGAACAAAAAAAAGAACAACTGGATTCAGATCTGCCAAGACTACCCGCACAATAATCGATAATTTCATATGCAGCCGATGTGGTGGAATTGGTAGACACGCTACCTTGAGGGGGTAGTGGGAGCAATCCCGTGGCGGTTCGAGTCCGCCCATCGGCACCAATTAGCAATTCTTAAGATATCATTTCTTTTTATTTACCATCTTCAATATTTAGATGCAATAATCTTCATCTTTAATATAAAACTATATAAATTAACTAATTAGAAACGATGAAAAGAAATATTATTGCCATTGGTGGTGGAAAGATAATGGTATCTAAAAATCGTGAGCCTCAAACTTTATCGATTGATCAATGTATTATAAATCAGGTAAATAAAAAATCACCCAAGGTTTTATTTATTCCTACTGCCAGTGAAGACAATGTTGATTATTGCAAAGCGTTCTACGATCAGTATCAAAAACGCTTAGGCTGCCTTGTAGAGGACTTGTTACTGTATCGAAATAGACCGTCCAACAAAAAGATACAAATGCTTATTTTACAAAGTGATATTATTTATGTAGGAGGTGGTAATACACTGCGCATGATGAATTTATGGCGTAAGTTGGGTGTTGATAAATATTTAGATAAAGCTAGAAAACGTGGTGTTGTATTATCTGGTTTGAGTGCAGGTTCGATTTGTTGGTTTCGACAAGGCAATAGTGATTCTCGTAAGTTTAAAGACGAGAGTAATAAGACGCTCATAAAAGTAAGGGGATTGGATTATGCTGATGTGTTGATCTGTCCGCATTATGATGTTGAGAAACATCGTCAGTCCGCCTTAAAAGCGATGATGAAAGTTACTAAAGGTGTAGCAGTTGGCATAGAAAATTGTGCCGCTTTACATGTTAAAGATGATAAATATCGTATTCTTGCATCAAAGAAAAACAAGAAAGCATATCTGGTATATTGGAAACATAGCGAATATGTAAAGCATACTTTAATTCCATCTGACAATTTTCGGTCTTTAATTGAATTAACAAAAGATAGATAGTAATGAAGTACGAGCCCTTTAATAGCCGTGGAGTAGTCTTCTTTAGTTTTTTATTGGTTGCAGGTATGTTTTTTTATTGTGGGGACTGGTGTGCAAGCTGATGTTTTAACTAAGATGATTCTTCCTTCATCTCTTTTTTTGATTATGTTAGGAATTGGAATGACTTTACGGCTTTCTAATTTTAAAAATATTTTTAATTATCCTAAAGCTATTATTGTTGGATTAATTGGGCAATTGATTTTACTACCCCTTATTGCTTTCATCCTCGCGCTTATTTTCAGGTTGCCCGCTGAGTTAGCCGTCGGTTTAATCATCATTTCTTTAGCTCCTGGTGGTGCGACATCTAATATGTTCACTTATCTATTTGAAGGTGATATTTCATTATCTATTAGTTTAACTTTGCTCACTAGTTTGATTACACCTTTTACTATTCCTTTGATCGCTTCTTTGAGTATGATCTACTTTATGAGTAGTAATACAGAATTTGAGTTGTCTATCGTTAAAACAATGTTGCAGTTATTAGTAATTAGCGTGATACCTATTGTTCTAGGTATGTTTGTTTTATCATGCTTACCACTAGTAGCTAAGAAAATAGAAAACGTACTCAAATGGTTTTCAATATTTTTCCTGTTTTTGATTATTGGTTTGATCGTTATGAAAAATTTTGCAAATATGGCAGATTTTTTTGCGCAAGCAGGAGCTGCTACTTTAGTTCTTAATATAGTAGTTTTAATATCCGGCTATCAGATTGCTAACTGGGCAAAACTCAATAGCAAACAATCCACCGCTATTGGTTTTGAAGTAGGCATTCAGAATGGTACTTTGGCACTTGTTGTGTCTGGAACTTTGATTGGCAACAATACTATGATGATTCCAGCTGTCACCTACTCATTGCTCATGTTTATCACAGGCGCTATTTTTGGTTATCTGATAAAAAAAAATAATAGAAAAAAAACTGAAGCATGCACAGTTTAAAATTAAAATGGCGTATTTAAATAAGTGAAATAGATTAAGTATAAGATTTCTATTCTCTTACTTTATCCTTCGGTGTATTATTTGAGTGTAGTTAGTTTTCAAACAAGCTCGATTCGTATTAATCGGATTAAAATGAAAAAACTGATATTAAAGCTAGGGGTGCCCGAACGGGCTGAGAGAGACCCTTGAACCTGAACCGGGTTATGCCGGCGTAGGAAAGCAAGCATCTTCGAACCGTTTGGGCGCGAACACTGATGTAATCATAATGTAATATGGAGTGAACTATGAGTGCCACCGCCGATACCTTGCTAAGTCAAACAGCCGTTGTTGATGGAAAGGCTGTAGAAAGTTTTCCTAATTCAAAAAAAATATATGTACAGGGTAGCCGTGCAGATATTCGTGTTCCCATGCGCGAGATTTCTCTATCTAAAACTCATAATGGTCAAGTCGGGGAAGAAAACCCACCATTGACGGTTTATGATACTTCCGGTCCCTACTCAGATGTTGATGCAAATATTGATATACGTAAGGGTTTGACTGCTTTGCGACAAAGCTGGTTAGAAGAGCGTGACGATACAATTATTATTGGTGAAACAAGTTCGGAATATGGTCAGAGCCGATTAAAAGATCCTGAATTAGCATTACTACGCTTTAATCAAAAAAATAATATCAGGAGAGCTAAGCCTGGTAAAAACGTAAGTCAAATGCACTATGCGAAGAAGGGTATCATTACTCCGGAGATGGAATTCATTTCTATACGCGAGAATCAGCGTTTTGATGAGTATCAGGATAAAAAATTAGCATGGCATCATCAAGGAATTGATTATGGTGCCAATTTACCGGGTAACATCACACCAGAATTTGTTCGAAAGGAAGTAGCCGAAGGTCGTGCGATAATTCCAGCAAATATTAATCATCCAGAAATTGAACCGATGATCATTGGCCGTAATTTTTTGGTCAAGATTAACGCTAATATTGGTAATTCTGCAGTCAGTTCATCCATCGAAGAAGAAGTAGAGAAAATGACTTGGGCTATTCGCTGGGGAGCTGATAATGTCATGGACCTGTCGACTGGCAAAAACATTCATGAAACGCGTGAATGGATTATTCGTAATTCTCCAGTGCCTATAGGCACTGTCCCTATTTACCAGGCATTAGAAAAAGTAGAAGGTAAAGCAGAAGACCTGACTTGGGAAATCTTTAAAGACACATTAATCGAACAAGCTGAGCAGGGTGTTGATTACTTCACTCTTCATGCTGGTGTACGTTTAGCCTATGTTCCACTAACAGCGAAACGTTTGACGGGGATTGTGTCTCGTGGCGGTTCCATTATGGCAAAATGGTGTCTTGCTCATCATGAAGAAAACTTCATATATACACATTTTGAAGATATCTGTGAAATCATGAAGGCATATGATGTGTCTTTTTCATTGGGTGATGGACTCCGACCAGGTTGTATAGCTGATGCTAATGATGCCGCTCAATTTGGTGAACTTGAAACATTGGGAGAACTTACACAAGTCGCTTGGGAACATGATGTGCAGACCATGATTGAAGGCCCTGGACATGTCCCTATGCATAAGATTAAAGAAAATATGGAGAAGCAATTAGAAAAATGTAATGAAGCCCCTTTTTATACATTAGGTCCGCTGACGACTGATATTGCTCCGGGATATGATCATATTACGTCTGCAATTGGTGCGGCGATGATTGGATGGTATGGCACGGCGATGCTTTGTTATGTAACACCAAAAGAGCATTTGGGTTTACCAAATAAAGATGATGTTAAGGATGGCATCATAACTTATAAATTAGCTGCACATGCAGCAGATTTAGCAAAAGGCCACCCAGTTGCTCAGTTGCGTGATAACGCTTTATCAAAAGCGCGTTTTGAATTTCGTTGGGAAGATCAATTCAATTTAAGTCTGGATCCGGATAAAGCACGAGATTTTCATGACCAAACCTTACCAAAAGATGCGCATAAGGTTGCTCACTTTTGTTCTATGTGTGGTCCAAATTTTTGTTCAATGAAAATAACGCAAGATATCCGAGATTATGCTGATAAAAAAGGCATTGATAATGTTGATAAAGCGTTACAAAAAGGAATGAAAGAAAAGGCAAAAGAGTTCAAACAAAAAGGTACAGAATTATATTCGAAGGTCTGAGGTTTGTTTAAAATACTCAACATACTACATATATAATATCATGAAGTGTTAGTGTCGATTGATGTTATACCGATTTTCTAGAAAGAAACAATTTTTATAAAACAGCTAATAGCAAAGCTTTTGCAAAGTTTTATGAGTTATGTAGGCGGAGACTGAAAAACATAATCTTCGCGAGGTCCGCTTTTGTATAAGCATCATGATTCTCTGCTAAACTGGCACCTTAAATGTCGACAATTGATTATTGAAATCAGCTAATATTCTTATTTGATACTGTGGTTACAAACAATATGACAATTTTCTTACAAATAAAGCAATGCATGAAATTTTTCATGTGCCTATTTTAGCGATTGCAGAGTACGTGTTTGTAAATAGGTAAAATCTAAAAATTGAGAATAAATAATATGAATACCAATTACCGTAAACCACTCCCTAATTCTGAATTGGATTATTTCGATACTCATGAGGCGGTTGAAGCGATTAAACCTGGTGCATATATGAGCTTGCCTTATACATCTCGTGTATTAGCTGAACAGCTTGTTAGACGTTGTGATTCGTCTGCGTTAACAGATGCCCTAAATCAGCTCATCGAACGTAAGCAAGATCTAGATTTTCCATGGTATCCAGCTCGTGTAGTTTGCCATGACATTCTGGGGCAGACTGCTCTGGTCGACTTGGCGGGTTTGCGTGATGCGATTGCAGATCAAGGTGGTGATCCCGCCAAGGTTAATCCTGTGGTACCCACACAGCTGATCGTTGATCACTCTCTGGCTGTTGAACATGGTGGTTTTGAAAAAGATGCCTTTGAAAAAAATCGCGCCATCGAAGATCGCCGTAATGAAGATCGTTTTCACTTTATCGAGTGGACTAAAACGGCCTTTGATAACGTCGATGTAATACCTGCGGGAAATGGCATTATGCATCAGATCAATTTAGAAAAGATGTCACCAGTAATTCAGTCACGTAATGGTCTGGCATACCCTGATACCTGTGTTGGAACAGACAGTCATACCCCTCATATTGATGCACTCGGTGTTATTGCCATCGGTGTTGGTGGTCTCGAAGCGGAAACCGTCATGCTCGGTCGGCCAACTATGATGCGACTACCGGATATTATCGGTGTCAATATTACTGGTAACCGCCAGGCGGGTATAACTGCTACGGATATTGTGCTGGCAATAACCGAATTTCTACGAAATGCGAAAGTGGTTTCCGCCTACCTTGAATTTTTTGGCGAGGGCGTTACGGAACTCACCATTGGCGATCGCGCTACCATCTCAAATATGACACCTGAATATGGTGCTTCTGCGGGTATGTTTTATATCGATGAGCAGACTATCGATTATCTGAAACTGACTGGTCGTGAACCAGAGCAGGTTGCACTAGTAGAAAACTACGCTAAAGTAACTGGACTTTGGGCTGACGATCTTAAGCAAGCTAAATACGATCGTACACTCAAATTTGATCTCTCTACGGTATCTCGCAATATGGCAGGACCATCAAATCCACATCGTCGTTTAGCAACGACGGAACTGGAGTCGCGTGGTATAGCGGTCGGACTTGATGAGGCTCATGCGCAAGAAGCAGAAGGTAAGATTCCAGATGGTGCGGTAATAATTGCGGCGATCACCTCCTGCACAAATACGAGTAATCCACGAAACATGGTTGCCGCAGGTCTGATAGCACGCAAGGCGAATGAATTGGGATTAATCCGCAAGCCTTGGGTTAAGTCTTCTTTCGCACCGGGTTCTAAAGTAGTTCAACTGTATTTGGAAGAAGCTGGTCTATTGACCGAGTTAGAAAAACTTGGTTTTGGTATAGTGGCCTTCGCCTGTACCACCTGTAATGGTATGAGTGGTGCGTTAAATCCCGAGATTCAAAAAGAAATTATCGATCGTGACCTGTATGCAACAGCTGTATTATCGGGTAATCGAAACTTTGACGGCCGTATTCATCCTTACGCCAAACAGGCATTTCTTGCTTCACCACCGCTTGTGGTTGCCTATGCAATTGCAGGTACTATTCGTTTTGATATCGAAAAGGATGTACTGGGTACAGATAAAAAAGGTAATCGAATAGCACTGAAAGATATTTGGCCTAGCGATAAAGAGATCGACGCCATTGTTAAAGCAAGTGTCAAACCTGAGCAGTTCAAGAAGATCTATGCTCCAATGTTCAATATAGTTAAAGGAGCAGTAACTGAAAGTCCCTTATATCAATGGCGTTCGCAAAGCACATATATTCGTCGACCTCCCTATTGGGAGGGAGCACTTGCAGGTGAACGTACGATGAAAGGCATGCGTCCACTAGCTGTTCTCGGTGACAATATTACAACCGACCATCTTTCGCCTTCGAATGCGATTATGTTGAACAGTGCTGCTGGTGCTTATCTGGATAAGATGGGTCTACCAGAAGTTGATTTTAATTCTTATGCGACACATCGTGGTGATCATTTGACAGCACAGCGCGCAACTTTTGCTAATCCGAAATTACTAAACGAGATGTGCCGTGACCAGAATGGAGAAGTTAAGCAGGGTTCTTTAGCCCGTATCGAGCCGGAAGGTAAAGAGAGCCGTATGTGGGAGGCGATAGAAACTTACATGGAGCGCAAGCAACCGTTGATTATTATTGCCGGTGCTGACTACGGACAGGGCTCTTCTCGTGACTGGGCTGCGAAAGGTGTTCGCTTAGCCGGTGTGGAAGTCATTATGGCCGAAGGTTTTGAACGTATTCACCGCACAAATTTGGTGGGTATGGGCATATTACCATTAGAGTTTAAGACAGGTGATAATCGCAACACTTATTCTATAGACGGGACGGAGACTTATACCGTGAAAGGTAAGATCTCCCCAGGAGCAGCCTTGACGGTAGTGATGATTCGTTCCGACGGCGATACTGTGAAAATTTCTGTGACCTGTCGTCTTGATACCGCTGAAGAGGTTTATGTTTACGAAGCAGGCGGTGTCCTGCAACGTTTTGCACAAGACTTTCTTGAATCTAATGCGGCTTAATTAGGAGGGTAACATGACCCATGCACCTCAGATCAGGATCCCCGCTACATATATGCGTGGAGGTACAAGCAAGGGAATGTTCTTTAATCTTGCAGACCTGCCAGAATCAGTACAGATGTCGGGTGCTGCGCGCGATGCTTTGTTATTAAGAATAATCGGTAGCCCAGATCCATACGGCAAGCAAACCGATGGTATGGGGGGGGCGACTTCAAGTACTAGTAAAGCGGTACTACTTTCAAAAAGCACTCAGCTGGAACATGATGTTGATTATCTGTTTGGTCAGGTATCTATCGATAAGGCCTTCGTCGATTGGAGTGGTAATTGTGGCAATTTAACCGCAGCAGTAGGCTCATTTGCTATCAGTAATGGTCTGGTTGATGCCAGCCTTATTCCAGATAATGGTCTGGCTATAGTGCGTATCTGGCAAGCCAATATTCAAAAAACAATAATCGCACATGTACCTATGACTAATGGTGAAGTACAGGAAACTGGTGAATATGAACTTGATGGTGTGACTTTCCCTGCGGCGGAAGTGAAGATCGAATTTATGGATCCTACCGATGGTGATGGTGCGATTTTTCCTACCGGAAATTTAATAGATGATTTAGAGGTACCGGGTGTTGGCACATACAAAACTACCATGATTAATGCCGGTATACCGACAGTTTTCCTAAAAGCGGAAGACATCTCGTATAAAGGAACAGAATTGCAGGAAGTGATTAACAATCATAATAAAGCACTAGCAATGTTTGAGACTATACGAGCCTATGGTGCGGTGCGTATGGGTTTGATTGAGAACATCGAAGAGGCCGCGAATCGACAACATACTCCCAAGGTTGCTTTTGTAGGCAAGCCTTTAGATTATGTTGCATCTAGCGGCAAACGAATTAATGCTGCAGATATCGACTTAAATGTTCGAGCGTTATCGATGGGGAAATTACATCATGCCATGATGGGTACTGCTGCTGTGGCAATTGGTACCGCAGCTGCAATTCCCGGGACTATAGTGAACCTAGTCGCCGGTGGTGGTAAGCGGAACGCGGTAACCTTCGGGCATCCTTCGGGAACCCTTCGAGTTGGTGCTGAAGCTGCTCATGATGGTGGTCAATGGACTGCGTCCAAAGTGATAATGAGCCGTAGTGCACGAGTTCTTATGGAAGGATGGGCTCGTGTTCCTGGGGATGCTTTCTGAAAGCTCTGATGAAATAAATCAATATCAATACAAAATAATGATGTTAAAACTTTAAAGTGAATCTTGTGGTGATTTGAGCGTCAAAACAAATAATGTACTTGAAATTACTTTTAAGGTTCAGGTTCCGTTAGTGTAATGTATGAAATCCGTCCTGATCTTGACCATATTTTTAATCGATAGATCCATTTTTTATCGATTTTTAAAGAACAATTAGATCGATCTTTTATATCATATGGATAGAATTTATTACACCATCGGAAAATAAACTAATTATATAAACAAATATCAATGTTTTTAGGTTATTGGCTCGAATCTTGATAGTATACATAGTAGTTATAAATTCACTTTTTAAAGGTTTTGGAATAAACAAATGCTGGCGAATTATTTTCCTATTCTTATATTTACCATTGTTGGTTTGGTCATGGGTATAGTACTGATTGCGTTGGGTTTCGGATTGGGTAAATTGCTTGGGCATGCTCGCGCAGATTCGGAAAAGCAATCTCCTTATGAATGTGGATTTGAGGCATTTGAAGATGCCCGCATGAAATTTGATGTCCGTTATTACCTCGTTGCCATTCTATTTATTATCTTCGATCTTGAAATCGCTTTTCTATTCCCTTGGGCTGTCGCGTTGGATGGTATTGGCATGGCAGGATTTTGGGCGATGATGATATTTCTTGGTGTACTCGTGGTTGGTTTCATCTATGAATGGCGCAAGGGCGCGCTTGATTGGGAGTAACAAGATGGGTGCTGACGAAAAAATTCACGAAACGGGTATTGTCACCACCAGCGTAGACAACCTCATCAATTGGGCTAGAACGGGGTCGATGTGGCCGATGACGTTTGGTCTTGCATGTTGTGCAGTTGAAATGATGCAAGCCGGTGCTTCTCGATATGATTTAGATCGATTCGGCATTGTTTTTCGACCGAGTCCTAGACAGTCTGATGTGATGATTGTTGCAGGAACATTAGTGAATAAAATGGCACCCGCGTTGCGCAAGGTTTATGACCAAATGGCAGAGCCACGTTGGGTTATTTCTATGGGATCATGTGCAAATGGCGGTGGATATTATCATTATTCTTATGCGGTCGTAAGAGGGTGTGATCGAATCGTCCCTGTCGATGTCTATGTCCCGGGATGTCCCCCAACCGCAGAAGCTTTGTTATTTGGTATAATACAATTACAAAAAAAGATAAAACGAACTAATACCATAGCTCGATAACATCACTAAATATTTTATAGGTATGACGGATTCTCACGCCAGTCTTGCGAAAAAACTTGAAGAACGATTTAGCAATGAGCTCACTCATTGCACCACCGTTCATGATCAAGTAACAGTAACAGTAGCCGCGGATGATTTGTTGTCAGTGTGCAAAATATTACGCGATGATGAACAATTCGCTTTTATGCAACTGTCCGATTTATGTGGCGTTGACTATTTAACTTACGGACAAGTTGATTGGTCTACTAAGGAATCAACTTCAACTGGCTTCAGTCGTGGTCGTCAAGATAGTGATCAGGAAAGTAGTCATAACATCAACGAACGTTTTGCTGTCGTCTATCACCTACTATCAATAAAACACAATATTCGCTTGCGACTTCGCTGCTACATGTCTGATGAATACCCTCGCATTGCTTCAGTCTCAGGTATCTGGGGTTCAGCCGATTGGTTTGAAAGAGAGGCGTTTGATCTATTCGGCATCCTGTTTGAGGGACACCCTGATTTGCGTCGACTGTTGACAGACTATGGGTTTATAGGTCATCCATTCCGTAAAGATTTTCCTTTGGAAGGAAACGTAGAAGTTCGTTATGACCCAGATAAAAAGCGAGTGGTCTATGAACCAGTTACAATTACCAACAGAGTACTGGTGCCTCGAATAATTCGCAATGATAATCGCTTTGCCACACCAGAAGAGGAGCAAAATGATGCCTGAGATTCGTAATATGACTATGAATTTTGGTCCTCAACATCCTGCGGCTCATGGTGTGCTAAGGCTTGTCCTCGAAATGGATGGGGAAGTTATTGAACGGGCTGATCCACATATAGGTCTATTACATCGAGGAACCGAAAAGCTAGCAGAGAGCAAGCCATTTAATCAAAGTATTGGTTACATGGATAGACTCGATTACGTTTCTATGATGTGTAATGAACATGCTTATGTCATGGCAATAGAAAAATTATTAGGTGTAACACCACCACTACGTGCGCAATATATTCGTGTCATGTTTGATGAGATTACGCGTGTTTTAAACCATCTGATGTGGTTAGGGACACACGGGTTAGATGTTGGCGCTATGACGATGTTCCTCTATTGCTTTCGTGAGCGCGAAGACTTGATGGATTGTTATGAGGCCGTTTCTGGAACACGCATGCATGCGACTTATTATCGTCCTGGTGGTGTTTATCGAGATTTACCCTCAATGATGCCGAAGTATGAAGCTTCCAAGTGGCATAAGCAGAAAGAGGTCGATCGGTTAAATGAAAATAGACAGGGAACATTACTCGACTATATCGCCTCGTTTACCGACCGTTTCCCGGGATGTATAGATGAATATGAAACCTTACTAACAGATAACCGAATCTGGAAACAGCGTACAGTTGGTATTGGTGTGGTTAGTCCCGAACGCGCATTACAATTAGGTTTTACTGGTCCGATGTTACGTGGTTCGGGTATTGAATGGGATCTTAGAAAGAAACAACCTTACGAAGTCTATGACAAAATGGATTTTGATATACCGGTTGGTACAAATGGAGATTGTTATGATCGTTATCTGGTTCGTGTTGAAGAAATGCGACAGTCTAATCGAATCATAAAACAATGTGTCGATTGGCTCAGACAAAACCCTGGCGCCGTTATGATTGATGATCATAAGCTGGTTCCACCTAGGCGTGAAGAAATGAAAGAAGGTATGGAGTCATTGATTCATCATTTTAAATTATTCACTGAAGGTTACTGCGTGCCAGAAGGAGAATATTATTCGGCTATAGAACATCCTAAGGGTGAGTTTGGAATATATTTGATTTCGGATGGTGCAAATAAGCCATATCGTTTAAAGGTCCGTGCTCCTGGTTTCGCTCATCTATCTTCAATGAACGAAATGGTTAAAGGTCACATGTTGTCAGATGTCGTTGCTGTGATAGGTACTCAAGATATCGTGTTTGGTGAGATCGATAGATAATATAATGACTGAAACTACAAAAACTATACTTTCACAACATACTCGATCAGAAATCGATATGTGGCTAAAAAAGTATCCTGAAGATAAAAAACAATCCGCCGTATTGGTAGCCTTACGCGAAGCACAACATCAAAACGAAGGTTATTTAACAACAGAATATATGAATGCTGTTGCTGATTATCTTGGCATGTCGAATATTGCCGTCTATGAAGTCGCCTCTTTTTATTCCATGTTTGAAACACAACCCGTAGGCCGACACAGTATTTCGGTGTGTACTAATATTTCATGTTTGCTAATGGGTTCTGATGACATTGTTAATCATATTGAGAAGAAACTAGACATTAAAACTGGGGAATCAACTGGCGATGGAAAATTTTATATTAAGCGTGAAGAAGAATGTTTGGCTGCCTGTTGTGGTGGTCCAATGATGATGGTTGACCATAAATACTATGAGAATTTAACGACGGACAAAGTCGACAAGATTCTGGATAGCCTGGATTAATATTATGGAATTAAATAAAGTTTGTTTTGCTACGTTTCAGTTTGACGAGCCCTGGACCTTAGATAATTACATGAAGGTTGGTGGCTATGAAGCGTTGAAGAAAATAATTAATGATAAAATTTCTCCGGATGATGTTATTGAAGAAGTTAAATCTTCTGGCCTACGAGGTAGAGGCGGTGCCGGTTTTCCGACTGGTTTAAAATGGAGTTTTATGCCGCGAAATTTCGAAGGTCAAAAGTATATTGTTTGTAATTCTGATGAGAGTGAACCAGGTACCTGTAAGGATCGGGACATTCTTCGTTTCAACCCGCATTCAATTGTTGAGGGGATGATCATTGCTTGTTATGCAACAGGCTCTAGTGTTGGTTATAACTATATCCGTGGTGAGTTTATGGATGAGCCATTTCCTCGTTTCGATAATGCCTTGAAAGAAGCGCGACAGGAAGGATTGTTAGGCGACAATATTTTAGGTAGCGATATCAGTATTGACATACATGCAAGTTTGGGCGCAGGTGCTTATATTTGTGGTGAAGAGACTGCTTTACTTGAATCGTTGGAAGGTAAGAAAGGTCAACCAAGATTTAAACCACCATTTCCAGCAAACTTTGGTTTATATGGCAAACCAACAACTATCAATAATACTGAGAGCTTTGCTTCAGTCCCAAATATTATACGTAGTGGCGGTAAGTGGTTTTCCGAAAAAGGCGTGACTAATAGTGGTGGTTTTAAATGTTTTTCTGTTAGTGGACACGTTAATAATCCTGGTAATTTTGAGATTCCATTAGGCACTCCGTTTTCTAAATTGTTAGAAATGGCCGGAGGCGTGCGTGATGGTCGAGATTTAAAAGCAGTTATACCTGGTGGTTGTTCTATGCCGGTAGTACATGGCAATGTCATGCTTGAAACTAATATGGATTATGATGCAATTGCCAAGTCTGGCTCTATGCTGGGTTCTGGCGCTGTTATAGTAATGGATGAAACTACCTGCATGGTTAAGGCATTGGAACGGTTGTCACGTTTTTATTTTTCTGAGTCGTGCGGTCAATGTACTCCCTGTCGTGAAGGTACCGGTTGGTTATATCGTGTCGTTAAACGCATCGAAGATGGTCAAGGCGAACAAGGCGATTTGGATAAACTCGATGACGTTGCGAGCAAAATTGAAGGACGGACTATTTGTGCCTTCGGTGATGCAGCTGCATGGCCAGTAAGAAGTTTTATCAAACAATTTCGAGATGAATTTCAGTATCATATCGATCATAAATGTTGCATGGTAGGTTCAAAACTTGCCAATAACTCTGAGGCAGCTTGATAAATAGTATGTCAGACAATCATATAAAAATTGAAGTAGATGGTAAGTCCTTAAAGGCAGATAAAGGACAGATGCTGATTGAGGTAACGGACGCGAATGACATCTATGTGCCACGTTTTTGCTATCACAAAAAATTAACCGTCGCTGCTAATTGCAGAATGTGTCTGGTTGAAGTTGAAAAAGCGCCAAAACCGCTACCCGCGTGTGCAACTCCTGTAATGGATGGCATGATAGTCAAAACGCAATCTAAAGTAGCGACTGATGCACAGAAATCAATCATGGAATTTTTGTTAATTAATCACCCGCTAGACTGTCCAATTTGTGATCAGGGTGGTGAATGTGAATTGCAAGATTTGGCCATGGGTTATGGCGGTGATGTTTCTCGATATCAAGAGAAGAAACGCGTCGTAAAAGATAAAAATATTGGATCACTAATACAAACCGATCTTACTCGTTGTATTCATTGCACACGCTGTGTTCGTTTTGGTGAAGAGGTGGCAGGCTTACGTGAAATGGGCGCAACTGGTCGCGGCGAGAATATGGAGATCGGAACTTACATAGAAAAAAGTGTCAGCTCTGAAATGTCGGGTAATATAATCGATCTTTGCCCTGTTGGTGCATTAACCTCAAAACCATTTCGCTATTCTGCAAGAACTTGGGAGCTGGTACAAAAAGACGGCATTGCGCCTCATGATTCAGTAGGATCAAATATTCACCTTCATGTGAAAGGTGATCGTGTCAAACGAGTGGCACCAGCAGAAAATGAATCAATTAATGAAGTGTGGCTTTCTGATCGAGATCGATTTAGCTATGAAGGTATTTATAGCGATGATCGTTTACAAATGCCGATGATTAAAGAAGACGATTCCTGGAAAGAAGTGGATTGGGAAACGGCATTAGATGTTGTTAAAGAAAAACTAAATGGCGTAATTGAGTCGAATAGTGCAGAACAGGTAGGTTTATTAGCGTCTCCTTCTGCAACTTTAGAAGAGCTTTATTTATTACAGAAATTCGCACGTGGTATTGGTTCGAGTAATATCGATACCCGCTTAAGACAAGCTGATTTTTCAGATCAAGATTTAGTTTCACAGTTTCCTTATTTAGGGCAGACCGTCTCAGGATTAGAAACATTGCAATCGGCACTCTTGATAGGAAGTAATGTTAGAAAGGAACAACCGATCATGAATCATCGCCTGCGCAAGGCTGCATTGAAAGGTGCTGCTATTATGCTGTTGAACCCGGTTGATTATGACTATAACTACCCGCTAGAAGTAAAAAGTATAGTTGCTCCTGAAGAACTGCCGCTTGAATTGACTTCTATATTAAAGGCAGTTATTGAAATGAGTGATGGTCCCATCGATACCCAAGCAAAACAGTATGTCGAAAACGTAAACTTTACTGAAGTACATCAAATAATAGCGAGCAAACTTATATCTTCGAAAAGAGCAATCGTGCTACTGGGTAATACGGCAACTGCACATCCTCAATTTTCATCATTACGCACACTTGCTGGTTTAATTGCCAAGATTAGCAACTCAAATTTGGGATATTTATCTGAAGCGGCAAATAGTTCAGGTGCTTGGTTAGCAGGCGCAGTTCCACATCGCCATGCTGGTGGTAAACAATGTGCCAATATTGGTATGAATAGTAATGAAATGTTGCATGCAAAATTAAAAGCTTATGTTCTGTTGGGTACAGAACCAGAACTGGATTGTTGGGACAGTCGTGCCGCGCGTATAGCAATGAATGATGCTGAGCTAGTCATTTCATTAACAGCATATCGCAGTGGTGAAATTGAAAACTACGCCGATGTTATGTTACCTATTTCAGCATTTGTTGAGACCTCTGGTACCTATATCAACAATGAAGGTATTAGCCAAAGCTTTACCGGGGCAGTGCCACCGCTTGGTGAAGCAAGACCAGCTTGGAAATTATTAAGAGTTCTAGGCAATACTTTTAACTTGGATGGTTTTGAATATCAGTCTTCATCAGATGTAAATGCTGAAGTAATGCAAACGATAGGTGATATTAAAGCTGAAAACATGGGTCATTGGCGGTCACCTGTCGCTATCGAAAAAAAGAGTACAGATTTGCAACGTATTACTGAAACACCAATGAATATGATTGATTCACTTTGTAGACGTGCTTTTTCATTGCAACAAACCGATAATGTTTCTGATGGTGCGATTCATATCAATAGAGTTTTGGCAGATAAAAATAATTTAAGTGATACAGACACTGCAAATGTTGAACAAGATGATAGTGCTGTGAACTTGAATGTAGTCATTGATGATAGAGTTCCTGATGATTGTGTTTTGATTCAATCGGCACATCCGGCTCAGATTGATCTAGGTGGTTCATTCGGTCCGATCAGGATCGCAAAAGCTTGATGCAATGTTAGAAATAGTCTATCAATTTATAAGTCAAAACGTGTTACTACCGATAACAACAATTCTTTTGCCAGTTGATTATCAAGCTCAGGCGCTGACTGTATTACAGACCGTAATTAAAATTTTTTCAATATTAGTACCTGTGTTAATCACAGTTGCTTATTTTACTTATGCCGAACGAAAAGTCATAGGCTTTATTCAAGGGCGTATCGGCCCAAATAGAGTAGGCTTTTTTGGTTTTAGTTTATGGGGACTAGGTCAGCCTATCGCCGATGCTGTAAAACTTCTAGTTAAAGAAATTATAGTGCCGACGGGTTCAAATCGATCTTTGTTTATTATGGCGCCGATACTTTCTCTAGCGCCGTCATTAGCAGCATGGGCAGTCATCCCTTTTGATGACACTAAGGTATTAGCAAATATTAATGCTGGCTTGCTGTATGTGCTAGCACTGACCTCATTAGCAGTTTATGGTGTAATTATTGCTGGTTGGGCCTCAAATTCTAAATATGCTTTTCTGGGCGCGATGCGTTCAGCAGCACAAATTGTCGCGTATGAAATTGCAATGGGGTTTGCTTTGGTTGGTGTCTTAGTTGCTGCAGGAAGTTTAAACCTGGGTGATATAGTAAATTCACAGGTAGGTAGTGTGTTTCATTGGTTTTGGATACCTTTATTTCCATTATTTATTATCTATTTTATTTCTGGCTTAGCAGAAACAAATCGGGCGCCATTTGATGTGGCAGAGGGTGAATCTGAAATTGTTGCTGGCTTCCATGTTGAATATGGTGGAATGGCATTTTCTGTATTCTTCATGGCTGAATATGCCAATATGATTTTGATATCTGTATTATCTGCCATTATGTTTTGTGGTGGATGGCTGTCACCTTTTCAAGGTGTTCCAATTTTTGAGGAACTTTTTAACTGGGTACCTCCCATGTTTTGGTTATTAGCCAAGACATCATTTTTTATGTTCCTGTTTTTATGGTTTAGGGCTACTTTCCCACGCTATCGTTATGATCAGATTATGCGTCTGGGCTGGAAAGTATTTATTCCAATAACAATAGTTTGGTTAGTCGTGGTTTCGGCATTGGTTGTTACTAATACCTCACCTTGGTTTAATTAATCATAATGATTGATAACATTAAAAATTATGTTACCAGCTTA
This sequence comes from Thiotrichaceae bacterium UBA7357, assembly GCA_002470825.1. GTDB lineage: Bacteria > Pseudomonadota > Gammaproteobacteria > Eutrophobiales > Eutrophobiaceae > UBA7359. The sequence goes on along the minus strand of DKOR01000034.1, from coordinate 68,546 downwards.
TTCCTTTGGGAATTACTTAAAGGTTTACGTCTTACTGGAAAATATTTGTTTAAGCGTAAGATTACTGTGCAGTATCCTGAAGAAAAGACGCCTCAATCACATCGGTTTCGTGGTCTGCATGCATTGCGTCGTTATCCTAATGGTGAAGAACGCTGTATAGCCTGCAAATTATGCGAAGCTGTTTGTCCAGCTGTAGCTATAACTATTGAATCGGAAGCGCGTGCCGACGGTAGTCGACGTACAACTAAATATGATATTGATCTGACTAAATGTATATTTTGTGGATTTTGTGAAGAGTCATGTCCAGTTGATTCTATCGTGGAAACACGAATATTCGAATATCATGGTGAGAAACGTGGTGACTTATTAATGACAAAACAAAGACTGCTAGAAATTGGTGATTTAGTCGAGAAACAATTAGCAGAAGATCGAACAAAAGATGCCTTGTACCGTTAACAAAAATATATTTATTTATAAACAAGATAAACATAAATGATAGAACAAATAGTCTTTTACTTTTTTGGCGGAGTATTACTGCTATCTGCGTCCATGGTCGTGATCATGCGTAATCCAATTCACTCTGCTCTATTACTTGTGCTATCTTTTTTCGCTTCTGCTGCAATCTGGTTGCTGTTACAAGCAGAATTTTTAGCCATAACGCTGGTGTTAGTTTATGTCGGCGCAGTTATGGTGTTATTTCTGTTTGTTGTCATGATGCTAGATATTAACTTGGTAACCGTGCGTGAAGGATTTACGCGATTTTTACCTGTTGGTATTACTGTTGCAGTTTTGATGGTTGCGGCGATGGGATTGGTTGTGAGTTCTGACTACTTTATGTCCGACACATATATGGTAATTAAATCTATTGGGCCTGATTACAGTAATACTAAAGAATTAGGACTGATCTTATATACCCAATATCTCTACCAATTCGAAATAGCTGGTGCAATATTATTAGTCGCTATCATTGCTGCAATCTCTCTTAGTATGAGTAAGTCGAAAGTTAATAAGTCGATAAGTTCTGAGGAACAAGTGATTGTTAAAAAAACAGATCGATTACGAGTCATTGAGATGAAAGCTGAGTCCAATATACAGAGTAAGAAAATCTAAACAATGATCACCTTGCCCGAAGTTTTATCATTAGCTGCGCTATTATTTTGTATTAGTATTGCTGGTATTTTTTTAAATAGAAAGAATGTGATTATTCTCTTAATGTGTATTGAGTTAATGTTGCTATCAGTCAACATGAACTTCATTGCTTTTTCTCACTTTCTTGACGATATACATGGGCAGATTTTTGTTTTTTTCATATTGACTGTTGCAGCTGCTGAATCAGCAATTGGGTTAGCCATTTTGGTTGTTATGTTTCGTAACAAAGGCTCGATTAATATTGACGACCTGAATAGCATGAAAGGATAGTCAATCATGAATAATATCGAACAAATATATCTTGCTATTGTGTTGGCACCTTTAATAGGCTCTTTGGTCGCTGGTCTGTTCGGTAAGTTTGTCGGAAGAAGTGGTGCACATTGGGCAACTATAATTGGTGTCGCTATATCCAGTATTCTTTCTATGGTGGCTTATAAATATCATATGTTTGATGGTGGTGAAATTTACAATCAAAATTTATATACATGGCTGAGTAGTGGTGGCATTGATTTTAAAATTGGTTTTCTAATTGATTCACTCTCGGTCACCATGATGGTCGTTGTAAGTTTTGTTTCATTGATGATTCATATTTACACTATAGGGTATATGCATGAAGACCCGGGTTATCAGCGCTTCTTTAGCTATATCTCCTTATTCACGTTTGCCATGCTGATGCTAGTTATGTCGAATAACTTTCTACAGTTGTTTTTTGGTTGGGAAGCCGTTGGTCTAGTTTCGTATCTATTGATCGGATTTTGGTATAAAAAAGAAACCGCAGTTTTCGCAAACATGAAGGCATTTTTGGTAAATAGAGTAGGGGACTTTGGTTTTCTGCTGGGTATCGCTGCAATTGTAATGACTTTCGATTCACTTGATTATACTGAAATATTTAGTAATGTAACTCAGTATGCTGATTCAACCATAACGATATGGGGTGATGAGTCATGGTCATTAATGACTGTAATCTGTATTTGTTTATTCATTGGTGCTATGGGCAAATCAGCACAAGTCCCACTGCATGTTTGGTTGCCTGACTCAATGGAAGGTCCGACGCCTATTTCAGCATTGATTCACGCTGCGACGATGGTCACTGCTGGCATATTCATGGTTTCGAGAATGTCACCATTATTTGAATTATCAGAAACGGCACTTAGTTTTATATTGGTGATTGGATCGATTACCGCATTATTTATGGGATTATTAGGATTAGTACAAAACGATATTAAGCGTGTTGTGGCTTATTCAACTTTATCCCAGTTAGGATACATGACTGTTGCTTTAGGGGCTTCAGCTTATGCAGCAGCTATGTTTCACTTAGTAACGCATGCATTTTTCAAAGCATTGTTGTTCCTTGGTGCAGGTGCAGTGATTATTGTCATGCATCATGAACAAGATATGAGAAAAATGGGTGGCTTGTATAAAGTAATGCCGGTTACTTGGCTTACTTGTTTGTGTGGAACACTCGCATTGATCGGTTTTCCTGGCACGTCTGGTTTCTTTTCTAAAGACGCCATAATCGAAGCAGTTCATCACTCTACTTTAGCAGGGTCTAGTTTCGCTTATTTCTCGGTTATGGCCGGTGTGTTTATCACGGCCTTATATAGTTTTCGTTTGTTCTTCATGACCTTTCATGGAGACCAAAAGATGGATATAGGAACCTGGAAAAGTATGCATGAAGCACCTGCCGTTGTGATTGCGCCATTGATTGTTTTAGCTATTCCTTCATTAATACTAGGTGCTTTTTTAATTGAGCCAATGTTGTTCGGTAAATATTTCGATGACGCAATTTATGTTGCGAGCACCGATGGCCATGATGTCCTTGCTCGGATGGCTGAAGATTATCATGGTATTGGTGGTTTTTTATTACATTCCATTCAGCATCCACTAGTTCTCATTTTGATGTCTTCAGGTTTTTTTGTTGCTTGGTTATGTTATATCAAGTTCCCAGATACTCCTGATAAATTGGTTAGTAAAATTGGTCCTGCACACAAATTACTTGTTAATAAGTATGGTTTTGATGACTTCAATCAACTTATATTTGCAAAAGGTACTATAAGACTTGGTCATTTACTTTGGCGGATAGGGGACATCAATATTATTGATGGCTTTTTCGTCAATGGTACGGCGAGAAGTGTACGTATATTTTCAAGTTTTATTCGTCATGTACAGTCCGGCTATCTTTATCATTATGCTTTTTCAATAATCATCGGCTTGCTTGTGCTCCTAGTAATATTTGTACATGGTGTTCTTGATTGAGCTAATAAAGCTTAATTAAAAGAACATAAGAACTGTAAAATAGTAAATCTTAAATAATGTTATTAAATAATTTGCCCATTTTAAGCATTCTTATTTATACGCCGATTATTGGTGGTGTTTGGGCATTGATTGTGGGCGATCGACAAGAACAAACAGTTAAGTATTTTTCACTTGCTGTTTCCATAATTACTTTTATATTTGCTGTCATTCTATATTGTCAGTTCGATCCTTCTTATGGAGGGATGCAATTTATTGAAGAATCAGATTGGATAAAAGCCTTCGATATTAAATATCATCTAGGTGTTGATGGGATTGCCTTACCATTGATAATGCTGACTAGCTTTACCACTATCCTGGTTATATTGGCTGCATGGGAAGTGATTGAAAAACATATCTCTTATTATATGTGTGCATTCTTGATATTGACTGGTTTAATGAACGGTGTGTTTCTCGCCCTCGATGCAATTCTATTTTATGTGTTCTGGGAAGCAATGCTAATTCCGATGTTTTTGATTATTGGAATTTGGGGTGGCCCGAATAGAGTCTATGCCACAATCAAGTTTTTCCTATATACCTTCCTCGGTTCAGTATTTATGCTAGTAGCATTTCTATACCTTTATACAACTGTAGGTAGTTTTAATATTGAAGCGTTACACGATGCGCCACTGTCTTTAACAGTTCAGAAATTTATTTTCGTGGCATTCTTTTTAGCTTTTGCGGTGAAAATACCAATGTGGCCAATACACACATGGTTGCCAGATGCCCACGTAGAAGCGCCAACCGGTGGTTCTGTAATTCTGGCAGCGGTCATGTTGAAGATGGGTGGCTATGGCTTTTTGAGATTAAGTTTACCAATAACTCCTGATGGTAGTGCCTATTTTGGCGATGCAATGATTGTACTCTCACTCATTGCTATTGTTTATATAGGCTTTGTTGCTCTGGTCCAGGAAGATATGAAAAAGTTGATTGCCTATTCTTCTATATCGCATATGGGTTTTGTGACACTCGGGTTCTTTTTGCCGTTTAGTATTTTTACAGCTAGCGGGTCATCTTCAGGTGCTATTATGGGTATGGAAGGCGCAATGATGCAGATGATTTCTCATGGTTTTATCTCTGCGGCGATGTTCCTGTGTGTTGGTGTTATGTATGACCGCATACATAGTCGTATGATTAAAGATTATGGTGGTGTAGTAAATACTATGCCGTACTTTGCTGCCTTTATGATGTTGTTTGCTATGTCTAATGCCGGTTTGCCAGGGACGTCGGGTTTTGTTGGTGAGTTTCTAGTTATTCTTAGCAGCTTCGAAACCAGTTTCTGGGTCGCATTTACAGCAGCAATAACGCTGATTTTAGGTGCCGCTTATACCTTGTGGATGTATAAACGCGTTGTATTTGGTGAGGTCACTAGCGAATCTATTGCGCAATTAGAAGATATTAATATGCGAGAAGCGTTTATTCTTTTCTTATTAGCAGTTGTTGTTTTAATATTCGGAATTTGGCCAGAACCGATATTCGAAGTCATGCATGCGACAGTAGAAAAACTAATCGAGCACATAATCCATACAAAGATTTTATAAATGTTGAACTATGAATGTTGACTTAATCATTATATTACCAGAAATAATACTCCTTGCTTTGGCATGTTTGGTATTGATGGTGGATGCGTTTAGTAAAGATCCATTACATCTGTTGACGTATTGGACTACTCAAGCAAGTCTATTAGTCGTCATGGCGCTAGTATTATTTTACTTTCCATACAAAGCGCAGGTTGCTTTTAATGGCAGTTTTGTCAGTGATTACATGAGTGCAATTCTTAAGGTATTAATGTGTGGTATCACCTCTGTGGTATTTCTTTATTCGTATGAATATCTAAAAGAACATAAATTTCTAAAAGGTGAGTACTTTGTACTTGGCTTGTTTGCAGTACTTGGTATGATGATTATGACCTCAGCCTATAGTTTATTATCTGTCTATCTAGGTCTTGAACTATTATCTCTCTCTCTTTACGCCATGGTTGCCATGCAACGTGAGTCAAAGGCTGCTTCAGAAGCGGCTATGAAATATTTTGTATTGGGTGCAATAGCCTCGGGTATGTTGCTATATGGTATTTCAATAATCTATGGACTAACAGGTTCTTTAGACTTACTTACCATTTCTGAAAGAATCAATGTCGATAATGTAAGTCACATGCACCTGATTTACGGCATGATCTTTTTAATCGTTGGTATTGCATTCAAACTTGGTGCCGCACCATTCCATATGTGGGTGCCTGACGTTTATCAGGGCGCTCCTACATCGGTGACATTATTTATTAGTACGGCGCCTAAGTTGGCTGCATTTGCTATGGCGATGCGTGTCTTGGTCGATGGTTTAATGCCTTTGGTTAGTGACTGGCAATCAATTCTAATAATTCTAGCTGTATTATCTATGGCTACCGGAAATATTATTGCTATCGCGCAAACTAATATGAAACGCATGTTAGCATACTCAACAATAGCCCATATTGGATTCTTCTTTCTTGGTTTTATTGCGGGAACAGCATCAGGATTCTCCGCCTCAATGTTCTATATCATTAGCTATGAATTAATGACTATGGGTGCATTTGGCATGATTATCCTGCTTGGACGTAATGGTCTCGAAGCAGACATGCTTTTTGATTTTAAGGGTTTGTCTCAAAGAAGCCCTTGGTTTGCCTTTGTTATGCTATGCATAATGTTCTCAATGGCAGGAGTTCCTCCTTTCCTAGGCTTCTGGTCTAAGTGGTTCGTGTTACAAGAGCTTGTTGCCTCAGGTTTTGTTGAAATAGCAGTTATCGCTGTTCTATTTTCAATAATTGGTGTTTACTACTATCTTCGTATTATTAAACTAATGTATTTTGATGAACCAGATTCAATGACAACGATTAAAACATCAAAAAAAATGCACTTTGTATTAAGTATTAATGGAATACTAATATTAGTATTGGGTCTTGCACCAAACATTTTGATGAGTTTATGCTTAATGGCATTAGCTGGTTAGAATTTCTTTGACATTCTCAGGGACATATATAGAAACCTTGCGAGTTGGTGTATTCGGATTACTATTTTTTCTGAATGAATATTGTAGGTCGTGTTAAATTATAGTTTGATTATCATTTAGTTAATAACTTTTCCTAATTCTTGTCCAACTTGAATAGAATCATCTGATTTTAGACTAGTTATCCAACGTAGATATTTTTTTTCAAAAATAAGAATGACTGTTGAACCCATATTGAAATGTCCAAACTCTTCCCCTTGTTTGAAGACCACGGGCTCTTCTTTGTATTCTCTAATATCTAATTGATGTATGTAAGGTGGCGTTAATTGTCCTAGCCATACAGTTTCCATGCTACCAACAAAGATAGCACCGACCATAATTTTTGCCATCAGTCCTAGGTCAGTTTCAAAAATACTAATGAATCGTTCATTACGAGAAAACAGGTTGTCTACGTTACGAACTGTTGCATTGTTTACAGCAAATAAATTACCTGGAACATAAATGGATTTGATTAGTTTGCCTCTAACTGGCATGTGTATGCGGTGATAGTCTTTAGGTGATAAATATAAAGTCGTGAAAAAACCGTCGTTTAGCTTAGCGATAGTATCTACATCATTAGCCAAGAGTGTATCAATGGTATAGGTTTTTCCTTTGGCTTGTATTATTTTATTATTGTCTAACTTCCCAATTTGGCTAATGGTTCCATCTACCGGACTAAGAATACTACTTCCATTCAAGCTCCATGTTCTTGCGGACTTTTTTAAATGACGTGTGAAAAAATCATTAAATGATACATATTTATCTACGGATTCTCTCTCAGCTTCATTTAGTTTGACATTGTACAGATTGATAAATTGATTGATTATTAGGTTTTTCAATGGCTTACATCGAACCCTCATCAGCCAATACATTATTTTTGATAGACCATGCTGTGGAATAAGATATTGAGGCCAGACTTTAATACAGTCAATTATTCGAGAACTGTTCGATGATGTTTCAGGCATAATTAATGATGATGTGAGTGATCTTCAGTATGTCGACGCTTTACTTTTACATCTATTGTTTCATTATGGCCATTAGAAAATGAAAAGACGAGTGTTACAATATCATTAGAGCGCAATGGTTTACTTGGATTAAATAACATTAGATGAAAATCGCCGGGCGACATTAGGATAGTACTTTTCGCGGGTATTTCCAATGACTCTTGTTTTTCCATGGAAACCATCTCCCCATTAAATACATTACGATGAATTTCAATCTTAGAAAAATCTTGGCTAGAAATAGCTATTAATGAAATCGATGTTTTTGAAGGATTATGAATGTTTGCATATCCTGCAAGGATAGACACGATTGTTGGAGCCTCACTAATCCAGGCATCAGAAATAGAAACCTTGATGTTTTCATCAGTAAATGCTGAACTGGGAAAAAGTATCTGAAAAAAAAAGATGCTAAATAAATATAAATTAACTTTGTTCATAGATAAAGTTTTTTATTTTAGTGAATTGTTGAATGATTTTTTTCTGTGTGTGCGGTGGAGATAGTTTCCCAACCATTCGACCTAAAGGATCAAATAGAAATATTGAAGCCGAATGGTCTACTAAATAGTCTTCATTCTCATTCTCTTTATTAATGTAATATGCCACACCGATTTGGCTTGTGAGACTACTCATCATTTCATCACCACCACCGAGGCCAATGAAATCAGGATTGAAATAATGAACATACTGGGATAAGTTCTCTAGTGTATCGCGTTTTGAATCGACTGACGCAAATATGACCTGTAGTTGTTCACTTTCGCCGATGAGCTCTTTATAGAAATCGGCCATCACAGACATTGTGATTGGACAAATATCTGGGCAATGACTATAACCAAAAAATATAAAAGACCATTTTCCTTTCATCTGATTTAGACTGAAATTATGACCATATTGATCAAGAACAGAAAACTCATTTAATTTTTTTGGATTTGGCCAAAATAACCCTTCTATATTAGATTTCACTTGTTTAGACTGTTGGGCTTGTTTTAGTGATACGTAAAAACCAGCACTGATTACGAGTATTGTGAGAATAATCACAGTTGGAATTAAAAACATGTTTTTGCTGAGTTTATCTAACATTACAACATTATACCTGAATAAAGCTGATGATAAATCTTAATAAAAAAGCTTTCTTATTAAGATTTATCAAAAATTCGTTAAAGAATATGAAATAAAACTCGGTTGACTAACTATAAATTCATAATGATTAAAGCAAGTATTTTAATTCTATTAAAAGGTGACTTATTTAATGTTTCAATTCTGACCATTTACGGTCTTGATACGTTCAAGTTTGACACATGTTGTTGTTCATCCAGATTAATTATTTGTTAAACTAAATAAGATAAAATGTGGCATTATTACTGCCTACTTTAAAAGCACCACAATAATAAATACGGAAAGAAATAATCAGGAGTTATGTAATGAGGGTTAACGTGAAGACAATTTCAGTTTTGATGCTATCGATATTTTTATCATTTCCTACTGTAGTTTTGGCAGTGGGTGATGCACATTTGCAGGATTTCACTGCTCATTGGGCTGGTATAGTTTGTCTTATTGTTTTTACCATTGCCTATACTTTTGTTGTTTTCGAAGATCAACTTCACATGCGAAAGTCTAAACCGGTAATGGTTGCTGCGGGTATTATCTGGATGTTTGTTGCTATTATTTATGCACAAAGTGGGGATCAACACACGGCAGAAATTATGATCCGTCATAATCTGTTGGAGTTTGCCGAATTATTTTTATTTTTACTCGCTGCTATGACTTACATCAACACCATGGCTGAACGTAATGTGTTTGATGCGTTACGAGCTTGGTTAGTTTCACGTGGCTTTTCTTTACGCAATATATTTTGGATAACCGGTGTATTGTCATTCTTATTATCACCCATTGCAGATAACCTGACTACCGCATTGTTAATGTCGACTGTTGCGATGGCGGTAGGAGGCACAAATATTAAATTTATTGCAATTGCTTGTATTAATATAGTGGTGGCTGCTAATGCGGGTGGTGCATTCAGTCCATTTGGCGATATCACCACCTTAATGGTCTGGCAAAAAGGCGTTATTCCTTTCATAACTTTTTTCGCCTTAGTTATACCTTCAATAGTTAACTGGATAATACCCGCAGTGATCATGTCATTCTTCGTTGCTAAAGAAAAACCAGATGCTATTGAAGAGACAGTTGAATTAAAAGAAGGTGCTTTCATTGTTGTTGGCATGTTTATAATGACGATTACGATGGCGGTTTGTGCGCATAACTTTCTGCATTTGCCTCCAGTAATTGGCATGATGACAGGATTGGGTTTATTGAAACTATTTGGTTATTATTTGAAGATTAAGAAAACGCGGGCTCTGAAAAAGAAAAAAGAAGAGTATAAACATACTTCTGGTGCTGGTGCTTTAGATACAGAATCGATAAGTGCGAGTGAACATTCTGAAGAAGAAAAATTTGATATTTTTGGTATATTGGCAAAGGCCGAATGGGATACGTTGATGTTTTTTTATGGTGTGATTTTATGTGTAGGCGGACTAGGAACTATGGGATATCTTGCTGTACTATCTCAGTTTATGTATGTCGAGTTAGGACCTACAACGGCTAATGTCCTAGTTGGTATTGTGTCAGCCATAATTGATAATATTCCAGTAATGTTTGCGGTGTTAACGATGATGCCTCATATGGATGAATTTCAATGGTTGTTAGTTACATTAACTGCTGGAGTTGGCGGATCTTTACTCTCCGTCGGCTCTGCTGCAGGTGTTGCGGTTATGGGACAGGCTAGAGGCATATACACATTTTTTGGACATCTTAAATGGACTTGGGCAATAGCCTTAGGCTATACCGCTAGTATTTGGGTACATATATTGGTAAATGACCGTTTCGTAGGTGTGCCAATTTAATAATCAATAATATTTTTAATAAATTAAAGAATCGGTTATCTCTTGGCAAGCGACTTTTTTTGTGAATGAATACTATCAAAAAATAATTATCATCACTGAGATAGTAAATTAATTTTAATTAAAGTCTAGTTTCAGATTAGTTAAAATATATTAATACGATGATGAAAGTATCTATGCTAAGGAAGATCAACAAACAATGAAATTTCTGCTGCTAACTTATTCTATTCGTACTTCTGTGCGTTAAACCAGTGTATGGCATCATCTAGACCTTCAATACCGGGCCTTGATTGATAACCTATTTTTTTTACTGCTTTATCACTGGAAAAAAACATAATTTTTTTAGACATATTAACACTGTCTACAGTAGCTCTGGGTTCTTTATGGGTAATGCTGGCAATACGTTCCATTACCCAGGCAATAGGTAAAACGAAATTATGAGGTAACTTAATCGATGGTGGCTTCATTCCCTGGTTACAACAAATATATTCTAGTATCTGTGCTAATGACATATTGTCGCCACCAAGGATATAACTTTCACCAATATGACCTTTTTCTAGTGCAAGTAAATGTCCATTTGCAACATCATCAACGTGTACTATATTCAAACCAGTTTCAACATAAGCTGGCATCCGATTACGAATTGTGTCAAGGATGATTTTTCCAGTAGGTGTGGGTTTGATATCGCGTGGACCGACTGGTGTTGAGGGGTTGACAATAACAACTGGGCTAGCTATTTCTTTAATTAATTTGTGGACTTCTTGTTCAGCTAGATATTTTGAACGCTTATAATGGCCAATCATATTCTCAAATATTACTGGTGTGGTCTCATCGGAGGGTGTGCCATCTTTATTAATACCCAGTGTTGCAACACTACTGGTATAGACAATCTTATCAATACCGGCTTTAGTAGCGGCTATAATTAGATCTCGCGTTCCATCTACATTTGTTGCATACATTGACGCTGGATCAGGTAACCATAATCGATAGTCCGCAGCAATATGAAACAAGATATTACAACCAATGACAGCACGTTCTAGAGAACCAGTGTCTCTTAGATCTCCTTCTATAACTTCAAGGTCAATGCCATCAAAATTGCGTCTGTCTGAACCAGGCCTAACCAAGGCACATACTTTATGGCCGTTTTTAATAAGCAGTCGTAATACTGCAGAACCAACAAACCCATTCGCGCCAGTTATTAGTGTTTTCATATGAAAAAATTATTATATTTAATCATGATTTAATACACCAGGATTTAATGAGTCTCGCCATATTAAAAATGCAGGTAGTACTAGCATTGTAGAGATCATCATTGAGGTGAGTCCTATAGACAATAGTAAGCCCATGCTCGCAGTACCTTGATGTGACGAAAAGGCCAAGTTTCCAATACTGCAGATTGTTGTCAATGAACTAACAAAAACACCACGAGAAGAACTGGTCATAAAAATATTTTTCTTTGAATTATGTTCTTGACGAAAACGGTCAGTAATATGAATACCACTATCGATACCAATACCTAGTAATAAAGGTAGGCCAATAATATTTGCAAAATTGAGTGGTATGTTAAATAACAGCATAAACCCAAAGGTGAAGACACCACCAGTGAAAACAGACGATAATATAATTAATGCGTCTGTTTTTATCTTTATCAACAAAATTAATAATATTACTATTGCAATCAATGCATAAGTAAATGCAGATTTAAATGCAGTTATTACTGCTTTTCCCGCTTCAATACTAATTATAGGTGAACCAATGACCTTGTTATCATATGCTTGTAGTTCTTTTACAAATCTTTTCATTGCAGCATTATCATTAAGGTTTTCAACTGGCGATATCTTTATCTTATAATGATTTTCACTAACCCAACGGTCATGAATTTCAGCAGGGATATTATTTGAGTCTACATGTTCTGCATTAAGCGCTTCAGATAAAGTTCGTATCCTGCCAGGAAAACTTTTCAGCAGTTGTTGCTCCACCCTATTTATTTTTTCATCACTAGTAGAGGTGACTAGTTTTAATGATAAGTCATACAGATTTTTTTTAAGTGATGTCAGTTCTTCGTCCATGACGTCTTCCGACATGGAATCTAATTTGCCAATTATCATTTTGATTGTATCAAAACGTTCTTTATTATTAATTTCTGAGTTTGTTCCAGATGAGGAAAGAGTTCCTAATAATAAATTAATGTCATCAATAATAAATAATTTATCTTCTTGTTCCTCAGGGATAAAATCATTTATAGAAATAACTTTGTCAACTAATGGTAGCGATTCAATATCAGTCTTAACTGATTGAATATCAATAGAGTTCTTGTTGAGTAAAATACCATTCCATGGTGATGTTTTGCTATCTTTTAATAAGTCACGATAAGTCTGGACGGATTCATTTCCAGGGTCTTGAAGGTTTAGTGTATTTGTATCAAAGTCTAATTTGTCATATTGAAAACTCAAGCCAATTATAATCATTAATGTGAGAAGTAGTATTATCTTTGTGTATTTATATGGGATGTTAATTATTATCTCTAATACAGGATTCATACACTTATTCTGAAGGTCTAGTCGTGGTGTCGACTTAATGAAAGTTAACAGTGCAGGTAAAAAAGTAAAAGTGAATATTAAGCTGATAAACATGCCGCTGCCAGCAATCCAACCTAACTCAGCGACACCCAGGTAATCAGTCGGTATAAAAGAATAAAACCCAATCGCTGTGGTAACCGCACAGAGTATTAATGATTTGGAAATATGGGTTATTGAAATTTGTAAAGCATGTCTGCTATTCGATATAGAAATTTTTTCTTCTCGAAAACGTAAGAGTAGATGAATTGCAAAATCAATTCCTAGACCGATATACAAAACCGCAAATGCGACTGATATAAGATTCAACTCACCAATTGTCGCAGTTGCAAAAGCAGTAGTAGTGATTAAACCAAATATTAATGTGATCAAACAAGAAAAGACTAGATAAACAGAACCCAGTCCTATTGATAGGATAATACCAACTAAAATAAAAGAGACTAAAATAGCTTGTATATTTGCTTCAGAGACACTCTTCAGCTCTTCATAAGAAAGGACAGCCCCGCCTGTCAATCGAACTTGAATCGAAGTGTTGCTAGCTAGCTTCAAGGACTCTATAGTTGATCGGACATATTCTATTATGTCTTCATCAGGCAATAATGATCTGCTGTTATCTTTAGTCTGCAATACAATGAAATCACGATAGATATCTTTAACTTCATCATCAGGTTTTATTAAACGTTGCCAAGATACTTGATGATCTTCATCTTCGAGCGCATGATTGATTTCAAGTAACAAAGGTTTAATCTCTATATCTTCGCCGTCTTGTTTTGCTTGAATTGCATCACCTAACATATTAAATAAACCACGCAAATTTTGGTCTTCTATCAGAGTTCCTAAGAAAGGTTGGATTGTTGCTAATCGATCAGACAGGTCTTGTAATTCATTAATATCAAGAAATAGAAAAGCGGACTGACGAAAATAGGGAAGTACTGCGGGATAATAGATATCATTAAAGAATGTTAGATTATTTTTAAATTCAGAATACAATAATTCTGCGGTATCACTTGCCTGATCAGGTGTTCTGGCTTCTATAACAACTAGGATATTATCGTTAAATTGTGGAAATAATTTCTCGTACTCAATATCAAGTTTTCGCCAGTGTAGATCTTTAGATAGCATGTCAGTAGTACTGGTACTCATTTCAAGATTATCTTTGATATAAAGTACGGCGGTAATAGTGAATACAGTCATGCCGATGATTATCGGAATCCGAAATTTATCAATGAGTTGCAACCAGTTATGTACTATATGATCGGATACCAGTATATAGTCTTGATTCATTATTTATTATTCAGTCTTGCTTGGCAATCTAAAGGGTTTTTTTGATAATAGCTAGACTCTAAACACATACTCTTTTTCAGCATCGCGTTCTATATCAGGTGGGTAACTAAGACGTTTTTCATCATAATATTGTCTTCTGTTATCGCCTTCAGCTGCAGCATTATATGTAACGTAAAGTACTCTTCGTTGCTCATTTGTCATATTAGGTTTTGACCGGTGAGGGGTAAATGAATCAAAAAAAATTGTATCGCCTGGATTGGTTGATACTGATACATAATCCAGGGCATCTTCTTCAAGTGGCTTCCATGCTTCACCTATTAATCCTTTGTTGTGAAAACCACTGGCAATTTCCAAACAGCCATTTTCAATGGTAGAAGCATCAACACTAACCAAAGCTGTAATATGTAATTTGGCATATCGGTCCCAGCCCGCTTGTACATCCTGATGCGCTTTAAAACCATCACCGCCTGGCATCTTGAAATTTATTTTGTCTTTAAATAAGATTGCTTTATCATTAAAAAGCTGTGATGTGATTTGTTGTATCTCACCACGCATGAAAAGGTTACTGAAGCCTTGGTGGAAAGGTTCTATGTTTTCTATTCGTGACAATATGCGATCTGCTGAGCTCAGTTTACTTCTTTCAAAATACATCATATATTTGTCGGGGACCTCAGGATAATTTGTGACCTCTTTAGTCCATTCAATAATTTCCTGCATTCTCTCAGCGTTATATAATTGTCGTATAATAAGAAATCCGGTGCTATTAAATTCTTCAATTTGTTCGTTACTTATTCTCATAGTGGATGGTGTTTAAAATTAATGATGTCGCCCTTATAAACCAGTTAGTAATATATGACAAGTGAGAGTAGCGATTAACTGTCAAAATAGAGAAATTGCCTGTCGTTTAGAACTTGTGCAATTTCGGATAGAGATGCCAATGCTTTCTTATAGCCGTTTTTCAATGCAAAAATATTTCGAATTTGATTAGGATTTGAAATACAGCACAACATGAAATTTAAAATCCTAGGTTGCCCTAAATTATTAGTGTATTTTAAGACTGCCTCAGGAATAGCTGTATCTGTATCGTCAGAAATTGTTCGTATCAGAAGTAAATCGAGATTATTTGCCGATGCAGTTTCTGCAATAGCGGCGCTTTCCATATCCACGGCTATGGCATTTGTTTTTTGAAATAGATGGAGTTTATCCGTAGGCGACGCGCAAATTTCTTTGCTTGATACAATATCACCATTTGATATTGAAAAAATTGATTGAAGATGATCCGATACGCGACTTAACCAATCTCTTGTTGTTGAATAATTTTTATCTTCATTGATGATGGAATTAGCTAAGATAATATCGCCCGAGCTTAAAGATTTATCAATTGCTCCAGCAACTCCCCAACTTATCAAGGCATCTACTCTTAATACAGTTAGCTTTTTTGCAGCAGATAAAGCGGATTCATAACCAATACCAGATAGACATAAAAAAATATCTTTTTGTATTTCAACAGGAGTCCCTATTTTTAATTTTTTACTATAAAGACACCTAGCCTCTGCTGGCAAGGCAACAATGATGCCGACTCTATTCAAGATTGATCTTTTATGATGTTGCGATATCGTGATATCGCCCAAAGAGGAAAGTACTTCGTATACCCATGATACTTCAAGTAAAATACTCGTGGAAATCCTGGTGCCGTGTAACTGTCATCATACCAATGGCCATCCGCAGACTGATTCGCTATAAGATAGTTAATCCCGCGTTTTACAGCGCCTGTGTCAACTTCACCTACAGCTAATAGTGAAAGTAAAGCCCATGCCGTTTGGAAGGATGTGCTCTGATATGGACGGTAATGTCTTGGTGGATAATAACTATCATTACTCTCACCCCAGCCCCCGTCTTCATTTTGAATGTTTTGTAAGTATTCAACAGATTTCCTAATATATTTCTGTTGAAGATCTTCTTCGGTAAGTTCAAGAGCTGTCATTACAGACCATGTACCATATATATAATTTGTGCCCCAACGACCAAACCATGAACCATCTTCTTCTTGATCTGATTTTAAAAACTTAATAGCGTCATTGATAGTTGTTTTATACTTTTCTTTATCAGCGAGAGACAATAATGCTATCACTCTACCAGTTACATCAGCTGTGGGAGTATCAAGTAGGGCTCCATGATCTGCAAAAGGAATGGCATTGAGATAATACTGAGTATTATTGACTTCAAATGAACCAAAGCCGCCACCGTTAGATCGCATACCTGCAACCCAAATTGCTGCTCGTTGAATTGCTTCTGAATATTTCTCGTTTCCGGTACGATACATTGCCCAAGCGACCATGGAAGTATCATCCAGATCAGGATAAAAATAATTACTGTATTGAAACGCCCAGCCTCCACCAGGCAGGTCAGGTCTCGGTATGCGCCAATCACCTGGTTCATCACTTAGCTGACGTTCTTTAAGCCAATCTAGCGCATGTTCAATTTCTGGAGTAATGTTTGCTTCAGTTTCCGTTTCGATCATTGCTTGCCCTGCCAAACATGTGTCCCATACGGGAGATACACAAGGTTGGACGTACATGCTATTACCACGTTTTGTTAAAAGTGAATCAATAGCTTGGCGTGCTAGTTTGCGAGCGGGATGTTCTTTTGGATAACCCAACGCGACCATAGACTCAAACACATTAACCATTGCTGGAAAGATACCACCAATGCCATGTCCTTCATTCATCCTAGCTAAAAACCATTGTTCACATTTACGAATGGAGTATTGACGTATAAATTTTGGTACTAATTTTTCTGCTAAGCGGCCAACATTATCAAGTAATAGAAAAGCTCTGCTCAGCATTGTTGTAACCTTGAAGTAATGTTGCTCATCTTCTGGTGGTATAATAAATAATTCTCTAATATCAATACCACGTGAGTTTACTGCTAAGGGTTTTATCGTACACAAAACAAATAGTGGTACCATTACCGTACGCGACCAATAAGAAACCTTGTCTATGTGAAATGGAAACCACTTTGGTAAAATGATTACTTCAGCAGGGATAAATGGGACAGCTCGCCACGGTACTTGCCCAAACAAGGCCATTGTTATTCGTGTAAATACATTAGCATGTGATGCGCCGCCGTGATTCAAGATCATATTCTTAGCTCGAATCATATGTTCTTCATGTGGATCATCGCCAGCGATCTTCAAGGCATAGTATGCTTTCACTGAACAGCTGATATCAAAATCGCCACCGGTATAGAGAGACCAACCACCTTCTTCATTTTGTTGGTCACGTAAATATTGAGAGATCTTTTGTTCTATTGTATCGTCGATTTCACCGACGAAATGATTCATTAAAATATATTCTGCGGGGATAGTGCAATCGGCTTCTAGTTCATAGACCCAATGACCATCATCATGCTGTTGTTCAAGTAATTTATCTCTTGCAGATGATATAGCTTCATCCAAGTTATTTATGTTTTTAGATGAATGAGATTCATCTAATTGATAATTGGTGATACTTTCATTTCGTGTTTCGAAGTTCATTGCTTTCGCTTGCTGTTTCGCAGAAGAGCTTAATCAAGATGCAAAGCTAAAGGAATAAATAAACCATCGTTGGTTACCCTTATTTTACTCTTGCTTTTATCAGTTTCATATAACAACATTATGATATTCTCAGATTTTCTCATGAATGTCGGCTATAGGCAAACGTCGTCCGCTAAATTGGAAAAGCTTCCTTAAGGCCCAGTTATTACCAACAAAGAGGTTGGTAAAAAATATCGTCGATTTGACATTGAAGCGGCTTATTTTTACTTCTTTGCCTGTAGTAAAATTAGGCTTTTGCCGTATCTTTTCAAGTGTCAACACAGCCATTCCCAAGGCCCATAAACAAAAACGACGCAGACCCTTTTCTTTAGTAGATATTTTTTGAGTATATAGTAAAGCATTATGAATATGAGCATGTGCAACACCAAGCAATTCACTCAAGGCTTCATCAAATCCGGTTTCATTTTCGCCGATTACCTTATGACGTATATCGACACCATGTTTATTAAAAATATCGCGTGGCAGCCAACAAACTCCGCGCTCATGATCTTCCCAGATATCTTTCAAGATATTAGTCATTTGTAATCCCTGACCAAAAGATACTCCTAATTTCATCATTTCTTTTCTTTGAGAATCAATTTCAGGGGAATAATCACAAAATAACTCTGTCAGCATTTCTCCGACGACACCGGCAACGTAATAACAATATTGACTCATGTCTTTCAGATCAATCATTCCATCTAACGTCTCGGCATTTTGGTATCGAACCATACCCTCGGCCATAATCGAGACACATTTTTCGAGCGCTGCCCGCTGGCGATCATTAAAACTGTGAGTAAGTCGTATTACGGGAGTTGTGTTGGCAATTAGATCATGTTCTGCTTCAGAAGCGGTCGGGGATAATAGAGGAAACAGCTCTTCAGAAAAAGTTTCAGCGCTGTCAATGCCTCTCACCACACTAATAAATCGTTCAGCATACTCACGTTTCAATACTGTCGTCATCAATTTATCATCTTCAATCGTATCGGCTATACGACATAAGAGATAGGCATTGCCCACGACCTCAGAGAGTGATTCTGGCAATTGAGGAATGGTTAGTGCAAATGTACGTGACACATGCTGCAATATCTGATTCTGGTAGGCGATATCATCCAGCTTGGTCTTAAATTCATTTTTTGACTTCATTCTTTTGAATAATATTATAAATAACAATATGTTATAAAAATGGATGCTGTTTTAGGATATATTAAATGCTCCTAGCTTAAACACTCAGAAATCATCATCATACAGGGTATAATTTTAGAAAAATGATACAATTCAATAATCAGAGCGATTCGGTGCTGCACATTACAGCCTGAATAATATGGATGCAAATAATCAATCATGAATCCCCAACGCTAACTTAAATGAATAGAATTTAAATGTTTGAATTTTTTACGATATTTTATAAAACTTGCATATAGAGAGTAACTAGAGTGAATTCAGTTTCTGACATTATCCTAACGACAGGTATGATTGACGCCGACAATCAACCGGGTCAAATTTATTGGCATGCCGGTCAAAATGGTCAGCTATCTGAATTGGTAACGTTGTCTGAACGGCTGTTTTCACTTAATGTACCATTTTCAGTGATTTCAGTTCAGTCGGACGTTAAATTAGGGCTCGGTGGCTCAATTTATCTCGATGATAACATTGATAATGATAATTCTTATCAACATTTGGCCTTCGTGCCGAAGCAAACGATTCAGGCATTGGGTAATAAACAATTCTGTCAGGACTACAATATTAAATATCCATATATGACCGGTGCGATGGCTAATGGCATTGCCTCTGTGGAGTTAGTCGAGGCAATAGCCAAGGCTGATATGCTGGCTTCATTTGGTGCTGCAGGTTTATCGCTGGTAGAAGTTGAAAAAGCAATTCAGCGCTTACAAGCAGCTATTCCAGATAAATCGTTTTGCTTTAACCTTATTCATAGTCCGAATGAAAAGGGTCATGAAGATGCCATAGTCGATCTGTATCTTCGTTATGGTATTGATTTGGTAGAAGCCTCAGCTTATATGAAACTAACTTTACCGGTAGTTAGGTATCGAGTTAAAGGTATTCATAAAGATATTCAAGGTAATATTATTGTACCTAATAGGATCATCGCTAAGGCATCTCGTGTGGAGCTAGCTAGTAAATGGTTTAGCCCACCACCTGAAAAATTATTGAAGGAATTATTAGCGCAAGGCGCGATTACGAATGAAGAAGCTGAGTTAGCTAAAAAAATTCCGATGGCTCAAGACCTGACTGTTGAAGCAGACTCAGGCGGGCATACAGATAATCGTCCAGCTATAACCTTATTACCCACAATGCTGGCCCTACGTGATCAAATACAATCACAATATAATTATACACATGAGTTACGTGTCGGTGCCGCAGGCGGTATTGCCACACCCGCATCCGCCTTAGGTGCTTTTGCGATGGGTGCGGCCTACATCGTTACGGGCACGGTAAACCAGGCCTGCAAAGAATCGGGTTCATCAGATATTGTTAGGGAGATGTTAGCCAACACCGGGCAAGCTGATGTCACCATGGCACCTGCTGTTGATATGTTTGAAATGGGTGTGAAGTTACAAGTATTAAAACGTGGTTCTATGTTTGCCATGCGCGGTAACAAACTTTACAACCTCTATAAAAAATATTCATCGATTGATGAGATACCTTCAGTTGATAGAGCCAATTTAGAAAAAACAATATTTAAAATGACATTGGAAGATGTTTGGCAAAAGACCCATGAGTTTTTCAGCGAACGTGATCCTGTTCAAGTCGAAAAAGCAAAAAATGATCAGAAGCATAAAATGGCACTGATCTTTCGCTGGTATTTGGGTCTTTCCTCGCGATGGGCGAATGCTGGCGTAGCAGACCGCCAAGTAGATTATCAAGTCTGGTGTGGACCAGCCATGGGTGCCTTCAATGAGTGGACACGTGATACATTTTTGGCAACAACAGATCGTCGTGATGTGGTAACGGTGGCAATAAATATTATGTTTGGTGCGGCAGTCTTGAGTAGAGCAAATAGTATTTTAAAACAAGGTGTAGAACTTGCTGGAGAATTAATTCAGTACCAACCAATGCAACTTGATACGATTGAAAAATATTTAACTGAATAAATTATGTCTAAGAAAAAAGAAAACAATCAGATGAAACCACTTGCCATAGTAGGCATTGGCTGTTTCTTCCCTAAAGCAAATAATGCCGAAGAATATTGGGCCAATATCCGAGAAGGCGTTGATGCGATAACGGATATCCCAGAAACACATTGGAAACCATCAGATTATTTTGACGAAAATAAATCAGCGCCAGATATGACTTACGGTAAGCGTGGTGGTTTTATTAATGCTATGGACTTCAACCCACTATTATATGGTTTGAGTCCGAATAATATTGAAGCAACAGATACGACTCAGCTGTTAGGTATGATGGTTGCACGACAGGCCTTGCTTGATGCGGGTTACTCGACAGGTAAAGAGGTAGGCGATGGTCGTGAGTTCGATCGCGATCGTACCAGTGTCATTCTTGGCATTACCGGCACGCTTGAATTAGTTATTCCATTAGGCGCAAGACTTGGTCATCCCATCTGGCGTAAGGCACTTGCCGATGCTGGTGTAGACCCAGAAACAACCGAAGATGTTGTTCAACGTATTGCTGATGGTTATGTCCCTTGGCAAGAAAACTCATTCCCTGGTCTATTAGGCAATGTTGCTGCAGGAAGAATAGCGAATCGTTTTGATCTTGGTGGTACTAACTGTGTGGTCGATGCGGCTTGTGCCAGTTCTCTAAGTGCGGTGCATCTCGCCGCATTAGAACTCAGTGCTGGTCGTGTTGATATGGCGATTACGGGCGGCATGGATACCTTCAACGATATATTTATGTATATGTGTTTTAGTAAAACACCGGCGTTATCACCCACAGGTAATAGCCGTCCATTTGCAAAAGAAGGTGATGGCACGATCCTTGGAGAAGGTTTGGGTGCAGTGATATTAAAACGCTTAGAAGATGCTGAACGAGATAGTGATAAAATCTACGCGGTTTTAAAAGGTATGGGTTCTTCTTCTGATGGAAAGGGTAATGCTATCTATGCACCTAGTGCAGAAGGTCAAACCAAAGCACTTTGGAATGCGTATCGCGAAGCAGATGTGACGCCGAGAAGTATTGAATTAGTCGAGGCACATGGCACCGGAACAGCCGTTGGTGATGCGGTTGAAGCCAAAGCCCTGTCTGGTGTTTATAGTCAGGGTAATGAAGACAAAACATGGTGTGCACTCGGTTCAGTCAAGTCGATGATAGGTCACACAAAAGCAGCTGCAGGCGTCGCCGGTCTTATAAAAACGGCAATGGCATTAAAACATAAAGTATTACCACCGAGTATTAAGGTCGATGAACCTCTAGAGATTATCAACCCGGGAACGGCACCTATTTATCTTAACTCAGTCAAGCGTCCTTGGTTAAATACACTAAGCACACCACGGCGTGCAGCGTTAAGCGCTTTTGGTTTCGGTGGGAGTAATTTTCACTGCGTACTGGAAGAGGCAGAAGAAACAAAGACAGAGATTGAGTGGGACGGAAAAATATTGATTATCGGGCTCAGCGCCGATTCAAAATCTGATTTAATAAATCAATTACCTGATGCTTCCGTATTAGCCTCATCAGAGGAGCTTCGATTTTTCGCTTACGATTCATGCCAGGTATTTAAAGCGGATGCAAAATATCGTTTGACGATAGTTGTTAATCAGACGAGTCCAGATTTAGGAAAATTAATTGCAGACGTTAAACAACAGCTTAACGATACTTCTGAGTCAACATGGCAAAAATTAAACGGTGTAACCTATAGTTCTGGTAAAATAGATAATAACATTGCCTTCATCTTCCCTGGTCAAGGTTCTCAATACGTCGGTATGTGTCGTGACCTCGCTTGTCAATTTCCACAGTTTTCCACAGCACTCGAAGAAGCAAACCAAATTTTTATTAAAGCGACAGGTAAACAAAGCCTGGCAGATGTCTTATATCCCATACCTGTTTTTTCCAAGGCGGATGAAAAAGAACAAGAAAACATATTGCGCCAAACTCAAAACGCGCAACCGGCTATTGGTGCGGTGAGTATCGGTGTATTAAATGTATTAAATCATTTTGCTGTTGCACCAACGGCAGCAATTGGCCATAGCTATGGCGAGTTAACTGCGCTTTCTGCAGCGGGAGTTTACAATACAGAGACCTTATACCGGTTATCACTCATCCGTGGTGAACTTATGTCAGCAGGTGAGGGTGATCGTGGTTCTATGTTGGCGGTGGTTGCAGCGTTCGAAGAAGTTGAATCATTACTCAAAGAGAATAATATTGAGTTGATTATTGCTAATCATAATTCGCCGAGTCAGGTGGTACTTTCTGGTGCGACGGAACAAATCGATAACTTTGCCAAAATAGCTAAAGCAGAAAAAATACGTGCGATAAAACTGCCGGTTGCGGCTGCGTTTCATAGCCCGTTTGTTGCTGATGCAGTAAAACCTTTCGGTGAGGCATTAGCCTCATTTGAGTTTTCAGAGAATAAATATCAGGTGCTTTCAAATACAAGCACAGATGCATATCCAATAGCGGCTGAACCAGCGAAGCAATTACTAGCGAACCAGCTAGCATCTCCAGTTCGATTTGTTGAGCAAATTGAAAAATTGTATGCGGAAGGGTTTAACACCTTTATTGAAGTGGGACCTGGCAAAACCTTGACGGGACTTGTAGGCGCAATTCTCGCAGATAAAGAGTTTACTGCTATTGCGATAGATGCTTCTGCCGGTAAGCAGCAAGGTCAACATGATTTAGCCATAGCATTGGCCCGTCTCGCAACAAAGGGTGTTGATGTTGATCTGACAAAATGGGATGCGCGTTGTTCAGGATTAGAAAGGTCAGCGACAGACGCCAAACCGCCGATGACAGTATCGATCAGTGGTGCAAATGTCATGTTACCGCGTGAATCACGCCCATCTAGCAAACCAAAGAAGACCATTATCAATATGACGGAAGAAGTAAAACGAACATCTCAAGGGGCTGCTCCGGTTGTGCCACAACAAAATAAAGGTCTATTACAGGCAACGAAGGAGAGTATCCTTGCGCTGCAAAAGATGCAGGAACAAACAGCACGACTGCATCAGCAATATCTTGAAGGACAAGAGATAGCGCAACAATCGATTCAATCATTGTTAGAACAACAACGATTGATGTCTGGTCTACCATTGGCGCCAGTAATACAGGAAGTAATAGAACAAACCGCACAACAGCAAATCAAATTGAAGGTGCCTGTTCAAGAAAAAAGTGTAGCGCCATCAGCGATTGAAAAACCAATTATTAAAGAGGCCGAAGGACCAAGAGCAGCAAGTACTGAAATTGCTGAACAGATAGACATTGATATTAATAATCTCTTGCTCAGTGTCGTTTCTGAAAAAACGGGTTATCCACTAGAGATGCTTAGCCTTGATATGAGTCTGGACACTGATCTGGGTATTGATTCAATCAAGCGTGTTGAGATTCTCTCAGCGTTGCAAGAAAAACTACCCTGGTCGGCTGCAGTGAATCCGGAAGAATTAGGGACCTTTCAGTTTTTACAGCATATTGTTGAGTTCATCGTTGCCGGAAGACCCGTTGTTGAAAAATCAACACAGATAGCGGTAGTCGCTGAGACAAAACAGACTACACCAGCTGACAAGCATTTTGAAAAAGTGTTATTGAATATTGTCTCTAAAAAAACGGGTTATCCGATTGAGATGTTGGATCTGGAGATGAACTTGGATAGCGATCTGGGTATTGATTCAATTAAGCGCGTTGAGATTTTGTCGGCATTACAAGATGCTATGCCCAATTTGCCCATGGTTAGTCCTGATGAGTTGGGGCAGTTACAAACCCTAAGTTCGATAATAGAATTATTTATATCAGAACAAACTGAGAATGCACCAGAGTCGGCAATATTGTCTGCACCTCAAACAAAAAAGCATGACAACGATTTTACAGAAAAATTTTTAGAAGTAGTGGCAGATAAAACCGGTTATCCGACAGAAACATTAAATTTAGATATGAATCTGGATAGCGATCTGGGAATAGATTCAATCAAGCGGGTAGAAATATTGTCTGCTATTCAGGAACTCGTCCCTGAATTACCCTCAGTAAGCTCAGATGATATGTCCGCCTTACAAACCCTGCAACAAATCATTGACTATATGAACGCGCGAATAGGAGTAATAGCTCCAAAAACGGGTCAGGTGCATCAGGTAAAACCAAGCAAGTGTCGTGATGTCAAAGAATCGAGATTAGTGCGCAGTGTTGTTCATGCAAGGTCTCTTGATCATGCAGAGAAAAGAAATACGATTGCATTCAATCAGGCTAAAGAGATTTGGTTAAGCAAAAGCGGTGGTGAGTTAGCTAAGCAATTAGCAGAAGAATTAAAAAGTAACGGTTACAAGACACGATTCGTTGCCAAGAATGTAAAACCTAGTGATAAACTGGGCGCTTTAATTATCTTTGCTAACAATCAATCAGACAAACAAACTTTGCTGGATGCTTTTGCATTAATGCAGACCTGTAGCGTATCACTAAAAAAGTCAAAAGGACTTCTGGTTTCGATTACTACTCTAGGCGGTAATTTTGGATTCGATAGCAATGTACAAGGTAGTGCCGATCAAGCCGGTCTCTTCGGACTCATAAAAACAGCAGATAAGGAATGGGATGATGTCAGTTGTAAATCAATTGATATTGATTCTGACTCACTATCGATAGCTTTACTCCAGCAAGAGATCTTTCTTAAAGGTCCGTTAGAAATAGGGTTGGTAGGCGAACAACTTTTCCAACTGTCATTACAAGAGGAAACGCTAGCACAATCACAATCACAAACAGAACATAAGCTGCTTAATGAAAAAGATTGTATCGTCATATCAGGTGGTGCACGTGGTGTAACCGCAGAGATGGCGATAAAACTGGCAGGCACCTATCAATGTAATCTTTTATTGTTAGGTCGTAGTCAGAACCCGAAAGATGAACCTGAATGGTTGACGACATTAACTGAACCAGTAATGATGAAAAAAGAAATTCTCAATAATTCAGGAGAAAAGCTTAAGCCTGCTGATTTGGAAATGCGTTATCAATCGATATTAGCTAATCGTGAGGTAAGAAACTCTCTACAACGTATCGAGAAAACAGGCGCGATGGTCCAATACGCATCTGTAGATGTTACTGATGCTGACGCCGTTGCCAATGTGATCGATATGGCACGTATAGAGTTAGGTAATGTGACAGGTTTTATTCATGCCGCAGGTATTCTTGCTGATCGCTTAATCGAAGATAAAACAACTGAACAGTTCGACGCTGTTTATGCTACCAAGGTAGATGGATTAAAGAATTTGCTCTCAGCTACTCGAAATGATGAATTGAAGTTGATAGTCATGTATTCATCTACCACAGCACGATTAGGGCGTAAGGGACAGGTTGATTATGCGGCGGCTAATGAAATATTAAATAAAATTGCGCAATCTGAAAATCAAATAAGAAAAGACTGTAAGGTCTTGTCTATCAATTGGGGGCCTTGGGATGGCGGGATGGTAACACCCGCATTGAAAAAACTGTTTGCAGCAGAGGGCGTTGGGGTCATTGGTTTAAACGCGGGCGCAGATTATCTGATACAAGAAATAGAATCAGCTGGACCCGTGGAAACAGTTATCCTCGGCGAAACAGACAACATATTCACGGCGATACCTTTAAATAAGTCATTACCTTTAACAGAGCGTAGTAATCTGACCATTGCATTCGAGCGTAATCTTGCAGTTAGTTCGAATGATTTTCTCAATTCGCATGTCATGAACGGACAGGCCGTGTTACCCGTAGCCGTGATCATCGAATGGTTTGCGCATGGCGCGTTGCATTCGAATCCGGGCATGCAATTTCATGGCTTCGATGATTTCCGCGTATTAAAAGGCATCACATTAAAGATAAATGAAAATATTCATTTAAGGATCCTGGCAGGGACTATGGTTCAGCAAGGTCATTTATCACTAGTGCCGGTTGAGTTACGTTCGGATGATATATTATACGCCAGTGCCGTCATGGTATTGGTTGATGATTATGATGAAAATGTGTTACCAAAACTTAAAGCGGTCAAAGGCACTTACCAATATCAACAAGGTGAGTATTATAAAAATGGACAGTTGTTTCATGGTCAGCATCTGCACGGCATAAAAGTAGTAACGCACTGCAGTGGAAAAGGTATTGTTGCTAATGTAAATTCAGCTCCACCACCGACGGCTTGGATGAAGCAACCAATACGTTCCAGCTGGTTGACCGATCCATTAATACTAGATTCTGCATTTCAGATGATGATCTTATGGAGCTTTGAGCAACAGGGGGTTGGTTCATTACCCACGGCAATAGCCCACTACCGACAATATAGTCGATGCTATCCAAGGGACGGTGCTAAAGTAATAGTGGATGTCATCGAACATACGAATCATCGTGCTAATGCCTCAATCGAATTTGTGGATAATAAAGGTACTTTGATTGCATTAATGGAAGGTTACGAATGTGTTCGTGATAGTTCATTAAAATTAGCGTTTAAGGAAAATGCGCTTAGCATTGAAGATTAAGTAATAATATTTCTCTTTGAATCTAATGGCAGAACGTATTGCAATTGTAGGTATTGGCGGAGTATTCCCCGGCGCATGCGATCTGGATGAATTTTGGCAAAATATTTTGTCCGCTAAAGATTCTGCTATTGATGTAGGCACAGATCGTTGGCGGCTGGACCCTGATGATTTGTATTCTCCAAAGCAGGAAGCCGATAAAGTTAATTCTCGACGCGCCTGCTTAATACAGAATTTTGAATTTGATCCTGAGGGATTCAATGTAGATGCAGATTTGTTGAATCGTCTAGATCCTATGTATCAGATTTTGTTGCATGCTGGGCGTAATGCCTGGGTAGATACCAACACCAATGCGATAGATAAACGTCGTGTGGGCATCATCATAGGCAATATTGTTTTACCTACCGAATCATCATCGTTGTTAAGTGATGAGCAATTCAAAACATTATTCGAAACGCAATTAAAGATAAGCTCCAATGGCAAATCTGACACTACTGAAGCACTTAATCGTTACGTTGCCGGTTTACCGGGTGGGTTATTAGCAAAGGCCCTAGGTCTTGGTGCGGGTGCCTATACTTTAGACGCAGCTTGTGCTTCGTCACTCTATTCACTGAAGTATGCGATAGATGAGTTAGTCTCGGGCCGAACTGATGCGATGTTAGCCGGCGGTGTATCACGCCCCGATAGTCTCTATACGCAGATGGGATTCTCTCAACTCAATGCTATTTCAAAATCTGGTCGTTGTTCTCCATTCGATAGCAAGGCCGATGGTCTGGTTGTCGGTGAAGGCACTGGCATTTTTGTGCTTAAGCGTTTAGAAGATGCAATTGCACATAATGATCATATCTATGCAACGATAGCAGGGATTGGGCTTTCGAATGATATTGAAGGCAATATTATGTCACCGGACACAGAAGGACAGTCTCGTGCGATGCAATCTGCTTATGCTAAGGCTGGCTGGTTGCCAAATCAAGTACAGCACATTGAATGCCACGGTACCGGAACACCTGTTGGTGATGGTGTTGAATTCAATTCTCTAAAGAATCTTTGGAAACAATATCATGTCGAAGGCGAGTGTGTGATTGGTTCCGTAAAAAGTAATGTGGGGCATTTATTAACGGCGGCGGGTGCAGCGGCATTGATGAAAACATTACTGGCGATGAAGCATGGTGTCCTGCCACCGACAGCGAATTATGAGACGCCCTCAAATAAAATTGATTTAGCAAATAGTCCGTTTAAAGTCTTAGCCGAAGCAGCGCCATGGGAAGTGAAAATCAATATACCTCGACGAGCAGCAATTAGTGGTTTTGGTTTCGGTGGTATAAACGCACATGTGCTACTTGAGCAATATGACACAGGCACAGTTGCTAAAAATAGTGCATCTTTAGCACCAATAGACAAAGCAGATATTGCCATCGTTGGCATGGATTCCCATCTGGGGCCTTGGCATGACCAGTTAGAATTTGATGCGGCTGTTTTGTTTGGCGAAAATGAGTCTGCAGCTCAACCAAGAAATTGGTGGGGTGCTGAAACAAACGACTGCAAAGGTTATTTAATTGATGAAATTAAAATACCTTTAGGGCGTTATCGAATACCCCCTGCGGAATTAAAAGAGATGCTGCCGCAACAACTGTTGATGTTAGAAGTGGCTGCAAATGCATTGGAGGATGCAGGTCTTTCAGAACTTACCGCTGAGCAACAATGCCGAACTGGTGTCTTTATCGGTATTGCGCTTGATTTAAATACGACGAATTTTCATTTTCGTTGGCTGCAGAAAAAGTATGCGCGTGAATGGTTACAAGGCTTAGGCATTGTATTAAATGAAAGCGAATTAAATGAATGGATAGTGAAACTTCGTAAGGCTAGCGGCCCTGCATTGACTGCGAACCGTACCATGGGTGCATTAGGTGGTATTGTTGCCAGCCGCATAGCACGTGCGTTTCGAATTGGTGGTCCGTCATTCACCGTCTCCGCAGAAGAGACCTCAGGACTGCGTGCGTTGGAATCTGGTTTACGTGCCTTACAACAAAATGAATTAGACCAGGTCATCGTCGGTTCAGTTGATCTGGCTAGCGATCTAAGAGCCGTAAAAGGTCATATCGAATATCATCAACACACAAACGTTGCAGATGGTGCCACCGCATTCATTTTGAAGCGTCATGAAGAGGCACTATGTGATGGTGATAAGATTTATTCCATTATCAAAGGGTTTGGCGCCGCCTCGGCGGGTGGCTGTGATGACAAAAAGGATAATCTCGCTGCTCAAGTCGAGTCGATTCAAAATGCATGTATAGATGCGCGATGTCATCTAGATGACATCGATCACATTACACTTGCCAGTGAAGCAGGATATCTGGCAGATATTCCAATTTTTAAAAATGTAAGTATAAATGAGTTTCCATTAGGGCATAGCGGTGCTGCGACGGGTTTATTTGCTGTTGCCAGTGCAGTTAGCAGTTTACGGTATCGTTTACTACCAACAACACAAGATTCTCAAGTACATTACTGGCTAAAAGATCGCATCAAAGGAACAAGAAAAAACTTAGTCAATGCAACTAGCCTCGATGGTAATGCTATTAGTGTCCTACTTGAAGAAAATGATACAGCGCCAATAGCTAAAATAAATTCCGCAAAACTATTCATTGCTGCTGCTAAAAATTCACAGACCTTAATAAATAAGATTAAAAAGTTATTATTTTCTGACGCGCCTCAATATAATCATGATGACGGACAATTACGCGTTGCATTATTTGTGAATGATAATAATGAATTTAATCTTGCCTGTGATGAGGCTATCAATGCTATACAGACTAATCAGCCCATAGATAACGGTCGTTGTTTTTATTCCGTTGCCCCTATGGCATCACAAGGTAAACTTGCCTTTGTATATCCCGGCTCCGGTAATCACTTCTGGGGTATGGGACAGGAATTGGGTGTCGCCTTCCCAAACGTATTAGAAAAACTGAATTCAGAAAATGATTCATTGGCTTCACAATTTGCCAAAGGACGTTTTTGGCAGTCACAAAATAGTAAAGCAAATCTTGATAAAGTATTAAGCCATGAAGAGGTTATCTTCGGTCAGGTTTGGTTAGGGACTTTCGTCAGTGATGTTGTTACTA
The DNA here is from genome assembly GCA_002470825.1 of Thiotrichaceae bacterium UBA7357. GTDB lineage: Bacteria > Pseudomonadota > Gammaproteobacteria > Eutrophobiales > Eutrophobiaceae > UBA7359. The sequence goes on along the minus strand of DKOR01000034.1, from coordinate 38,025 downwards.
GTTTTGCGATTAAACCAGATGCGGTCATTGGCTATAGTCTCGGTGAGACCGCTGGTTTTTTCTCAACACGTACCTGGACGGCGCGGGATGAAATGCTACAGCGTATTCAGAAAAGCACCTTGTTTACCGAAGAGCTTGCAGGGGCCTGTACCTCAGTACAAAAAGCCTGGGGTACGAATGAGCCAATTGATTGGGCCTTAGGTGTGATTAATACCAGTGCAGATAATGTTAAAATCGTATTAGAAAATTATAAGCACGTGTATTTATTGATTATCAATACACCGAATGAATGTGTGATTGGTGGTGACCGCACAGCATTAAATAAGGTAGTCAAAGTACTCGCAGCTCAATATCATCCGCTTTCAGGGGTGACCACGGTTCATTGTGAAGTCGCAAAGCCTGTTGCGCAGTCCTATCGCGATTTACATCTCTTTGAAACAACATGTCCCGACGATGTGACTTTCTATAGTGGTAATCGTGGTGGTGCGTATAACGTTACTCAGGACTCTGCTGCAGATTCAATTTTGGATCAGGCGTTGGCGCCTTTTGATTACACCAAGGTCATTAATAGTGCCTATGAAGATGGTGTGCGTTGTTTTATCGAGATGGGGCCGGGTAGTTCTTGTACCCGAATGATTGATCAAATCCTTATCGATAAACCATATTTTGCCAAAGCAATATGTGTCAAAGGACAGGATAGTATTGATAATGTCATGCAATTATTGGCAAGACTCTATGTCGAAGGTGTGTCAGTTGATTTGTCGCAGCTTGATAGTCCAAAAGAAACTAATAAAACAGAATATAAAAATTATATTAGCGTTAAGACTGGCGGTGAACCTTTTAAAGTACCCTTACCGCCAAAGGGTAATGAAGATGAGATAAGCTCAGCCGTCGTTGAATTAAAGCAGAAACAGACAAGGGAAGAAGTTGTTCAGATTGATCGGCAGCAACACAATATGAGCTCTTTACCGATGGATGCTAACGACGGGCTGCAACCAATTATCGAACAGATGCAACTCGCAGGACAAGCACGCGCGGAAGCGCAAGCAGCTTTCTTGCGTGTCAGTCAAAGTATGACAAAGACGCTCGAGCAAGCTATCAATATGCAAATGCAGTTAATGGCAGAGACTGATGTAGAGATGTCACCATCTTCTCATTGTCTAGAACAACGTGTACGCAGCGAAGAGATCGAATGTCAATTTGATAGAGCGGCATGTTTGGAGTTTGCCGTCGGGTCTATTGGTAACATGTTGGGTGAGAATTTTGCTGACATCGATCAATATCCTTCACGGGTGCGTCTGCCCGATGAGCCATTAATGTTGGTTGACCGTATTCTCGAAGTGAATGGCGAGGCAGACGCCTTAACGCATGACTTAGCTGCAAGCGGTAGCATCATCACAGAGCATGATGTCTTGCCCGGTGCCTGGTATCTAGATTTAGGTCGTATTCCAACCTGTGTCGCCGTGGAAGCAGGACAGGCCGACTTATTCTTGTCGGGATATTTAGGCATAGATCATATTACGAAAGGTTTGGCGGTCTATCGCTTACTCGATGCCCGTATTACTTTCCATGGATCATTACCGACAGCAGGGCAAACGATTCATTACGATATCCATATCGAGCAGTTTTTTAGCCAAGGTGATACATGTCTATTCCGTTTTAACTTTGAAGGGACTGTAAACGGTCAACCACTACTCACCATGACACAGGGTTGTGCCGGTTTCTTTAGCCAACATGAACTCGATGCCGGGCAGGGTATTGTGCTGACCAGTATCGAAAAACAAAAAACCGAGGGTAAGTTAACTGAAGACTGGCATCAACTTGTGACGATGAATGTCGAACGTTATGACGATGAACAATTGAATTCCTTGCGCGATGGCGATCTTGTTTCATGTTTTGGAAATGACTTTGCAAAGATAGGCTTAAATAATCCGGTCGGTCTACCTAGCGGTCGTATGACCTTAGTTCATCGCATACTTAATCTGAATCCTGCTGGTGGACGATTTGGTATCGGTCAGATCACAGGCGAAGCCGATATACGTCCAGACGATTGGTTTCTGACTTGTCACTTTGTCGATGATCGGGTTATGCCGGGCACTTTAATGTACGAGTGCTGTTTACATACCTTACGTGTTTATCTCCTACGTATGGGCTGGGTTGGTGAAATGGATGAGTTTGTTTATGAACCGATGATTGGCGAAGTCAGTCAATTAAAATGTCGAGGTCAAGTAACTGAAGAAACCAAGGCGGTTCAATATGAAATCACGCTGAAAGAGATTGGATACAAAACAGACGGCACTCCTTATGTCTTGGCCGAGGCATTAATGTATGGTGACCATCGCGCTATCGTGCAGATAAAAAATATGTCGGTACAACTGAGCGGTTTAAAACGCGAACGGCTGGAAGCGCTTTGGACCAATCAAGTAACAACACAAAGAAAACAAGTCTTATTTGATAACGAATCAATACTCGCCTTTGCGATTGGTAAACCCTCAGAGGCCTTTGGTGATCGTTATAAGGTATTTGATAGCGAACGTAAGATCGCACGTTTGCCAGGCCCGCCGTATAAGTTTTTAGATCGCATTACATCAATCAAAGATTGTGATCCATGGGTACTCAAAGCGGGCGGTATTATCGAAGCCGAATACGATATCCCTGCTAATGACTGGTATTTCAAGGAAGACAATCAACCCTATATGCCGTTTGGAGTATTGTTAGAAGTGGCATTACAACCTTGTGGCTGGTTAGCCGCTTATCTGGGTTCGGCATTAACCAGCGAAACTGATATTTCTTTTAGAAATCTGGGTGGTAAGGCGACTCAATTTATTAAAGTCTCACCAGATATGGGCACTTTAACCACCAAGGTCAAGATTACTAATGTCTCTCAATCGGGTGGTATGATTATTCAGAATTTTGATTACGAAATGCATGCCGATACGGGCATAGTCTATAAGGGTAGTACCTATTTTGGTTTCTTCTCACATGAAGCCTTGGCGGAACAGGTCGGGATTCGGGATGTTGTACCGTATAAGGCAAGTCAGGAAGAACAAGCGAGAGGTAAATCATTTTCCTATCCTCCCGAAGCACCAATGCCAGCAGATATGATGCGCATGATCGATGAAATTACCTTATATGACTCAGATGGCGGCTCAAATGACTTAGGATTCATCGAAGGAACAGCTAATGTGAAGGAAGAGGCTTGGTTCTTTAAGGCACACTTTTATGAGGACCCTGTGTGGCCGGGTTCACTAGGACTTGAATCCTTTATGCAGCTATTGAAGGTCTTTGCTTGGGAACGCTGGCAGGATGAACTGGAAATAGGCCAATTCGTCTTCGAAAGTATGGCTCTGAATCAACACCACGAGTGGGTGTATCGCGGGCAGATATTGCCGGTGGATGACAAGGTTACGGTACAGGCAATCATAACCGAGATTGATGATCGGAGCAGAACCCTAAAAGCAGATGGCTTTTTGACCGTAGATGGCAGAATTATTTATCAGATGAAAGATTTTGCGCTCCGAATCACTTAGAATGAGTATATGAAATATTCACGCGTACATATGGAGTCTATCGGCTATGAGCTACCACCGGTAGTGATCACTTCCGAGGACCTGGAACAACGGCTCATGCCTATGTATGACGCTCTCCATATAGCGCCGGGACAATTAGAATCTTTGACGGGTATTTATGAACGTCGTTGGTGGGAAAAAGGACATATTTTGTCTGATGGTGCTGCAAGTGCTGCTAAAAAAGCCTTAGAACAATCAAATGTTGAGGCAAAAGATATTGAGGCACTCGTTTATACAGGTGTCTGCCGAGAAAATTTTGAACCGGCTACAGCTTGTGCTGTAGCCGCGCAATTAGGCATTAGTGACGATGCCAATATCTATGATATTTCAAATGCCTGCTTGGGTGTTATGAACGGCATTATTGATATCGCTAATCGCATCGAATTAAAGCAGATCCGTGCCGGCATGGTCGTATCGTGCGAGACCTCACGTGAAATCGTTGAGATCATGATCGAGCGCATGTTAAAAGACAAAACGATTGATATGTTTTCCAGTTCTCTGGCAACGCTAACGGGCGGTTCAGGCGCCGCAGCAGTATTATTGACAGATGGCTCGTTTGATAATAAAGAAACACATCGCCTGTTGGGTGGTGCAAATCAATCTGCACCAGAACATCACAAACTTTGTCGTTGGGGTGTTTCAATATCACCCGTCGCCATCGGTGAATTTGTCTTTTCTCCAGATAAGTTATTAGCAGCAATTGATCAAATAATGAAACCTGATGTTATCCCTTCAGTTGTTAAAGAAGTGATGTCTAGTGATAAGTTACCACCTGCTTTATCTAGCGTGTTACCTAAAGAAAAGTTACCAGCGGCACTGTCTGAATTCATGTCGACTGATTCTGTCTCCGTTTTAAAGCATGGCGCCATTTTAGGTGTAAAAACCTGGGGTTCCTTTTTAATGAAGATGGGATGGGCTAGAGATCAAGTTGATAAAGTGATTTGTCATCAGGTTGGAGAAGGCCATCGTGATACAATATTAAAAGAACTTGGTATTGCGCCTGAAAAAGATTTTAGTACCTATAAATATTTGGGCAATATCGGCACTGTCTCGGTGCCATTAACAGCAGCCATTGCTGACCAAAGACAATTCTTAAAGAAGGGCGACAGGGTTAGTTTCCTTGGCATAGGCAGCGGCTTAAATTGTCTGATGCTTGGTTGGGAATGGTAAGGAATCAAACTTGTTAAAACGCTGCTTAATAATTTTTAAAAATTTAAATCTTTGTATTCTCAACGAGTCGTGAATACGGAAAAGCTCGAAGAAAATCCAGTTCAACGTAAAATCATCCATGTCGATATGGATGCCTTCTATGCCTCGGTCGAACAGCGTGATTATCCTGAATATCGTGGCAAACCAGTCGTCGTTGGCGGCACATTAGAACAACGAGGTGTCGTTGCTGCCTGTAGTTATGAGGCACGGAAGTTTGGCATACACTCAGCAATGTCAGCTATACAAGCACATCAGCGCTGCCCTGACGCTATTTTTTTAAAACCACGTTTTACTGCATATCGTGAAGTCTCTGCAGAAATTCATGCTGTATTTCGGCAGTTTACGAATCTAGTCGAGCCGTTATCTTTAGACGAGGCTTACCTCGATGTCACTCATAACCAGGGGCATTTAGGTTCGGCAACCTTAATCGCAAAAGAGATCAAATATTTAATTAAAAAAAAAACCAATCTTAATGCCTCTGCAGGTGTGTCATACAATAAATTTTTAGCAAAAATAGCCTCGGATATTGATAAGCCGGATGGACTATATTTAATCACCCCTGAACAAGGTCCCGATTTTATCAAGACATTACCAGTACGAGAGTTTCATGGTATCGGTAAAGCAACCGAGAAACGTATGAAAGAATTTGGTATTTATACGGGTGAAGATCTTTTGCAAAAAGATCTAAATGAACTCGTCAAGAAATTCGGCAAGGCAGGCCATTTTTATTATTCAATTTCACGTGGTGTCGACCTTCGACCGGTAAACAGCCATCGTGAACGAAAATCCGTCGGTAAGGAAACAACATTTAGTAAAGACACGGGCGACACCAATTACATGTTTTCTATTTTGGAAGAACTATCTAACAGTGTTTCGAGAATATTATTCGATAAAAATTTATCCGCACAGACAATCATCTTAAAAGTTAAATACGCAAATTTTGAACAAATAACACGTAGTCGCACACTAGACAAACCCACACTATCTGCGAGCAATATTTTTGCAACTGTGAAAAGTCTATTAACCCAGACAGAAGTAGATAAACGCAAAGTACGTCTATTAGGTGTGAGTACGTCCAAGTTCCAGGAAAAGCGTGTTGATCAAACCGATGAAACAGAGCAGATGAATTTACTTTAGACGCGACTAAACTATTCGCCTGATATACTTGGTGTATAAGTTAATATTCAGTAAACTAGTTCGATTTATAATTATATTTTCATATGAAAACCAGTAGCTTATGCAATATCCCAATTACCCCTCAGAATCTTCCTGTTATGCCACGATAAATAACAAACAAATGCATTATCTCGAAGGCGGTAAAGAGAATGCTGAGACTATTGTTATGATTCATGGTAACCCGAGCTGGTCATTTTATTATCGCCATCTTTTTACCGCATTAATTGATAAATACCATTGCATAGCGCCAGATCATATTGGTATGGGCTTATCAGATAAACCGGCTGACGGTGAGTATGACTTTACATTAAAAAAGCGGGTTGATGATCTTGATGAGTTGTTATCCTTTCTTGGCATTGATAATAATCTAACGCTCATTGTGCATGATTGGGGCGGTATGATCGGGCTGGCTTACGCCACACGTCACCCTGAAAAAATACAACGTCTGGTTATATCTAATACGGCTGGGTTTCATATACCCCTTGCTAAGCAGATTCCCTGGCAATTAAAGCTAAGTCGCACTCCATTAATAGGTGCATTATTAATACAAGGTTTTAATGCATTTTGTCGGGGGGGTGTTATTAAGTGTGTGTCAAGGAAGCCGATGACGAGTGATATAAAGAAGGCTTATCTGTCTCCGCATAATCATTGGGCAAATCGACTTTCGGTATTACGCTTTGTAGAAGACATTCCGCTAGATAAAAATCATATTTCATATGATGATGTTGATAAGGTAGATAAAAATCTGGATCAGTTTTCAAAGTTGCCTATATTAATTTGTTGGGGATTGAATGATTTTGTGTTTGATCAATATTATCTTGATGAATGGAAAAATCGTATGCCAGACGCTGAATATCATGAATTCGATGCTGGCCATTATCTACTTGAAGATGCAGGAGAGGAAGTGATTCCACTTATTCAAAATTTTTTAGAAAAAACGCAGGCAGGTCAAACTTAGGTTTGATTTTTATCTGTAAATGATTACTCCAAACATAGCCTCTCATTTGACTGTTATGGCATTACAACAGCCAGACACTCACGCTGTTGTTGTTCAATCAATAAGTGCTAGTGATAAATCTAATCTTATACTTTATAAAAACACCTATACGTACAAGGAACTCGATGAAATTAGCAATGTGATTGCCAATGGTTTAAGAAATTATGGAATAGCTAAGGGGATGCGCACAGTATTAATGGTTAAACCGGGACTGGATTTTTTTGCCTTGATATTTGCCCTATTTAAACTTGAGGCAGTTTTAGTTGCTGTCGATCCGGGCATGGGGATAAAAAACTTAGGTAAATGTTTAGCAGAAGCTGAGTCGGAAGCGTTCATTGGTATTAGTAGCGCACATATTGCTCGAATAACCTTAGGCTGGGCAAAAAAAACAATTAGTAAGACAGTACTTGTAGGTAATAATCTTTTATTAGCCCGTACTATAACTACTTTGGAAAAAGTTAAAGCGAGTGCAAAAGACAGATTTTTTGAAAATCACAAAACAGTCGCAGAAGATATGGCTGCAATCCTATTCACGAGTGGGAGTACAGGTATTCCAAAAGGTGTTGCTTATACACATGCTAACTTTACAGCGCAACATGAGGCATTAAAAAATCTCTATAACATTCAAAAAGGCGAAATTGATTTAGCGACATTTCCACTTTTTGCTTTATTTGCTCCTGCATTAGGGATGACGTCTGTTATTCCAAAAATGGACTTTACACGACCAGGTCATGTCAATCCAAAAACTATTATTGATGCGGTTAATGATTATCAGTGCACGACTATGTTTGGTTCACCAGCTTTATTGAATCGTGTTGGCAAATGGGGCGAAGTGAACGAAAGGAAATTACCGACTCTAAAAAGAGTGCTATCAGCGGGAGCTCCAGTCGCAGCTTCAGTACTTAAAAGGTTCTCATTATTACTCAATAATGATGTGCAAATATTTACACCCTATGGAGCAACGGAGTCACTTCCTGTGAGTTCTGTTGGTAGTAATGTCATCCTGAATGAGACTGCAAAAGCGACGATTGCAGGCAAGGGTGTCTGTGTTGGAGTACCGGTCCCTAGCATAGACACAAGAATTATTAAAATCACCGATGACGCTATTACCACATGGGACAATAGATTAGTGTTAAATATTAATCAAATTGGTGAGATTTGTGTCAGAGGACCACAGGTCACTAAATCTTATTTTAACCGTCATAACGCAACAGTTTTGACGAAAATAAAGGTCGGTAATAAGTTTTATCATCGCATGGGAGATGTCGGTTATCTTGACAATGACGGTCGTCTTTGGTTTTGTGGACGTAAGAGCCAGCGTGTTATAACAGATGTTGAAACCCTCTATACTATATGTTGCGAGGGTGTATTTAATAAACATGCATCAGTTTTTCGTTCTGCCTTAGTTGGTATTAAACAGAAAAATAAAATCATACCAGTTATTTGTATTGAGTTAGAGCTTGATCATAAAAGTGATGACAGAAAAAAACTGACTGAAGAATTATTAGAATTGGGTAGTTATTACTCGAACACAAGGAATATAAAAAAAATCTTATTTCATTCAAATTTTCCAGTTGATATTCGACATAATGCCAAGATCGGGCGTGAAAAACTATCGGAATGGGCTGAGAGAAAATTATCATGAGATCCTTAGTAACTGGTGGTGGTGGATTCCTAGGGGGTGCAATTATCAGGGCTCTATTGGCGCGAGGAGAAGCGGTCAGGTCAATTCAACGAGGTTATTATCCAGAATTGATAGAACTAGGCGTTGAGTCGATTCAGGGTGATTTGTGTAAGGTTGATGATATAGATGCTGCTGCTATTGACTGTAACATTATTTATCATGTTGCAGCACTAGCGGGTATTTGGGGTGATTATGATAAATATTATCAAGCTAATATAGTCGCGACAAAAAATGTCATCAACGCATGTAAAAAAAATAATATTAATTATCTGGTTTATACTAGTACCCCGAGTGTAGTATTTGATGGTAGCAATGAAGAGGGTATTGATGAATCAACATCCTATACAGAATATTTTTTCAATGCCTATCAAGAGACTAAGGCAGTAGCAGAGCAACTCATATTAGCTTCGAATAATGCAAAACTTAAAACAGTTGCGTTGAGACCGCATTTGATTTGGGGGCCAGGTGATAGACATCTGGTCCCTCGTGTTATTAGGCGTGCGAATGCTGGACGATTAAGATTGGTTGGGAATAAAAAAAACAAAGTCGATTCATGTTATATCGATAATGCTGTTGATGCACATCTACTTGCCGGAGATGATTTACAAAAAGATGAAAAATGTGCTGGCAAGGCTTATTTCATCAGTAATGATGAGCCTATTACAATGTCAGATTTGATTAATAAAATTTTAGCAGTTGTTAATCTACCGCCAGTAACAAAAAGTATTAATGAGCGTGTAGCTTATTATACAGGGATTATTTTTGAATGCGTTTATTCTCTATTTAAGATTAAGCGCGAGCCATTAATGACTCGATTTATTGCTATGCAATTATCTACAGCACATTGGTTTGATCTGACAGCAGCTAAAAGAGACTTATTGTATAAACCAAAAATTAGTGTTGATGAGGGTATGAAACGTCTTAAAGCATCATTCGATATAGAAAAGCAGAAATGAATAATATCGAGCAAATATCACAAGAAAGGTTAGTACTTTTAAATAATAAAACTCATGTGTACTTAATTAAACTTGATTTATTTGATAGTAAGGAATGTATTAAGTATTTGTCAGATGATGAACTAATTAGAGCAGAAAATTTTAAGATTGTTGAAAAAAAAGATCAGTTTATTATAACGCGAAGTATATTGAGAATATTATTGTCTATCGCTATGAGTAAGTCATATGAAAAAATTAATATTTTTCATGAGGAGAATGGGAAACCAAGTATCAAAGAATTATTAAATGGTAAACCAATAGGGTTCAATGTATCACACTCGGGAAATTATGCGCTGATAGCAGTCTCATTAAACAATAAAGTAGGCGTAGATATAGAATTAATGGATCTTCATGTTGATTATAAAAAATTATCAAAACGATTTTTTAGTGAGCAAGAATATGATGAACTACAAAAGTTTCATTATGACAATCAGCGCGATATTTTTTATCGTATCTGGGCTCGAAAGGAATCATTTGTTAAAGCAACAGGTCATGGAATTAAATTTGGGCTCAAAAATTTTTCTATTATATTAGATAGTGACTGTGAGGTTGGAGTTAAAGTTGTCACGTCTGTCCCCTTAAAAGATAGTTGGTTTACTTATAACATATTCGAACTCGATAGTTATAAAACAGCTTTAACTATTTCTACTGAAGATAGCGATATAATCCTACATCAATAGTGTATTCGAACATATATTATGTTTTACCTGTTAATAATTCAGCGAGCCGTTTAGTCGTAAGTCTTAAGCGTGCGGTCAATATTTTGGCAAGCTTCCATAACAATTTGTTACCAAGCGCTATGTTTTCTTTAACTATATCTTCAAAATCTTCACTCGAAATTAGTAACACAATGGAATCTTTAGATGCAATTGCTGAGGCTGAGAAAGGTTCACCATCTATAATACCCATTTCACCGATTGATTCTCCCGACACTACTTCTGCAATCTTTAAATGCTCATCTGGTAGCCTTTTGAAAATATTTACTTCGCCATTGATAATGATACAAAGACATCTACTTTTATCCCCTTCATTCAATACGACGCAACCAGTATCGGCCGAATAAGCCCTAGTCCAACGTGCTAGAATATCTATTTCATCATCGTTAAAGTCGACAAAGAAATCAGAGTCTTTTATATATCGATAAGCAGATTTTCTGAATGAATCACCATCATCAATCAATCGAAGTTCTTTCAAAATGAAGACCTCTCTATTAGTAGTTCTAGTGTTTCATAGTGTTTTTTTATTTTACAAAAATCATATAAATTATAGTACTCTACGAAATAGAATATAGACAAACAATAAACTATAATTATGTGCAGGAGAAATAGCAAAGATTATTCAAAAGAGTAATTTTAATTCAAGAGTTTATGAGAATTAGATACGAAAAGCTAAATAAATTTTATTCTGCTAAGCCAAAACTAATCAATGCATTTCCACTCGGCGTCTTTAATAACCCATGGCCACCCGCTGCAACAGCAATATACTGCTGACCATCAACCTTGTAGCTCATGGGCGGTGCATTTACACCTGCGCCACAATTAAATTCCCATAAGCGTTTTCCACTTTGGCTATCAAATGCAGCAAACATCCCGCTACCTTCTCCCATGAAAACTAGATTACCTGCTGTTGCTAATACTCCGCCAATTAAAGGTAATTTGGTTTGCACCTGCCACTGAATGCGGCCTTTGTTGCGTGTATCTATTGCTGTTAGGGTTCCCCAGCTAGGCTCCGACTTAGCAATTTCGGTTAGTATATAAGAGACTTCTTTACCTTCGAATGTAGCATATTCAGTACGATATAATGTAGGTTTGTGTATACCTGCAATATACACAGTTCCATTTGATGAATTGTATGAAGTGGGTGACCATGAGGCCCCGCCCCACGATCCTGGCGAACTAATAACTCCTTCATCGTTGGGTGCTTTGAATAGATTCATTTGAGGGACAAAAGGCTCAGAGCGGTAAATTAATTTACCCGTCTCACGGTTATGGACATAGAACCAGCCAGTTTTACCTGCAATACCAATCGCCGGGATCACTTTTTTGCCGACAGGAAGATCAAACAATACCGAAGTACTTGCAAGATCATAGCCCCATAAATCATGAGGTACTTGTTGGTAGTACCAACGAGTTTCGCCGGTGTAAGCATCAATGGCAACTAGTGAATTAGCATATAGATTATCACCAGGTCGCGCACTTGATACATCATTAGGTGAAGCATTGCCGGTACCAACGAATATAAGACCCTGTTTTGGATCAAATGACGGTGTCATCCAAGTTGAGGTTCCACCAATACGCCAACGATCTTTTAATTTTGGTGCTATTTTTTTTTCAAGTGGGATATCACGAGGTAATAGTTCGCCTTCTGGTGTAGTGGTGGCAAACACACCTTCCCACTCACCACTTTTAGTACTGTGCCAGCGCCAAACCTCTTCACCAGTATTTACATTGAAAGCAGCAACATAACCACGTAGTCCTAAAAAGCGATCCGCTGCTGGGATTTTATCGGGAGAAAGACCTTTTAGAGCAAATCGCGAGAAAATATTATAAAACATACCATAACCAGCAGCCGTGACACCGACGACGACTAGATCGCGATAGACTACTGGCGCCATCTTGGCGGGTAGTGTGTCAATATTCTCTATCAAAAAGTCTTTTTGTGTTTGAGTAAGACCTTCAAGTTCGCTATCTGTTGGACGTGCAATAATTTTATCCCACACAATTTCACCAGTTTTTTGGTCAAGTGCAATCAATCGTCCATCATTGGTTGCCTCAAATACTTTACCGTAACCCAATGCGGCACCACGATTGGCAGGACCAGCTTTATTTTTTTCTTTTCGATTCTTATGTTTATAGCGCCAAAGAACAGTACCTTTTGCAGCATCAAGTGCTACTACGTCATTGCCCGGGATGGTTACATACATGACACCATCTGCAACTAAAGGCTGTGTTTGAAATGACCCCTTCTTTCCAGTTTGAAATATCCATTTTGGAACGAGTCGATTGATGGTCGTAGCATTGATTTCTTTAAGGGAGGAAAAATTTTGGTTTGTGTAGTCTTTTCCAAATGAGAGCCAATTAGCAGTTTCATTTGATGCGGCTAATAAACGGTTAGCATCAATGGCACTATTTGAATTGTCAGCAATTATGTCTGTTGATAAGAATGATAAGGATAAACTTATAAATATTATTTTTTTTAGCATACGTTTTATCTTAAGTTATGATATTTCCTATTGGAATACAAATTTAAATATCTAAATTAAGTCATAGACATAATAATAGCAACTATAACCTATCATTAGGGAGTCTACGCCAAGTGATGAATGCAAATATGGGTGCACCTATTGAAGCACCGACAAGAAATGGGAAATGCAAGTCTAGCCAAACTATAGGAGCGAATAAGTAAAGTACATCATCAAAATCAAAACCGGCAAATCCAGCATAGGCTTTTACACCTGTATCTTTTTGTGCCTTATCGATGATCTCAGCTAAAATTTCTGCAGCAACAACTCCAGCTGATGCGCAAAATCCCATAAATATAGTCCAAAATCCTAATGGACTATCTCGTAAGCCAATACCAATACCGATAAAGAATAATGCAGTTACTGTAACATCAGAAAAATAATCAAACTTATGACCCCATTCACTAGTTGCACCAGAAACTCTAGCTAGCTCCCCATCAGCACGATCGAGAAATGCGGATATCAACCATAATATCCCCCCCCAGAGATTACTTTCATAAGACCCGATTGCGAGTAAGCCACAAGCTATAAGTCCGGTAATTAAACGTAGGACTGTTATATGATTTGGAGTTACTAGTGTATTCACTAAAGGCAATATACAAACACGGGCAGCTTTATGTGTCCAAGAATCACCGACCATAATTACGAATTGAAACCAGAGAGTCTTATATTAAATTTATCAACAGTTCGTTTAGTGCGAGGATGTATTAAAGCTTTATATTCCGCTTCAAACTCGTAGTCGCTTGCAGCTGGGTCAATATCATCCCATCGCTCAGTCGCCGGGTGACTATAAATTTCTGTGATACCTTCGGAGATGTGAGGAATGATACGGACCAATGTATTGACATTCATATGACCACTATCATTTAAACCATAGATTATATCGTTATATTTAATATCATGCATTTTACATAATTTTTTCATACGAGATATAAATGGTTTGAAAAAAAGATAACGAAGCTCACGTATTAGCTTTTCTTTTCTCCCATTGATGATTGAGTCTAATGATGGTTCATTAGGTATACGGATAGCCGTTATTTGAAATTCCTTTCTTATTTTTATAATCAAATTGAATATTGTAGGATGCAAATGCATATGGTTATGCGCATTTACATGATCCAATTTCAACCCAGTCGCTTTGAAAGCTTCAAATTGTGCACGAATTTCCTTTTCTAATTGTTTCTTTGTCATAGAGTGAAAGTACATCATGATCCCAGAACGTACTAGATTATTGTTTAGCTGACCATTAGCATTTACTAAAGTAGAAATCTCTGTTGTAGGTGATGTTGCCTTGCCGTTACTTAAGACAAGATGTAATCCGACATTCAATTTAGTTAGTTTTTTGGCAGAAGCGATAGCATTTTCTGCGGCAGGTGCTGATACCATTAAACTCGTAGTTGTGAGAATACCTTCCTCATGGGCCTTTATTATTGCATCATTAACAGGTGTGGAGAGACCAAAATCATCACCAGTAACAATTAATTTTTTCAGGCTGTGCTCTCCCGACCAAACAAAAACTTGAAAAACTCGACACCTTCTCGCGCGCGACGTTTCATTATTTCCCAGTCTCTACACATTTCGAAAAACAATACAGCCATTTTCCACGGACGGAAATAGAAACGCTTATAAAAATTGTCGACCGCTTCAAATATATCCTCGCTAGGTAAATGAGGATAATTTAATACTGAGTGTTGCACACCATCATCACCTACCAATTCTTCATCTATAATTAACCAGCCATTTTCAACAGCTTGCTCGTATAAGAATGTACCCGGATAGGCTGCGGGGAGTGAGACTTGAATCGTTTGCGGATTCAATTCTTGTGCATACTTGATTGATTCCTCTATAGTTTCTTTTGTTTCACCAGGGAGACCAACGATAAATGTCCCATGTATGACAATCCCAAGCTTGTGACAATCCTTTGTGAATTGGCGTGCAATATCAGTACGAATACCTTTCTTGATATTGATCAAAATCTGTTGATTGCCTGATTCATAACCGACCAATAATAAGCGTAATCCATTGTCCTTCATGATCTTTAATGTTTCATAAGGAACATTAGCTTTTGCGTTACATGACCATGTGATGCCAAGATTGCCAATTTCTTTAGCTAGCTCTTCAACATAAGAAATATTATCAGTCAAAGTATCATCATCAAAAAAGAATTCTTTTATTTCTGGAAAGTTATCGCGCGCATAGCTCAATTCATCTATGACATTTTTAACCGATTTGTGACGATAGTTATGACCAGATATTGTTTGCGGCCATAGACAAAATGTGCAGTGTGATTTACAACCACGACCAGTATAAAATGACATATAAGGATGTAGCATATAACCGTTATAATAATCAGTTGTTACTAAATTATTTTTATAAACTGGTGTTACCCAAGGCAGAGTATCCATGTCTTCAATCAAGGCACGTGCTTTGTTATGAACTGGTTTTCCATCTTTTTTGTAGATAATTCCATCAACTTCTTCTAAGGGTTTACCTTCTGCAATTTCTTTAATAGTAAAATCAAACTCATTACCTGCGACGAAGTCGATAGCATCCGAGGCAATAACAGTTTGGTCAGGATTAACCGCGACATGAGCACCACAAAAACCGATAATTAGATTTGGATTCTTTTTTTTGAAAGCTTCAGCAATTTTTACGTCATTTGAAAAAGACGGTGTGCTGGTATAAAGCACCAGAAATTCATATTCATTTGCTAATGGAAGCACTTCATCAAGCGATATACCTCTAGCAGGAGCATCAATCAAACGACTGCCCTCGACTAACGCAGATAATTGAGCCAGCCATGTTGGATACCAGAATGATTTTACTTCACGAGTACATTGATAACGCGAACCTGCAGCGCCATCAAAACCATTGAATGAGGGGGGATTTAGAAATAAAGATTTCAACATTGTTAGCTAATACTCCGAATTAATAATCTTGTGATGTTGCTAAGTCAGGAATGTCTTTTACAGAATCTGATTCAATTAACAATTTTTTTTCAGCATGTATCAGTCCAGACCGATCAACATTGAAAGCATTGTTACGCCACTGGATGGATGTTCCAATGAAACTAAACACCCTGATGCTAAAAGATAATATATCTCTCAGCGGGATCAACCAGACTGAACCGCCTCGACTCGAACCAGTAATCTGTTTTGTACGAATATGTAAAATTATACGGGTAAGCAACACTAGTAGAATTGGCAATAACAATAACCCTACATTTTGTGTCGATGTATAAAAAATAATAGCGGTAACGCCGCTAATGACAAGTGTGTCTGTTAAAAAAGTGAAAAAGTATCCCAACGGTTCAACTCTTCTTAATGTTCTGGCCCAACGCAATTCATGTAGAATTAGATCCTTAAACGATTTTTCTTCAACAATATTTTCAACAATCAAGTTTGAGAGATGAATTTTATAACCAAGTTCTGATATTAGTTTGCCAAGCATGTAATCATCAGCTAAATAGTTGGATAATGATTTAAATCCACCAATTCTCTTTAATAGATCGCGACGCACTATCATTGTGGCACCCAAACAGAATTTGATAGGCCGTAGAATTTTAGAAATTAAAACAGATGGTATAAACCATTCATTAATAAACATTGCATTCAGTGAAGATGCAAGTTTACCTCTTGCAGAGCCAGAGTAGAGAGATGTTACTGCACCAACTGATGTATCATCAAAGGGAGACATCAAATCAGACAAATAGTTGGGTGAGACACGCATATCACTGTCCGCAATAAGCAGGTAGTTGTGCTTTGCTGTAGGGTACATATTTATTAGATTTGATACTTTATAATTACAACCATATACATGTGAGTCAAGAACGTAGCTTATATCAAGTTTTTTGAATTCTTTTATAATTTTCTTAACAATTGGGAAAGCAGGATCAGATTTACTGTGTAACCCAAATATGATCTGGTATACAGGATAATCCTGTTGGCAAAAACTTCGAAGGTTTTTAATTAATTCAGCATCAAGACCACAGATAGGTTTTAAAATTGATACTGCTGGTTGAAAATTTATTGTCGAAATCGACCTTTTACGTACATAGTTGAAGCGTTCAACGGCGAATAAAGCAAACATTAAATAACCGGCCGAACATAAACATATTAGTGCGACGCATAGCTCAAAATAAATGAAAAATTCAATCTGCATAAGTCAACCGTAAAGATTCAATCAATTCCCCAAATTTCTCCGCAGCTATCAAATAAATAAACCCTTTATTTAACAGCAGCATACGATATCCCATTATAAATATTTAAAAAATAATAAGACAAGAAAATAATAGTACTTAATTTTAGTGAAGGTAGCCGATAAGCATATTGATTTTGAAGACTTAAAGCAACTAATTACATTCTGAGTGCGTTTTGTTAAACGGCAAATTATAAAGGCTTTTGGACAATTTTAAGCTGTTTTTTTGAGAAAATATTTGGCTTCCACATGCTGCCAGTAGAGCAAACCGGGTAGGTCAACGATTAGCTCACGAATACGTGTTGCCAAAGATATGGCCAGAGAGAATTCGGGACTTAAACCAATCAAAGCACCCAACATCACATATCCACCTTCTTGGATTCCATAGCCATTAGGAATCATAAATGCAATATCAGTAATAATTGAAGTTAAACTTTTTAGCATCAGCGCTTCGACAATGCCAATAGGATGTCCTAATAAATAACAGGCAAGCCAAACTTCGGAAGTTTGCAGAATAAGGCCCAGTGTTCGCCAAAAGACCGAGATAAGAAAATTTTGCTTTTCGCTATATATTTCTTTTACTAATGTATCAACATCATATGCATTATCAGTGATCTTGCTCCAACCATCAGTAGTATTAAATTTACCAATAATTCGGGCAATGAATCCAATCATTCCAGCTTGTTGAATCATTATAAACCCCACAATACCTAAACTAAGCAATAATGTGCCGAGCATAATTAGTTTGGCTAGATCATCGTCTATGGTGAGATAGACCAATAAACCGGTACCGATGATAGCCCAGGGAACTAATGCTAGAGCTTGTACCGTTTTATCGACTAGAACAGATGCGCTGGCATCAACGCCAGGATGACCCCAAAGTATCAAAAGACGTGCTTTGGCTATTTCACCGCCGATTGAAGCGACAGGAAGCAAGGTATTAATTGCTCTACCCATCCATAAAGAGAGAAAAAGCTTTTTAAAAGCAGGAATGCGTTTAATCGGAAATAGATAATGCCAAGAAATGACCGCAGCAACTAAACTGGGAAACCAGACAATTGGTAAGAGTAACAAATAGAAACCAGATTGACTCAATAATATGAATATTTCATCAATACCTTGCCAGGCAACCAGCCAGGTCAAAATTAATAAGCCAACCAAGAGACCAATATATGATGCAATTCTGATCATGGTGTATTTATATATCAAACAGGAGGTATGTGAGTAGTACGTTTCATTTTTTTGTATTCATATTAGAATACCAAGTGAATCCATATCATACTAGGCAATTTAACTATCTCAAAAATTTAGACATTATTATGAAGACGGACATCTTGAAAGCGCCGAGACAATTATTTCCATTAGTAAGACATTTGTCTTACCGATTGACGCCATTACTATTAAAAACACCAATAACACCGAATCAAATTACGGCTATCTCCTTGTCGCTCGGACTATTGTGTGCATTATGTTTTATCAGTAGTAATTATATAGTTGGAGTAATTGGCGCATTACTTTTGACGATGAGTTATGCTTTCGATAATTGCGATGGTGAAGTTGCCCGAGTAAAGAATATGTCATCTGAATTTGGAGCTAAGTTTGACGACATCTCGGATTGGATGGTTGACGCTAGTTTTTTTGCTGCACTAGGTTATGGTACAAGTCAGGTTATGAACCAATCGCTCTGGTTCTGGTTTGGTTGTGCTGCTGCTGTCGGTGCTTTTATCGATTATGTTGTTGACTTGTTCTATCACGCAAAGAATAAAGAAAAAGAAGACTCTCTGAGCAGGGAA
Source organism: Thiotrichaceae bacterium UBA7357 (assembly GCA_002470825.1). GTDB lineage: Bacteria > Pseudomonadota > Gammaproteobacteria > Eutrophobiales > Eutrophobiaceae > UBA7359. Next base: position 19,164 of record DKOR01000034.1, on the reverse strand, counting down.
GAAGTAGCTGTAAAAGGAAAAAAACCGGAAGATACTTTGGATTGGTTTATTTATATTGTTCATAAACTTAGTCGTGCCGATTTTTGTATTATTGTGCTTGTACTAGCGATCTTTAATATAACTTGGATATTGTTACCATTTGCTGCAATTGGCGCGCAGTTTTATTGGATTGCAGATTTATTTGATCGAGCGAGGGGGTATCACACTTAAATGATGAATAAAATTACACCGTTTACTAAAATTGCCGCTGTTTCAATATGTGTTCTTTTTGTAGGATATTTTATTACTTTGAACAACGTATATGCGAATAGTGTCATAAAAGTTTATAAATCTGCTACTTGTGGATGTTGCAATAAATGGATTAATTACATGCAAAAGAATGGTTTTGATATTAAATCAGTCAACACTAATGATATGGATACTGTCAAGCAACACTATCGAATTCCCAAGTCTGTTAAAAGCTGCCACACAGCCATAGTTAATGGTTATGTTCTAGAAGGACATGTTCCGGCTAATGATGTAAAAAAATTCTTATCGGAAAGAAAAGATGTCCTTGGCTTGGCTGTGCCGGGTATGCCGATTGGTTCTCCTGGAATGGAAATGGGTAGTAGATTAGATCGTTATGCTGTCATCACTTTTGATGATGAAGGTAATGTGGAGATATTTCATCAATACTAAGGTCACTAGAAATGTTTTTGACGAGGTAATACGAATGATTTTTTTCGCAGTATTATTAATTCATGCTTGCTGATTAAGTAGCTTTTTCACGATTTGTATATTTTTATATACGTCGTATAACCATGGATTTACTGCTAAGGCTTCTTCAAAAGCATCTAATGCGAATTGAAATTTTTGTAACTCGAAATAGCATTGACCGCGACCAGATAGCGCACCAAAGTGACGGGGCTCTAGCTTGAGCGTTTCTTCAATATTAGCAAGCGAAGCGCTATAATCACCCATTAAAAAATAAACGGTTGCAAGTTTATTCCATCCTTCGGCGAAGTTGGGCGCTAGGACAACAATTTCGTTATAAGATTTTAATGCCGTTTCATAATCTTGTTTATACATTGCTTTTCCAGCATTACTAAAAAGAATATTAATTTCTTTTTTATTATGGATTGACCATATACGCCATATTTCATTGGTCAATTGATATGATAGCTTTAAATCTGAATTTACCGTGAGATTAAAAAATAATTTATCCAAACGCGGGTCATTTTGATCTGCATTAACAGAAATTGATGCTAATACAGTTATCAATAATGAAGCGGTGATTTGTATTAAGTTCATTTCATTAACTTGTATTTTAAGACCATGACCAACTATACATTCGGCAGTTTTATTGGAGGATATAATAATAAAGCTACGCAATGCACACAATCGTTCGAGTTTATTACATCAGTTTTATGACAGACTATGAAAAAATCATAAAAGCTAAGTTATTAACTATATTAGCATCTAAAAGGTCAAATAAATTTCTATCTATGTGTCACAAAGATCATACATAATCAAAACCGAGCTACATCATGTAGTAACTAGAAGGAGATTAGTATTGTCGGGTTACTGAAAATTTTGCCAAATTTTTAAGCGCATCAAGGTGTTCGGAAGATGGTAAATCTTTAATAGCATTAATTGCTAACTCGGCTTCTTCATTAGCGATTTTTTCTGTGTATGAAATCGCGCCAGTAGAGATTATAGCGGCTTTAATTTGATCAATATTTTGAAGCCCACCATTTTCTATAGCGCTATGAATTATTTTGGTTTCAGCTTCATTGCCGTGCCACATGGCATATAACAATGGCAGTGTAGGTTTGCCTTCGGCAAGATCATCTCCAATATTTTTACCAAGTTCCTCGGGAGAAGAGTTGTAATCAAATACATCATCAATTAACTGGAATGCAGTACCAAGATGTCGACCATAAGCCGCCATCGCTTGTTCTTCTTTTTCTGTACTATGTGAAATGACTGCGCCTAAACGTGCTGCGGCTTCAAATAACTTAGCAGTTTTATCTCGGATGACTTTTAGGTAGTTTTCTTTACTAGTTTTCGGGTCGTGACGATTAATCAGCTGCTGGACTTCACCTTCCGCTATAGTATTAGTCGCTTCGGAGAGGATTTTCATAACACACATAGAATCAATATTGACCATCATTTGAAATGCTCGAGAATAGACGAAATCCCCAACCAATACACTCGCCTCATTACCCCAACGCTGATTGGCCGTCGCATGACCACGTCTTAGTAATGAAGCATCAACCACATCATCATGCAATAGAGTCGCGGTATGGATAAATTCAATAATTGCTGCTAAATTAATATGTTGATTTCCTGCATACGAAAAAACTCGTGAACTCAATAGAACAACAACGGGACGTAGACGTTTACCGCCACTATTAATAATGTAATGGCTCAATTGGTCAATAAGCTCAACCTCAGAATATAAACTTTTTTCAATTAAGCTGTTGACAAGCAACATGTCTGCTTCGACAAGCTCTCGAATATGTTCAATATTAATGATTTTACATTTTTCAGCAATTGGGTCGTTTAGTTTCACGTTTTATGTATATATATGTAAATTACTGAAATCTTATAGGTTTGGGATAAAATTACTGCTTAAATGCGTTTATTTCAAGGATATTATCAAATTTTAACATTCTTACCTTGTCACCACCTGTTGAATTTCTTAGAATCTTTACCCTTTGTTGAATGTATATAATTAAGTAAAGTATGGAGAATCAAGATGTACGCGGTAATTAAATCCGGTGGCAAACAGTACAAGGTAGAAACGGGCGATAAGCTCAAAGTCGAAAAGATTGATGCTGAAGCAGGCAAAGATATAAATATTGATGATGTGCTAATGCTTGTCGACGGCGAGAACGTCACTGTCGGGACACCATTGATACAAGGCGCCAAGGTGAGTGCTAAAGTGGAAAGCCATGGTCGAGGTCCCAAGATAAAGATTATAAAGTTTCGACGTCGTAAGCACCATCGTAAACAGATGGGACATCGCCAAGCCTATACCGAACTTTCAATAACCAAAATAGCAACAAGTTAACAATTGGAGTGTAATAATGGCTCATAAAAAAGCAGGTGGCAGTACAAGAAATGGACGTGATTCACAATCCAAGCGCTTAGGTGTCAAAAAATTCGGTGGTGAACAGGTTGATGCTGGTAATATTATTATTCGTCAACGAGGTACTAAATATCATCCAGGGTTAAACGTTGGCTTGGGACATGACCATACGATATTTGCAGTGGTAGAAGGTAAAGTTGAGTTTAATCAGCGAGGACCTAAAAACCGCACATTTGTAGATGTAGTTGCGGCCTAGGTCTAATTAGTTTCTTTTTAATAAAAGACCCCGCCACTGGCGGGGTTTTTTTATTTAGGACATCAAAATATCATACAGTTATTTAGTCAAGGTAATGTTTTAAATTATGAAATTTGTTGATGAAGCAACAATCAGAGTCGAAGCTGGTAAGGGTGGTGATGGTTGCCTCAGTTTTCGTCGTGAAAAATTTATTCCTAAAGGCGGTCCTGATGGTGGTGATGGTGGTGATGGTGGCAGTATTTTTCTTTTAGTAGACGAAGGGTTGAATACATTAGTAGATTTTCGACATAGCCGATTGTATCGTGCCAAGAATGGACAACCTGGGGCAGGACGGGATCGTATAGGTAAAAAATCAGATGATCTGTATATTAAAGTACCTTCAGGAACATTGATTTATGATGATGATACTGATGAATTAATAGGGGATTTAGTCAATGACGCTGAAGAATTACTAGTAGCACAAGGTGGTTTTCATGGATTAGGAAATGCACGATTTAAAAGTAGTATTAATCGCTCGCCAAGACAAACGACTAAAGGTTCAGTTGGAGAGTCTCGAAATTTACGCTTAGAGTTACAAGTCTTGGCTGATGTTGGACTTCTCGGTATTCCTAATGCAGGTAAATCGAGTTTTATACGTGCGGTATCTTCTGCTACACCTAAGGTTGCGGATTATCCATTTACCACTATGTATCCAAACTTAGGGGTCGTCAGAGTTGATATTGAAAAGAGTTTTGTTATTGCAGACATACCTGGCTTGATCGAGGGTGCTGCAGATGGAACTGGACTCGGAATAGAATTTTTAAAACACTTAAGTAGAACAAACTTGTTGTTGCATATTGTGGATGCTAGTAATGATTTAGAACAGGTATTTAAGGATATTAGAACAATCGAAACTGAATTGAAACGTTATGATGAAGCACTATTTGAAAAAAAGCGTTGGTTAGTCTTAAATAAATCCGATGTATTGCTGACTGAAATATTCGATGAATTGATAGATGAGTTACGACTCCAATTGAAATATGAAAATGAGATATTTGTTATTTCTGCTGTAACAAAGGATGGCTGTAAAAAATTAATTTATGCAATATACGAATGGATAATAAGTCAGGACAAGATAAGTGAGTGAAAAAAGAAAAAAAATAAAAAATACAACACGTTGGGTTGTGAAAATAGGCAGTGCATTACTGACTGATAATGGATGTGGTCTTAAACATGAGTTGCTTGATAATTGGGTAAAGCAAATTATTGAGCTAAATGTGCGAGGTATTGAAATAGTTATTGTTTCATCTGGAGCAGTGGCGGAAGGTGTTGCACGATTGGGATGGAAAACAAGGCCTAAGGTCATTCATGAATTACAAGCCGCTGCTGCAGTAGGACAGATGGGACTAATTCAAGGTTATGAAGTCTGTTTCCAAAAATACGGCAAACATACGGCACAGATTCTATTAACGCATGATGATATAGCCGATCGAGCGCGCTATCTGAATGCACGTACAAGCTTAATAACCCTGCTTAAATTAGGTGTCACACCAATAGTAAATGAAAATGATACGGTCGCAACCGATGAAATTCGAATGGGAGATAATGATACTTTGGCAGCGTTAGTGGCAAATCTAGTTGATGCAGATTTACTTGTTTTACTAACAGATCAAGAGGGTTTATTTACCGTTAACCCCATATTAGATAGTTCAGCAGAATTAATTAAAGAAGCGAAAGCAGGAGATAAAGTATTAGAAAATTATGCTGGCGATGGAGGTAGTTTAGGTAGGGGTGGTATGCGTACTAAATTGAAAGCTGCGGTAATTGCAACCAGGTCAGGAACGCAAACTATTATCGCATCAGGAAATGTTCAAAACTGTCTAGTCAAGATGTCAAATGGTGAAGATGTAGGCACATTACTGACGACAAATAAAGGGCCTATAACGGCACGAAAACAATGGTTGGCAAATCAATCCTATTTGCAGGGTGCCGTTACGCTTGATGGAGGCGCTGTTATTGCCTTAACAAAAAATGGAAAAAGTTTGTTACCTGTTGGTATTAGTGCTGTTTGTGGTGAATTTAAACGCGGTGAAATAATTTCTTGTATTGATAGTTCGGGTAATGAAGTAGCGCGAGGATTAACGAATCATGATTCCGCACAAGTTAGATTAATCATGGGCAAATCTAATAAAGAAATCGGAAAGTTGTTAGGCCAACTTGATGAAGATGAATTAATACATCGTGATAATTTGATTCTGTTCTAACGTTAAATTTTCAACCAGGCATATATTAGATGTACATATAAATATTTATTAAATAGTGATGGATTGTGTCTTAGAGTGCCCTCACATGGCTATTCAAACGTGATTTGTGTCTGGCAGCTTTGTTTTTATGAATGATACCTTTTGAGACCATCGCATCGATGACAGGTACGGCAGTTTGATAAGCCGTTTGAGCTGCTTCTTTATTTTTTGATTCGATTGCGCTGACGACTCTCTTTATTTGAGTACGTAACATAGAACGATGACTCGCGTTGTGCAGACGCAATCTTTCACTCTGACGCGCACGTTTTTTTGCAGATGCAATATTAGCCACTCTTCAAACTCCTGATTCATTACCTAAAGGCGCGTCATGATGCGGATATTGAGGCAATTTGTCAATGCTTCAGTCAGGATATGATATCCTTTCTGGCGCTAACTTAATAAGAATAAAAAACAACTAGATAGCCTATTTTTTTAACATTGATATTGATGATGAGAGTACTCAAATGAGCCGTAAACTGTTGAAATCTACTTTCATAGTTGGAGCAATGACCACTATATCACGTATTTTTGGCTTAATACGGGATGTTGTTATTGCGCGTTTATTTGGTGCTGGGGTTGGATTGGATGTCTTTATTGTGGCTTTTCGTATCCCTAATTTCTTACGACGTCTATTTGCAGAAGGTGGTTTTTCACAAGCATTTATTCCTGTATTAGCTGAATATAAAGAGCAACGCGATGGTGATTCAGTCAAAGCTTTGGTGGATCAGACCTCTGCGACTCTTGGCTTAGTTTTATTTGTTGTGATGTTATTGGGTGTGTTTGCCGCACCTTTAATTATCACGGTGTTTGCCCCAGGTTTTGAAGATGCTAAACATGTCATTGCTGCTGACATGTTGAAAGTCACGTTTCCATACATTCTATTTATTTCATTGACGGCTTTTGCCACCAGTATTCTAAATACCTATAAACAATTTGCGATTCCTGCTTTTACACCTGTTTTACTCAATCTTTCTTTGATTGGTTGCGCAATTTGGTTAGCACCAAAGATGGATGTGCCAATAAAAGCATTAGCGTGGGGTGTTCTGTTTGCTGGCGTTGCTCAGCTATTATTTCAATTCCCCTTTTTGATGCGGCTTAATTTATTTCCTCGACCCGGATTAAAAAGGGATAAGGAGGGTATTACTCGAATATTGAAATTGATGTTACCAACTCTATTTGCAGTATCAATTGTACAAATGAATTTATTGGTAGACACCATTTTCGCATCTAATTTGGTAGATGGTAGTATTTCCTGGTTGTATTTTTCGGATCGAATGATTGAATTTCCTCTCGGTATTTTTGGAATCGCTTTAGCGACAGTCTTGTTACCGAATTTATCTGGCGAACATGCAAAAAATGAAACGGAAAAATTCTCTAGCATGATGGATTGGGCCTTGCGCTGGGTGTTTGTGATTGCAGTTCCTGCGGCGATAGGCCTAGCCGTGCTTGCTATTCCTATTTTGGCAACTTTGTTCCAATATGGTGAATTTACAGCCTATTCAACCATCATGACAGGGAATAGTTTGTTGGCTTATTCGCTTGGTCTGCCCGCATTTATTTTAGTTAAAGTCTTTGTGACGGGGTTTTTTTCTAGGCAAAATACACTAACACCAGTGAAGATTGGCGCATTCGCTATGATAGCAAACATAGGACTTAACTTCCTTCTAGTTGGTCCATTGGCACATGTTGGTCTAGCATTAGCAACATCGATGTCTGCTATTTTGCAGGCTATCTTGTTATATTGGTTATTAAGAAAAGAGGGTGTTTATCGTCCAAAACCAGGCTGGTTTAAATTTAGTCTACAAATTATTATCTCAGTTAGTACCATGGCTTGTTTGATTCATTATACCGTAGCAGGGTCAGAAGAATGGTTTGCCTGGAACATGATGCAGCGGATAGGTCAATTGACTCTAGGAATAATGGTTGGCGCGAGTTGCTATATTTCTGTTCTTTGGGTTACTGGTGTTCGCTGGCAGAAAATGACAACGCAGTACTGATCGGTATAATTCACGAAATTTAAATATTAATGGAATACATCCGCGGACTTCATAATTTACAGCAGTATAGAAAAGACTGCGTTGCTACGATTGGAAATTTTGATGGTGTTCATTTAGGCCATCAAAAAGTTTTGGAGCAATTAAAAAAAATTGCAAGAGAAACAAGTTTAATATCAACAGTCGTAATATTTGAACCACAGCCTATTGAATTTTTTTCTCCAGGAAAAGCACCGTCACGGTTGACTCGCTTACGTGAAAAACTTCAGCAGTTTTCTCGACATAATATTGATAGAGTGGTCTGCCTTAGGTTTAATCAACAATTTGCTAATCTATCTGCTGAACAGTTTGTTGATGATATTTTGTTAAAGGCGTTAGCGGTTAAAGAATTGATTATCGGTGATGATTTTCACTTTGGTAAAAATCGACAAGGCAATTATAATTACCTGGTCGATATCTCTAGTGAAAAGGGATTTAAGGTGAAGACGACGAATACTCTAAGCTGCAAAAGTGAACGAGTGAGCAGCACCTTGATTCGTAAGGCACTGGCGAATGGTGAAATGGATAAAGCGAGCAAACTACTTGGAAGGCCGTATAGGATTAGTGGGCGTGTCGTGCACGGAAATAAACGAGGAAGGACACTTGGGTTTGCAACAGCAAACATAGAATTACATCGGTACTTCTCACCAGTGGTGGGTATATTCTCTGGTCGTGTTCATGGCATTGAAGATAGAACGTTAGATGCAATTGTCTATGTAGGGTCAAGACCTGTATTTAAAGGCAAATATGACATACTTGAAGTGCATATTTTAGATTATAAAAATGATTTGTATGGTCGACATTTGCAGGTTGAATTGCTCGAAAAAATACGTGGAGATAGTGATTTTATCTCGGAAGAAGAATTGATAAAACAAATAAAGAAAGATATTGAAGATACTAGAATAAGTTTAAAAAAACACATGAAATGATAAAAAATATATTGAGCAATGACGAATTATAAAGACACACTTAATTTACCTAAAACTACGTTTCCTATGAAAGCGAATCTTGCCCATCGAGAACCTGAGATGTTGAAGAGGTGGCAAGAAAATGACCTGTATGGAAAAATACGCAAAAGCAAGGAAGGCGCCAGAAAATTTATTTTGCATGACGGTCCTCCTTATGCCAATGGAGATATTCATATTGGTCATGCCGTTAATAAAATACTTAAAGACATTATTGTTAAATCACAAAGTTTGAATGGTTTAGATGCGCCGTATGTTCCCGGTTGGGATTGTCATGGTTTGCCAATTGAATTACAGGTCGAAAAAAAAATCGGTAAGGCAGGTGTAAAAATAGAACCTGATAAATTTCGTGATGCTTGTCGTGAATATGCATTCAAGCAGGTTAATAATCAACGCAGAGACTTTATTCGATTAGGTATCCTGGGAGATTGGAAAAATCCTTATCTGACGATGGATTTTAAAACTGAGGCAAATATTGTTCGCTCACTTGGAAAAATAATTGACGCAGGACATCTACATAAAGGTGTTAAACCAGTACATTGGTGTACCGATTGTGGTTCAGCATTAGCTGAGGCAGAAGTTGAATATGAAGATAAACAATCTTTCGCTATTGATGTCCGATTTAGAACGACCGAAGAAGAAAAACTCTCGAGCTTTTTTGGAGTCGATGCGAAGTTTGAATCAGTTTCTATTGTGATTTGGACAACAACACCTTGGACCTTACCAGCTAATCAAGCTGTGGCTTTGAATCCTGAATATGAATATGTATTAGTATCAAATAAAAATGAAGCATTGATTTTAGCAGCTGGCTTATATGAAGATGTTATGTCTCGTTATGGTATTGATGATTATAAAGTATTGGGCACTTGTGTTGGTTCAAAGCTTGAAGGCCTTAATCTGCAACACCCATTCAATGATCGTCTAGTGCCTATTATTTTAGGTGATCACGTGACTTTAGAAGTAGGAACTGGTGCCGTTCATACGGCACCAGGACATGGACAAGATGATTATATTATAGGACTTCGCTATGGTCTCGAAGTCGATAACCCCGTTGGTGACAATGGCTGTTTCTTACCCAGCACGGAATTTTTTGCTGGTGAACACGTGTTTAAAGCTAATGCTTCAGTATTGAGTGTATTAGTAGATAGAGGAAACTTGTTGCATCAAGCAACATTACTACATAGTTACCCTCATTGTTGGAGACATAAGACGCCTATTATTTTTCGTGCGACACCGCAATGGTTTATCAGTATGGATGCTAATGGTTTACGAAGTGAAACATTGGAAGCGATTAAGAATGTAACCTGGTTACCTTCATGGGGTGAAGAACGTATAAAAGGTATGGTCGAAGGTCGTCCAGACTGGTGTATTTCACGTCAGCGTACATGGGGTGTTCCCATCACTGTGTTCATACATCGTGAAACACAAGAATTACATCCAAATACAGGAGAGTTGGTTAGAAAAGCAGCCAGTTTGATTGAAGAGAGGGGTATTGATGCTTGGTTTGATCTAGATACAGCTACATTACTCGGTGATGAATCAGAACAATACTTCAAGGTGACAGATACCCTGGATGTCTGGTTCGATTCAGGTGTTACACATTTTTCAGTATTAAATAATGATAAGCGATTAGACTTTCCCGCTGACCTTTATTTGGAAGGTTCTGACCAACACCGTGGCTGGTTTCAATCTTCATTACTTACTTCAGTTGCAATGAATAATGGTGAACAGCCTTACCGTAGTGTTTTAACTCACGGTTTTACTGTTGATGCTAAGGGTATGAAGATGTCTAAATCCAAGGGTAATGTCGTCGCTCCTCAAAAAGTCATGAATGCTTTAGGTGCGGATGTTTTGCGTTTATGGGTAGCTGCTACCGACTATCGTACCGAGATGAGTGTGTCTGACGAAATTCTCAAACGTATGTCAGATGCATACCGTCGTTTTCGTAATACGACGCGTTATTTATTATCTAATCTTAACGGCTTTGACCCTGAAAAAAATACTGTCAACTACGCAGATATGTTGGAAATTGATAAATGGGCAGTTGAACATGCTTTACAGCTGCAGGAAGAAATCATCATTGCTTATAATAATTATGAATTTCATTCGATTTATCAAATGTTGCATCAATTTTGTGTGGTCGAAATGGGTGGTTTTTATCTCGATATTGTTAAAGATAGACAGTACACATCACCCGAAAATAGTTTGATGCGACGGTCAACACAGACCGCGATGTATCATCTTATAGAAATGATGGTCCGATGGTTATCGCCAATTCTAAGTTTTACTGCTGATGAAATTTGGAATTGTATTCCCGGTAAGCATAGTGATTCCGTCTTTTTAGAGAGTTGGTATTCGTTAAAAATAAATGAGGCAGACGCGCAACAGCGCAAAGTTGTTTGGGATGCGATTATTCTTATACGTGATGAAATTAATAAGAAACTAGAAACTTTGCGTGTTGATGGCGAGATTGGTTCGTCATTAGATGCGGAAGTCGACCTCTATTGTAATGATGAGATCAAACAACAACTTGCATCATTAGGCGATCAACTGCGTTTTGTTTTGATCACTTCTTATGCACGTATATATGATGTTTCCGAGAAACCTTCAGAGGCTATAGAGTCTGAAGTGCCCGGTTTATATATTCATGTGTTAGCATCAGAACATAGTAAGTGTATCCGCTGTTGGCATCATCGAGAGGATGTAGGTTCAGATGAAGTACATCCCGAGTTGTGTGTTCGTTGTATTGAAAATATTAGTAATAACTGAATTGCGAGTTTTAGCGATGTTTAAATGGTTGACTCTGTCATTAGTAATAATTCTTCTTGACCAAGTGACAAAATATTTTGCCTCACATGTATTGTCAATGTATCAGCCAATCCCTATTGTCCCTGGATTCAATTTGACTCTGATGCATAATACAGGAGCTGCGTTTAGTTTCTTAAGCCAAGCAGGTGGTTGGCAGCGATGGTTTTTTATTGGCATCGCAAGTGTGGTCAGCATTGTGATTATTGTTTGGATGAATGGTTTGCCAAAAAATAAATACTGGTTATTGACTGCTTTGGCATTGATCTTGGGTGGGGCAATCGGTAACGTTTGTGACAGAATAATTCTAGGTTACGTCATCGATTTCATTGAAGTCTATTATGGAGATATGTTTTGGCCTGCCTTCAATATTGCTGACTCCGCTATTACAATAGGTGCAATAATGTTAATTATTGATAGTCTATTTTTAAAAGAGGCAGAGATTGAAAATTGATAGTTTGCTATACTTAATTATTGCTCTGTAAAGCAATAATCACTGAATATGTTTATAGGATAAAATTAAATGCAAATATTGCTTGCTAACCCACGTGGTTTTTGTGCTGGTGTAGACCGTGCTATTGAGATTGTCGAACGGGCTTTAACGCTATTTGGAGCACCAGTCTATGTTCGCCATGAAGTAGTGCATAACAAATATGTTGTAAATTCACTACGTGATAAAGGTGCTGTCTTTGTTGAAGAACTAGATGAAGTCCCTGATGACTCAACTGTTATTTTTAGTGCCCATGGTGTTTCGAAAGCAGTGCGTGAAGTTGCTGCTCATCGAAGCTTGAGAGTGTTTGATGCGATTTGTCCTTTAGTAACTAAGGTGCACATGGAGGTTGGTAAGTATCAGGATGAAGAGAGAGAATGCATTTTAATTGGACATGAGGGACATCCTGAAGTCGAAGGAACCATAGGTCAATATAAACTAAAAAATGGAAGTGGTGGTATGTACTTGGTTGAATCAGTCGAAGATGTATGGAAACTAAAAGTCAAAAATCCAGAGTTTCTTGCATTTGTAACACAAACGACATTATCGATGGATGATACAGCTCAGGTGATAAATGCATTACGGAAACGTTTCCCTAAAATAGACGGTCCTAAGAAAGAAGATATCTGTTATGCAACTCAAAACCGTCAAGATGCAGTTAAAAATCTAGTTTCAAAATGCGACTTAATTCTGGTTGTTGGCTCTCCAAATAGTTCAAATTCTACTCGTTTGATGGAATTATCACAAAAAGCGGGTGTTCCAGCCTATCTGATAGACGATGCGTCTGAGATAAAAAAAGGATGGGTTGATGGAAAAGAAAATATTGGTTTAACGGCTGGCGCATCTGCTCCAGAAATTTTAGTTGAAGAAGTGATTACCAAACTTAAAAAGTGGGGCGCCTCAATGGTTGAAGAAAATCCAGGGATCACTGAAAGAGTTGTTTTTTCACTACCTAAAGAATTGATTCAATAAAAAGTCAGCCTAAGGGTCTTCTGTATACCCAGCTTTTTTAAGAGCATTAATAAAATCTGATCGATTATAGCCGGTGAGTATACTGTTTCCTATGATAGTTGTTGGAACTTTTAATGAGCCAGACAAATCAGTTAGTTCTTTTTGTAATTCCAAATTTTTGTCTATATTTTTTTCTTCGATTGAAACATTCTTAACATTTAAGAGTTCACGTATTTCAATGCACGATTCACAATCAGGAATTGAATAAATTATAGCTTTAATATTTTTTGTTTTACTTTTTAAGCTTTTGCCAGTATTTATTTTTTTATCGCCTACTTTAGTCAGTCCAGGAGGACATGTTTTTTGGAAACTCCGTTCACCATTTTTGTCTTCACATTCGACAATATTCACAGCAGCATAGAGTTCTGCGCATAATAATAAAGACATAATATAAAAGATGGTTGTTCTAAGAAATGTGTAAGTCATTAGTTAATTCCCCTATATTTGGAATATTTTACTAGATTATAATCTGTATTATATTTTGTATGTAGAATTTTGTTATTCAAATATTAACTTACCCTTGATAAACATAATTAATATTAAAAACCTATGTCGTTTTTTTTAGAATAGCTTCTTTATTAGTGTCGATATGATATGAAGCATATAAATGGGTAGATAAAAAATTCTTCTATCCAAGAATGCATTCACATTCGAAGAAGTAAAATAATCTAAATATGAAGTTTAATTTAGAGAAGAGCATATGATTTTTTAGAAAAGAATAGGCTTAGTTCAAAAATCATTCTCACCTGGTTTTTGCAAACTTGGTTCTACTTTATAAGCATAGTCTAAAACTTCTTCAATCAGTTTGCCCCTCGAATTTTCTCTATGTTTTTTCCATAATATCCCTAGAGCATTTTTTGCTTTTTCGCTACTCATAATGCCAAGGCCAGTAATTGCTGTTTGGATAATATAATGATTTTCACTGTCAGCCATTTTTTCTAAATATTCCACATCATTAGAATTCCCATTAAGAGCGAGCGCAATTATCACCTGTGCTCTATTAAACTCATGTTGATCCTCTTTATGACTGTAGAGGTATTTTTTATATTCATCCGTGTTATTGGTTTTTATTCTATTGATCGTGCTTGCTATTGCGAGTTTTATTGGATTTTTTTTAATTAATTCCCATGGCAACTCAGGATGTTGGGCGATATTCATTTTCCACATGTCATCTAATAAATTTATAACATTATTATTCCATCGCATGCTGTATAACGCATGTATCGTGTTCGTTAGTTCTCCTATCTCCTTATTGGTTAATGCTTGTTTCACTTCCTGTAAAGTGGCTTTCTGAAAAGTTATTTTTTTATTTAAGAGCTTATAGTCTAATTTTTTTTTAGTTACTTGAGTGTTTTCTCGTTGATGGGACGTTGACTCAACCTTTGATATCTCATTATGTAAATCTTTAATGGTCTCGTCAGACCGTGCTGATGTACATATTACTATCAATAAAAATATAATATTTTTTTTAGACATTTTAGGTCTTTCAATATTATTAAGAATATATTATCTCTGCCAACATCCATCTGCGGTGAGGTTCGTGCCTGCACATACGTCAGCACCAGTGCAACTGACTTGGGGATTGTTTAATGTGATAGCTATTCCTCTCCTTCCTATGTTGTCGAGTGTTAAGATAGGACACCCAGGATCAGCAGTCCCCCCGACTATCTTCTCAGCCCTTAGTACATAAGATTGATTATCTGGGTTGTTTACCATTGTCAATGTGTATAAATTATTAAGACTTGTAGTAGCGATGTCACTAGGTAGTGTATTCAACACTGCAGCATAATTATTGGTGTCGGAATATAAACGTTCCAGTCTTGTTGCAGCATCTACTAACATTGTTCTTCCTTCTGAACGATGACCTCTCATTATATAATCTGTGTATGATGGATAACCAACTGCAACTAGAACTCCTATGATGGCCACCACTACCATTAATTCTATTAAGGTAAAACCTGATAATTTTTTCAGTCTGTACTTCATCATTTGTCATGACTCCGAAAGTTGATAAATATTTTTTTCAATAGTTGTGATTATTAATCAAATATAGATCCGATATAAAATAGGAGTAGTCATCCTAAATGTTTAGCGACGATCATCATACCAATATGTTCTGTATCTAGGTAAATCTGCTATTTTACCGAGTTGATTTGCTCCACCTTCTGTACCAACAATACCCACAACCCCTTCTGAAGTAAAAATAGGTACAACATCAGAAGGGATTCCTCCTCCTAATTTTTTCTTTCGTTTTTGAATATAATCTCTACCCGATTTTGTTGGCTCTAAGTCTAACCCCGCTTTAGTAGTCACAATATCCATATTGTATGCAAAGCCGCCACCAATGTTTGCTGCACAAGGGTCAGTAGCTGTTGATTCAGGTGAATATGTTGTGAAAAAAACTGTACCATCTATAGTTGTTGGTGAGGCTAGCACCTTCTCACCATTGTTGAAATCTGTCGCAGTATTAAAGTTATAAAACCAACCTGACGATAATTTGATATTGGTCTGTCTACTATCGAGTTCTTCTGGCGTTAACCCAGGGTTTTGCGACTTATCTTCTTCTTTAGACAAAATGGCTTCATTGGTTACATCAATAAGCGCTGTGTCGCCTATATTTATATGAGTTATAAGATTTGTCTCATAATCTTCTGAAATATTATTTAGATCACTACCATCACTCATGGGGCCTATCTGTTCATCTCTAAACCCATAAAAACGGTCATGTACGTTTAATGATAATGGTGATGTTCTATCACCAGTACCAATTAAAACGTAGTCATACTCACCATTTGGCGCATCTGAAAATTGAGTATCTCTAACCTGGACAACTGAAGGAGCTTCTAAAAACTTACGCTGATTTTTTAGATCAGTTATATCTGTACCTGATATTTTCGCTAATTTACCTACAACAGAAGAAGAGCTGCCAGTTGTTGCACTATAATCGACATCTTTTAAATCTATCCTCCAAACTTGACCACCAACATCTCCAAAATACAATCTATCATCAGTACCATCTCCATTTGAATCAAGAGCAGTAATGCGGGAGGGGATTGAAAATTTCATATCGGGATGTGTTATGTGTAAACCAGAACCCGCTGGATTAGTTGGATTATCACAATCTAAACATGGACCTCCAACGGAAAATAACTTTCTTCCGGTGTCCGGATCTACAAAGTAGACCGCATTTCCACGGTTGTCGTTATTAGTATACAGAGGGCTAAATGCATCATCAAAAATATCATTATACCCGCCACCAAAAACTAGGACGTCCTTGTTTCCGTCATTCTTCGTTTTAATATTAATCAGTTGTGGTTTTGACCAAGTATCGCCAAGTAATTCGAATCCAGCAGTGCCGCCTTCTATACTCCATAGAAACTTAGGAACAATATCATCCGCATCGATGTTGTCTGTTAGTAAACTGGTTGGACTGACATCTAAAGCATAGATAGCGTTTCCACCTCTTCGCATACCAATATACACATGTACAAAATCGCTTAAAGTCGGATTAATAATTCCATCATTATTATGATCTTTTATTCTTACGGTTGGTGCTGTATCTAAGCCATATAGATGTACACCTTCTGCATTTGTTAGATGATGTCTGACTTGACTTAACATAGTTTTTGGGAAGAATGCCCATTCTTGTTTTCCTCCAGGAGCATCCTTACTACCATTTATAAATCTTAGTGCACCATCGTTAGTCCCGACAACTAGTCTATCGAAGAACTCTATTGTTCCACTGTTTGTCGTAAAACCATAGGTAATAACAGATGGAGAACTATGAAGTACGTCATGAAACGACCATCTCGTATCACTGGAAACAAAATCAGTCTCGGCAGGTGTTGCTACTTTCCCTAGCATCCATTCCAAATGTTTCCGACAATCAGAAACATTCGTAGGATCTGGGCAAACAAGATTGCTAATATGTGCTGTGGACGAATCCAAAATTTTGTCTTTATCAACCATATGACCTTCTGATTCAAGACTAGTATTAAGCGCGGGTTTAGCCCCATCGTCTGTTGCATCTGTATAAAATTTTTGTAATGTAAAATCATTAATCGCGCCGCCAGCACCGCCCTTAGTAGTAAATCTTCCATCTACCTCAGTTGACCATTCACTTTGTGCGCTTGTTTTAAATTTATTTGTAATTTGATCTATAGCATCTACACCATTTTTGTCTAGAATATTGCCAAGTGTACACGCGCCACCACTACCGTTGCCTGTTTGAGAATCAATACACAGGTTATATTTTTTAGAATTACCTAGCCAACTCTTATTAAAAGAAGGTGTGAATAATCCAAAATAAGCTTCATTTCGACTTAATAAACGGTTAAAAGCATTAGTTGCTAATGAAGGTGATACGAAAGATGTAGGATCATTTTTAACGTCAGTTAATATTTCTGTGAAGACTGCCACAAGATCACTAGCTGATGACGCTTCGAAAAACTCACCTTCACCAACGTCGGCTAAATCTTGTAGAAAATTTTGCGCGGTTGCAAGGCTACCAGTATTAAAACCGATAGTATAAGTCTTAACAGTTTGAGAATTATCTAGTGTTGTATTTTGATCATTAGTGTTTAGAAACTCGACGATATCATAAGAACATCTCTCATTGAATGAAAAATTTCCTCGATTTGCTCCAGAAGTCTCACAAGCACCACCACCAGAAATAAAATCAATTCTACTTTTATCAGTAATTGAATTATTAAAGGCTTCACCATCGGTCAATAAAACTTGAAAGTTTGATGCACAGGTCGCGGATGATGTAAAAGGACTAAGATATTTAGGTGTGCCCTTAATTTCTTGAGTTCTACACGCGAAAGCATCTAAATTGTTATCATCACAATTGGTTGGATAATGAACACCAAATGCATCTGTTTTTTGACTGGAGGGAGATGCAATATTGACGTTTGCACCTGGACAATTCCCGGCACTCAGACAGTACGATCCTGGATGACTTATTCGGCTTTGTTGATCTTTAAAATTCTTTCCTCGTTGATGGCCAAATTTCATTTCATCTCCACGCCAATAAAGTGCTGCTTCATATAAAGCCTCAGTGATTGGTGTGCCACCCCTAGTAGGAATTTCATTAACTAGTTCAATCAAACGGTCTCTAACAGTAGGTACGGATTTTCCAGAGCCTGTTGTAGAACGAAAAGTAATTCTTAGTTTAGGTGAGGCATTGGGTTCTTGATCATGTGACTTTGCCTTTCGAACTGAGCCACTTAGAGAATCGCTGATAAATAGCCCTAGATTGTTCCCACTGACCCACCCATTTCGATCAACTATTTCTTGCACAACATTTTTTATATCTGGAGATATAACTTTTGAGTCAGTACTGAAATCAGGCATCGACCATGCGACTTTCGCCGATGTTTTAGCAACACTTGTTACGGAACCCGGAGTAGAAGTAAATTGTTGAGCACTATCTACATTAATTCCAAAGATTTCAACTGTAGGATTACTTCCACTTTTGGTTTTTGCTGCTTCAAGTTCTAATTCTGCAGAGAGAATAGTAGAACCCTTAGGAATATCAATGGCCTGAAAACGCAAAGCTACGCTGCTTTCTTTAAATTGCAATTCTGGAAGGTTACGTTCAATTTTACCATTATTTTCTTCATGGACATCATTGAAGTTAGCAGAAATTTGTGCTGTCTCCGTTGCTTCGTAACAGCCTCCGGTACCTGCATCGTATGTGATTTCTAATCGAGGTGATGCAGTTGAATCACTCTCGAATGAATGGATGTTGCGTGTTCCAGCCGCACTCTGATTAATTAAAAGGGTCAAATCATTTCCACCACACCAACCACTTCGATTAACGACTTCTTGAATAACGTCAACTAATGTGTCGCCACTGCACGTTCCTTCATTACATGATTCATAATTTACTTGAGGCAGCATATCAGGGACCGTCCATATAAGTCCTTTTGATGTTTGTGCTCTGGAAGATAAATTATTATTTGTTGCTGATATTGCAGAAGAATTATCAGCAGCATCAGCACGGATTAGCCAAGCGGCGCCATCACCACCTTGAGATGATTTTGAGGTTACTGATAATTTTACTCCGGTAATAGTTGCTCCTTGAGGAATTTTTACATCAGGATAATGGAGCCCGATGATTTGAGACGTTGCGGGCTTTGCTGCACCACCACTATATGAAATTTGTAGTTTCGGTACTTTCGACGGATCCATATCGAAGCTATAGAACCTCTTTGATCCGGTACAGAAATTACAACGATTTGTAGT
>DKOR01000005.1:4440-5165 GCA_002470825.1 Thiotrichaceae bacterium UBA7357 | reverse complement strand
TAGTGAATAATCCATGATTTCATATTATTATTATCATTCTCTATCTGACCAATCTCGCTTATTTCATTTAATAACTTGCTTAAATGAACATGACTAGGCACTTCTAATTCTAGACTAAAACATTTATTGCTACGTTTTAACTCAGTCAGACTAGAATGGGTTACTAGTTTACCTTTGTCCAATATAGCAATATCACTACAGATATCTTCGATTTCGGATAAGTTATGTGAACTTATGATGACACTATATTCATTACCTAGGTCACGTAATAATTTTCTAACTTCATTTGCAGCGATTGGGTCGAGTCCCGATGTCGGCTCATCCATTAATATTAGTTCTGGCTTACCAATCAAGGACTGAGCCAACATGATTCGTTTACGCTGTCCAAAACTTAATCTTTCTGGAAATTGTTTTGCAAAATCTTTTGCTTGTACCAGTGTTAATACATGATCAACTTCTTTGCTAGCTTCTTTTCCATTGAAGTTTTGTAATCTTGCGTAATGCTTAAGTTGTGTCACTACATCAACACCTTTAAACATCGAAGCATCTTGTGGCAGTAATGAAAGTTTCCCTTTTATTCGACTTGAATCAGGAACGTGATCAAGAACATGAACTTTACCGGAGGTTGGACTTATAAAACCACAGAGTATGGCAAATAAAGTTGATTTGCCTGCCCCATTTGGACCAACTATTCCTGTGGTTTGATTAATCTCTAATTCTAAATC
>DKOR01000005.1:0-4418 GCA_002470825.1 Thiotrichaceae bacterium UBA7357 | reverse complement strand
ACCCATTTATATATCTCGACTTTTGAAAATATACCAACCAGACACTAAATAGAGCAACGTATATGCAAAAAGTGCTGCAACTAAAATAAAAGTATTTTCAGTATTGATATCTATTAAGTAAGATTTAAGACCGCTGGGTATTATGTAGATTGCTTGACTAATATCTGATTTAAACTGAAAACTAATCGTTACCAAAGTGGCATAGCTAAGCATCCCCAAAAAGAGTGAACTCAATCCAGAACGTGCGAAAGATGAAATCATCGACATAAAAGCAATAAATGGCATGCTGTAAATAAAAACAAGTATAAAAGTTTGCAGTCCGAATAGAGTAATGACTTCAATTGTGTCTTCACCATTTATTAATGCTTGTGCCGAAGCCCAGAGTGAGGTTATGAAGATACAGATCAAGACTAATAAGGATACGGATATAAACCGTGAAAAATATATCTCGGCACGTGTTGATCGCATCAACAAAAAGCGAAATGCTCCACTGGTCATATCACTGGAATATTGATTATTAGCCGCAAGTAAAATAAATAATGGAGCCAGTGTTATTGATATAAGTAAGTATATTGACAAACTTGCAGAACGATCAATAAATAATTCCGATGCAAGGTTTTCATCTTGTGAAGCCCAACTAACGAAAATAATGCCCTCTGTGCTTTGTAGCCATTCCACAGCCAGCAATAAAAAATTATCAAACATTAAATACCAGAACAAAAAATAAGGGACTACAAACATTAAACTTTTGAGCCTACTAAAAGAATAGCAGAAATTGAATAAGGTGAGCTCTTTAAGACGATAGGGATTTAGCATGAACAGTGTCGACTGATAATATTTTCACAATAATGCATGTAAATACATTAAGAATCCAGCATTGCTTGTAGTTCATACAATAATGCTAATGCTTGTTTAGGGTTGGTAATGTCTGGATCAATTGTTCTTATTTTTTCTAAAATAGAGTCGGTATTAAATGAATTAGTTTTTGATTTTTCAATCTTAACAACGGGTGTCTGTGATTCAATTTCATGTAAACGATTTTTTGCATCTCTGATGACACTTTTAGGTATGCCTGCGAGAGAAGCCACTTGAATTCCATAACTTTGATTTGCCGGACCATGTTCAACGGAATGTAATAACACTATCTCATCACCATGCTCAACGACGTCCATATGTACATTTTTAACATTATCGTTATGCTCTGGTAATACGGTGAGTTCAAAATAATGTGTGGCAAATAGCGTATATGATTGAGTTACTTTTGCGAGATGTAAAGCACAAGCCCAAGCTAATGCCAGTCCATCATAAGTACTTGTGCCGCGACCAATCTCATCCATCAATACTAGACTATTTCTGGTAGCATTATTTAATATATTAGCAGTCTCAGTCATTTCGACCATAAAAGTTGAACGACCGCTGCTGAGGTCATCAGATGCGCCAATACGAGTGAATAGTCTATCAATAGGACCAATGACAGCCTTTAATGCAGGAACATAACTACCGATATGAGCGAGAATTACAATCAAAGCTGTTTGTCGCATATAAGTCGATTTACCACCCATATTGGGACCGGTGATGATTAGCATATTGATATCATTATTGAGCGATAAATCATTCGCTATGAAAACTTCTGATTGGATTTTTTCAACGACTGGATGTCTTCCCCCTTCGATAAGAATTCCATCTTCTTTTGTCATAACTGGTGCAGTAAAATTAAGTATTGTAGCTCTCTCTGAAAAACTTAAATAGACATCAAATTCAGCAAGTGATGACGCACAAAGCTGCAGTTCCGCTAAGTACTCAACAATGATATCCAACAACTCATCGTATAATTGTTTTTCACGTGCCAATGATCTTTCTTTTGCACTCAGGATTTTGTTTTCAAAAAGTTTTAACTCTGGCGTAATAAAACGTTCCACCGCTTTCAAGGTTTGACGACGGTTATAATCGTCTGGAACATTCGCGGAATTAAGCCGACTAATTTCTATATAATAACCATGCACACGGTTATAACCTACTTTCAGACCTTGTATGCCAGTACGTCTTTTTTCTTGTTCTTCAAGATTAGTTAAAAAACGTGCTGCATCATTGCTGAGCTCTCTTAATTCATCCAGCTCTTTATCATAATTTGAAGCAATAACCCCACCATTACGAATCATTGTCGACGGTTCATCTAGCAATGCTTCATTTAAGATCTGAAGTAATCCAGGAAACAAACTGATATCTTGATATAACTTACTCAATCTAGGACTATCAAGACTTTCTAAACGACTTTTAATTTGTGGGAGCAAAGTAATACTGTCTCGCAACTGTATCAAGTCACGAGGTCTCGCAGACTTTAAAGCAACACGTGACATAATACGCTCAATGTCACAGATGCCGCACATGGCTTCATGAAAATCACCGTGACATCGATTAAGCAATAGTTCTTTTACAGCATCATGACGACATTGCAATACAGCATGATCTCGGATCGGTTGTAGCAACCAACGTCGTAATAAACGACCACCCATTACGGTTGATGTGGTATCTATCACCTCAAGTAATGAATGTGATTTCTCCTCAGCCAGACTCGTTTCCAATTCTAAATTACGACGTGAAATTGAATCGATCTGTATCAAGTCATTTTCAGAATCTATTTTTGGACTTTGCAGATGGGGTAGTAATGATTTTTGTGTGTCACTAAGGTATTTTATCAAACAGCCTAATGCACTTATTGCAGTATCCATCTTTTGACAACCAAAGCCATTTAGATCTTTAATGCTATATTGTTGTTTGATAATTGACTCTGCTGTCTTTTTATTAAAATACCAGTCTGGCCGTTTGCTTACTGTTTTATTCAGATTATCAAGACACTCACTTTTAAATTCTTCACTAATTAGAATTTCTGCGGGCTGATATTGATCGATAATATCTTCCAAACAAACAGAATCATTCGCTTCAAGTATAGTTACCCGTCCACTACTAAGCTCAACACTGGCAAAGCCATAACGTTGTTTGGTATTGTGAATTGCGAGCAAGATATTTGAAGTACGACCATTAAGTAGGACATCTTCGGTAATTGTTCCAGGGGTGATTATGCGTACTATCTTGCGCTCAACGGGGCCTTTACTAACAGCGGGATTGCCTACTTGTTCGCAGATAACAACGGACTCACCTAATTTTATGAGTTGTGCGAGATAATGATCAACAGCATGATACGGTACACCTGCCATAGGTATGGCGTTACCACCCGATTTGCCACGTTTAGTCAGGGTGATATTCAATAAACGTGCTGCTTTCTTCGCATCGTCAAAAAACAATTCATAAAAATCACCCATCCGGAAAAATAACAACATGTCAGGATGCTCGGCCTTGAAGTCAAGGAATTGCTGCATCACCGGAGTATGCTTAGGTATCAATTCTGCTAGATGCTGATTACTTACAGACATAGGCTAATTGTAATAAAACACATAAATTTTGACTAGAGCTGGATTACTGACGTTTAGCAATAACTCCATGTAAGTAATCTAACATTGAGCGCATCATGCCACACGGTTCCTTAGTTACCACAAGTCTTTGTAGTTTCACATAGATAGGCTTCAGACTGCATACGCATGGTGCTCTGAGCATAGAGAGGTATCCCATACCTCTGATTTTTGGCGGTGTCACTTAGTGCCGATTTACCGCCAGCGTCACATATTGCTCCCAAAGTATCCCCGTCTGGTTTCGACTCTTCTTTCACTAACTCATGGATGATTTTGTTAACAAATGGAATTATCAGTTTATAACAATAGCCGACATGTAACTTTAGAAGATTAGCGTCTTGTAGAGATTGCAAACTCGTACTATTAATATTTGCATTACGATACATCAAATTATCATTCGGTATCATTCTTGCCAAAGTGTTACCCTTATAATTTTTCGAAATACGAAATGCAGCGAATGAGGCACTCGACGGGTTGACGATAGTTAACTTGACAAAACCATCTTCAATTTGTCTCTGTACTAACCTTCTGGCGCAATAGACTTTTTCAGAAGTCCATTTATCATCCATACCTGCACCTTCATTATCTAACACGCCTCCTATCTTTGTATCACTCATCATGATTGTGTTCGTACCAACTCGTGCAATCCTTTTTGCATCATCATCGGAACTTGAAGACCCAAAATTATTTTCACATTCTGCAGTTTGTGAATTACTACTTTTTGGAATAGACATGTAGCTTGATGTATATAATGGAGCCATATTACTTGCAAACGATGTTTCCATTTTCAACAAACTTGCATTATTTATCGTTCCAGTTCTGACCGCTTGAAATGTAGCGTAATTAAGTGTGATTTTAGCTTTATAAATTAATGCAAATTGAAAAATACCGCCGATAATTATTAACAGCAACGGAATCCATATAACAAATTCAACCATAGCTTGAGCGGTT
>DKOR01000014.1 GCA_002470825.1 Thiotrichaceae bacterium UBA7357 | reverse complement strand
TGTGCTTGGAGCTGTTCCACCAGTGAAACCCATACTCCCAGAAGAGTCCAAAATCAATAATACATTTGGACGAATTTCTGATGAATTACTTCCAGTTGGATTGAAATAAATTTCTGTATCATCAGCATGACCATTTCCGCTTGCTGTTGTGAGCAGAAAAAATATTAACGAATATAGATGAGTTTTGATTTTATATTCATTCATTTTAATTCACCTTATATGGTTATCATTTGATATAACGTTTTCTATTGAGAGCAACTTGCTATTGCAGCACTTCTTAAATCCCACGAACGTTGACATTTTTGGCCGCCATCTTTTGTAGCGATGCAAGTCTTGATTAACTTTATAGGTTTACTGTTACTATCTCCCCCTCCAGGAAATGGCATATCATCTCTTCTTTTCGGATTTGCTTTGCTTGATTCTGATATTTGGAAATGATTTATAATGCTACCTATTTCACCATTTTTGCAAGTAACTAAATACCCACGTTGGTTTCCATCCATTCCTCTATCATGAATTTGTAATTTATTTTCTGCACCAGTATTTATTGAGATAAAAATACATAAGATAATTGCAATTATTTTGATAAGATTCATGTGTAATGCCTCATAATAGAGTAATAAACTTAATTTTTATTTCCGATTTGAAAAGCTCCCGAATGAAGTGATGCTCTTGCTTCGGAGTTTGTTGTAGTCCCTTCACTGCCTATATCAAAATGATATGCTGTATAATTAGTATCCCAACCTAGGCCACGTTTAGGTGCTGTTTCTTGGACATATGTAACTGTGAAAGCTGCTTTAGCACCATATAGATCTGTGCCTGAAGTCTCAAAAGGTGTTGCTGAGGGGGAACTAAAAGGCGTCGATAAACTAAATGAACTAGTCGGTGATGAGAATGCTTTTTCGATGCCTGCCTCTGCTGTTTGGAATGCGCGATTTGCTTCTTGAGCATTAGCTGCCATTTTTTCATTCATCGTATTGTTTGTCATTCCAGCAAGCCCAAGCATTGTTACTATTACTAGTATGACTAATGCTGTTATTAATGCTGCGCCTTGTTGTGATTTTATTTTATGCATATGTATTTTCTAGTCTGTAAAACGGTTACGAATTTTAACGGTAGCGGTATACATTCGGCGGCGACGTTTATCATTACTTAAGATCACTTCGCCTAATAAATTATGTGATGTTTCCAGAGCACTAAAGTTGTCGGTTTCAGTACTTAACAATAAGGCTAAACGGACGGACACAACGTTATTCCATTGTGTGACATCTGATGCCTTAGCGTAGGTGTCAGGTAATCTATCTCCTACGCCAGTAGCTATTCCATAGAGGATTTGCATGTTGTCTACTCCTGGAATGAGCTCTTGTTCAATAACGCTAAAGTTATCAGTGGTCGCATCTTTTAAATATTGAATTCTAAATAGTGAAGGTTGTCCATTAGTCGCATCTTTTATTATATATCTTCGAGAAATAACACGCATGAGGCTTGAATCAAGCAGATATAATTTAGATAAATTTCCAGTTGTATTATTGGTTCCGTTGGTTACTACTTCCGCATGTTTGATAATACCAGCATTTTCATCAGCAGAGAGAGCAAATATATCGGCACTACCGCAATCTGATACAGCAAGAAGGTCTCCTGACTTTAGAAGACCACCAGCAGCAGTAGCATCAATAGTTAAGTCACTTTCTATAGTAGTCATAGCTGCGGTGAGAGGTGATAAATTTTGAAAGTAACGCACGGCAATACCATCCGTTCCTGCTTTTATACTTGTAATGTTTTCAGTAGATGCTGAAGGTTTCCATGTCGTGCTATCTTGTTCAATTCCTTCTATGGCATTAATGAAACTTAATAGCTGCTTTGCATCTACAGAGATATTATTTGTAACGCTATTAAAATCATCAGAGCAACCACTATACCCAGCAATTCGTATATCTCGCATCAATATATCTAAAGCAAATCGAGCATTTTCTTGAAGACGACTCATGGAGACTTGTTCATTATAAGTTCTACTGTTACTCATAAACATAGTTATAGCACCACCGATCAAAAATAAACCCAATGTCATGGCCACCAACAATTCAATGAGGCTAAATCCATTATTTATTTTTTGTTTTTTATGATTAAACATTATCGGTCAATTATTTTATAATCGAAATTTGTATTCTAGCGGAACACTAAGTATGTCTTCATCGGTAGCATCAGCAGCGTGAGCTATGCTACGCACGACATATTCTAACGATATTGTATAAGTATCACCAATATTAGAGATATTAGCTCTGCTTCTTGGTGCTAATGTGTTGAAAAGTTGTAATTGCCAACATGTCACATCATTACTTTTCCCAGTAGCCGTGGCCCCAGATTGAACACAACCCGTCGGAGCGACTGTTGGGACTCTATAGTTTGTTATTGCGGTTGTATATTCACTTGCATTATCACTATTCAGTCTCATTCGATCAGCCATGTCAGATGCTAAAGTATTAACTTGAGTTCGATAATAGGCGTCTTGATTATATTGAAGTGCCTTATATTGTAATGCTGTAACACCCAAAACTCCGATTGCAAGAATTAACATTGCTATTAATACTTCAAGAAGCGTGAATCCATCACAGTGTTGCTTTTTCTTGTATACTGAAAGGTATCTTTGATGATTTAATTGTTTACGCATGTTTACGATCTCTGATGATTAAAGACACTCATGTCGATCAGTGCTTGGTCGTCCAATAATTGATAAAGTTATTGTTCTCCCTGTTTCTGCTTCTCTAGCATCACATAGTTTGAGTTCACCTGTTGCATCAATAAATCCATCAGAGCCATAAGTAAATTCAATTCGGGATGTTTGTTCTAAAATGGTCATAGGACATGTTGTATTTACTATTCTTAATATATTAGCATCATCATGAGGTGCTTTGGATATTGTCCAACCATCACTCCAATCAGATGAACCTTCTCTTGTTATTTTGACATTAGCAGATCTTTTCACAGCTTCGCTACGTGCTTGTTGAAATGAAGTGACTAATAAATTTGCATTTGTTGTGAGACATTTATCTTTTAAAAAATCTTGATAGCTTGGTACGGCAATACTAAGAAGTACTCCTACCATTGCTATGACTATCATTAATTCAAGAATAGTATATCCACCAGAATTTTTAATTTTCATTTTTTTGTCAAATTTATAAAAAGTTTTAGTAATCATTTAAACTAAAATATACAGTATGCATGAATCCAAAGAGAATCTTTAATAGACGAGAGGTTCTTTTTAGCAGATATACGGTAAAACTATTTTAAAATCATGAGTAGGCCCATATTTTTATGAAAAATTTTGATTTTGTTGTTGTTGGCGGCGGCATCATTGGTATGACGACCGCTCGAGAATTGGCTATTCGCGGAGCAAACGTTGCTCTTATTGAGAAAGGCGAATTGGGCAAAGAAGCAAGTTGGGCGGCAGGCGGGATACTATCTTCAATGCGCCCATGGACAGAAAACTCGTCGTCTGCTGAGTTGTCTGAGCATGGCAAATTACATTATCCAAGCTTTATAGAAGCATTAATTAACGAGGCAGGTATTGACCCTGAATACGTAAAATCAGGACTTGTTATCATAGAAGCGGAGCATGTTAACGACATAAATCATTGGGCACGCAGTAAGTGTATAAAAGTAATAGAAAAAATGGAAAATCTGCATGCTAATATAACCCTTCCTGATCAGGTTATTTTACTCCCCGAAATTGCACAAATTAGACCACCCAGATTATTAACGGCACTGCGTGAAAGCTTAAAAAAATTATCGGTTTCACTTTATGAAAATACAACTATTAATAAGTTTGTCATATCTGCTGGTCGGTGTGAAAAAGTAGAATATAAAGGTGGTGAGCTATCTGCTGAATCAGTGATTATTACTGCTGGTGCCTGGAGTAAATGCGTACTAGGAGACAAGTGTATTGATATGAATATTAAACCCATCCATGGGCAGATGATCTGTGTTAAACCTATTGAATCGGTATTACAGACAATAATATTGGATGGTGGCCATTACTTGATTCCGAGGCAAGATGGACATGTGTTGATTGGCAGCACCATGGAAGACATTGGTTTTAATAAAGAAACGACAATGACTGCGCAGCAAGAGCTTCAAAGCTGGGCTGTTACTGTTTGGCCTACGCTCAAAAATGCAACGCTAGTAAAGCATTGGTCTGGTTTACGTCCTTCGACAGATACTGAAAAACCATTTATCGGTTCGGTCCCAAATTTTAAAAATCTCTATTTCAATACAGGACATTTTCGGAAGGGAATACTTCAGGGACCTTCATCGGCATTATTACTAGCGGATATGTTTGCTGGCGATTCTTCGTTTATGGAGATCGATGAGTTTTCTCTTAATAGGCAGACAAATTCAGCTGAAATAGCGTGATAAATGATAATCTGAGTTGTATCATTTCCACTTTGCTATTAGCCTCTATTATAATTTTCTTATGAGTGAAAAGATCAACAAACAGGATTTTATGAAGGACAGCGAAAATCACATAAAGGTGAAATTACTCAAATGCGATATCAATCCTACGTTTCAGAGAAATGAGATTGCTAAAGTAATGTTGAATAAACCTCAACATTTGTCAGCAGACAAAGTCCTCGCATTTGTTAATGAAAGTGGTGTGCATGTCTCAAAGGCAACTGTTTATAACACATTGAATCTTTTTGTTGAGAAAGGATTGATTCGAGAAGTTAGTATTGATCCAACAAAGATTTTTTATGATTCTAATACCTCGCATCATCACCATTTTTACAATGAAGATACGGGTGAACTATCTGATTTTGAAATTGACGAAATGAGCTTAAACCCAAAATCATCATTACCTGAAAACACAGTGCAATCGGGTATTGATGTGGTTGTTCGAGTAAAAAATTCGATGTAATTTTTCTCATATTTTTACAAAATGCCGGAATAGCTCAGTTGGTAGAGCAACTGTTTCGTAAATAGTAGGTCGGAGGTTCGAATCCTCTTTCCGGCACCACTTGTGTGGATTTTAACGATAAATACTAGCAATATTGAACTATAGATTGTCATTTATAAGGTGCGAAAAGAGCGTCATCTGCGTACTTCTTTTGGTAATGAGATTTATCAAAGGTTTCAAAACTTATAACGGGAATAATGTTATGATGAAAGCGCTTGATTACCGAAAAAAAGCGACTATATTGATTTATTTAAATCATTTAGGTCAACGGATTCTTCATTCATGACCTCAAGGATAGAAAAGAACAATGAGGCGCTTATTCTGCCCGTCTGGAACTTATTACTTAGGTTCTCTCGGCTTTGAATAATGTCTATTAATTTTAATCGTTTGGAGATTTCCTCAAATGATAATACGCGAAGTTTTTTTCTTAGTTTCAGGTATCGGCTCACTTTTTTTTCTCGGTTGACGAGTCCTTGCGCGATAGTTTTTTTACTTTTCATACAGTCATATATTTTAAAATTATTATCGATTTAGTTTAATTATGATCTTTTAATATGCAAACTGATATATTTAATATAAACATAATATGTCGATTATAAGAAATAATATGTATGCTCCTGGTAAGCACGCAATCATCGATTGTAAAGGGGCAGTGTCACATTTTGATGAGCAGGAAATGCTCAAATTACTTCATTCAGCAGCCCATGCAGCAAACGCTACTGTGCTGTCATCCAACTTTCACCATTTCGGAGAAGGATGTGGCATAACAGGTGTATTAGTACTCACTGAATCTCATATTACAGTGCACACTTGGCCAGAAAAGAACTATGCTGCATTCGATGTTTTTATGTGTGGTGATTGTGAAACTGAAAAAGCAGCGCACGTTATCACTAAGAATATGAAACCTGATAGTTTTAGGATACAAATGATAAGTCGTGATGCTGGAAGCTTTAACTATGGTGTAAAGAATAAAAAATAAGGAAACTGTAACATGACTGGAGTTATTATGAAAAAAAAATTTAACATATTATGCTTGTTAATTATATTAATAATATCAACATCTGGATGCACTTCTCAGGAAGAACTTCTAACAAAGGAACTGGAGGTCTACATAACGAACGCGCAGCGTTCAGTTGCTCAACTAAAAGATCATATCGATAAAGGACTGGTTAAAAACACAGGTATATTAAAAATGTATGCCGATACTGTAAAAAATAGTGAGACTGAATTCATTGAACTTATTAACGCGTTAGCTCTCGATTCAACCTCGAGAGGACCTATTTATTTAGGTCTTGCTGATAGATTAAAAACATCGCTTGCGCTATCTAAGTCAGCACCGGCAAACGGAAAATTGGCGACAGAAAATGTCGCTCAAGAGTTGGCGTTAATATCTGATGCAGCAAACCCAGCAATCTACAATATGATGCTCACAGATCCAATCAATGTCATCGCCGACATATCAAATGGCAAACTACCTCGTATAGAAGCATTAAGTAAAGAAGCGAGTGATAGAGCAAATGGAATTGCTGATTCTGAAACTGGAAACCAGTTAGTAGGTAATCCAAATTACGGAAACTGGCAAAGAAGAAATGACGGCACCTCTTTTTGGGCATGGTATGGGATGTATTCGATGTTCAGTAATTTTGGACGACCGATCTATTATTCTTCTTGGTCAAATAACCGTGGCTACAGTTATTATAATGATTATGGTAGAAGTCATTATACTTCACCCTCTCAATTTAAAAACCAGCGGGCAACACAAGCTACAGTAAAAAATAAATTCCAAAAATCAGGAAAAAAGTTTACGAGTCCTTACGCTAAAAAGAGAATAGGCGGTTCTTCTACGTCAGCAAAACCAAGGCCCACAAAAGCTAAATTTAGTAGCGCATATAAAAAGAGTAGCTCTCAAAGTACGACTCGAAACTCATCGTCAAGAACTTCTCGTAGCGGTCGTCGCGGCAAATAATTCAGGAGAAAATTATGTTAGATAACAACTTAATATGGGTCGTCAGCGTGATATGTCTCGATCTCGTTTTATCAGTAATAGCAATCAGCGCTTTTCGATGGATCAAAGGTCTCATAGAAGGGGTCAATACAAGTGACGAGCTATCAAAGAAAGATAACTTCGCTTATGGAGTTGCTTTTGCTGGTGGTGCACTAGCGTTAGCAATGATCATTGCCGCAGCAGTTGACGGTACACCGAGTAACAATCTTTTGACTGAAGCCACCAATGTCTTGATATACGCATTCGCAGGTATCGTCTTGTTATGGACAGGCAAATTGATTAATGATTTCGTTATCTTTAATCGATTTTCATTGAAAGATGAAATTTCAAGCGAAAATATTTCAGCAGGCATAGTCCAGGCAGCAAATTATTTGTCTTTAGGCATTATTATATCAACATCTATAAAGTGGATTGAAACTGAGTCGGCCGATGGTTTACTGTCAGTTGTTTTTATCTTTTTTGCATCTCAGTTCATTCTGTTACTGATAACAAGAATGCGTTCACAAATTTATATGCGACGACACAATGGCGAGCGTCTTCAGGATGCAATTAAAGTAGGAAATCCAGCACTATCTATACGTTACGCCGGACATATCATAGCTGCGGCACTTGGCGTAAGCGCAAGTTCTCATCTAGTGAGTTATATGCCTGACACTCTAATGATATCAGCAGGAATATGGCTTTTGGTTTCCATCGCAATTGTTATTTTCATCACTATTCTTGCAGCGATAGCAAGGCGTTTTATTCTCATAGGTATCAATGTTATCGAAGAAGTTGATAATCAAAAAAATATTGGTGTGGCCTTCATTGAAGCTCAAATTTTTATATCAATGGCAATTATATTGAATCCATTAGTAGAAATGCTCGATTCAATTATTTAAGGAATCCAGTGGAATGGATTAGATGAATGCTTTATTAGGCAATAAAAGAGACTTAAAGCTATCGCATGACATAACGCTTATCGGAATTATGTCAGTATTAGCGGCATGTGGACTTATTTATGAATACCTATTGTCTCACTATGCCGGACGTGTCATTGGTGCTGTAGATAGCGCCATATATTCCATGATTGGAATAATGATCGTTTCCATGGGCATTGGCGCGTTTGCAGCAAAACTCATAAAAGATCCGTTTACTGGGTTTACTGTACTTGAATTATTAATTGGATTTTTTGGTGCGACATCAATATTAATTGTTGCAGGAATTATTAGCTTGAGTTACTCGCTACCTCAGCAATTACAAGAAATCTATGGCCTTCACAGCAGCATCACCACAGATGGAGGCATAATTCAGCTATTACAGCGTTTTGTGTACTACACACCTTTCATCTGTGGCTTCTTTCTTGGAGTCATGATTGGAATGGAAATACCACTGATTGCACGAATTCGTGAAATTATTTATGAAAGACATTTAACACATAATACAGGCACTATTTATGGTGCAGATTATATTGGTGCGGGTGTGGGCGCGGCTATATGGGTAATTTTTTGTTTAAAACAGCCTATTATTGTTTCAGCAGTAGGGACTGCGTCAGTCAATATATTTATTGGCTTTATTTTTCTGTTTCGTTATCAAAAGTACCTCAATAGGCCAAAACTATTATTCTTAGCGCATGTCGGATTAACTATACTGTTAATAACGATAGGGTTTTTTAGCACAACCATCACTGAAGGAATGGGTTCCTCATTCTTTAAAGATAAGGTTGTTTATACGAAAATAACACCCTATCAGCACTTGACACTAACAGAACGTAAAGTAGGAAAGGGGATTCAACCAATCACCAGTCTGTACATTAATGGTCGACTCCAGTTCTCAAGCAATGATGAAATTATTTATCACAATTACTTGACTCACCCAGCACTTCTTTCATCCGCGAGACAGGATAACGTTCTTGTAATCGGCGGCGGTGACGGAATGGCGGTTAGAGAAATTCTAAAATGGAATCCAAACTCCGTTACGTTAGTGGATCTTGACCCTTCAATGCTCGAACTATTTTCAGGAAAAGACCAGAATGCGCCTAAAAAGGTTAATGAGATATTGCTTAAGTTGAATGGGAGCGCTTTCCTCGACCCTAGAGTAAAAACGGTCGCCGCAGATGCATTCTTAGAAGTCGAAAAAATGATAAGTAATCAACAACTTTTTGATGCCATTATCGTTGATCTTCCTGATCCAAGCCATCCTGACTTAAATAAGTTGTATTCAAACTATTTTTATACGCGGCTAAAAGCACTCATGAATGGTGATGGAGCAATCGCTATTCAGTCGACATCACCTTATCACGCTAAAAAAGCATTCATTTCTATAGGTAGGACACTAGCTGATGCAGGCTTCATTACAGACCAGTATCATGCGAACGTACCGACCTTTGGTGAGTGGGGATGGACCATTGGTACAGTTCATGGCATTGATGCAAGAACGAGAATCAATAATATAAACAAACTGCCTATTGAAAACACTTGGATCTCGATAGAACAAATAAAAACGGCATTCACGTTTTCACAGGATTTCTACAATTCAGCTAAGGATATTCGCGTCAATGAGCTAGGAAGCCACATATTATACCGTTATCACCACAATGCATGGTCATTACAAAACGGCGCTTTTTTAGTTGATTAGCTTAATTCAGAAGACATAAAAGTACTATATAGAAAATATAGTTTGATTATTGCCATAATATGGCAATATAATATTAAACGGACAAAAGATCGTCTTAACAATGGAGAACTAAAATGCAGAATAATTTACAAGAACTATCACTCATTCTTAATGAAATGAGCACTGACGAAGGTACTACATTTGAAGCTGTTTTCGTTGATGATGAAATATTGGAGGTGACTTGCTCTAATAATGATGAGTTCTCAATTCATGTAGTGATGACTGAGAAACAGATTCTTACTGTCACACCATTGTTTAGTGCAGATGAAGTTCCTAAAGAAAAAGTTAACGAGTTAAATTCATTGTTATTGAGGGTTAGCCCAGCCGTGCCATTAAGCTCAGTTGGCCTTCAGGACAATAACTACATTCTATTTGGCGCAATGTCTGTCAACACGACTATTGAGAACATTTCACATGAGCTTGAAGTTCAAGCTGAGAATACGATTGATGTTCTTGAAACAATCTCACCCTTACTTAAATAAGAGGTAATTTTACACATGAGTATATTAAAAGATTTATTTAAAGCGATAAAAGGCGGTGTTAGTGAAGTTGGTGAATCTGTCGTTGATGCGAACTTAATTCGTATTCTCGAGCAAGATATTCGAGATGACTCGAACGCTATAAATAAGGCAAAACAAAGTCTAACTCAGTTGAAAGGTACTGAGATTGGACTTAAACGAAAAATTGATTCCTTAACCACAGATATTACTGACTATGAAGCAAAAACGGTTGAAGCACTTGACGCTGGTAAAGAAGATCTTGCGATACAGGTTGCTGAAAAAATAGCTGATTTAGAGTCAGAAAAAGACATTCTTTTCACAGAGCATACTGCGTTGGCAAAAGAGGTTCTACAGCTTAATAAAATGATTAAAACACGCAGTTCAAATCTTGAAAAAGGTAAGCGAGAGCTTGAAAAAATTAAAACAGTTGAACAGCTACAAAAAACGACCGCAAGTATTAATAAGAACTTTGCGTCGACTAAATCAAGCGGCAATCGCGTTGCAGATTCATTAGCGCGTGCTAAAAAGAAGCAGCAAGAGTGGAAGGATAATCAAAAAGCAGGTGATTGGATGGAGGAGGAAGAATCTTCTAGTGACCTGGATAAGAAATTATCAGAAGAGGGTATTGGTGGTAAAAAAACGAGTGCCAATGATATCCTTGAAAGATTAAAAAATAAAAACAAATCATAATGTCGCATAACTAAAGGAGTATTAAAAATACTTCCTTAAGGAGTTCAAGTAGATGGCTTTTTTTAATAGAAAAAAAAATACTGAAACGAGAACCTTATCAAAACCCGATGAATTACAGGTTGGAGACCTTGTTACTTTAAAAGAAAGGTCATCTCTTCCTGCTGAACTGCAAGGCAGTGATTTGGAAGTGATTAGCGTTGGTACCTATCAATACGATGATGGTTTAGAAAAAGAAGTTACATTACGCTCCACTGAAAATAAAACATACTATCTTTTAGTGGATGATAATGATGGCGACCCATTGCTATGTTTTTCTATAAAAATTGAAAGAGCCATGGTTGAGTCGTTATTTGATTTGGAACAGTTTTCAATACTCTTTGATGATGATTATGCGCAGATCAAAACACAAGATATCACAGTTCTTCCTGAGGGATGGACTAAAGAAGGTGTTTATATTCAAACTGAAAAAGATGTCGAAGGTTATTTTTATCAAGATGACTTAATAGTGAAAAAAATTACAGCATCATCAACGCAAAGTGATAAATGCGAGGAGTTTAGAGGCTTTATTTGTGAGCTTAATAAGGATGAAAACTATTCGCTTTCTGTTGAAGTTTGGAGCTCTGGTGAAACCGATGTCTTCCTTGGAGTGTCAGTTCCTACTGATGTGATTTTAGAGATGTGGCCCAATGCCAAATGATAAGTGGAATCATGAGACGGAAGCATTAAAGAAAATTCAAATGCAGTTTGAGTTTCAGGAGGACGTTAATAAAATGATTATTGTTGATGCCGCTGAAGAAAATATCAAGCCTAGCGATCTTGTTCGAAAATTAACAGGGCTTAGCTACAAGAAAATTCAACGTAGTCGTGTGGCCATGTCATTAAGCTCTGAAGATATAGCTATTCTCGCTAAGCGTTTAGGGGTTGATGAATCAAATGAGCTTGAAATAAAAAAACGGGTTACCGCTGAAATAAATCTTCATTACTATGACAAGAAAGATAAAAGTAATGATGATTCTTAATTTAATAAAGGCTTCATACTGGAAGAGAAGGCACTATCTTAAGTTTACTAGACATAATGAAAAGGATTTTTTAATTCGATTAGGAAAGACGGCTTTAATTTTATTTTTCTTGATTGCATTACATAGTATTGCCATAGCTTATATTGAAGACCTATCACTTGAAGATTCCATATGGTTATCAATAACAACTGTCACTACGGTTGGCTACGGAGACTTATCAGCTCAAACAACAGAAGGACGCATTGTAACCATCATTACCTTATATGGAATCGGCATATCACTAGTTGCACAGCTTGCAGCAGAATTTTTCGATTATCGCACAATCACAAGAGATACAAAAATCACTGGTCGATGGAGATGGAAGAAGATGAAAAACCACATAGTTATTATCAATACGCCTAATAATGATACAGTTAACTATCTAACTAAATTTGTTGATCAAGTCAGAGCAACTCCTATATTGCAAGAGATGCCAATACAGATCTTGACACGAAAATTTGAGAATGGGCTACCTTCAAACCTCTGTGATAAGGGTGTTGTACATTACAATGGCGTTGCTGAGAGCAATGATAACTTGCGCGCAGTTAACGTTGATAGAGCAAAACATATTATTCTCATTGCACGTGATGCTGACGAGCCACTATCTGATAGTCTTACTTTTGATGTGCTAAGTCGCATCAATGAAATACGTACTTCAGCAACAATAATTGCTGAAGTCACACAAGATATTAATCGGGCTCGTATAAAGAGAGCTGGGGCTATCGCCGTCATTCGTCCTGTAAGAGCTTATCCTGAACTTATTGTCCGCGCAATTGTGGCGCCAGGCACAGAAGAAGTGCTCGAGAATATGTTCACCCATGATGATGATCATATGGTTCGACTCGATATTAATTTTACAGAACTCACTTGGTCAGATGTTATTTGCAAGTTTGTTAAAGGCGATGCTGGTATACCTATGGCGTTTATAAATTCAGAAGGTATTAATGTGAATCCATTACCGGATGAGGTTTGCTCCGGAACTGGAATTATTACACTTATCAACGATTCTCAAAAAGTAAGTGAGGATAAGGCTTTAAATTGTCTCGAATAATCTCACATGCCTTTTATGTGTTAATTGCGTTATGGATAATTCATGCTGTTCAATTTTTTCTTTTTCCGGTGATTGGACAACACGGAATATATCCTCGATCTATTAGTGGCTTAACAGGCATCATTACTGCACCTTGGATACATCACAATTGGTGGCATTTAATAAGTAACTCTATGCCATTTCTAATCCTAGGCACTTTAGTACAGCTAAAAGGTAGTGTTATTTTTTGGGAGTCAACCTTAATTATCATACTGTTGTCTGGAATTGGAACCTGGATATTTGGCTCACCGGCTTATCATGCTGGTGCTAGTGCATTAATCCTTGGGTATTGGTCATTTATACTGACTGATGCGTATAATACAAAAGCAATCAAAGCTATGTTGCTTGGTTTGGTTGCGATGATTATGTACGGAGGATTTCTATTTATTTTGCTAGATGTTCGAACACATATTTCATGGATAGGGCACGCATCAGGACTTGTTGCTGGTATTATTGCAGCGAACTTATATTTTAATAGTGAAAATTCATCTGCAAAAAACTAGTACTCCCGGAGCTAAATTTTTAGTCGCGTACTTCTACTAAGATTATTTTCGGAAAGATAATGCACACTCTTTAATTTTTATAAATCAAAAATTTGAGATCGTATTTCTCTATGTGAGGGTATTGGCCAACTTATTGGTATCATTGTTAATCATATGAAAGATAACTCCTCTGATAAATCCATTCAAAGTGCTACTATCAATAATGGATACTGCTTCCGTTAAATTATTGTTCTACATCAAGCAATGCGCTCTAATTGAGATAGTAATTAGAAGTCATAGTCTTTTTTTCTAGAGTAGAGTTTTAATAAGTCTATGTATTTCAGTGGAATTTGGATCAGTTGTGCTGCCAAAATGGTCAATAACATTACCGTTCTTATCTATCAGATATTTATTAAAATTCCATGAAGGTGGACTTGACTGACGCGCCAATTCTTTAAATATTGGATGTGCGTTTTTACCACGTACAAAGGTTTCTGCAAACATTTGAAATGATACACCGTAGTTGACATAACAGACTTCAGCCGTTTCTTCTTTTGCTTTAGCCTCTTGCTTGAAACTATTGCTCGGAAAACCAAGTACTACAAGGCCTTGATCTTTATATTGCTTGTATAATTTTTCAATTCCCTCAAACTGTGGCGTAAAACCACAATGACTTGCGGTGTTGACTATCAACATGGGACTATCGCCAAAGTTTTCGCAAATATTAATTATTTTATTCGAACGCAACACTTCCATATCAACATTTAGGTAATCTGGACAAACTGCCCAGATATTTCCCACATTACTAAAGTACAAAATGAATAAAACAAGAATTTTTTGCATGAAATATCTCCGATATATTTTAAATCTTTATACACACTTACTATGCTCTAATGATAATACTTTATATGCCTAGAGACAGTCATTCTCGTCCATTTGTATATCAGGGGGTGTTGATGTATTAGACAACACTAGCTAATAATTTGATCTGGGGTTTAATTTCATATTGACTTCACATATGCTTTGTATGGTTTAATATATCTAAAACACTTGAGAAACTTAATGCGCCTAAAAAATGCAATAATTAACATTTCTAATCTTCGATTACGCACCTACATTGGTTTCAATCAAGAAGAAAAAGAAAAAAAACAAGATGTTGTTATCAACATAGAAATTAACTATGCAATAACTCAATCTGTACTAGATGATGAAATATCTGATGCTCTAAATTATAGGGATATTACCAAAAAGGTAATAGAACATGTTGAGGAAGGAAGTTTTTTATTGTTAGAAAAACTTGTCGCCGATGTGCTTGATATATGTAGTCAACATCAATCTGTGAATAATGCTCGAGTTACGGTAGATAAGCCTTATGCATTAAGGTTTGCTGATTCAGTATCAATAACATTTGAATATAATACTGAAAATAAATCGAGTTTAAGACTCTTGGGTAGGGCATCATGAGCGTTACACCAGTATACCTTAAAACACCTATCAAAAATGAAGATGTTGCTTTAAGCCCCGAAGCTCTAATGGTTAGAAATGCCTTGATTGAAAGTAGGATAGAAACTCCTATGATCGAAACGTCCTTATCTCGAGAAGAAAAATATGAAAAAATAAAATTTCTAATGAAGGAGGTTATAGAAACGCTGTGTCTTGACTTAAGTGATGATAGTTTAAATGAGACACCACATCGTATAGCCAAAATGTATATTCACGAAATTTTCTCAGGTTTGAATTATAGTAATTTTCCTAAAATCACATTAATTGAGAATAAGATGGGCGCGGATGAGATGATTAAAATTAAAAACATTGATCTGACCAGTACCTGTGAACACCATTTTGTCACTATAGATGGGACTGCTAAAGTCGCTTATATACCGAATAAAAAAATAATCGGACTTTCAAAAATCAATCGTGTGGTTCGCTTTTTTGCGCAACGACCTCAAGTACAAGAACGACTAACAAGACAAATATTGATAGCGTTACAGACCCTACTCGAAACAGAAAATGTCGCAGTAAATCTTGAAGCAACACACTACTGTGTTAAGTCACGTGGTGTTCAGGATAGTAATTCACAAACGAGTACAACAGCATTGGGAGGTTGTTTCAAAGAAAATATACATACACGTGCCGAATTTCTGAATCCATGACGACCGAACCAATTCTGATTACTGGGGTAGGAAAACGACTGGGCCAATATCTTGCAAATAATTTTCTCGACCGTGGTATATCTGTTATTGGAACATATCGTAATGAGACAGAGTCTTTGTTGCAACTTAAAAAAAAAGACGCCACACTTTTAAAGTGTGATTTATACAATGATGCAGACATCGAATCATTGATTGAAAATGTAACACGAAACTGTGGTGGTATCAGAGCCATTATTCACAATGCTTCTGACTGGCTGAGCGATAGTGCTGAGCTTGCCTCATTAAAGATCATTAAGCGCATGATGCAGGTGCATGTTAATGCTCCGTATTTACTTAATTTTGGCTTGGCACCACTTTTGATGAACACACAACATAGCCATGCAGATATAATTCATATCGGTGACTATGTGAGTTCATGTGGTAGTAAGAAACATGTAGCGTACGCCGCTAGTAAAGCGGGTCAAGATAACCTCACTTATTCTTTCTCTTCGAAGTTTGCACCTAAAGTCAAAGTGAATAGCCTGTCACCTTCTCTAATTTTGTTTAATCATGAAGATGATGATGAATATAAGAAGAAGACATTAAAAAAAAGTCTGATGGGACGTGAAGGTGGCTGTGCTGAGTTTCAAAGTGCAATCGACTATATACTTAATAGTGAATACATTACTGGTAGAATACTCCCCCTTGATGGCGGTAGGCATCTGAAGTGATATTGTTATAAAGACCAATTGAAAATGTGACATTAACTTGGTGCTAATGACTGAAATTGTAGTATTTTTATCGTTACTTTGAATAATAACTTTGATTATTAAACTAGTTCTCATTTGAAATACCTTTCCTATTTTATAATTAAGTGGTGGCAACTCATGAAATTCGATAATTATATCGGGATTGATTACTCCGGTGCTAAAACAGTCGAAAGTCGGCTTAAAGGATTGCAGGTGTATGAAGCAACGCAAGATGAGCAACCAGCGAAAATAACTACCCCAACACAAGGTGTAAAAAATTGGTCTCGTTTTGAGATTGCTCAATATTGTAAGAAAATATTGGAAACTGATGAAATATCAATTATAGGAATTGATCATGGATTTTCATTTCCAATAGGCTATATGAAGCGTTATGGGATTAATTCATGGGATGATTTTTTGCTTGATTTTGTTCGTCATTGGCCAACAGCAGAGCCACTTACTCGTGTTGATTCGGTGCGTAATAATAATCCACGCATCGGTAAAGCAAAAGAGTTACGTCTTTGTGAAGAATGGACGGCAACTGCAAAAAGTGTCTTTATGTTTGATGTTCAGGGTTCAGTTGCCAAATCGACACATTCTGGTCTGCCATGGTTACTCTGGTTAAGGGAAATACCATTTTTTCGAGAACGTGTTCATTTTTGGCCATTCGATGGGTTCGCCGTTCCTGATGATAAATCAGTTATTGTTGAAGCCTATCCAGCATTATATAAAAGACGTTATTGCAAACAAGATCGGAGCCCCGATGAACATGATGCTTGGTCTATCTCAGCTTGGATGAAGGAAGCCGATAGACGAGGCATATTGGATGGATATTTTACTCCACCATTAATGTTAGATGAACTGAAGAAAGCAAAATTAGAGGGGTGGATACTCGGAGTTTGCTAAATAAAAAACCAATATTATTCAGCCCATAGCTATAGTCTCATTCCACTTAGGTTGCTTTTTAAATACCAATCTTCTTTCTATATATTTTCTGCTAGGTTGACATCTTTAACTTCATAATCAAGCGCTAATTTTTTTAATGCGACTGATATCATTTTGCTAATAGAGGTTACAAAGGTATACGAGGTTATCATTGATGGTCCTCAATAAATTTAATTAATAATAATTCAAACTTGTGTGCCAGGACGCGATGCGACTTTTTCATACCACTCTAAGGTGTTTATATTTTTACTTGGAATTTTGAATTCAGCATACTTTGCAAAATCAATGACTACTAATCCAGTGATATCGGCCATGCTATAGAAGTTTCCAGCGACATACTCTGATTTAGAAAGCTGTTTTTCAAGCCTTTTAAAGAAAATTTTAATACCGTTACGCCCGCGCTCAATTAGTTCAGGAATTATCTTATCGCCTTCACGACCACCAACGCCGCGAAGAGCAAAGTCTTTATAACCATTACGAAATGCATAAATGACAGATTGCATTCCGCTATGTTCCATGTGTCGATCACAAGAAATAACCTGTGCACGTTCTAAAGGATTGGTACCTAAGAGGGGTGGTTCAGGATACATGTCATTTATATAACTGCAAATTGCAGGAGCCTCGCTTATTACCGTCCCATCATCTAATTCCAATGCAGGACATAGGCCCC
Source organism: Thiotrichaceae bacterium UBA7357 (assembly GCA_002470825.1). Taxonomy (GTDB): domain Bacteria; phylum Pseudomonadota; class Gammaproteobacteria; order Eutrophobiales; family Eutrophobiaceae; genus UBA7359. Next base: position 56,513 of record DKOR01000014.1, on the reverse strand, counting down.
ATATAGTTTTTGATAAATAATCTTCTTGCAGATTTTCTCCACCAAAAAGATCAACTTCTATTGAAGGGATATCGAGTCCTTTTTCTTTAATAAAAATTCGAGTGCGACGAGGATTTGGAGCCATTGTACAATCATAATATTTCATATCATTTTGTTATTGCCTATATAATTTTTATACACTATTGAATTACATACGTAATCATCAACATAATAATCATTGAATTCAAACAATGGAACCATGAAAATCAAGCTCAGTCATTGTTGAGAAAAAACTTAAAATAATTATGTAACGTTTTAGTATGCGCGTTGTTAAGCAAAATTGTTTTAGGAGATGAAAGAAAAAAGTCATTTTCTCCTGTATATCACTAAGAGCTAAATCAGGTTTGGTTTTACGCTAAGCTGTATCTAAAAGATTATTGAACGTTTTACTAGGACGCATTACGTTTTTTACTTTTTCTATAACAGGCATAAAATAACCGCCGAGATCAACTGGGTTACCCTGTGACGCATTAAGTTCTTCAATAATCGATTGTTCATTTTCTGCTAGTGATTTTGCCAATGTATTAAATTGAGCTCGTAGTTCTGAATCTTCCTCTTGTTTAGTAAGTGCCTGTGCCCAGTACATAGCTAGGTAAAAGTGACTACCACGGTTATCTAATTCACCGGTTCTTCGAGATGGTCCTTTTTTATTATCCAATAATTTCCCAGTGGCTTCGTCTAATGACCTCGCTAAAATTTTTGCTTTCTTATTACCGGTTTTTATACTAATGTCTTCTAAAGAAACAGCCAAGGCTAGATACTCACCAAGAGAATCCCAGCGTAAATGGTTTTCTTCTATAAGTTGTTTCACATGTTTTGGTGCGGAACCACCCGCACCGGTTTCGAATAGTCCACCACCTGCCATCAAAGGTACGATAGATAGCATCTTTGCACTGGTACCTAATTCCATGATCGGGAATAGATCTGTGAGGTAATCACGTAAAATGTTACCAGTTACAGATATGGTATCTTTACCACGAATAATTCTTTCAAGGGTATAACGCATCGCACGGGTCTGAGACATGATTTGAATATCAAGCCCTGATAAATCATGGTCTTGAAGATATAGTTTCACTTTTTTAATTAATTCCATTTCATGTGGGCGATACTCATCTAACCAAAATACAGCAGGCATATCCGATTGGCGTGCTCGGTTTACTGCTAATTTTACCCAATCTCGGATAGGTGCATCTTTAGTTTGACACATTCGCCAAATATCACCTTCTTTCACATTCTGTTCGATCAATATATTACCTTTTTCATCTATAATTCGTGCAATACCTTTAGTTTGGATTTCGAAGGTCTTATCATGAGAGCCATATTCTTCGGCCTTTTGTGCCATTAACCCAACATTTGGAACACTACCCATAGTCTTTGGATCAAAGGCACCATGGGTTTTACAAAAATTAATCATTTCTTGATAAATACGTGCGAATGTACTCTCAGGTATTACAGCTTTGGTATCTTTTAATTTGCCATCAGGTCCCCACATTTTACCACCAGAACGAATCATCGCAGGCATAGAAGCATCAACAATCACATCATTAGGAGCATGTAAATTAGAAATTCCTTTAGCAGAATCAACCATGGCTAGTTCAGGACGATGTTGGTAGCAGCTATGGATATCATGTTCTATTTCTTCTCGAAATGAGCTGGGTAGAGATTGAATCTTATCGTATACGCTACTGATACCATTGTTCGGATTGACTCCTAACTTATCGAATAGATCGCCATATTTAATGAATAATTGTTTATAGAAAACTTTGACCGCATGACCGAACACGATGGGATGAGAAATTTTCATCATAGTAGCCTTTACATGTAGGGAAAACATTACACCTGTTTCTCTAGCATCTTCCATTTGCTCTTCATAGAAATCGCAAAGCGCTTCTTTGCACATATACATACCATCAATAATTTCATTTTCTAATAGCGCTGTTTTTTCTTTCAGAATAATAATTTCACCAGAGTTCATTTCCAACTCCATCCGTACATTGCAGGCTTTTTTTATTGTTATACTCTCTTCACTAGTGTAGAAATCGCCACCATGCATATGTGATACATGTGTACGGGAAGCAGGGCTCCATTTTTCCATTGAATGAGGGTTTTTACGTGCACTTCGTTTCACTGACTCAGGCGCGCGACGATCAGAATTACCTTCTCGTAGTACTGGATTAACAGCACTTCCCAATGCCTTTGAGTAGCGTTCCTTAATGAGTTTTTTTTCATCAGATGTTGGTTCTTCAGGGTAGTCAGGAATGTCATAACCGTGTATCTGCAATTCAATAATGGTGGCTATTAACTGAGGAATTGAAGCACTAATGTTAGGAAGCTTAATAATATTTGTGTTGGACATTTGCGTCAACCGACCAAGTTTTGCCAGGTTATCTTCGACTTTCTGGTCGTTTGTAAGGTAATCAGGAAATGCAGCGAGAATTCTAGCTGCTAAGGAGATGTCACTTTCCACAACTTCTATATTTGCTGCTGATATAAATGTTTTAATGATTGGGAGTAAAGAGTATGTAGCTAACAATGGTGCTTCGTCAGTCAGCGTATACATGATTTTTGAATTTTCCGTTGTAATCTCTATCTCTCCCTTTTGATGCTTAAATTTGTTTTCTTTTAACTAGATCAATATCAGCAACCATTATGCCAGAATATTAATGACTACATTACTATCTTTATCTGATTGAATTTCAATGTGTTTACATAATTGGATGATTTATATGTTCTTAAATAAAACGCTCAAAAATGAATCGACCGTCTGATATCCGTATGATTTGTGGTTGAATTTAGATTGTGTAAGATGATAAAAAAATAATATGTTTGTTGTCTTAATAATTTTGTCATGGATTCAAGGTGTAGTAGGAAGAATTACATTTTAAACTATGACATTGCTTTGAAAAAAATGTTGAAACTGTTTATAAAATTGTTGAATATATATATGAATCTAATCTGAACATATTGTCAAGAATTATAAAGGGGATTATGCAATGAAACTTGAATCACTTTTTACTTATTATGCAAACTTAGGCACGGCACTTGATGTCGGCAACGGACCATTTGGTAAACGAATGACTTTTGAAGTGCATGGCGGTGAATTTAAGGGTGAAAAACTCAACGGAAAGATTCGTGATGCGGGTTGTGCAGACTGGATGACAATTGACGACAAAGGCTATGGCCATTTAGATGTAAGAGCAAGTTTTGAAACAGACGATGGTGCAAATATTTATGTTCAATATTCTGGAGTAATAGAACTGACCTCTGAAATAATGGGGGTACTTGCAGGAGAAGGTGAGACTGATTTTGGAGAACAAAATTTCTTTATTAATCCACGCATGCAAACAGGCGATGAAAGATATGATTGGGTAAACAACATTTTCTGTGTGGCACAAGGTCGTTTGGTGCCTGGTAAAGTCGAGTATGAAGTATTTCAGTTGGTAAATGATTGATTGGTATGGAAACTGATTGTCAGGTATTTAAAAAAAGCTCAAAATGTGAAAAAATATTGTAATACTCGTAATATTAATTTTGCTAAATCAAGGGAAAAAGTTCATGACTGAAGTCAATCACGTTTGGAGATTACGTAAACGACCTGTTGGTGATATATGTGAGGGTGATTTAACTTATGATGAAGAGCCTATGCCTGAACCAGCAGACGAAGAATGTCTGTTTCGTCTTAATTATTTGTCGCTGGATGCGACTAATCGGATGTGGATGAGTGACGTTGAGCAATACATGCCTCCAGTTAGTATTAATGCCCCGATGCGTGGTGTCGTTTGTGGAACTGTGATACAAAGTAAAAACTCAGCATTTAGAAAAGGTGACATAGTTAGCGGTCTTGGTACTTGGGCAGATTATCAAATTGGCACTACTGAAACTGTGAGTTTATTAGGTGATACAGGGTCTGTTCCAGTTATTGATGCTTTTGGTACTTTCGCTATCGCTGCGCCGACGGCTTATTTTGGTTTGCTTGAAATCACGAAACCGAAATCGGGAGAAACTGTTGTTATTTCAACTGCTGCTGGTTCAGTAGGGTCGATCGTCGGGCAGATTGCTAAAATCAAGGGCTGTCATGTAGTTGGACTCACTGGTACAGATGAAAAATGTAAATGGATAACTGAAGAGCTCGGCTTTGATGAAGCCATCAACTATAAGACAGAAGATTTATCAAAAGCGTTAGAACGCACTTGTCCTAATGGCATTGATGTCTATTTTGAAAATGTGGGTGGAGAGATCTTAGACACTTGTCTCAAACATATGAATATGTTCGGCCGTATATCTGTATGCGGTTTAATAGCACATTATAATTCCAGCGAAGAAGTCCCAGGACCAAAAAATTATCCAATGATCCTGATGAATCGACTTAAGGTTGAGGGTTTTATAATACTCGATTATATGGAGCGTTACCCTGAAGCAATAGCGGCAATTACTCAATGGATGTCTGAAGGCAAAATTAAAGTCCAACAGGACGTCGTAGATGGACTTGAAAACGCTGTAGAGACAGTTAAGAAACTCTATACTGGTGATAATACAGGTAAGCTAATGGTCCGTGTGAAAGATGTATGAGGCTTGATTTGTATTTCTAAAATAAAAAGACGCTGTTCAAATTTGAAACGAATTACTCTTGTGTGCTCTAAAATGGAACTCTTGCGGCTGGTGACATGAGTTTAGTTATATATCTAAATTTCAATTAAAACGGATTATACAGATTAATTTATACGAAGTTAAAATCTTGGCATAGTCTATGTATGGGATATGGTGTTGTTTATTAAAAGTAAAAACTATAAAAGAAACAAAAAGTGCAGGACCAAAATCAAAGAAAAACGAAATAAAAACAGTATTTTAAGATTTAACATAAATTCAACAATGCAAAACCAAGGAAAACTATTATGGGAATGCTAGTTAATATTGACAACGGTGGAACGTTGACTGATATATGTATATTGAAAGATAAGAATGTCTACAAGACCAAGACACTCACGACGCCGTACGACTTAAGTAAATGTTTTTTTGATGGATTAAAATCTATCTCAACCGTGATTTACGGAGAAGAAGATGTCGCAAAACTCTTGATGGAAGTTGAGCATATTCGTTATTCAACTACACAGGGAACTAATGCTATTGTTGAGCGTAAGGGACCAAAACTGGGTCTGATAATAAATAAGAAAAATGCTGGCTTAGTTAAAAGAATGCGCGAACAAGACGAAGATTTATTCGACTTTTTAGTCGGAGATCGAATATGTGAGGTTGATCTTGCTGATTTAGGTCATGAATCGAAGGCTGCAGATAACGCTACGGTGATTACCAGACTTACCGGAATGGGAGCTAATAGACTCGTTGTTTGTTTTGATGTTGATAATGCGGCTATCTCTGAGGCTCAATTTAAGAGGATAGCATTCGATATTTATCCGCGTCACTTGCTAGGTGCTGTGCCAATACTTTTTGCCAGTGAGCTAGTTGATGATGTTTTAGCTGACCGACGCGGTTGGACGGCGTTGACTAATTCATTCTTGCATCCTGCGATGGAAAGTTTCCTGTATAACGCTGAAAATCGATTACGTGAATATCGTACAAAAAACCCTCTTCTCATCTTTCGTAACGATGGCAATGCATCGCGTGTTGCAAAAACGATTGCACTTAAGACTTATAGTTCTGGTCCGCGCGGTGGCATGGAAGGCGTCAAAACATTCAGTAAGCAATACAATCTTTCAGATGTAATGACTATGGATGTCGGTGGTACGACAACGGATATTGGTCACCTGGTTGATCTGAAATTAAACGAACAACGACATGGTAAAATGGAGGGTGTGCCCATCTCCTTTGGATTGTGTGAGATAAATAGTCAAGGTGTTGGTGGTAGTTCAATTTTGTCTGTTAAAGATGGCGATATTCAGGTGGGTCCTGAAAGTGTTGGCGCTGTTCCTGGACCAGCAAGTTTTGGTCGTGGCGGAAAGAGTTCAACAATGACAGATGTCAATCTTCTCTTGGGCGTACTCGATCCTGCAACCTATTTCGGTGGTGGTCTAAAGCTCGATATTGAGCGTGGTCGTGCGGCTATCGATGAAAACGTAGCATCGCCTTTAGGCATTTCTGTTGATGAAGCACTGCATAAGCTTAGTGATGCTTATGAGCAAAAGATTGCTGATGGTATGAAAGACTTTGGTAATGTTTCGAAGGACACTGTGCTGTTGGCATTTGGTGGCGCAGGCCCGATGAATGCATGTGGTATAGCTGAAATAGCAGGCATTAATACTGTGTATGTACCAAAAACTGCGGCTATTTTTAGTGCCTTTGGAATAGGCTCATGTGATATAGGACAGAGTTATGCCGTTGTATTGCCCGCTAACAATCAAGACGCTCTCAAGTCAGCTCATGCGGACCTTATTGAACGCGCAGAACGTGATATGTTTGCTGAAGGCTATGCGAAAGGCGACTTTGATATCAACGCGCTAATGGTTAGTGAATCAGATTCGAAAGAGTCTACCCATCAATTGAATGGCAAGGTTGCACTGCCTAAAGCTTTAGAAAAAGCGGATTCAGTCACGCTCGAATTGATCGCGACTAAACGCCTAAAGACTGAAGATGATAAGCAGTTCAAAATCAAGAAAGGCAAGGCTGCTGCTGCATCAGGGTCACGAACAATTGTAGGTAGTGATCTGAAAAGCCAAGATGTTTCAGTTTATAGTGTGAACGACATGAAGCCGGGCGACCATGCTGCTGGCCCAGCTGTTATTGAAGAAGATTACTTTACGTGTCTTGTACGTGAAGGTTGGGAATTTGTTGTGACCGAGGCAGGTGATATCTGTCTGACTAAGGGGGCTAAATAATGAAAGTATTAATGACTGAATATCTTCGTATCGATTTAGATACAGAGAATTGGGAATGTCGTGTTTGTGATCATGTAATCAATTCGGCACGTGGAAATTACAAAGAAGGGTTGCTGGTTTATAACCGCGACCCAGCAGATATTCATCCACACGTTATCGACCCCGAAAAATATAAGTTTACATTTTGTCCTGATAAAGACTGGGTCAATATTCTTGAATATTATTGCCCAAGTTGTGGTACGCAGATTGAAGTTGAAAACACTTTGCCGAATCATGAACCGCTCTATGATATGGAAGTGGATGTTGATGCACTTAAAGAACAGTGGAGTCACCGAGAAGAGATCACAGAGGCGACGAAAGGGCCTGATGTTTTAGGTGAGGTTGAGCGCCATAGACATCGCCACTAATTAATAAAGTTTACTAAAACAATAAATCAAACTACTAAAAAGTTATAGGAAAGTAGATTATGAAACGAATATCAGTAGATATCGGCGGCACATTTACCGATTGTTTTTTGGTTTGGGATAATAAATATATTGAAACCAAAGCATTAACAACACACCAGAATTTAGCCTTGGGTTTCAACGAAGCAGTTGAAAAGGCATACCAAGAACTGAATATCACCATGGAAGATATATTGTCTGAAGTCGACTCGGTTCGCTACGCAACGACCTTAGGCACGAATGCCTTGATTGAGCACAATGGTCCGCGTATGGGTATGTTAGTCACTGCAGGCTTTGAAGCAACGGTACCACTCAGTCGAGCACGTGGTTATGGTGAAGGTTTGGATAAGTTAGGTATGGCAAATTTACCTGATGCTAGACGACCAGAACCATTGGTATTACCTAATATGATAGAAGGAGTTCGTGAACGTTTAGATTTTGAGGGCAAGGTTGTTATGCCGCTTGATGAAGATGACGTTAGACACAAGATCAGAACCTTATTCGATAAAGGTGCTCAAGTGATCGTCATCTGTTTCGTGAATTCAGTGGTAAATCCAATGAATGAGAAGCGTGTAGAGGAGATAATTCTTGAAGAATATCCTTCTCATCTATTAGGCGCTATTCCTGTAATTCTTTCTCATCGTGTTGCGGGGCGTAAAGGTGAATATGTTCGAGCCTCTTCAGCGATTGTCGACGGTTATTTACATTCGACTATGTATCATGCGATGACGCAGTTGGAGCAAAACCTGCGCGCACATGCTTATGAGAAGCCGATGTTGGTGATTCATAACTCAGGTGGTATGGCACAGTTAAACTCAACTGATGCATTGCAAACAATTCATTCTGGACCCGTTTCAGGAATCAGTGCCTCAGAACATTTAGCGAAAGAAGCCGATCTGGGTAGTGTTGTTGCTACCGATATGGGTGGTACCAGCTACGATATTGGTATCGTCGTTGAGGGTGGCATCAAACATTATGATTTCAACCCGGTAATTGATCGTTGGATGGTGTCTGTACCGATGGTTCACTTGGTAACATTGGGTGCAGGTGGTGGTTCAATCGCCTCATATGATCGCATGTACAACACTGTTGCTGTGGGACCAAAGAGCGCAGGTTCTGATCCAGGGCCAGCCTGTTATGACCGTGGCGGCATGAGCCCAACGGTAACCGATGCCGATTTGGTCTTGGGTTATCTCGATGCTGAAAATTACGCAGGTGGCGATATTCCGTTAAACCCTAAGCGTTCTAACTTTGCCATAGAAGAGACTCTTTGTGATGATCTTGATATCGAAGTGGTGGAAGCTGCTATGATGATTAAAGAAAAAGTCGATGCCAATATGGCGAATGGTGTGAACACTGAGTTACGTGCCAGAGGCTATGACCCTGAAGATTTTACCATGCTGGCGTATGGCGGAAATGGACCTTTGCATTGCTGTGGTATCGCGAGTCGTTTGAACATCAATAAAATATTAGCGACACCAATGAGTTCCGTATTTTCTGCGGTGGGTGCGGGTAATATGCACCAGATGCATATCCATGAATCATCATTGTTTATGGTGCTTTACGATTCTAATAGCAGAAAAGTATTTGATAACTATCCGCGATTTAATGACATTGTCGCTGAGCTAAGTGAAAGAGGTAGAGCTGATTTATCAAGACAGGGTGCAAATGAAGGCGATATTCTACATTCACTTGAGCTTGATATGCGCTACGGTAACCAACTTGTACAAACAACCGTTGTTATACCAAAACATTCCGTTGAGTCAGCACTGGATGTATTGAAAATAGTCGATCTCTTTTCTACAGATTACGGTAAGCGTTTTGGTGAAGGTAGTCAGGCACCAGAGGCCGGCATTCGTATCAATACAATTCGCGTCGCTTCTTATGTAGAGCATGATACGGTTCACTTTAAGCATATTAAGCCAGTTGCTGAAGATAAACGACAAGCGCCACCGAAACCATCATCAACACGTAAGTGTCATTTTGTCGGTGAAAGTAAAGCGATCGATACGCCGGTCTGGAATAAAGATGATATTTCCGCGGGTACTCAAATAGAGGGGCCGGGTATTGTGGCATCTGATGTAACGACCTACCTTATCGAAAAGGGTTGGAATTATGTATCTGCTGAGCAAGGTGCCGTTTGGTTCCTTCGCGACGAAGCAAAGAAATAACGGGGTAATATATTATGAACGATAAACTTAGCGCAGAAGCTGTTCTTGAAGATAAAGAATTAGTTGCAAAATTCCTTAAAGAAACGACTTTATTCCTCGGACCTGATCCGGAAATAATGAAATCGCATGACATCATGCCGATTACAGATTATGAAGCCGAAAGTGTAAAGAAGTTTACTGACCCACACCAAATGGCTTCGATACGTGACCGTATGCAATCGGCTTGCGACGAAAGTTATGAAATGCTTGAACAAATGGGTGCGGCTCCAGGTGCAAAATGGGGTGACGTCATTACCGGTATCTACTCTGCCTCGGGTGATTTGACCATTGGTAGTGCTGGTGGCGTACTTATCTTCTCTGTACTGGTGCATCATCCAATAAAATTTATTATTAAAAACTGGATTAATGAACCAACAGTTGGTTTGAGACAAGGTGATGGTTTTATTCACAATGACTCACGTTATGGGAATGTACATAACACTGACCAAAGTATGATCATGCCAATCTTCCATGAAGGTGAACTGGTTTGCTGGGTCGCTTCTACAGTGCATGAAGGTGAGAACGGCGCTATCGAGCCAGGTGGAATGCCATCAATGGCTGAAAGCCCATTTGATGAAGGTTTGAAGATGTCGCCTTTCAGAGTTGTCGAGAACTATGAACTGAAAAAGGATCTTCTGACATTTTTGCAAAACTCGGTTCGTGAGCCAAAGCTGCAGTATGAAGACATGAAGGTAAAACTTTTTGCTTGTATGCGTCTTGAAAAACGCATTAGGGAAGTATTGGCAATAGACGGACCTCAAGCGTTAACAGCATGTCTACGTAGTACCAATGATAACGTCATGGCTGAAGTACGACGCCGTATTAAAGAATGGCCAGATATGACGGTCCGTACCTACTGTACAATGGATAGTACCTTACGCGAAAATGCATTGATAAAATTAAATTGTATCCTCACCAAAAAAGGTGATCGTTTGATATTCGACCTAAGAGGATCTAGCCCAGAGATCACTAACCGCGCTATAAATACCGCATTACCTGGTTGTAAAGGCATGATGTCTCAAGCGTTCTTGAATCATATCTGGCCAGATTTACCACGTGGTCAGGCGGGTTTTGCCCCAATTGAAGTGGTAACGCCACCTTGTTCTATTGTTGATGGTAGCGTGAATGCGCCAAACTCCCAGAGTTTGATGTCGATCTTTCTTTCATTCACTATCGCCCAACAAGCGGCTGCGAAATTTCTGTATAGCGTACCGGTTAAATATACACGTGTTGTAGCACCGTGGTTTAACATGATCTGTACATACATTTGGGGTGGCGTTAGTCAACATGGTGAAATGCTTGGTAACCTTTGTGCGGATTTAAATGGTATGGGCGGTGGTGCTCGTATGGACTTGGATGGAGAACATGCTTTAGCACCAATTTTTGCATCCATGGCAGATATCGGTGAGCAAGAGATGAACGAAGAAGATGTACCTTTCTTGCAGTTAGTATCGAAAAAAATGACTAGGAATACACAAGCACCTGGTAAATATCGTGGTGGTATGGGTTATACACAAATGGTTGCAACCAAAGATAGTGATCAGTGGGGTTTCATGACCACCTGTGTTGGATCAAAAGTACCGCCTTTGTCAGGTTTGTTTGGTGGCTATGCTCCGGGCGCATACCCATTATGTAAAGTAACAGGTGTCGATGTTTATGAAGAGATGCTTAAAAACCCAGAAAAATTTAAACATTCAATAGAAGAAACCATGAATGAACGGCCCTATGAAGATGCAAACTATACGTCGCATCATATGGGTATGGGCTTCTCTATCTCTAAACGTGGTGAGTTGTACATGATCTCTCAAGGTTCTGGCGGTGGTTACGGCGACCCACTGGAACGCGATCCGGCTTTAGCTATTAAAGATATAGAAGAAAATTTAACAACACGTGATTGGGTGAGGAAACTTTATAAGGTCGAGTTTGATGACGAAACTTTAATCGTTGATGAAGCAGCAACCAAAAAGTTGCGTGATGCTTATAGAGAACAGCGTAAGAAACAGGGCGTACCCTATGCTGAATTTATTAAGAAGCATGTCAAGGATGTGCCTCCAAAAGACATTCCTTTCTATGGTTCATGGAATAGTGATTTGAGCTTTGTCTATGCAGGCAGCAATGATGACAAACGTGATCCTAATAACCCTGGTGCGGTTTACTTTGAACATCCTAAAGATGTGGAAATTAGAAAGCTCGAAGAAGAGCTTGAAGAGGTTAGAAAAGCTTCTGGTATAGAAGCTAAGGATAAACGTACCTAAGTATGGCGATAGATTTAGTTAACTATTTATCTGCTGGAGAGGGAACTCCAAAACTCTGGATTGATTTCAACGCCTATACCAAGAAATTGTTATTGGCTGAGGGAGAGAATCCATGGGCAAACCCGGCATCTTATATGTCTTTTTATGGACAAGCGCATGGCTTAGTAAACGCAGATGTAGTCGTCATAGATATATGGGATCTTTTTCATCATTGGATGTTAGAAGATGAAGAAGCGATTCCATCGATGGCAGGTAAGAAACGTATTACAGTTGCTGCTAAAGCAATGTTAGAAGCATATGGACCACGTGAATTACTAGCAGAAGTATTGACGGCAATAAGTAATAATTACGGTGATTCAGTGCCCATCGTATTAGTGATGCCCTCACCACGTTCTTTGCTCATCAAGGCTAATAAAGCAGCTAATACTGTTGATGTAGCGCCGGAAGAGGCACACATCGATACGGCATCAATGTATGTTGCTGACTATCTAAGATACTTTAGTGAAGTAAATCTCTCAGGTATTTTATTGCGAGAAGTTCCGGAATCAATGCCCGAAAGTGCAAAAGAGTTATCTTGGTATCAACCTATTTATAATGTTGCAAAACATTATCGTTGGTCAGTTGGTATACATTTGCCATTTTCAGATACTAGTTTTAATGTTCCGGAGGATGTTAATTTTTCTATTGTACCGTCTACTTGTTCAGTGTCTGATAGTTCATGTGGCAAAGACATTTCTAAAGCATTGTGGAAATCGATGAGTACTGTTCCCCCAGTAGGGAATGGCTTTAATTATCTAACGATTCCAGAAGAAACAACACCTGAGTTAGTTCTTGATACACTTTCAAACTTAAGAGCCTAGTACCTAAAGCAACCTTTTTCGAGAGTCAAAATGCGTATTATCGATTTTCTCGAAAATAGTCCGGCTTTTAGTAAAGGTGATGCGCAATTTATTGATATCAATAACGACTTCTCACTAAGTTATCGAGAAATGTTTAATATTGCACAGCATGTTGCCATGCAATTAAAAGAAAAGGGCGTTAAACAGCAAGATATTGTTGCGACCTACGCACCAAATTCTATTGCAACTTATTGCTGTATCTTTGCCATTTCTGAAATAGGTGCAATATGGTTGCCACTCAATCTTCGAAATACCATTGAAGCAAATTTAAAATTGCTTAAAAAATCTAATGCAAGATTGCTTTTTGTTGACTTAGATATTCTTGATGCTAATCATCAACTTGTTGTTCAATACAACAATGAAAATTGTTTATCATTTACGGGTAAGAAAATCGCAGGGATTGACATCCAAAATTTTAAAAATGAATTCATTGAACAAGCGGAAGAAAGACTAATAAGGGGAAATGATCCTGATTTAATAAGCTTATTTCCGACCGGTGGAACGACGGGTGATTCTAAATTAGCAGAGTGGAGTTATTTAACGTGGCAGTCAATGGTGTCGATTCAGAATAAATTAATGCCTATACCGGATATTGCTTCCTCTTATCTTGTTAGCGCTCCAATTACACATGCAGCTGGGGTAGCATCATTTGCGCTTATATTACAAGGTTCAAACATCATAGTGATGGAAGGTATGACTCCAGATGTTATATTATCTATCATCGAAAAACACAAAATTACACACTTATTTTTGCCTCCGACCGCGATTTATATGTTGTTAGCACACAAGGGTGTGAATAATTATGATTATACAAGTTTACGTTACTTTTGGTATGCCGCTGCACCAATGTCAGTAGAAAAACTTAAAGAGGCTATTGATGTTTTCGGTCCCGTGATGGTTCAAACTTATGGGCAAGCAGAGTCACCAATGGTTTGTACCTTTTTATCTGCTGAAGATCACGTGGATGCGGTTGAAATGGATGATTTTTACAAGATTCGGTCCTGTGGTAAAATTGCACCACAAATTGAAGTGGTTATTTTGGATGATGATGACAAAATTCTTCCTCTCGGGAAGGAGGGTGAAATTGCTGTTAAAGGTGATTTATTAATGCGTTGTTATTTTAATGACTCAGAAGCAACAAATGAAATACGTGTAAATGGTTGGCAGAAAACGGGCGATGTTGGCATCTTTGATAATGAAGGATATTTAACGATAGTTGATCGTAAACGCGACATGATTATATCGGGTGGTTTTAATGTTTATCCAGGAGAGATTGAACAACTCATTTGGGGGCACTCGTCAATAAAAGACTGTTGTGTTATAGGTATTCCGGATGAAAAATGGGGTGAGCAAGTCACAGCTGTAGTTGAGTTAAAAGACCCAAAAGTTAAACTAGATACACAAGAAATTATTGCACTTTGTAAACTGAAGTTAGGTAGTGTTAAGTCACCTAAAGAAATATTGATTTGGGATGAGCTACCACGTAGCCCAGTAGGTAAAGTATTAAAAAAAGAAGTCCGTAAATATTTTTGGGAAAAAGTTGGTCGTAAAATATAGATTCAAATTTTTATTTTTCATATTTTTAATTCACTGTTCTAGGTGGAGAGGGTAGCTCAATGGAGATTAGTATAGTTGGTGCACACAACACTCAGTTTGGTGCATTTGTTAAGCGTGATAGAGAGACGGGTAAAGTAGAAGATTTAAAATCATTCTATGAACTGATAGTAGAAGCGGGTGCCGGTGCGATTGCCGATGCCGGTCTAGAAGCAAAGGATATTGATGCTATTTGGTTGGGCTCATGTTCACCTTCATTGTTTGTCAACCAGGAACATGTTGGCCCACTGGCTCTAGAAATAGACCCTAAGGGTTTACTTTATAAGCCAACAACAAGAACAGAAGGGGCTTGTGCAACATCTTCGATAGCTATTTATAACGCAGCCTATGCTGTTGCTAGTGGACGATTTAAAAATGTACTCGCTCTTGGTGTGGAGAAGATGAGTCTGCTTGATACGAAAGGTGTAACGCATGCGTTGGCGTGTAGTTCATATTGGCCTGATGAAGGTTCTATCGGCGTTACTTTTCCAGGATTGTTTGGAGAACTTGCTAAGGCATATCAAACAAAGCATGGTCTGAGTGATGAAAAACTGCGTACTATGTTTGCCCATGTCGCTGCGCAAAATTATCGTAATGGTATTCAAAATCCTTTGGCCCACTTTGGGCCGGGTAGTTTACCCGATAAAAAGCAACTGCTCTCTGCAAAAGCAATTCTTGATTTACCTGATTCAGGTAAAGGTAGTAATCCATTGATTGCTCCGCCGTTACGACTGCATGATTGTTCATTAATTTCGGATGGCGCAGCAGCTGTCGTACTCACATCAACTGATAATGCCAAAGCAAACTTTAAACACGCTGTTGAACTTTCAGGGATAGGACATGTGACGCAACGAATGATGATGAGTGAACGTAAAGAGACACTGCATGAACTTCAAGCAGCGAAACATGGTGTGCAACAAGCTTGTGCTGAGGCTGGAGTGCAGGTGACAGATATTGACATGGCTGAAGTTCATGATTGTTTTACTATTAATCAAATGCTATGTGTAGAAGCAATGGGTTTATCAGAGCAAGGTCGTGCGGGACATGATTTTATGGAAGGGAAATATGATGCTGATAGTGAGTGTCCAATAAACCTTTCAGGAGGACTTAAATCTAAAGGACACCCCGTTGGTGCAACAGGTGCATCAATGCATGCACTTATGTATAAACAGTTAACGGGCACACCCATTGGAGTGGCAGTAAAAGGACAGCCGGAACTCGCAATGACAGTTAATATTGGCGGCTCAGGTGTCACAAATTGTGTATCTGTTTTGCGTCGAATTCAGTAAAAGTTAACGGGATTATAAAATTAATGAGAGATATTCAATGAAGGCAGCTGCATTCAAAACCATGGGCCCAGCAGATAAAGTGTTGGAGATCATGGAGCTTGACCAACCTATGCCAATCCATGGAGAGGTACTCGTTCGTCTGAATTGTTCAGCGGTAAATCCTTCAGATGTAAAAAAACGCAACGGGGCTTTCCCTGATCTACTAAAAGATGGGTTTATTATTCCCCATAGTGATGGAGCTGGGATTATTGAAGAGGTTGGACGTGGTGTTCCGTCATCAAGAATTGGTGAGCGAGTATGGGTCTATGAAGCTCAGTATGGTCGACGTTTTGGTACTGCTGCAGAATATGTCACAGTCAATTCGAATCGTGCAGTTTGGCTACCCGACAGTGTTGATTTTGAGGTGGGTGCCTGCATGGGTATACCGGCAATGACAGCGCATCGCTGTGTCTTTGCCGATGGATTAGTCGACGGTCAAACTCTTCTTGTGACGGGTGGCGCGGGAAGAGTCGGTCATTATGCTATTCAATGGGCAAAATATGCCGGTGCAACAGTCATAGCGACTGCTGGTAATCCTGCAGCAGAAGCGCATTGTTATGCTGCAGGTGCCGATGCTGTTTGTTCTCATCAAGGAGAAGACTTACTGAGTACCGTAGCTGAGTTAACTGAAGGTAATGGGGTAGAACGTATTGTCGATGGAGAGTTTGGTGGTAATTTGCCTATATTACTCGATGTCGCCGCTACGAGTGCAACGATAGCAACCTATGCCTCAATGCAAGTGGCAGAACCTACATTACCTTTTAGAAGAATGTTATTTCAGGATTTAACTATACGCATGGTCTTAGTCTATGCAATGCCTGAGATAGCAAAGTATGATGCAATTGAAGACATCACCGATCTTCTAGATGGAAAAATGTTACAACATCGAATTGCTCATCGAGAGAGTCTAGAAAATATTGCGTCCGCACATCAGAAGGTCGAGCAAGCTGGTTTTTACGGAGTGGTGCTTGTTGATATTGATTAATGTAACAATTTTGAAATGTAGTTACTTTAGATTGCAAGATTTAGTTTGGCTCTGCTGTATAGTTTGAAAAAAAACAGAAATGAAAATCATCATCACTTTCTTTTAACGTGGGTTTTTTAAATTATATTTTTTCATCTTACGATATAAAGTTCCCTTCGCTATACCCAAGTGTTTTGCAGCTTGTGTGATGTTTCCACTAAATTCGATAATCGCATTCTCAATTGTTTGTTGTTCAGCAATATCTAGACTTGATTTTGTCTTTTGGACCTGACCTTGCTCAGTTGATGCTACGTTAATAAGTGATTCACCCGGTCTATATCCTGCAGGTAAATCTAGAGTGGTTAGATTTTGATTTGCAGACATGTAACACATACATTCAATCACATTGACTAGCTCTCTAATATTGCCAGGCCATTCTCTATTTTTTAGTGCTGTGATTAAAGAAGCACTAATTCGTTTAGGTATAATTTTTTGAGAAGTTCGTGTTTCTTTTAAAACAAGTTGCGCAATTTCTTCAATATCATCTTTTCGTTCTGATAGGGGATCAAGCCCAATGGCAACCGTCGATAAACGGAAATATAAATCTTTTCTAAAACGACCTTCAGAGACTTCTCGTTTAAGGTAGCTATTTGTTGCAGCAATAAGTCTAAAGTCGACTGGAATAGGAGCGATAGCACCAACACGATGAATTTTTCTTTCTTGCAGTACCCTAAGAAAAACAGGTTGGAGATCAAGTGGCATCTCACTAATCTCATCTAGGAATAATGTTCCACCGTTAGCAGCTTCAATTTTACCCATCATGCCGCCTCTTTTAGCGCCGGTGAAGGCACCTTCGACATGACCAAACAATTCACTACTCAAAATATCTCTGGTGAAGGCACCGCAATTTAAGTCAATGAATGGACCGTTAGAGAATTTACTTGATTCATGTATCGCTCGGGCGAACATTTCTTTTCCTACACCGGTATCACCTAATAACAATACGGGCAGGGGCGTATTAGCTGCTTTGCGGGCTTTTTCTATACTGGCTTTAATTGATGCACTTTGTCCAGATATCTTTTCAAAAGCTTCTGCTTCAATGTTAATTGCTGGAGTCTTAAAAGGTATATTTATTCGTTTTGAGGAGCGGTTGCCTATAGGGAGTTCTATTTTAAAACCTATAATTTCATTCTTATCCTTAATAGGTTCAATCCAGTCATCTAGAAGCCATAGTCCTGCATCATGGGGGTAGATGATTTCGTCTCCGCCAAACCGTTCTAGTGATAAACGAGTCTTAAGAGAAAGGTCATACTCTATATCAAGAGATTTGAGTACCGAGCAAGTGTTTTGAGAATGGTCAATCACTCTTCCTTGTTTATCGAATAATATCTTACCATTATTTCGATGACTATTTTTAAAATCACATTGACTGTTCTCTTTAATAAGATTCCACTGATCAGATGTATTTTTAGCAAGCGATAATTGAATTTGGTTAGCCCATGACACAACTAGAGGGACATGAAATTTGTCAAATGAATCAGACAGGCCAGAGATATCAATCACGCCGACTAATTGATTGTCATATGGATCGCTAATGATTCCAGCGGTACAAGTCCAACGCTTAAAACCTTTAATAAAGTGTTCTTCTCCATGAACTTGTGTCGGCAGACCGGTCGCTATTGCGGTGCCTACTGCATTTGAACCGGAGACAGTTTCTTTCCAACCACTACCAGGTACCATTCCAATTCCAACAGCGTTTTCAACACATTCTGGATCTCCAACAACATCAAGAATAACGCCATCATAGTCAGTTAGAATTAATATGGATTCAAGATCGCGCAAAAGCACTCTAGCCTGAGTTGTTACTGGCCGTGCGCATCTCATAAGACTGTGATTATTCTGGAGTAAGATATGTAAATTACCCTCGGTAGCCAGAAGTGGTGCCGCTGTTTGTTTAGGGTTAACGCCTTGAGAGAGACAACGCTGCCACGAGCTAGCTATGAACTCACGCACAGTCAGATTTTTTGATTTTCCTCCCGATGAGTTGAAAGTATCCCATGCTTGATTGATATCCCTTTGAGAATATGAATGCGTATTCAGATCTGTTTCTTTTCTTATCTTATTCATGAAATGAGTGTTTCACCATTCTCTTATGTAAAAAAATTATCAGGAATACAACAGGATGTTAATTTCATTGAGGTATTAACTATTGCTTTGTGTTGTTGCATAGATATTACCATTATTCATTAACTCACACAAAACAGGTTATTTACTCAGGTAAACAGTTAATATATATGGAAATTTTGAATGATAACTTTAATTATTTTGAAATTAATAAAATTTTACAGCAAATAATTAAAGGAACCGTTCTATGATAGGACACAATCGTTCCTATATAGCTCGATAAATTAAAGCTTAGAACCGAGTTTAAAAAAATTTAATATATGATTATCAGTAGCTTAGCTTCATTTTAAAAGCGATATCTTCTTTTGGCATAGAACTTGTTGCTACCTTGCTAGATATATTTCTAAAAACTAATCTTCGTCTTATTGATAATGGTGATGTAGTTTTGATGATTTAAATTTTTAAAACTCTTTAAGGGGGAGGAATGAAAAAATATAACAGCAATATTTTGAAAACCATGGGTTTTCTATTGTGTTTCGGAGGAACATTTGCGACAAGTTCTGCATTCGCCGACGGTCATCTAGCAAGTGAGCCTTCTTGTGATACGTGTACAGGCGGCTATGGTGAAGAATGGAGCTGGCAAATCAGTGGTTACGCTCGTACATATTTCGGCATGGGTCTTGAAGACCATGAAGAAACGCCAGAAGATGACAAATTTGACCTTACAATGGCTCGGGCTACTCTATTAATAGACACAGACATCTATACAGGCCCAGTTTCATGGAAAATCGTCAGTCGCTTTGATAGAGAGTACAAGACGGATTACATGGATAGCCTCCAAAGAATCACAGCGGGTACAAGTACTGCTGGTGAAGCTGGTAGTTCTAACAACTACATGGATCAATACAATACAAACCATTTACAAGAATTCTTTCGCGAATATTACGCTGACTTTTCGTTATTTGACGGTAAGTTGAATATGCGTGTAGGTAAGCAGCAATTGGTTTGGGGAGAAAGTGATTTCTTCCAAGCAATGGATTTGGTGCATGGTTTTGATTATCGTTGGAGACTCTTTTTTGAGAACAACGAAGATTGGCGTAAACCACTATTTTTAGTCAATTTTGATCTCGATCTCTATGACGAACTTGGTGGTTCATTAAACTTCTTCATCCGACCAGGACTTGATCGTGATGATGATGTGGGCAGCAACTACAATATTGAGGGTGGACGTTGGATTCCACATCCGTATCGTGGTGTAGATTTCACCGCGTTCACAGACTATAACGCAGACCACACAGACGGTTCACAAGATGATCCGACATTCGGTTTTCGTTGGAACAGTGAAATTGGTTCAATTGGTTACTCTGTCGCGTTCTTAAGAACTTTTAACCCAACGCCGATGATGAACCCAGCTAATAGTGCTTCCACGGCTCTCTTTGGAGTTGATGGCACGCAGAGTCATTTTAGTGAAGCTGCAGAAAACGGTGTGTTGGGTGATTGGATTTATCCACACATTAACGTTTTTGGTGTGAGTGCAAACGGTTATGCTCAAGCGATTGATTCAACGTTGAGTGCCGAAGTAGCGTTCATTCCAAATAAACCTTTTAACTTTGGTCAGTTAGCATCAGATTTACCTGGTTGGGGCGGCATTATAGAGAAAGATACATTAGTCACTATGTTCCGTATTGATAAGGAATTTAAGTTGGGTAGATATATTGGGACTAACCGCCCATCACTTTCTAGTGTTCAGCTTTTCGACACATGGATACTCGATCACAGCGACAGCGATGAAATCGTTGAGTTTGCTTCTTTTGGTGCACAAAAGAGAGAACATACGGCCTACTTGACTGTATTCACCCTACTAAATTTCAAGCGTGACACAATTAATCCTATGTTTGTTGCTGGTACAGACTTGAGCAACGGTGGTGGTTTTGGTATCGCTGCAGTTGAGTTTGTCTTTGGCGACGATTGGCGTGTGAAGTTAGAAGCTGATCTCTGGTGGAATGATGGTGATAAAAAGAATACAGCATCAGACAATATCGGGTCTGGCTTTAACAATCAAACATCGGGTGTAGGTGGTACATTAGCCGCCGGCACTTCGAACCCTCTTGGTTTTCGTGAAGGTAACGCATCGCTATTTGATTGGTTTGCCGATGATAACCAAATTGTCTTGAAGGTTACGAGGCAGTTCTGATCTAAGTAGTAAAAATATGAAAAATGATTTAACCATAATGCCCTGCAGTGATGCAGGACGATTTTAAAAAAGGTAGGAGTATTTATATATGTATATGAAAATATTAGCTACATCAGTAGTATCTTTGGGGTTGCTCGTTGGCGCTCCCCTGAGCTCTATTGCTGAAGAAATGCCAGAAGGCACAATCATTAATGCCGCAAACCTGGATAGTGTTATCGATATGACATTTGAAGGTAAGCGTGTAGGTGACATGTTGCCAGGCAAGTATGAGTGGATGATTCGTAATCATCATTTAGCAATACCTGTTCGTCATTCAGAGCCTGTGCCAATGGATGAAAAGTACATGTCATGGACTCAGAAGAGCAAGGAAACTGTAAAATTTAATCCAACTGACCGAACTGCAACTGGTTGGACAGCAGGGATGTTCTTTGATCCACAAGATGTGAAGATGGATGATCCGCATGCAGGAGACAAGTTGATCTGGAATTTGCGTGGACCTACATATGGTGCCACTATGGATCTTCGTCACATTTCATGGGTATTCTTGGACGCCACGAAGGGTATGGAACGTATCCAACGTTGGTGGGCTCAGCGTTACTATATGGAAGGACGTCTAGATGGCGGTCCTATTTCTGAAGGCGATGGCAGTATCATGCAAAAAACTGTTTTGGTTGCTACCTATCCTCAGGATATTAAAGGTTTAGGTATTTTCCAGATCCGTTATAACGATCCTACTTCAAAAACACCAGATGACACTTGGGCTTATTTAAAGTCTGTTCGTCGTGCTCGTCGTTTGACGGGTAGTTCTTGGATGGATCCAATTGGTGGTACCGTGCAATTGTATGATGATTGGGATATTTGGGATGCGGTTCCTACCAAATATCAGTCTACTAAGTTGCTAGGTCGACAATGGATATTCGCAATTGCGCATGCACCGCTTATGACTGTTGACTTAACGTACAAAAACACCATTAAAGAGTTCCCCGCTGTAGGCATGGACATTCCTCCACACTTTTTCCCTGCGCCACAAGTGCAGTGGGAGCCACGTGAAGTATTTGTAATCGAGGGTGTTCCACCAGTCGAACATCCATACAGTAAGAAAACTGTTTGGATGGAAGTTGATTATCCGCGCCCTTACTACGGAGAAGCACTTGATCAAAACGGCAAATTTTGGAAATCATTTATTTTCCAAAACCGTCGTGACGTTGGTGATGATGGATACTTATCCACTATGCCAGTTGTTGGTCACATCATCGATTGGAAGGCTGAGTTCTCTACAACATGGTCATCTAACATGAAGGCTAACCCAGCGGGTGTTGAAGCGGACGATGTGACTCTTAAAAAGTTAATCAGTATCGCAAAATAAGAATAAATTAGTTTTAATATTGTTCTCCCCACAAAGGTGACTGCTGGATAATTCTTTTCTAGCAGTCACCATTTTTATTTAGGGGTGTATTCAAAAACAAATGACACGTTAACCATTAAAAGGATTACTAATGTCTTTTTAGATTCTGATGGTTAAGAAACACATTATGAAGAAGGGTCGTTATGAATATGTCAGAAAATAATACTGCAGTAGAAAAAACATCCGAAATATCTAATACTGCTGAATCAATTGTGCAGAAAATAGCAAAACTTATTGTATCTATAATGCCTTGGGCGATTGTAGGTACATTACTGTGGGCTGGTATTTTCATTAAACCTACAGCAGTAATAGAAGAAGTTATCCCGCCGGTGATAAATGTCCGAGACAATATTTTTGGTTTGAGCAAAGTGAATTCTGATGTTTACATGGCTGTTGGTAATTATGGAAAAATTATAATATCAACGGACAAGGGTAAAAGTTGGGAGAGTCAAACTGCTCCGACAGTATCACATCTGCAAGATATCACGTCTTGGGACGAAAATAATTCAGTGGCAGTAGGAAATAATGGTGTGACCCTCAGGACTAGTGATGGTGGTAAAAACTGGATTGAAGTTGAGTCACCAAAGTCAGAAACTGCGAATAAGCTACTGCGTGTTCATTCCTACCCCGATGGTGAGGGTTGGGCGGTAGGTGAGATGGGTATGATTCTTCAATCGCTTGATTATGGTGAAACGTGGAAACAAATGCGTGAAGAAGAAGATGTCTTCATGAACGACATAGTTCGAGTTAACGACACTACACTTTTTATAGCTGGTGAATTTGGTCTCATATTTAAGAGTGCTGACAATGGTCAGACGTGGAAAGATACTCAAACAAACAGTCCTAACAGTTTTACTGCTGTTGCGTTTCGTTCACCTCAGGAAGGTGTCGTTGTAGGACTGGGCGGTTCAATCGTCGCTACAAGTGATGGTGGTGAAACTTGGACTTATATTGACCCTAAAGTTTCTGGTATGACGGAACATTTAATGGATGTAGATTGGTCTGATGAAACAAACGAGTGGGTCGCTGTGGGTAATAAAGGTAAGTGGATAAAATTTTCAGCAGATATGACTCAGTTTGATTCAAGAAATTTGTCAGACACAGATTTAACTTCACACACAGAATTGGCTATTGATGGTGGTAGCTTTTTGTCAGTTGGTCAAACAGTAGGCGCAATGGAAATTAAGTCAAATGCATGGACATTGTTTGCTGATTAAATCTATTAAATTCAAATAATAATAAATAATTAGGGGTAGTCGAAGATTTTTATTTCGGCTCGTTGGAGAAAGAAATGTTAGAGAATTTGGCACTATTTTGCATGAGACATCGAAAAGTAGTTCTTGGACTGGTTGTTTTTTTGACAGCTATATTGGCAAACTTTGCCTATAAAATAGATGTTAAAACAGTATTTGAAGATTTACAGCCTGGTTCGCATGAATACATTAAAGTTCATGAGCAGTTTAAAGACACTTTTGGTGGTACTAATATTATGACCTTCATGGTTCAATCTACCGAAGGTGATATCTTTCAAATGCCTGTATTGAAGAAAATACGGGATCTCACTAAAGGATTGTATTCAATTGATGCCATCAATGAATTTCAAATTTTTTCTATAGCCGGTAAGAAACTCAAAGAGACTCGAGCTTCTACAGTTGGTATTGAAAGTTTTCCGTATATGTGGCCAGAATTGCCTGAAACTCAAGCAGATATTGACTACATGAAAGAAGCTATACTTCGTAGTCCCTTGGTCTACGGCCCTTTCGTATCGAAAGATTTAACAGCAACACTTATTACGGTTGATTTTTTTGATAATTTACTTGATTTCAACCTGGCGTATGAACAAGCTTACGATTTGGTCAAACAACTTGATGATGAGACTGTCGATATAAGTTTGGTAGGTAATCCGATTTTATATGGCTGGGTAGACCATTACCTGCCAGAAACAATGAAACTTATTAGTATAGCTGCATCAATATTTCTTGTATTACTGTTTGTTATAAACAGAACTTGGCGTGGGACTATTTTACCGCTGTTGTCTGGTGCTATTAGTGCTATATGGGCGTTAGGTGTGGCGCAACTCTGTGGTATTCACTTTGATCCGCTTGTTGTTGTTGTTGCTATGTTGATAACTGCTAGAGCGGTATCTCATTCTGTACAGATGATGACGCGATATCATGAAGAGATCGACAAAGTAGATGATAATAAAGACGTTAATTCTTTATCAGCTGCAACAACAACAATGAAAGATTTGTTGCGCCCTGGTTTGTTGGGTATAGCAACAGATGCAGGTTGTGTGACAGTAGTCGCGATTAGTCCAATTCCATTACTGCAAAAATTAGTTGTTCTGGCGGTTGTCTGGGTTGGTACAGTTGCGATTAGTTCACTTGTCGTGACACCAGTTTTATTATCATGGGTTAAAAATCCGAAATCTTATGCACATCCACTTAACTTAGACTTATTAGTCATCAGACCCTTCCTAGATATTTGTGTCAGAGTGGTTGCAACAAAAGCAAGGTATGTTGTCGTTTTTCTAGCAACGATAGTGTTTATTGGTAGTGGGTATTTAGCGCAAGATTTAGATGTTGGTGATTCAAATCCAGGTTCTCCAATCCTATGGCCAGATGGTCGTTATAATGTAGATTCTGCAAGCATCAATAAGCAATTCCCTGGTGCTGACCGTATGTTTGTCGTGGTTGGTGGTGTCGAGGAAGGAGCCAAAAATGAGTTTGGTGGCAAGGTCGTCGGGAAGATAAAAAATGTTGAAATCCTTGATGGTATGTTGCGTTTTCAACAATATATGGAGCAGCAAAAAGAAATTGGCGCCACTATATCTGTAGCAGATGTGCTTCCATCTGTGAATCAAACATTACGTGAAGGTAATTTTAGGTACTCTGAATTAGGTACAACTACCGATCAGAATGGTGAATTATTGTTTATGTTTGAACGTGCAGCTGAACCTGGTGATTTATTACGCTTCACTGACGTTGATATTAACTATGCTTCTGTACTGATGTATTTCTCTGATAGAAAAGGTGACACGATTGCAACGGCAATTGCGCGTGTTAAGCAATTCATAAAAGATAATCCTGAGTTACAGGAGCTTGCAAATTTTAGATTGGCGGGTGGAATCATCGGTGTGATCGCTTCTGTGAATGAAGTTATATTGTCTGGTCAGATACAGTCTATCGCGCTTGCGTTATTTATCCTTGTGATGATGTGTATGTTTGTCTACCGCTCAAGTATTGCTGGTTTGTTTTTTATGGTGCCGGTAGTCCTAGCGAATCTCGTCACCTTTGCCTTTATGTCTTGGCAAAACATTGGTATGAATATTAATACTGTCCCGGTTGCTGCTCTGGGTATTGGTTTGGGGGTAGATTACACGCTGTATATATGTGATCGTATAAAAGGTGAGTATGATTCAGGAAAAACGCATCTAGAGGCAATAGGAATATCATTACATTGCGCTGGTCGTGGTGTATTGGTTACCGCTCTAGTGTTAATTGTTAGTGTTGGTGTGTGGCTGTTTTCATCCTTACGCTTTCAGGCTGAAATGGGTATGTTAATCGGTATGTGGCTAACTGTATCTGCTCTGTCAGCATTGTTCTTGATGCCTGCTATGGCATATATATTTAAACCAAAATTCATTTTTAATGAAGAACGAGATCAAACTACTGATGCGGCCGACTCAGCATTAACGGATAGTACACCCGCATAAGTAAATTAAGCTAAAAAATTGAGGTAATTGATTTTTCAACTTCTCATCCATGACATTGCTCATGGATGAGAAGTTTTGAAAAAAGCAATATCAATTTTATGCACATGCTTATTCTTATATCGAAATTCATCTACAATAGATTCTTTTATCGAAGTATAGTATTTATTTATGATTTTATTTTTGGCAATATATATATAACTAATAAATAAGTCTTAATTGGAATCAGTATAGAGATAAAGTGCAATCTGTTACTATGAGAAAAGACACATTGTTCTTAGTACTCGTATTTAAAAAACTTAATACTCATTATACGGTTGTGTAGCACTTTCACCGAATATTGAATACAAAGTTAAAACATAAGGGTGTCTGTAAATGAATAAATTAAAAAATAGCGCGTCAGAGGCTTTGGAAGGAATTCTGTTTGATGGTATGACCATTATGGCAGGTGGCTTTGGTCTCTGTGGTATCCCAGAGTATTTGATTACTGCATTACGTGATTCAGGCGTGAAAGATATTTCCGTGATTTCAAATAATTGCGGAATAGATGACTTTGGTTTGGGGATTTTACTGCATACACGACAAATAAAAAAAATGGTTTCATCTTATGTTGGTGGAAATAAAACATTTGAACAACAATATATGAAGGGTGAGTTAGAACTAGAATTTAATCCTCAAGGAACTTTAGCTGAGCGTTGTCGAGCAGGTGGTGCAGGTATTGCTGGTTTTTATACTAAAACAGGTGTTGGAACGGTTATTGCTGAAGGTAAAGAGCATAAAGAATTTAATGGTGAGACCTATATATTAGAGACTGGTTTGGTGGCCGATTTATCTCTTGTCAAGGCATGGAAAGCGGATGATGAAGGTAATTTAGTTTACCGAAAAACAGCTAGAAACTTCAATCCTGTGATGGCAACGGCTGGAAAAACAACGATTGCCGAGGTTGAAGAATATGTGAGCTTGGGAGATTTTGATCCTGATCATATCCATACGCCAGGTATTTATGTGAATGGCTTTATCGTTGGTACTGACCATAAAAAACCTATCGAAATAATGACTACACGTGAATACGTAGCTTAGTAGAGGATTATAATTATGCCATGGTCTAGAGAAGAAATAGCGCAACGTGCTGCGGAAGAGTTGCAAGATGGGTTTTATGTTAATCTGGGTATTGGAATACCAACTTTAGTCGCAAACTATATCCCCGACAATGTACAAGTCATATTAGAAAGTGAAAATGGTATGCTTGGTATGGGACCATTTCCTTACCCAGATCAAGTTGATCCTGATTTAATCAATGCGGGTAAGCAAACTATTTCCGAGTTAGACCAAACTAGTTATTTTTCCAGTGCAGATAGTTTTGCCATGATTCGTGGTGGGCATATTAATTTAGCAATTTTAGGCGCCATGCAGGTTGCTCAAAATGGAGATTTAGCAAACTGGATGATACCTGGCAAGATGATTAAAGGCATGGGTGGCGCAATGGATTTAGTCGCGGGTGTAAATAAAGTCGTTGTTATTATGGACCACACGGCAAAAGACGGTAGTCCTAAGTTTCTTAAGTCTTGCGATCTTCCTTTGACAGGCTCCAGTGTAACGGACCTTTTAATAACAAACTTAGCCGTGTTTCAATTTGAAGAAGATAAACCTACCTTGATTGAATTGGCTCCAGGTGTTGATTTGGATGAAATTAGGGAAAAAACTCAAGCTGAGTTCGTTGTTAGTCCAGATTTAAAATCAAACTGATGAAATTATGAACTCGTTAACGGGGACATGTGCATGTCAAGCAATACAATATGAATGTACTGCTGAGCCTACGTTTTCGTGGAAATGTCATTGTCGTGATTGTCAGCGTGCTAGTGGTAGTATGTTATGCCCTGTAATGTATGTTCCAAAAAAAGCACTTTTCATAAAAGGGAAAGCAAAATACTATAGGGTTAAAGCTGATAGTGGTAATGCTGTGAACCGTGGTTTCTGTTCAAATTGTGGTTGTCCTTTATTTATTGATGCGGAACTTGTTCCTGACCTCATGGGACTGTGGGCTGCAAGTTTGGATAATCCCAATCGGTTTTCTGCCCAAGTTGAAGTTTGGACTAGTAGTGCTCAAAGCTGGACATGCCTTGAGTCTGATCTTGAAAATTTTAGTTACGCTCCTACGTCCAACCAGATGACAAAAATATTAGGCTAAGTCAATTCTAGCTTTGATCTAAGGATACTTAATGATGAAAATTATAAAAACAATCTTTATTACGTTAATACTACTTTTTTCTATGTTCAGGGTAGGTTTTTGTGGGGGCGATGATGAAGTTCGCGTGACTATAGCAGCATTACAGCAAACCTATTTTAACGCAGTACAGTCTCAAGATTTTGCTACGGCATACGATATGGTTACAGAGAATATGCGAGATGGACGTACCAAAGAAAAGTATGTTGAAGACTGGGAAGGTGTTATGAAACAAGCTCAAGTTGATTTAATTGAAGGTGGTGTGACGGCTATTGATGTAGATGGTGACAAGGCACGTGTGCATGCTTGGACTAAGGCGAGTGATGTATTTAATGTTATTCCAATTATTGAAAAAGAAATTGATCATTGGGTTCTTGTGAATGATGTTTGGAAACTAGATTTAACTGAAGTGCTGATGGAAGAGTAGGTGAAATATAGATAGATAATTTTACTAAGTTCTTCAACTATCAAAGCGCTAAAATTTGCAATATCTCAAATTTAAAAAATAAGATAAATAAGTTACGGAGAGAATTGATGAAATTATATGACTGTCATGTTGCACCCAATCCACGGCGCGCACGTATCTTTTTAGCTGAAAAAAACATTAAGCTAGAAAAAATTGAAATTGACATACTTGCTGGTGAAAATCTGCAAGATGATTTTCTTGCTGTAAATCCACGTGGCTTATTACCCGTACTTGAACTTGATGATGGTACATATATTGATGAGGTGATGGCTATTTGCCGTTATTTCGAAGAGGTTCAGCCGGAGCCTGCATTACTCGGTCGGGATCTAAAAGAAAAAGCAATTGTGACCATGCGTCAACGTAAGATGGAATTTGATGGCATGATATCTTGTTCTGAAGTGTTTCGAAATCAACATAAGGAGTTTTTAAAGAGAGGTATTCCAGGTGGCGGAAAAGATAATATTCCAGCTATTCCGGCATTGATTGATCGCGGTAATCAGACATTAAATCGTTTTTTTTGGTGGTTAGAAAAATATCTTGAAGATGGGCCATATCTAACCGGAGATCAATTTACTATGGTTGATATTACTGCTACTTGTTCAATTGGATTTGCCAAGTGGTCCGATATTCATATCCCAGATGCGAATACTAGAACAAAAAAATGGTATGAAAAGGTTTTGGCACGACCAAGTGCAGAAGCTTAAATTTCACATATCACATAGTAACTTCGATTGCTTTTTTTAAGTAAAGAATAGTCTTACTGTTTAAAACAAAATGACTATCTCTATATCGATATAATTATATTAACGTTCTAAAAATAAACCTTAAGATAATAGAGAGGCCTGCTTTGGTTCAATCATTAGCTAATTTCTTTACTCGCGTAATGCAACGCTGGTTACCTGACGCCTTTTTGTTCGCAATCATTCTTACATTTGTAGTATTAATTAGTGGTGTTGTTGTCGAGGATAGGTCAGTCAATCAGATGATTGACTTTTGGGGTGACGGAATTTGGAATCTGTTAACTTTTGCTATGCAAGCCTTATTGACACTGGTCACGGGGTACGTTCTGGCTAAAACACCACTTGTAAAGCGTCTATTACATTTAATCAGTGGGATTGCTAAGACACCCGGTCAAGCAATAGTATTAATGACTTTCATAGCGTTAATTTCTGGCTGGATCAATTGGGGTTTTGGTTTAATTGCCAGTGGTCTTTTTGCAAGAGAAATTGCTCAAAGAGTGAAAGGTGTGCATTATCCACTTCTTGTTGCAGCAGCTTATTCTGGCATGTTAATTTGGCATGCTGGTTTGTCTGGCTCCATTCCGTTAAAGATCGCAGTTGCTGATGGTGATAGTCTGGGGATACTATTGGAAGGACGGTCTATTCCCGTAAGTGAAACTATTTTTAGTTCAGAAGTATTGACGATCTGTGCATTGTTAATATTGACTGTCCCGATGGTTTATCGTTTGATGATGCCGCCTCCTGATCAAGTAATTGAAATTTCAGAAGAGATAAGAGATCAAGAAGTAGAAAACATTATTCCATTGAGTGATATGACTCCTGCTGAAAAGCTCGAAAATAGTATGCTAGTTTCCTTGTTGTTGAGTGGTATGGGACTCTATTACATAACTTGTTACTTCATGGATGGAGGTAAACTTGGACTTAATAGTCTTAATATGATTTTCCTCATGATAGGGCTATTATTACAAAAGACACCAGCCAATTATTTGCGTGCCTTAAATGAGGCAATTAAAAGTACAACGGGAATTGTATTGCAGTTTCCTCTCTATGCCGGAATCATGGGAATGATGGTGAGTTCAGGGCTTGCCGTTTCAATCAGTGAATGGTTTATTAGTATTTCTACGATTGATACATTCACACTATTCACTTTTCTTAGTGCAGGAATTGTTAATTTCTTTGTTCCATCAGGTGGTGGTCAATGGGCCGTTCAAGCTCCGATCGTAATACCTGCAGCTCAAGCACTTGGAGTTCCTTTAAACCAAGCGGCTATGGCCGTAGCTTTTGGTGATGCTTGGACAAATATGATTCAACCATTTTGGGCTTTACCATTGCTCGGGATAGCTGGTTTGAGTATCAAAGATATTATGGGCTACTGTACTGTAATAGTTCTTTGGTCTGGACTTCTTATTGGTTTATCAATGATTTTTATATTTTAAATTAGGTATAAACATTGGATATTGTCAACAATTATTGCCTTAAAATGATAATATTGATCATATTCACATCCTTAAAAAGACAAATTGTCAACAATATTGCATTAATCATTTATGTATGAATCAAATAAAAATGAGCCAATAGCTTCATTAACAATAGCAGATAGCATATGTAATAAATTACAGACAGCGATCGTTGAAGGGATTATACCGTCGGGATCAAAAATAAGTGAACCGGCTTTGGCAAATCAATTTGGTATCAGTAGAGGGCCATTACGTGAGGCATTAAGTCGACTAGAAGCGTGTAAGTTAATTGAACGTAAACCAAATGTGGGCGCACGTGTCATCTCATTGACGAGACAACATTTGGTTGAAATTTACCTTATTCGCGAGTCACTTGAAGGTTTAGCTGCAAGGCAAGCTGCAAAAAATATGTCAGATAAAGAACTTAATGAAATCGATGTACTGCTCGACAAGCATGAGCAACATATCAAACAAGATCAAAGTTATTATCAAAAAGAAGGTGAGATGGACTTTCATTGTCGAATAATTAAAGGCAGTCGAAATAACCATTTGATTGAAATGTATATAAATGACCTTTATCACTTAATCCGATTATATCGATATCAGTTTGGGATGGTGAGTAAACGTGTGCCACGAGCATTTGTAGAGCATGGACAAATTGTGGATGCTATTCGTCAGCATGATGGTGAGTTGGCACAATTTTTGATGACGAGACATATCCGCAGTTCACGTAGAACTGTTGAAAAAATGCTCGATGAACATCTTGCTATTTCAGATTAATTAAAGAGGAAGTTACTTCAATGAGCGACAAGGTTAATTCACCAGGTGCACGGTTTCGGCTTGCTGTCGAAGAGGAAAAACCATTGCAGGTTGTCGGTGCTATAAATGCATATCATGCACGTTTAGCTGACGCCACTGGTTATCGAGCGTTGTATCTCTCAGGTGGAGGTGTCGCAGCAGGATCGTGTGGCATACCTGATCTGGGAATTACTAGTTTGGAAGATGTTTTAGTCGATCTTCGCCGCATTACAGACATAACTAATTTACCAGTATTAGTCGATATTGATACTGGTTGGGGTGGAGCATTTAATATAGCAAGAACGATACGTTCAATGATTAAAGCTGGAGCTGGAGCGGTTCATATTGAGGATCAAATTCAACAAAAACGTTGTGGACATCGTCCTAATAAATCAATAGTTACACAAGTAGAGATGGTTGATAGGATTAAGGCTGCTGTAGATGCTAAGGTCGACTCTGACTTCGTTGTTATGGCAAGAACTGACGCCTTATCAGTTGAAGGACTCAATGCTGCAATTGAGCGCGCATGTGCCTGTGTTGAAGCGGGTGCGGACATGATCTTTCCCGAAGCAATGACGGAACTTAGTATGTATAAAAAGTTTGTCGATGCTGTCGGTGTACCAGTACTTGCTAATATTACCGAGTTTGGCTCAACACCCTTATTTACCATCGAAGAACTCGCTTCAGTAAATGTCAGTTTAGCTTTGTACCCGTTGTCGGCATTTCGTGCAATGAATGCTGCAGCATTAAAAGTTTATTCAAGCTTACGCGAAGAAGGCACACAAAAAAATGTAGTTGATTTAATGCAAACCAGAGAAGAACTTTATGATTATCTGGCTTATCATGATTACGAAAAAAAATTAAATGAATTATTTTCAGGAGATAATCCGTGACTAAAAAGACAATACAAAAACCAAAACCTAAAAAGTCAGTTGCATTAAGTGGAACGGCCGCAGGAAATACCGCTTTATGTACAGTCGGTTTAACAGGTAATGATCTACATTATCGCGGTTATGATATTCTCGATATAGCTGATAATTGTGAGTTTGAAGAAATTGCTTATCTTTTGGTGCATGGTAAATTACCTACGGTAGTTGAACTCAATGCTTACAAAATAAAATTACAATCATTGCGTGGTTTACCAATCGCTGTGAAAAATTCTCTTGAGCAATTATCACCTTCGGCTCATCCGATGGATGTATTGCGGACGGGTTGTTCTGTATTAGGTGCAGTAATGCCTGAAAAAGAAGATCATAATTCAGCAGGAGCAAGAGATATAGCCGATAAATTAATGGCGAGCTTTGCTTCTATGTTACTTTATTGGTATCACTATGCAGTTAATGGAACGCGTATTGAAGTTGAAACAGATGATGATTCCATCGGCGGTCACTTTCTACATTTACTACATGGCAATAAACCTTCTGATACATGGGTTCGAGCAATGCATACGTCATTAAATCTTTATGCTGAACATGAATATAATGCTTCAACATTCACTGGTCGCGTTATCGCTGGCACAGGTTCAGATATGTTTTCCAGTATAACGGGCGCGATAGGTGCTTTACGTGGGCCAAAACATGGTGGGGCTAATGAAGTTGCATTTGAAATACAGTCTCGCTATGCAAATCCTAGTGAAGCGGAAGCAGATATAAAAGAACGTATATCGCGTAAAGAAATTGTTATTGGTTTTGGGCATCCAGTATATACCACGGGTGATCCACGTAATAAAATGATCAGAAGTGTAGCCAAAAGTTTAGGAATTAAAGCTAAAAACATGAAGATGTATAAGATTGCTGAGCGTCTTGAAAAAGTAATGTGGGCGGAGAAAAAAATGTTTCCTAATCTTGATTGGTATTCGGCTGTGTCTTATTCATTAATGAATGTTCCAACAGCAATGTTTACTCCGCTATTTGTTGTTGCACGCACATCTGGATGGGCAGCGCATGTAATTGAACAACGTGAGGATGGTAAGATTATTCGACCCAGTGCAAATTATGTTGGTCCGAAGAATCAAAAATTTATTCCTATTGATAAACGGAAATAATTTCCTGCCGCGTTGATTACAAGTAGCTTATTTTTTTTATTAAATCGTGGTGTCTTCTGTATTTGTGAGCTAGCTCAGCTTTTTTAAATTTTAAAATGAATAATAAACAAAGTAAACGTTCTGTTTTTTATGTTTCAGATCGAACAGGAAAAACAGCTGAGTCACTCGGGCAAAGTTTGCTTTCACAGTTTGATGATGTTGATTTTTCAGATAAAACATTTGCTTTTGTGATAACTGAGATAGAAGCTTCTTTTGTGGCAGGTGAGATTCAGCAAGAATATGAAGAAAGTGGTGTTCAACCGATTGTTTTCAGTACACTAGTAAATGATAACCTCCAAAAATTTATATCTACTACAGATGCATGTGTAATCAGTTTGTTTAATTCATTTATAGAGCCTCTTGAAAAGAGTCTAGACATAAAGTCATCACATACTATAGGAAAGCCACATGAAGAATTTGGTGATGAAGATTATAAAAAACAAATGGATGCGATCGACTTCACTCTTAAAAACGATGATGGAATTAGAGTAAATTTATTCGACAAGGCTGATGTTATATTAGTAGGAGTATCACGTTCTGCAAAAACCCCGACTTGCCTATATTTAGCGATGCATTTTTCATTGAAAGCAGCTAATTATCCTTTAACTGATGATGATCTTGATAATGAGAAATTACCTGAATTCTTATTGCCTCATCTCAATAAAATTGCTGGTCTCACCATACGCGCTGATCAACTTAGTGCTGTTCGTCAACAGCGACGACCGAATACTCCTTACGCCACATTAAAAAAGTGTCAACATGAAGTTAAACGAGCAGAAGTCATGATGCATAAAGCAGGTATATTTGTTCTTGATTCGACAGCGATATCGATTGAAGAAATTGCTGTAAATATAGTAAAAGAAAAAAAATTATTAAAAAATAATTAAAAAAAAGTAATTTTAAAGATTTATTGAGAAAGGAATTTTATGAAAAAAATGGTAGCTAATGACTACATTCAGCCTCTACGAGAATTAAGAATGAAAGATGTGGGAACCGTAGGCGGTAAAAACGCGTCACTGGGAGAAATGATAAGTAATTTATCCGAGGCTGATGTGAATGTCCCTGGAGGTTACGCAACAACAGCCAAAGCTTTCTGGGATTTTCTTGATCATAATCAATTACGTGAGCGTATAAAACTCAGGCTCAAAGAATTGAATGTTGATGATGTTAAACAACTGATATCGGTCGGGAAAGAAATTCGTCAATGGATCGTCGAATCGCCATTTCAAGATCGATTAAAAAAATCCATAGAGGATGCTTATGAAGAAATGAGTGATGGAGATGACGAGTGCTCTATTGCGGTAAGATCATCAGCAACCGCTGAAGATTTACCAGACGCTTCATTTGCAGGTCAACAAGAGACATTTTTAAATGTATCTGGTATTGACGATATCTTGTTTAGAATTAAAGAGGTCTTCTCATCACTATATAATGATAGAGCTATTGCTTATCGTGTGCATCAGAACTTTGCTCATGAAGAAGTAGCTTTATCAGTGGGTCTACAACTTATGGTTCGTAGCGATCTGGGCGTAAGTGGTGTTATGTTTACTCTTGATACGGAATCTGGTTTTGATGATGCTGTATTTATTACAGCAAGCTATGGCTTAGGAGAAACTATAGTTCAAGGCGCAGTAAATCCTGATGAATATTATGTCTATAAAAAATCTTTAGCGCAGGGTAGGCCATCAGTACTAAGTCGTAGTTTAGGTAGTAAAGCGATTAAAATGATATATGACGATTCTTCCGATAATGATGAATTGGTAAAAACCATA
The DNA here is from genome assembly GCA_002470825.1 of Thiotrichaceae bacterium UBA7357. Classification (GTDB taxonomy): domain Bacteria; phylum Pseudomonadota; class Gammaproteobacteria; order Eutrophobiales; family Eutrophobiaceae; genus UBA7359. The sequence continues at coordinate 20,977 of DKOR01000014.1, read as the reverse complement.
AAAGTATTAGCTAAGGATTCTGCGATATTTTGTCTAAACGATGAACAGTTAGAAGAACTTGCACGACAGGCTGTAATAATAGAAAAACATTATGGTCGTTCTATGGATATTGAATGGGCTTTAGATGGTAATAATAATAAAATTTATATCGTGCAGGCGCGACCTGAGACAGTACAAAGTCGTGAAAATAAAAACATAATTGAACGTTATCAGTTAAATGAAAAAGGAAATTTGCTTATTAGAGGTGCTGCAATAGGTCAAAAGATAGGGATTGGCAAAGCAAGAGTCATCCAAGAATTGAAAGACATGGATGATCTACAAGAGGGTGATGTGTTAGTGACAGAGATGACTGATCCTGATTGGGAACCAGTAATGAAACGTGCATCTGCGATAGTGACGAATCGAGGAGGACGAACTTGTCATGCCGCAATTATTGCACGAGAATTAGGTGTTCCTGCGGTTGTAGGCTGTGGTGATGCAACTAATAAAATTAATTATGATGATGTTATAACTGTGGTCTGTTCAGAAGGAGAAAGCGGACTTATCTATGAAGGTAAACTGGACTTTCAGGTGAATCGAGCAGAATTAGATAATATGCCACCTGCACCTTTAAAAATAATGATGAATGTGGGCAATCCTGGAAAGGCTATGTCATTTGCATCGATTCCTAATGCTGGTGTTGGTTTAGCGAGATTAGAGTTTATTATAAATAATAAGATCGGTATACATCCACGTGCTTTAATAGACTACGATGATCAAGAAAAGGTAATAAAAAAATCTATTGATGAATGTATCAAAGCTTATGCAAGCCCAGTGGAATTTTATGTTCAGAATTTGGTTGAGGGTATCTCAACACTAGGTGCTGCATTTGCGCCTAATCCAGTTATTGTACGTTTATCTGATTTTAAATCTAACGAGTATGCCAATTTACTCGGGGGTGAACGATACGAACCACAAGAAGAAAATCCGATGATTGGCTACAGGGGCACGTCACGCTATTTGTCAGATGAGTTTGAAGCGTGTTTTGAATTGGAATGTCGTGCTTTACTTTATGCGCGCGAACAGATGGGTTTGGATAATATTTGGGTTATGGTTCCATTCGTACGCACTCTAGGACAAGCTAAGCAGGTTGTTGACTTATTGGCCAAATATGGCTTAGAAAGAGGAAAAGAAGGCCTAAAGTTGATTATGATGTGTGAAGTACCTAGTAATGCGATTTTGGCTGATCAATTCCTTGAATATTTTGATGGTTTTTCGATTGGTTCTAATGACATGACGCAATTAACCTTAGCACTTGATCGAGATTCTGGGTTAGTTGCAGATTTATTCGATGAGCGTGATGAAGCCGTTAAGTTTATGTTAAGTCGTGCTATCAAGGCATGTAAAAAGGCCGGGAAGTATGTTGGTATCTGTGGCCAAGGGCCATCTGACCATCCAGATCTTGCAAAATGGTTATTAGATGAAGGTATTGAGAGTATTTCGTTAAATCCAGATAGTGTTATTGATACTTGGCTATATATTGCCGGCGTTGATGTTTAAATAAAACTTGAAAGTATTGTGGTTTTTAGAAATGAAGTCTTATTGTTAAATAAGCAAAACTAAAACTAAAAATATTTTAATTAGAATATTAAACTAAACATAGATGACAGATGATGTCTGAATATTTAAAAAATTATAAGCGTTCACAAGAGGAGCCTGAAGCATATTGGTCTGATGCAGCAAAGGGTATAGATTGGGAAGAAGCATTTACAAAAGTTCTTGATGATAAAAACCCACCCTTTTTCAAATGGTTTCCAGACGGAAAATTAAACACTTGTTTCAATGCGCTCGATAGACATATTGAAAATGGACATGCTCAACAAATTGCACTCATTTATGACAGTCCTGTAACAAATACGATAAAACGATATAGCTATAAAGAATTGCGTGATTTAACGGCAAACTTTTCAGGGGTATTAAGAGAACATGGAGTACGTAAAGGCGATACGATAATCATATATATGCCTATGGTTCCCGAAGCTGTAATTGCTATGCTGGCTTGTGCTCGATTAGGTGCTGTTCACTCAGTTGTCTTTGGTGGTTTCTCTTCGAATGAACTGGCTTCACGAATTAACGATGCTCAACCAAAAGTCATCTTGTCTGCGTCCTGTGGTATCGAAGTGAATAAAATCATAAAGTATAAACCCTTACTTGATTCAGCTATTATAATAGCAAGTCATAAACCGAAAATTTGTATTATTTTGCAAAGACCTCAATATGAAGCGGCCTTGATTGAAGGCCGAGACATTGATTGGCAAGCTTCTAGCGTAACTGCTAAAGCAGTAAATTGTGTTTCTGTAAATGCAACGGATCCTCTGTACATTCTGTATACCTCGGGAACGACAGGCAAGCCAAAAGGGGTTGTGCGTGATAATGGCGGACATGCCGTTGCACTAAACTGGTCTATGAAGAACATCTATAATATGAAACCTGGAGATGTCTTCTGGTCTGCTTCAGATGTTGGTTGGGTGGTGGGGCATTCATATATAGTCTACGCTCCTTTATTATATGGTTGCACTACGATTCTTTATGAAGGTAAACCTGTTGGAACACCAGATGCAAGTGCTTTTTGGCGAGTTATTGAAACACACAAAGTTAACGCACTTTTTACAGCACCGACTGCCTTTAGAGCAATCAAAGGTAATGACCCTGATGGTCATTTCATTAAAGAATATGATTTATCTTCACTACAATCACTATTTCTTGCTGGCGAACGTTGTGATCCTGCAACTATACAATGGGCTGAGAAAAAATTAAATATTCCTGTCATCGACCACTGGTGGCAAACAGAAACGGGTTGGGCTATTACCGCAAATTGCATGGGACTTGAACAGTTTCCTGTAAAACATGGCTCTACATCAAAACCAGTGCCTGGTTATAATTTAGAAGTGCTAGATGAAAAAGGTGAGCCATTGCCCGTAGGTGAGATGGGAAAAATGGCATTAAAGTTGCCGCTTCCCCCTGGTTGTTCTCAGACACTTTGGAAAAATGATCAAGCTTATATTGATGCTTATCTTTCTGTTTATGATGGTTACTATATGACTTGGGATGCTGGTTATATTGATGAAGATGGTTATGTTTGGGTGATGAGTCGATTAGGTGATGTTATCAACGTTGCAGGACATCGTTTATCAACAGGAAGCATGGAAGAGGTTCTGGCTGCCCATCCAAAAGTTGCTGAATGCGCAGTGATAGGGGTTTATGATCAGTTAAAAGGTCAATTACCAATGGGCTTAGTTGTATTGAACAGTGGAGTAGTGACTGACCAAGACAGCATTATTAAAGAACTTATTGAAAGTGTAAGAGAGAATATTGGTCCTGTTGCAGCTTTTAAAAAAGTTATCATTATAAAAAGATTACCCAAAACACGTTCTGGAAAAATTTTGCGTAGCACAATGAAAAAGATTGCTGACGGTGAAATATACAATACACCAGCAACAATTGATGATGTAGAAATTTTAGGTGAAATTACTAATGCATTAAAACGACATACATAGTTTTAGTACTATAAATAAAATAATATCTCTAATCAATTAATATCACCTATTCATCAAATATATGTCTATATTTTTCTCGTAAGCTATTCTTCTGAACCTTACCCATGATATTATGAGGTAACTGACTAACATCAAAAATTCTTTTCGGTACTTTGTAAGTAGCCAACTTTTTTTTGAGAATTTTTTTTAGATTTAATTCATCGAATTTATTATTCTTCTCCTTAACAATAATAGCAATAACTCCCTCTCCAAAATCTGGGTGTGGTATACCAATTACCGCTGACTCATTAATACCATCCAAGGTATTTATAATATTTTCTATTTCCTTTGGGTAAACATTATAACCTCCAGAAATTATTAAATCTTTTGAACGGCCTACTATTGTTAAATAGCCGTTTACATTTTTAAAACCGATATCACCGGTTTTAAAAAAACCATCTTTGGTAAATTCTCGTTGCGTTTTTACAGGATTCTTCCAATAGCCCTTGAATACATTCGGTCCTGCTACTTGTATGTTTCCGGTTAATCCAGTTTCAAGAGTTTTGTCATCCTCAGTAGTAATTTTTACTGAAATATTAGGTAGAGCTTGTCCTACAGTTCCAGGTATGCGTTCTTCATTTAATGGATTAGACGCGATCATTATAGTTTCTGTCATACCATAGCGTTCTAGAATTCTGTGTCCTGTTTTTTTATAAAATTTGTCGGAAACTTCTTTAAGCAGTGGAGCCGAGCCTGAGATAAATAAACGTATATTCTTTATGATCTTATCATTGAGTTCAGCATGGGCGAGTAAGCGTGTGTAAAATGTAGGTACACCCATTAATACGGTAGTTCGAGGTAAGAATTTAATAATGTCATCAACATTAAATTCAGCTAAGAAAATCATAGTTGCCCCACTAAGTAGTACACTGTTCAGTGCTACAAAAAGCCCATGTACATGAAAAATAGGCAAAGCATGTAATAAGATATCATCACTATTAAACTCCCAGCTTTTATGTATCGCTATTGCATTTGAAGATAGATTCTCATGAGTGATCATTGCTCCTTTAGGTTTCCCAGTTGTACCACTCGTATAAAGTATGCAAGCAACATCATCTCCAACAACATCAGCTGTTTGTACGAAATTACTTGCATTATTATCATTAAATAGCGTCCCCTTGCCATGCTTATTTAGTGTCAATAGAATTGAGTTATGTTTTTTCTGTAAAAGCTTCTCCTTGATGATAGGTGAAGCAGGGTCACAAATAACCATGCTAGGTTCTATATCATCTAAGAAATAGGACAGTTCTGAAGCCGTGTAAGCATAATTTAAAGGCACTGCTACTGCGCCAATTTTGATGCAAGCAAGATATAGAAAAATAGCTTCTGGTGATTTGTTTACTTGAAAGATAATTCTATCGCTCTTACTTATACCCGCATTGCTCAGAGTGGATGCGATGCTGGAAGTAAGATTGATTAAATCTTGATAGCAATATTGTTTTCCATCTTTAGTTTCAATAAAAGATTGTAATAAGTCTTTTGGAAATCGTTCTTCAAAAAGCTTGAATAGATTACTCATGAATAGCTCTACTTATTGGCGAGTCTTGTGGATACGATAAAGAGCCGTATATAGCCTCAATATCTTTTATTTTTAAGGATTGATAAAGTTTAGTGTTGTTAAATCACATTAAACATCATACTTTATAAGAATAAAAGACAAACCTAAAATAAGAATCTCCTTTTTTGATAACAAAGCTAAGGGCATATCTTTAAAAAGAAGCAGAAATACCTACGAAAGCACTAATGGGTGCGCCCGCACCTTGGAATACTGAACTAGTGAATGCCCCCGTTGCTCCCGTACCATCAAATACTTCATCTGCTTCACCCAACAATCCAAATGTTTCATAGTTTGTATCAAATAAATTATTAACACGTGCAAATATTGAAAAGGTATTATTAATTTTATAAGTACTATTTAAATTGACGATCGCATAACCATCGACAGAACCCAGCTCATTGCTCTCATCACCACGCAGAAATTGAGTAGAGTTGTAAATCATATTGGCACCAACGGAGAATTTTTCTGTGAAGCTATATAAACCGCCTAACTTAAATGTATGCTCAGGTATACCGGGTATCCTGTCTCCTGAATCGACCTGAATTTCATCTGCATCTCCATCACCGTTTAAATCAGTCGCATTTGGATGATTCGCACTAATTCCAACAAAAGCATCTTGAAAAGAAGCATCAACATAGCTGTAATTGAGATACCAATTTAATTTCTTGTTGAATATCCCATTTAAACCAACCTCTGTACCAACACGTTCTGTATCACCAACATTCCTAAAGAAGCCTCTGCTTGATGTTGTGCCACCCGTTGAACCAAAGATAATGTCATCGTTATTAGTACTATGAAAAGCACTGATACTATAGCTGATGCCATTACCTAAGGCGCCTCTGACACCACCTTCATAACTTTTGGTGACAACTTGTTCAAGTGGTGGATCAGCGAGAAATGCATTGGGTAAATTACAAGGAGCGTCTTCACGTGCACATAACAATTCAATCGGCGTAGGTGCCCGAGCTGATTCACTATAGCTACCATAAACGCCTATGTTATTGTCAAATTTATAAGTAATACCAAATGCGGGATTGATACGATCAAAATCATGTTCACCATTCAGTGCTGTTGGGTCTTCGGGGTCAACGAGATTGTTTTGACTACTCCTATCACTCAAGACTATATGTGAGTTGTTATAGCGAACTGATGCAGTGATTGCGAGTTTATCCGTTACTAAAAAAGTATCCGTCGCATAGATTGACCATGCACGGTTATGGGCTTTAATGCTTGTGCCTTCTTCAGGTACAAAGAGAGATGTTCTTGATGTGCCTCGATCTGCACTAGCAAGAGTGCAATCTTCCCCATTAACAGTACAGTTAAGCGATGCAATTTCTACGGTCGAAAAGAAATCGATAAGTCCTTGTTGGTAGCCGGTGCCAAAAATCAACTGATTTTTATGACCAAATAAATCATTCAGAAAACTCGTTTGTAGGTTTGCACCGAAACCTTCTTGTTCTCGATTACTGATATTGTTTATCGCGTTACGTTCAATTCCGTTAACTGATTCGGCAATGTTATTTCCGTTCTGGTCTTCTATTGGCTCAGTAAGATCATCTTCTTCACATAAAAAACCGGCGTCACCACCACCACAATCAGTAAATTCTGAGCCATCGCCATTGAAACTGTCAGTCTCATTTTTACGATAAAAAGCATTTCCACTTAATTGGATACTATCGTTGACCCACTGAGTGCCCTCTAGATTAACCATTGTCATTTTATTCTCTGTCTGATCAGGAGATGTAAACACAGCTGCCCTATCAAGTTCGAGTAGTTCTACGGGCGATGAACCATTGCCAATTAAATCTGTATTCGCGTGATTAAGCGATAAGTCTAATGTTGTCTTTGTTGCACGATAGCTTAGTGAACCAAATAGATTTAACGCATCAGATGGCGAAGCATCGCGCCAACCATCCTCATCGAAGTAATTTGCGGTGATAAAATAACCCCATTTACCGTTATTACCACCGGACTCAATAGTTGAAACGATACGCTCAAACGAACCACCATAAGTTTCAATATTTTGCCCCGGATGGGTAAAACCATTTTTTGTCGTAATGGAGAGTGATCCTCCTAATGCATTAAGACCAAAGACAGGGTTAGCACCACCGATTAGATTAATATTTGCTATAGATGATTCTGGGACTAGATCCCAATTCATAGAATCACCAAATGGTTCATTAACTCGCACACCATTTTGGTAGACTGCCAATCCTTGAGGTAAGCCTAGTAATGGTGACAATGAATAACCACGATATGACACATCCGATTGTAAGGGGTTATTTTGAGCATCATTGATAGTAACACTGCCAAGGTTCCGATTCATAAAGTCAGTTAAGTCGAGAGTTTGACTTGCCTCTAAATCAGTACTTGATGCCGACTGGACATTATAAGGAATTAATTCTTCAGGAAGTCCGACACCATGTGTCGGTGTAATACCTATAACCTCAACACTTTCTTTATCTAGGATATTATCATCAGCAAATATATTTTGTGATGTTATTAACACAAACAGTGTTACCATGAAGTTAGTAATTTTAAAAATAGTGCTGTTATACATTAGAGTCTTTCATTTTTTAGAACCTTATTGAGGTTATCATTTGATTGTAACAGTATCGAATTAATTACATTAAAAAAAGAGTGTTAGTCATGAATAATACGGGAAAAATTCCTGTATTTACTTTTTTTTTAGAATTTCACATTATAAATAGATAATGTTGCATTATATTCCTATATATCAATATCTTTGCTCATATATCCCCTAAGTATCTAACCCTTTTATTAATTCAGTATAGAACATGACTACAAAAATAAATTGCTGGGCGTGAGATATCTAGTTTTATTAATAATATGTGTTCTATTTCTTCATTGGTTGATGTTTTTTACGACCGTTAATAAAAAGCTTATTGTTGATTTTGAGATTGTATGGAATATTTTTTATAAACAAACATGTATAGTGATTCATCAGCACAATAGTTTTTTTCTAAAAATATTACATGCGCATGGAAAAATCAATTGCTCGGATGTGTTTGGTTAATGCGCCAATAGAGATGTAGTCTATGCCAGTTTTCGCAATGTCATAGAGATTATCTTTATTTATATTGCCAGAAGCTTCAAGTTTGGCACGTCCTTGATTTATATTTACGGCTACTTCTAATGAGGGCAGATCAAAATTATCTAATAAAATTTGGTCTGCTTTCGCCTTTAATGCTTCTTCAAGTTCAATCAAGGACTCAACTTCTACTTCTACAGGTAGTTTTTTTTCTCTTGCTTTTATAACTGCTTGCATAATACTTCCCGCTGCCATTATATGATTTTCTTTAATCAAAATAGCATCATAAAGTCCAATACGATGATTAGCGCCACCACCACATGAAACAGCATACTTTTGAGCAAGCCTTAAGCCAGGTATAGTTTTTCGTGTATCTAATATTTTAGTTTTAGTATCTTTTATGATGTCGACAAAACTCGCAACTGTTGTTGCAGTAGCAGAAATGGTTTGTAAAAAATTTATTGCGGTTCGTTCACCTGTTAAAAGCGAGCGTGCAGAACCATTAATTGTGCATAATTTCTGTTCGGGTGTAATGACATCTCCATCTGAAACATTCCAATCTATTGTCGTATTACCAGGCAATTGATTAAATACTTCCTCAAACCATTGAGAACCAGCAACTACGGCATGTTCATGAGTGACTAGTATTGCCGAAGCTGAGGCATCTTCTGGTATTAATTCTGCGGTAATATCTCCACTACCAACATCTTCGATCAATGCCAATGTGACATTTGCGCTTATATCTTTCTGATTAATGACCATTTTGAATTTTTGTTATTAAAATATTGTCGTGTTTTGCTGAAGACAATCGGGCTCAGCAACAACAGGGCTATAAGGTTAGGTAATGCCATTAATCCATTAAGAACATCTGCAAAAGCCCAAACAATTTCTAGCTTTACATTTGCCCCAATGAAAATCGCTGAAATCCATACAATTCGATAGTAAAATACAATCGATGTTCCAAACAGATAACTTGCACATCTTTCACCATAGTAACTCCAACCGATTATGGTTGTGAAGGCAAATAAGATCAGACCAAAACTAACGACATAATTACCGTAACCATATAGACCAATTGAAAATGCCAGTGATGTCATAGGCGCGCCCTGTAGTCCACTTTCCCATGCGCCTGTAACAATGATGACAAATGCTGTAAGGCTACATAGAATTAGAGTGTCAATAAAAGTACCTAACATAGCCACCATCCCTTGTTTGACCGGGTCATTAGTTTGGGCAGCAGCATGAGCAATTGGTGCACTACCTAGTCCAGATTCGTTGGAAAAAATACCTCTAGCAAAGCCCCAGCGTATAGCCATCCAGATTGATGCTCCCAAAAAACCACCACTCGCGGCAGAGCCGGTGAATGCGCTATTAACAATGAGTAAAAACGCAGCAGGTATTTTTTCTATATTTAAGGAAAGTATAGCTAGCGCAGCAATAATATAAATTGCTGCCATAAAAGGAACAACCTTTGAGGCTATTTGAGCAATACGTTTCACTCCGCCTATAATTACGACGGCAGTTAGTGCTGCCATAATAGTACCCGTAAACCAAGTAGGAACACTAAAGCTTGATTTAATTTCATCTGCCACAGAATGTGATTGAACCATATTCCCAATGCCAAATGCTGCAATCATTGCAAAAAAAGCGAATGAAGCGGCCATCCATTTCCAGTTGTCACCTAATCCGTTACGTATATAGTACATAGGACCGCCAACATAATTGCCAAGCATATCTTTTTCTCTATAACTTACAGCGAGCACAGCTTCAGCATATTTTGTCGCCATGCCAAAGATCGCAATGACCCACATCCAAAATATTGCGCCTGGTCCTCCGAAATAAATCGCAGTGGCAACACCAGCAATATTGCCTGTACCTACAGTTGCTGAAAGGGCTGTCATTAAAGCTTGAAATGGACTGATATCACCTTTTTTCTCAGATGAATTCTTTCGACCTTGCCATAGCGTTTGAAATGCAAGAGGTATTTTTAGCCAAGGCATAGCGCGAAGTCCTATCGTCAGATATACGCCCACAAATACCATTAGAGGAATGAGTAAATATTCCCCCCAAATGATGCTGCTTACTATATTTAACTTATCGTGTACCCAAGACATACTGTTACTCTTATATTATTGAGATAATAAAAAATTGATTTAAGTCAGGCTAGTTTAATCGTTATTATTAAATATTGTCGAATGAAGAAATAGTCATTTTGTTCTGAATAGTTGAGATGTTTTTAAAAGCTAAGGCTCAGAAGAATTTTTTTCTTTCACGTGAAGTACCATGGTAACAATAAACTCTCTGATACCGTAATTTCAAAGTTAAATTAGTTAAGGGAGACATTTACTTTCGTTCTTACTATTTAGCCACATATATTGCTATTATATCAACGAACAAAACGTAGTTACTAGAACGGAAAAATCTAATTTTTTTAAGAATAATGATAGAAATGATAATTGATGAACAGTATATTATTTAAATATTCGGAGGCTAAAGTGACTAATATAGCAATAGGTCAGTCATAAGCTAATCGACAACCTGCAAAAATATGACGCTTATCTGCATGATAATAATTACGAAAACTAGCTCGTTTAATATGAGTTTTTGTATGTTTACTACCACCCTTTAAAACGTAATGTTTACCATCAAAATAGGGTTCTGAATAGTTGGTATAAGGATAAGAAAAAAATCCATCATAGGGATGAAATTCATTACTACACCATTCCCAGACAGCTCCCCTTTGTTCTAACTGATGATTTTTAGCCGCTACTTCCCATTCGTATTCATGTGGTAGTCGTCCTCCTGCCCATGTTGCAATAGCCTCAGCTTCAAAATAGTTTAAGCCATAAACAGCTTGTTGTATGTCTAGTGTATATGGACCTTGATGTCCTACGCCATACCAATATCCATTTTTATGTTTATGCCAATGATATGGGTGTGCTTGCTTATCATTACTAAACCATTCCCAGCCAGCATCTGACCAAATTTCTTTTTTTGAATAAGCTGCGGAATTCATGAAGCTTAAATACTCACCATTAGATACTGGTAAGCTTGATATTTTAAAGCTATCCAATCTTATACTGTGAGGGGGTTTTTCGTTATCATAAGGTAAATTATTTTCCTCAAGGCCTATAATATAGTTACTAGATTCAACCGTTATTATTTTTTTTTGTCGTTGGTTAGGTTCTGAGATTTTTGATGAATTGAAATCAATGTGATTTCTCTTGATTTGTATTGCTGTTAGAACCATTTTTATGATTTCGATATGTTGTGCGTAGTGTTGTATCAAAAAATGTATTAAAAAATTATTTTTTAATAGTTTATGTGAGGCCAATTCAATAGTCGCTAAGTCTAGTAAAGTATAGTTTTCTATTTGTAAATCTTTAGCCCATGAAAGCATTTTACTTTTTTTTGGCAATGGGCCGCCACGATTTTTCTTAATGCTTAACTCAGGAATATAAAGTGACTTCAAAGTGTCATACGTGACTTTCTTTTTTAATAATCGTTCTTTTATCCAATAACTTTCTGTGAAAACACAATGACCAAGGTGCCAGCCAATTGGACTCAAGTCTGGATGGAACTGTTTCTTATAATGCTCTTCAGTTACATCACTGACAATATCAATGACTTCATTTTGTAATAAACGAAAAGTCGCAATCATCTTTTTCATAAGTGATGTTCTTCAATCACACCAGCTCGGTTAAAACGAATAAAACTATTTTCAGGAAATGACACCCAAGTATCGTTTGGAGAAAGAGGTTCTGATGCTATCCAAACATTGTCTTGATTAAAGAGATAATAAAGACTTGGACATTCACCATTCAATGCATGCCGACAGGCATATAATGAATTTCCGTCACTGATGATGATATTTACTAAAGCTGATATTGAATGACGGCATATCGACTTCAAATCATCCATCATTGAAATAATAGCATTAGATATTGAATCTTGCCTTTCTAAGTGATGTCGTAATAAAGCAAATAAATAAAGCGAATCTGAATTACCCGTTATTCCTGTAATGATCGTGCTCGGTAATATATCTAAAAAGTTTGCTTTAGTAAGATCATTGAATGGTTCTAGACTACCGTTATGGGTAAAAATAAAGCTATCTTTTATAAAGGGTTGAGTATTTGACTCGCTAATTCCTTGACCCAATGTAGCACCACGTATATTTGCTAGCCATAACTGACTGCTAAGCGAGCGAGCGAGGCTATTCAAATTTGTGTCAGACCAAATAGGCAGGATATTTTTATAGCTACTGGGAATATTTTTTTCTGATAGCCATGCTATACCATAGCCATCAGCATTTAATATGCCGTTTTGCATTTCTTTAGGAGCCCATGATTGCTGTATAAGGTTATGTTCATGCTCTTTCAAAAATACGGATAAAGATATTTTGGCACCAATATAGGCGGCTAGTCGGCACATCATAATTCTCTCTTTAGATTCTTCACGATTATGTTATTTTAGCGTATGAGTTTAACAAGGCAATACAGGTATTCAAATTGAAGAGAGTGGACTTTCAGATTGATGAAGATGGTGAATGGTTGGTTGGAGCACGTATTGTAGAATCACCAAATCACGATGAACGTCCCGATTTATCAGGTATCGGTCTTTTGGTTATCCATGGTATAAGCCTGCCGCCTAAAGAGTATGGGGGTGGTTTCATTGATCAATTATTCACTAATACATTAAATCCCGAGGCTCATCCGTATTTTGCTGAAGTTTATGAATTACGTGTCTCATCGCATCTGTTAATTGATCGTAAGGGTAATGTAACACAATATGTTCCTTTTACTAAACGTGCATGGCATGCCGGAGAATCTTCTTTCAATGGTCGTAAACAATGTAATGATTTTGCTATTGGTATAGAGCTTGAAGGCTGTAATGAAGAAGCTTATTGTGAAATCCAATACTATAATTTAGCCAAGATAACAGACCTGATTTGTCAACGCTGGAATAAGATAACAATAGATCATATCGTTAGCCATAGTGATATTGCGCCAGGGCGTAAAACTGATCCAGGTCTAACTTTCGATAAGAACTATTATTTATCCTTACTGACATTATGACATTAGTTATAATCATTATAGCTATTAGCTTGATTTTTTTTGAGTGGATTAGAACACTTTCGTAGTTATCAATGGTGCGCCATATTATATTATTCTTTAGAGAAACGGTTGGCACAATACAAATTTTGGGATGGCATATTTGGTTTGTTGATTGTTTTATCGATTGCTTTATCTGGACTAATTATCCTGTTATGTCTAAGCACCTTATTGCCATCGACCGTACAAGTCATGATATCTCTCGTTGTCTTGATTTATTGTCTCTCATCAAAAAATCTCGATAGTCGTTTGGATAAATATATTAGCGCAGTAGACAAGAATGATATTGATGTAGCTTCTGAATTAGAAGAAAATCTAATAAATAACTCACTAATTTAGTGAAAATCATTCAAGTGAGATTGCTATAATTAAATCTAGCTTAGTCGAATCACATAAATGTGTTTTTGCTGTTATCTTCTGGTTTTTAATGCTTGGTGCCATTGGTGCGTTACTGTATCGACTGGTTAATGAATTAAATGATGAGATTAGCGAGCTTGAGAGTGAGTTTGCTTACAATATTGGCATACTAATAAAATTCTTGAATGGCCATCATCAAGACTAATGCTACTTGGTCTTGCTTTTGCCGGACAATTAGTTGATGCCATGCCTGCTTGGAGTAAAACAGAATATTCTACTATAGAGCTTAACGATAAAATTTTAATTGATGCTGGGATAGGAGCCTTGCAATACCGAATCGATATTGATATGCCTAATAGAAAAAATCTTATCGGATAGAGGAGCTTAAGAGGCTACTCAATAGAACATTGATGATATGGCTTGCTATTTTAGGAGTCATGACCTTGTCAGGAGCTCTGAGTTAATTCGTGTTGTTTGACATAGTCATCGACGCGTTCAAACCGGAACTTCTTCTTGTCATGAACCAATACACAGTCTTTTTCAAACCATTCACCTAAAACAAATCTTATTGCTCGCGTGTCGTTTAATTTTATCTCATGTCTTGCTTGTCGGTGTGTGTGACCATGTATCAATGTATTGACATTGAATTTTTTCAAAGTATCTAATACTGATTTTTTAGTCACATCAATGATTTCAGGTGCTTTTTTTTGTACCGCTTCTACTGAATAACCTCGAACCTTACGTGAAATATGTGTTCTCAATTTCAATGACATAACTGAGTAGAGCCATTTTACAAACGGATTAGTTATAAATCGGCGCCATTTTTGATACTTCACGTCATCGGTACATAATGTGTCGCCATGCAACAACAAGACCTTTTGATCATCAAGTATTATTTCAGTCGGATCTTCGATCAAAGTACATGACGTGGCATTAGCAAATTCTTGGTTGAGATGAAAGTCACGATTGCCTCGCATAATGAACAATTTTGTAGAACTGTTTGCTGAATATTCACGTAAAATAGAAATAACTTCCTGATTAGGATAATACTCATCATCACAACCAATCCAGAAATCATCAAATAAATCACCTAGTATATAGAAGGCATCAGCTTTTATTGCAGGGCCAGTCATTAATCTCATGAATAAAGCTAGTTTCTCAGGTCTTAGAATACTTAAGTGCAGATCTGAAACAAATAGTGTTGTCATAAGTTAATTAGTTAAATAGTGAGATAAAAGTGAGCTTATTATTATTGAAGTAAAACTACTTTTTCAATTTCAATAGTATCTTGGGGTACATCTTGGTGTCCCTCACGCGTAGTTGTTGGTTTTTCTTCAATGCTAGTGACGACTTCAATACCTTCTACAACTTTACCAAAAACACAATAACCCCAACCATCCTGAGTTTCAGATTGAAAATCAAGGAACGCATTATCACTTGTATTGATAAAAAACTGAGCTGAAGCAGAATGGGGATCTGAAGTTCTTGCCATGGATATGCTTCCATATTCATTAGCAAGTCCATTATTGGCTTCATTTCGGATTGAGTCTCGAGTAGGTATGGAACTCATGTCTTTATTCATGCCACCGCATTGAATCATGAAATCTTTGATGACGCGGTGAAAAATAGTGCCGTTATAATGCCCGCTTTCAACATAAGTAAGAAAATTTTTGACTGTTATTGGGGCTTTTTTTGAATTGAGCTCCAACGTTATTGAGCCAAGTGTTGTTACTATCTGAACCTTCATTACTAATCTCCAGTATTAATATTTATAAAAGTAGAATTTGACTTTCTGATTATGCCCAGATTTACATGAATGACAAATTCCTTTTGTCGAGTAAGATCCTTTCCGATAAGATACTCAGTAAATTATACAGTTATCAGTGTCAGAAATAGTCATTCTAGAAAACAAACAAGAAACAGCAAGTTAATTAAAAATTTAAAAATACCACGTGTTGAAAATTTACAATAGTTTAAGCAGGCAAAAAGAAGTTTTCATGTCAATTAAACCGGGCAAGGTAAGTATGTATGTCTGCGGGATGACCGTTTATGATTTTTGTCATATTGGTCATGCTCGCGTAATGGTAATCTTCGATATGATTGCGCGTTATCTGCGATATAGTGGATTCGAGGTAGCGTACGTTCGGAATATCACTGATATTGATGATAAAATCATTGCTCGTGCTAATGAAAATAATGAAACGATTTCTGAATTAACAAATCGTTTTATTGTTGCTATGCATGAGGACTCGGATGCACTTGGTAATATATCGCCGAACTTAGAACCTAAAGCAACTTTACACATTCCAGAAATCATAGAAATGATCAAGACATTGGTTGATAAAAAACATGCCTATGCTGGTAGTAACAACGATGTGTATTTTGATGTGAGTTCGTTTGAACGTTATGGTCGCTTATCAGGTAAAAATATCGAAGACTTACGTTCGGGCGAGCGTGTAGAGATCCAACAAGAAAAAGATGACCCGCTAGATTTTGTTTTATGGAAAGCAGCGAAACCAGATGAGCCTAGTTGGCCATCTCCATGGGGAAAAGGACGTCCAGGCTGGCATATAGAATGTTCTGCAATGTCAACGTATTGTTTGGGTAACCATTTCGACATTCATGGTGGTGGACAGGATTTGCAGTTTCCACACCATGAGAATGAAATTGCTCAATCGGTGTGTTCCACGGATGAGAAGTTTGCCAATTTCTGGATGCATAATGGATTTGTCAAAGTAGATGAAGAAAAAATGTCCAAATCAACGGGTAATTTTTTCACCGTTAGAGAAGTATTACAAAAATTTCAACCTGAAGTTATTCGTTTTTTTATTCTTTCCAGCCACTACCGCAGTCCATTGAATTATTCAATTAATAATCTGGAAGAAGCTAAATCAGCACTGAATGGTTTGTATATAGCATTAAGAGACATATTCGTTGATACATCTAGTGTTCCACTTAAAGAACATAAAGATAAATTTAATGCTTGTATGGATGATGACTTCAATACACCAAAGGCTATTTCTTTATTGCATGAATTAGCACGTGATTTAAATAAAAATACTAATAAAACCTCAAAAGAGGCGATTGAATTGGTAGTATCATTAAGGTTTTTCGGAGCTATTTTAGGCCTGTTGCAGGATGAACCACAAAAATTTCTTCAGGCAAAACCTGATTCTAGTAATAATTGCTTGGATGAAGTCTCGATACAAGATTTGATAGATCAGCGTGTTGCTGCTAAGAGTGCTAAAAATTATACCGAAGCCGATCATATTCGAGATCATCTCCAAACATTAGGAATAAGTTTGGAAGATACGCCGCAAGGGACGAACTGGCGTCGTAACTAGTTGATTTTTTTGTATTAGTTCTTTTTAGTTTGGGAATTGACGCGATACAATGGACTGCGTATCATCCCACGTCCTGTTGAGGCAGGAGAGATAATAAATCGGGGCATAGCGCAGCCTGGTAGCGCATCTGCTTTGGGAGCAGAGGGTCGGGGGTTCGAATCCCTCTGCCCCGACCACTTAACTTTAAAGGTATTCTAGCTAAAGACACGAATGCGCCTGTAGCTCAACCGGATAGAGCACCGGCCTTCTAAGCCGGGGGTTAGAGGTTCGAGTCCTCTCAGGCGCGCCAATCAATGGAAACCAAATCATTGTCTGGCATTAGTCTTTATATTTGTTGACACCTTAATTATGGTGAGCGTAGCTCAGTTGGTAGAGCCCCGGATTGTGATTCCGGTCGTCGTGGGTTCGAGTCCCATCGTTCACCCCAGTTTTCGGGCCGTTAGCTCAGTTGGTAGAGCAGTGGACTCTTAATCCGTTTGTCGTAGGTTCGACCCCTACACGGCCCACTAATTTTTTCTTTACCAATAATTATTAAGGTAAAATGTTTAATAAAACTCTGTTAATTTGTGTTGATAAACTTAAAGGATATATGAACCTTTATTGTAGAGGTAGGTGTTGTCGTGTTTGGAGACTTCAATGAAATGTATATAGATGCATACATTGTGGTTAAATTCAGATAGTGTTATCCATGTAGTCCCAGTAGAATTTATTGTTTTTTTTATATTTATAGAAAGAAACATATGAGAGGATAACTATAATGAAATTAAATAAAAGAGCATATCTATATTAAAACATTACAAGTGGTACTGGTTACAATAGTTTTATTGACTTCGTCCGCCGCATTTCCCGAAGAAAATGAAGAGATGGGTATTCAATCACTGAAGGGTCAATTACTATTACCCGATGATTATAATAATGCAAAGGATAAAAAGTGTATGACTGTTTGTGATCAATGGGGCAAAAACTGTATAGTAAACCCAAGAACAGGTAGTAGAAAGTGTCGGCGTGTTTGTAAATCTTATGCTAGAGGATGTTTTTAAAAAAAATGGCCATATGTATAACCCACCTGTAATATTCGGATTTAACTAGACCTAGCAGTAAAATATTTGAATAAATATGTTTTCATAAGCACTATGGTAAAATTCTATGTCTTTTTTTGTAGCAAACCATGGGTTTGCTATGGTGACATTGAGTCACGAATTATAAAGCAAGTAATTGCTTTATGAACATTAGCAAGTTGCTTTTTAATGCATTACAAGCTGTGGTACTAGACTATTATAGTATGCGAGAGTGGCGGAATTGGTAGACGCGCTGGTTTTAGGTACCAGTATCGTAAGATGTGAGAGTTCGAGTCTCTCCTTTCGCACCAATACATGATGATGTTTTATCTTTACAAAGGTTCTAGAAAAATATTGTTCGTGCGTATTGATTTATAAAAATATTTGGGATATCAAAAGGATGCAAGTTTCAGTTGAGGATACTGGTGTACTTGGACGCAAAGTCCGTGTAGAGGTGCCAGAAGGTAAAATTAATTCTGAAGTAGACACTCGTCTAAAAAAAATGACGAAAACGACAAAACTTCAGGGTTTTCGGCCTGGGAAAGTACCATTAAAAATTGTACAGAGTAAATACGGTATGCAGGTTCGAAAAGAAGTAATTGGCGAATTGGTTCAATCGAGCTTATATGAAGCAAT
The DNA here is from genome assembly GCA_002470825.1 of Thiotrichaceae bacterium UBA7357. Lineage (GTDB taxonomy): Bacteria > Pseudomonadota > Gammaproteobacteria > Eutrophobiales > Eutrophobiaceae > UBA7359. The sequence goes on along the minus strand of DKOR01000014.1, from coordinate 2,286 downwards.
TAGTCAGGAAAACATGAAGCCAGCTGGACAACCGCAAATAGATGAACTTAAAGATGAGTCGGGAGAAGATTTGGTATATACAGCATCATTTGAGATATACCCTGAAATTAATCTAAAAGATGTTGGTGCGCTGGAGTTTGAAAAACCTATCTGTGAAGTGCTTGAGGAAGACGTTACAAGAATGATTGATATGTTGCGTAAACAACGACGCGAATTAAAAACTTCAAAAAAAGCAGCACAAAATGGCGACATTCTTAATATTAATTTCGAAGGAACTATTGATGGTGAACCCTTTGAAGGTGGTACAGGGGAAAATCATGAACTTGAATTAGGTACTAATAGTTTCATTGCCGGATTTGAGGAGGGTCTTATCGGTGCATCTGAAGATGAAAATATTGTGGTTAACGTTAAGTTTCCTCAGGAATACGGCAATGAAGCGTTGAAAGGTAAAGATGCTGAATTCAAGGTCAAGGTTAACTCGGTTAATGAAGCTGTCTTACCTGAAGTAGATGAGACATTTATGCTGGAGTTCAACGTAAAGGATGGCAAGAAAGAGACGTTAAATAATGAAATAAAACGTAATATGAAGCGTGAGATTGGTTTAACGCTTCGTCGACAGGTCAAGGAAGTTGTGCTCGATGCTTTGCATGAGGCTAATGAAATTGAACTACCAAAGGTATTGGTAGCGAATGAAGCAAATCGTGCTAAGCAAGATTTTGAGAAGAATCTCAAACAACAGGGACACAATGCGGAAGCAATAAGCTCTTTGGATGCATCAGTATTTAATGAACAGGCAAAAAAACGTGTTTCTTTGCAATTGATTTTAGGTGAGTTAATCAAAAAAAACGAATTAAAAGCAAACCCTGAAAAAGTAAAAGAAAGGATAGAACAAATAGCTTCAGGTTATGAAGATCCATCAGCCGTTCTAAACTGGTATTATTCAGATCAAAAGAACCTAGCAGAGATCGAGTCATTGACTCTCGAAGACGAAGTGGTTGATTGGATTTTGGCTAATGCTAAGGTAATTGACAAGGCATGTACATTTGACGAAATTATGAATAAAGGACAGACTGCTAGCTAAAAACTATAGCAGTCTTCCCATATAATGGATGATTATGAATAATATTGAAATTCAGGCATTAAATTTAGTGCCAATGGTAGTCGAGCAAACATCTAGAGGCGAACGAGCTTATGATATTTATTCTCGACTTTTAAAAGAACGCGTCCTATTTCTAGTAGGGCCTGTAGAAGATAATGTTGCTAATGTTATTGTAGCTCAGCTACTGTATCTTGAGTCTGAAAACCCCGATAAAGATATTCATTTCTATATTAATTCTCCTGGTGGTTCTGTGACCGCAGGTATGGCGATATATGACACCATGCAATTTATAAAACCGAATGTCAGCACCATGTGTATTGGTCAAGCAGCGAGTATGGGTGCTTTATTACTCGCGGGCGGTGAAAAAGAAAAACGTTTTTGCTTGCCTCATTCGAGGGTGATGATTCATCAGCCACTTGGTGGTTTTCAAGGTCAAGCGACAGACATTGATATTCATGCAAGAGAGATTTTGTATGTCCGTGAACGTTTAAACAAGATACTTTCAGATCATACTGGACAGTCTCTCGATACGATTCAAAAAGATACGGAGCGTGATAATTTTATGAGTGCTGAAGCGGCAAAAGATTATGGATTAATAGATGATGTGCTCCATAACAGAAGTGTGTTGCCGGAAGATCATAAAAAAGAAGCTGAATAACAATCCTAATAAAATGCTTGATTGTAAAAAGCCTGGGGTAATAACCTATGACTGAAAAAAAACAAAACAAAAATGGTGATGGTGATCGAATATTATACTGTTCATTTTGCGGGAAAAGTCAACATGAAGTTCGAAAATTAATCGCGGGTCCATCTGTTTTTATATGTGATGAGTGTGTAGAACTATGTAATGATATTATTAGAGAAGAAATTCATGAAACATCAGTTACTGGTGTTGGCTCAGCACTTCCAACTCCACATGAGATAAATAAAATCCTCGACGAATATGTTATCGGTCAGGAGAACGCAAAGAAGATTCTCTCTGTTGCTGTGTACAATCATTATAAGCGCCTTGAACAAGGAATTAAAAAGTCGGATATAGAACTCTCTAAGAGCAACGTCCTCTTGGTTGGTCCTACTGGTAGTGGAAAAACTTTATTGGCTGAAACAATGGCGCGTTTATTAAATGTGCCTTTTACCATCGCAGATGCAACAACACTAACCGAAGCTGGGTATGTTGGTGAAGATGT
>DKOR01000004.1 GCA_002470825.1 Thiotrichaceae bacterium UBA7357 | reverse complement strand
GGATTTGGATAAACCTTATATGATACTTCTTCTTCAGAAATAGATGCGTTAGGATCGTATATATAAAATTCATATTCAGCTCTTTCTGGAGACAGTCGCATAGCGTTATTATTTTGAGCCCGGATGTAGTATTTCACTGCATCACCTGAGTTGTAGTAGGGAAGGTTTGCAGAATAAACCCCATCTCCAACAACGAGGTCTCCATTGGTTCCATCATCATACATTGAAAAGGGTACAAACTTAGAGTTTTGCGGACTTGTTGTTACCATGAGCTCGACTTGATTGGCATTGCCAGCAACTACACTTACAAGGCCATTGCTTAGATCAACATTAGCAATAGAAGGGGGCAGGTTGGTAATTGCAGGGAGCCCCATGAGATAATTATTTCTCTCTTCGATGGTCGACATGATTCCAGCAAAACCCCATCCGGACCAAAACGGTTCTTCTACATTACTGTAAAAATAGGTCATTGGGAATGCTTTATTAAAATCTTGATTTGCAGGTATAAGAGCGAGCTCATGAAGAGTTGAGATTTCATTTCTTATGACTGAAGTGTCTAAAAGGGTTTCTGTAAAAATGGTTCTAAGGTGCGCATCAAATTGTTTTTTTCTCAAAGGGTCGGCCATCAGCTTTTGAAACAAAGGTCTTGAGTTCGCTTCATATTGACTTCCATAGGCGTCGTAATTGTATACTTCGTCAGGAGTCCAATATTCAAACCCTAAAATGGCACCAACGAAAGCATTGTCAAAATCCCATGGAAGCATCTGAAATAGACCGTCTTCAGTTTTATATAGGTAATAATTGTGAACGTAATAGCCGTTATAGGTATCTAGGTTGAGAATCGCCGTATTTACAGCGAAATTCCAAAGTACTCTATCGATATTCAAAACATTCTCTAAGTTTTCAAAGTCATAATTGAGCGTGTAGATCAAATCGACCAATTCTCCCCATCCAGACTCAGATTTTAGGTCATAGCTGGCATAGTAGCTGGCGCTATCTTGTCCAAGCCACTTGAGGTCAGAGCTCCCATTAGCATTACCACCACCGCAAAACACCTGTGCGGGATCGCACTTAAACAAAACACCATCTTTTTCTCCAAAATGTTTTTCCATAAATTGTTTGTTTATGGACTCTGTATTTACATACAACCCTAGATAATTTCCTTGTACCCGCAATTTCATCAAATTCACCTCTGGAGAAGGCATGTATTTTTGATAAATATTGGTCGCTGAAATTTCTTTTACGAATGTTGGATCCATCCAAGCATTGGCGAATTTGATTTTTTTGTAATCCGCAATTTTTTGACTCGATACCCAATAATTTGCATCGAGGTTATATGGGACCTTTGGATTGCCTTCATCATTAGGAAGACAAAAAGTAGAATTTCCTTTATATCGAACGCCAACACTATCATAATCAATACCGTCAAGAGATACTAGCGCTGGGATTCTGTAAGAGGGGTTATTAAAAAAGGCATTCACAAGTGAATTGTGATAATTGGCATCATAGAATTGAATGTTCATCTCTCGAATCATGCTTTGGTCATAAAACCCTCCAGGAGCATCATATAGCGTTTGTGGGTTATAAAGTACGGTTTGGGTTTGCGATGAGAATGGGAGTATTGCAATAAAAACAAGTGTTTTTAACAAATTGAGATTGAATAATTTTTGCATAGGATGGTAAAGTTATACATAAACATAGAATATAAATAATCGGGTGCTTGCTTTTGTTTTTTATTTTTGAGGATAAATAATAGCTAAATGATTAAATACAATCCGAAAACTTGGTTCAGACATATTGTTTCCATAAATCATAGTGATACGATTAACAAACTTTGGAAAGAGCTTGTTGCTCTTGGACTTTTTACTTTAGGGATTGCTTATCTTGAAATCAACTACATAGGCAATACGGAGAAGCTGAAAGATTTAATGCAGGTCTACTCCCTAGTTGGGTTTGTGTTGTCATTACTCCTTGTTTTTAGAACAAATACAGCCTATGACCGCTGGTGGGAAGGGAGAAAAAAGTGGGGTGAATTGGTAAATAATTCTAGGAATTTAGCCATTAAAATATCAGCGCTTACCGATGACGCTCAAACCAAACAATATTTTAGCCGAATGATTGCGAATTACGCCATTTCTATGAAGGAGCACTTGAGAGAAGGCGTGATTACAGATGAGCTGGATTTAACCCGAGATGAACTTAAAGAAATAGAAAACTTTGAGCACAAGCCCAATTACATCATATCAATGCTTTATAAAAAACTAGGCGAGCTGAAAAAGAATGGGCAGTTAACAGAGGAAAACTATATTGTAATTGACGTTAATTTAAAATCATTTTCAGATATTATTGGAGCATGCGAACGTATTAAAAATACACCCATACCTTATTCATACAGTATGTTTTTTAAGAAGTTTATATTCATCTATGTAACGACTCTTCCGCTCGCATTTGTTCATTCTTTTGGCTATTACTCATCACTTGTGTCCATATTTGTTTTCTATGTACTTGTGAGTATGGAGATCTTGGCTGAAGAAATCGAAGATCCTTTTGGAACAGACGATAATGACCTGCCTACAGATTCTTTAAGTGAAAAGATTAAAGCAAACGTAAAGGAAATATTAGGGTGATCCCCAGTTGAGTTAAAGCTTAATATTACTGAATTTGGGATACTTAACGAGGTAGTTAAATTTCAGCTCTTTCTTTTCGTTGGCATTTAATTCAATATTCCACAAGAGCTTTCCCGTTTTATCGTTCAACTTTGCTCCTGAATAATCGATACGATTCACCTCAATGGATTTCCGTTCTGAAATAGGAAACTGGTCTTCAATTACAATGTTAATTTTAGCATCCTTATTGTTACGTACCATGATGTTCCACCCAACAGTTTCCTTAATGTAATTGCCCACCACTCTTTTGTCAAAGAGCTCTTTATTCCCTTCTCTTTTCACGACGATATTACGGTCTCGACCTAAGGAAATACTCAGTGTGTCAGACGCTTTTTCAGTATCAATACTTGATTCACCGACATAGGTTCCTTGATAATAAATGTTTGATTTGCCAGGCAATAGATTAAGCGTTGTCCAATTGGTAAGTTCTGCCGTTAAAAAGGCATCTTCATCTAGCTTTGGAACAGCATGATAGATGTACTTTACGGGTATACTTACGTCTTTCATTTTGATGCTGTAATCTTCTCCGTCTGAAGGAATGGTATAAGGGATGTCTATAGTGTATTCTAAATTTGTAACACTTGTTTTTATTGAATTAGAAATATAATTGGTCGCGTCTACAGGATCTCCTTTAACTTTGACACCGTCTATGTAGTAGTATTCTGATTTGTTCCGCGAACCTCTTACACCGCTTACCGAAGAGGCTACTTTTTGAACACTTCTTGCAGGCATCCTACTGATGTCTTGCCTGGTTACAGTTGCTCCTGAAGCACCACCATCTTTATCAATTAATGGCGTTTTATAGGAAATAACGGATACTTCTTCCAACATTTCGACGGCAGATCTAAGTTGAAAATCAAGAATGGTTAATCTATCGGTATTTATTTTCACCCCTGAAACTCGACTACTCGTATATCCCACATTTTTCACTTCAACCACATAAGTTCCAGCCTGAAGGGGCTTTATTTGATACTTTCCGTCGAAATCTGAATTGGCTCCACCGATTATTTCGTTGTTCTTTAGAATGATAACTTTTGCAAATGGAATTGGTTCTCCATTTTCGTTATCAAGCACTCTTCCCTTCAAAGAACCAATACCTTTCTGCTCAACTTCTTTTTTGTAAGGGTTTGGCCTTCCGAGTATCCAGGACACC
>DKOR01000033.1 GCA_002470825.1 Thiotrichaceae bacterium UBA7357 | reverse complement strand
ATCTGCATTTTTTTATCCTCAGTTTCTTTTTCTTATTAGAAGTAATAGTCAAAATTTAACATAAAAAATTAATTAGAGCTGAAACATAAATCAAGATTGACGGCACAAAAATCAATTCATCTGCAAAACTATTGAAAGATATTAGAAGTGTGCAGAGTAAAAGTAAGCGTTTCATATTAGTGATCATTACCTATTCACATTAGTAACTTCAAAAACTTCAGCTGACGTATTACATTTGAATTTGATGTAGGGTCCGTCTTTACGTTCTACTGAGTAATACCAAATAGTTGTATCAGAAGTATCACAATAAGAGCAGCAATAAGATTCACCTTCTTTTTTAACTGGCCTACCTAATATTTCTTCAATTTGCCAGTCAGCCATACCTATTTTTATTTGAGAGGTAGAGATAATTTCTTTTATTTCATCAACACTTTTTTTGGTAAACTCAAGGTACGAAAAAATCACAGCCAAATAAATAAACAGACCAGCTCCCATTAGTTGTATGAAGTTAATTAAGTGTTTCATATCAGTCATCATTATTTATATTTTGGACTATTCTTAATACTACTCTTTATTTGATGCGTTTAATGCAGGAAGCTTCGGTTTATCAGCTTGGTCTTTAGGGGAATAACCTACAATGACTTTTTACACGACGCCCAGTCTTGATTGGGGTACATATCAGGGGTATATTTTATATTCAAATTATTAATTTACTTAATAATCAATTTGATAGGTCTATTTTACAATTCCCGCCCTCGGCACCAACTTAATAGTCTTACTATCAAAGGCTATTATCAAAAATATCTTATTTCAAACGACCATCTAAAACTCATGAAATAGTATTTTGGGGAAATTTTTTGAAAATCATTAAAATCTTAAAATACACCCACCACACTAATTAAAATTTATATTGAAGTGGTGGCACTTCTCGCGGAAAAGATAATTGACGTTCAAAATGATGAAGTAGCGGTTTTTCAATATATGCAATGGATGTCAGGTTTCGTCTCGGGATTGAACTATGGGAAAGGGAATAATGGAGTGGTACAGTCATCAAATGTTGATGCTAACTCAATGTATCAAAATTCATTAAAAAATTGTGAAGATGAACCTTTTGATGACTGGGTTGATGCAGTTTATATAACCCACACCAAGATGTATCGTTAATCGAGATATTGGTAGACCATATTTGACCATTCTTTTTTTACATTTCTAGAAACAAGATGGTAATGCACGATTAATTATACTTCTCCATCCGCTCTCTAGCTAACTGCTGTGCTTTTCTAATCTGATTTGGTGTCATCATGCCTTCAATCTTATCCCTATATTTTTTTGCTTTTTGGTGTCCACTAGCGGCTGCAATATTCCAAAACATGTGTGCCTTAACATGATTTTGAAGAACACCTTCTTTACGTACTAGAATATCAAGGCCATACATATTGCCTAGATTGAACTGCGCATTTACATGACCTTGATCTGCTGATTTGGTATACCACTTGATCGCTTCTCTATAATCTTGTGGGATGCCTTTTCCATTGTCATACATAAAACCTAGATTGTACTGCGCATATGCATCGCCTTGCTCTGCTGACTTAGTGAACCACTTAATGGCTTCTTTATAATCCTGAGGAGTGCCGTCTCCTTTTTTATACATATAACCTAGTTCGTTCTGAGCCTTTGGATTACCTTGTTTTACTAGTTTTTCATACAATCTAATTGCAGTAATGTAATCACCATTTATATATGCATCTTGCGCATCCGAGAATTCATCTGCAAAACTATTGAATGTTATTAGAGGTATGCATAGTAAAATTAAACACTTCATATTAGTCATTACTATTTATCAATATGTCGAACTACTCGTCATACTACAATTAATGCTTCTCCATCCACTCTTTAGCCAACTGCTGTGCTTCTTCAATTTGACTTGACGTCATCATGTCTTCTACTTTGTCTCTATTAACTTTTGCGTTTTCAGTCCCACTTATGGATGCAATATTCCAAAACATATGTGCCATGACATAATCTTGAGGTGTTCCTTCTCCCTTAACATGCATAAAACCTAAATTAAACTGCGCTTTTCCATAATTTTGCTCTGCTGCTTTTGTGTACCATTTGAGCGCTTTTTTATAATCTTGAAGAGTGCCTTCTCCAGTATCATACATAAAACCTAGATTGGTCTGAGCCTCTACATTACCTTGCTCTGCTGCTTTTGTGTACCATTTGAATGCTTGCTCATAGTCTTGAGAAGTGCCTTCTCCTTTGTGATACATCGCACCCAAGTTGAACTGCGCTTCTTCATTGCCTTGCTCTGCTGCTTCAGCATACCAATATAGCGCCTGTTTATAATCTTGAGGAGTACTTTGCGCAGTATCATATATCAAACCTAAATTAAACTGCGCTGCTGCATAACCTTGTTCTGCTGACTTAGTGTACCACTTAATAGCCTGCTTATAATCTTGAAGAGTACCCTCTCCATTTTTATACATAAAACCTAGATTATGCTGCGCATCTGCATGGCCTTGCTCTGCTGCTTTTGTATACCAGTGTAATGCCTGCTTATAATCTTGAGGAGTGCCTTCTCCATTGTCATACATCCAGCCTAAATTAAGCTGTGCCTGTGCATCTCCTTGCTTTGCTAATTTCTCATATGATGTGATTGCGGCAGTATAGTCTCCACGCTCATATGCATGAGCTGCATCCGACAAAATATCCGCAAAACTTTTAGATGTTATTGCAACTACAAACAGCAGGATCAAGTATTTCATATTTGTTACCGTTATTATTCATGATTTGGAGCATATCAAATTCTACCTTATCGCTGTGTGATTAATAAATTGGCTAACTTAGACCTTGCGCTTTGATTTACTATCATATTTTCTGTACGCTATTTATTAACAGTATCAAATAAGAGTTTACAAATGAAAAGTTTGATTATAATTGGAGTACTATTTTTTAATTTCACGTCGAGTGTTTCTAGCTCTGAATCACTAAAATCAGGATCAGGGGCAAACAAAGAAGTTTATTTTATCGCTCCGAAAGATGGTCAAACTGTGTCACAGACCTTTAAGGTCGTATTCGGTTTGTCTGGTATGGGCGTAGCGCCGGCTGGAATTAAGGTCAAAAACACAGGACATCATCATCTGTTAATTGATACAGAAAAATTACCCAATATGAATCAGCCGTTACCAGGCACCGAAAAAATAAAACACTTTGGTGGTGGACAAACTCAGACAGAACTAACACTCAGTCCCGGCACACACACATTGCAACTTTTACTGGGGAATCATATGCATATTCCTCATAAACCACCAATATTATCTCAGAAGATAATAGTTATAGTCGAAAAATAGATATGGTATTCATAAACTCTGCGAATGCAAAGTTTTAATCAAGACTAGGTGGTTACTTAGAGAACATTCCGCTAACCGCAAAATTTCCGCGGTTGAGAATAAATTCATCTATTTTCGATATAAGTAAAATCTATATGACTATGGCGTTTTTATTTCAATAATAATGCCTTTTGTCTCTTCAATAAGTGTAGTTATTAATGCTAGCTGTCCTAATAACAAGTTCTTTTCAGTACAACGCAATACAATATTTACGCCTAATTCACCTCGTTTAAAGTAAGGATAGCTGCCGATGCTCACTTCTGTACATTTGTTCTGTATCTTACTCATTCCTGCCGCAAGTTTACTCTCAGTCAAATTAGTACTAATACTCGCTGTTAAAATCGGAGGCCCACAGACCAGCCTGTCTGTCAAACCATCGAGCATCGCTTGCATGATTTCGGGGACACCCGCCATGACGAAAATATTTTTAAACTGTATGCCAGGTGCTCCACTAACCGGGTTATCTATTAGCACCCCACCTTCTGGTATATCAGCCATCTTTAATCGTGCTTCAGTAAGAGCACCTGGCTCATAATAATTTTTCATTATGGCGACTGCTTCTGTATGACGTATAAGTTTTACAGAAAATGCTTTTGCGATAGATGCAGTGGTTATATCATCATGAGTAGGCCCAATACCACCTGTAGTAAAAACGTAATTAAATTTATTAGAATATGTTTTTACTTTTTCAATAATTATTCTTTCGTCATCAGGAATGACTATAACTTCCTTTAGAGAAATGCCCCGCTTCTCAAGATTTTTACCAATATATGCAACGTTCCTATCTTGCGTACGTCCTGACAAGATCTCATTGCCAATGATAATAACGCCTGCTGTTTTCTGTATGTCATTAATAGGTAATATATCGTTCATATAGATGTAATGATTAGTTTAAATAACTATATTAGATTAAATATAAAATACCTTTTAGAATATCGAATCAAAACTAATCGCACATAAAAAAACAGAATTGTGCATACTATATTAAGCAGCTTGTACAGGAATATGATCCTTTACACGTATGATATTGTTATCTACATCAAGATATACCAATGTTGGTTTGAACTTACTTATTTCATTTTCGTTTATTCTACCGTAAGCACAAATAATTACGCGATCACTAGGATTAGCTTTGTGTGCAGCCGCGCCATTCACAGATATAACTCGTGAATTCTCTTTGGCTCTGATGGCATAAGTCGTAAAACGCTCCCCATTAGTTATATTATAGATATCAACTTGCTCGTATTCATGAATGCCGGCTTTATCGAGCAAAACACCATCTATGGCGCAAGAACCATCGTATTCAAGTTCCGCATGCGTTACGCAAGCTTGATGTAATTTTGTTTTTAATACTGTGATTTCCATAATTATGCAATCTAAACGATGTAAGTGCGGATAATACCTTAGTTTAAATGGAGGTCAACCATAGGATCACAGTGTAATATTGTCAATTAATCGAGCCTTTCCCAACCACGCTGATGCCATAATCACAAGCTCTTGATTTACAGGTTTTTTTAGTGTTCTTGAATCACATATACTGAAATATTCTGGTCTAAAACCAGCTGTCATGAGTGATGATATCGAATTTTTCTCAAGATTTTCATAATCTGATTCGCCTCGCTTTATAGAATCAGCTACATCTATTATGGCTTTAAATAATAATGGCGCTGTTTGGCGTTCGGATAGGCTCAGGTACTTATTACGAGAACTAACAGCTAGTCCGTCCGTTTCACGAAATGTAGGTACACTATAAATCCTTATCGGTAAATTAAGGTTTTTTACCAGACTACGTATAACTAATAATTGCTGATAATCCTTTTCACCAAACACAGCAATATCAGGCTGTATTATATTAAATAATTTACATACTACTGTTGCAACACCTTTAAAATGACCGGGTCGATATTCACCACAGTAAATTGCATCAAGCTCGGGAACGATTACTTCTGTTGTGATCTGAACATTATCTGGATAAATCTCAAGAATATTGGGTATAAAAACAAGATCAACATTTAAATGCCTCAAATAGTCAAGATCTCTCTCTAGTGTACGAGGGTAGTTTTCAAAATCTTCACCAACAACAAATTGTGTAGGGTTTACAAAAATACTAACAACAACATAGTCTGCTAATGACTGTGCTTTTTTTACGAGTGCGAGGTGCCCTTTGTGTAAATTACCCATAGTAGGAACCAAAGCAATTTTAATTTCGGCTTTAGTTTTCACAGCTAGGCATTCTCTAAGAGCGTTAATTGTTTTCAGTTGTTCCATTATTCGTATGAATGCGAGATGCTTGGAAAAGAATTATTTTTAACTGCTGCAACATATGCCTTTATTGCGTCTGTAATAGAATCTCTTCCAGAAAGAAAGTTTTTCGAAAATTTAAATTTTTGTTCGCTTATACCAAGCATGTCATACATCACCAACACTTGCCCATCACAACCAACACCTGCACCAATTCCAATGACAGGAATATCTAATAGACTACTGACATCTTCAGCAACTTTTACTGGTATGCACTCTAACACTAAGCATTGTGCACCAGAGGCTTGTAATAAAAGGGCATCCTCTTTAAGTTTGTTTGCTTCAGCTTCGGTATTAGCCTGTACACGATACCCACCTAATTTATGGATAGACTGTGGCATCAGTCCAAGGTGTCCACAGACAGGAATGCCATCTTGTGTGATTGATGAAACAGCTTCACTTATTTCTTCTCCACCTTCCATCTTGACCATATCTGTATTACTTTCATGAGCCAAACGTCTTGCATTTTCTAATGCTTGTATTGGCGAAGTATAACTTTTGTATGGCATGTCACTTATTACCAAGGCACGATGACAATTGTCACTTACCAATCGAGTATGATAAATCATATCATTCATAGTTACGTTTAGAGTTGTCTCATCTCCATGCAAGACCATTCCGAGTGAATCACCAACAAGCAAAACATCAACGCCAATTTCATCTTGTATCTTTGCAAAACTACCATCGTATGAAGTCAAACAAGCAATCTTCTCTTTTGCTGATTTCATTTTTTTTAGCGTCTTTATAGTTACTTTTTGCATCAGAGTTCAATTGGGTTAAAGTAGTTTCTTCCCGGTGATAGATGTTTTATGTGTTTTAATAAAAGGTTATAGTCACCATCATTATCCGACAAATCAAAATCATTTGTATTTACAATTAACAATGGTGCTGTTGTGTAATAATAAAAAAACTCGATATAAGCCTCTGATATTTTTTTAAGATAACTTCGGTTGATTGGCCGTTCATAGTCATGATCGCGTTCTACTATGCGCTGCATTAATATATCTATTGGAGCTTGTAAATAAATAACAAGATCTGGAGTAGGTGAATCCAAAGTTAGTCTTTCATAGACTTGATGATACAGCGCTAATTCATCATCATCTAATGTAATCGAAGCAAATAGTTTATCTTTTTCTATCAAAAAATCAGATACATGAACTGGTTTAAACATATCTGTTTGACGTAAAGTTTCTAATTGTTTGGCTCGCTGAAATAAAAAAAAGAGTTGCGTCGGTAAGGCAACAGATTGTGGATCGGAATAAAAACGCGGCAAAAATGGATTCTCAGCAGCGAGCTCTAGCATCAAATCAGTATCGAATGTTCTTGCTAATCGTTTAGCTAATGTAGTCTTACCTACACCAATTGGTCCTTCAACAACGATATAATCAGGATGTTCCTGCTTCATCATAATATTTTCAATTCTGCTTGAATCAAATTCGAGACTAAACTGCTTACGATTCCTTTTTCTGGAATAATACAATCTGGCTCAATCTCAGATAGAGGCACTAAAACAAAAGCACGGTTACATATCTCTGTATGAGGTACCGTTAATCTATCGTTATGAATAATTTGATCACCAAACAATAATATATCCAGATCTAATGTTCTTGGGCCCCAATACTGCGAGCGTTCACGACCATGATGATTCTCGATTGTTTGCAAATTGTCTAGCAAATCTGTCGGATCAAGACTCGTTTCAAGTTTTATGACCGCATTAATATAATCACTCTGATCTTGCGGACCAATTGGCTTACTTTCATAAAAAGAAGATACTCTAATCATTTGTATAGATTGTATCTTGGTGAGCGCATTTATGGCAGAAGTAATATTTTGCTTGGGTGATGTAAAATCTCCGCATAGGTTACTACCCACACCGATATAAACAATAGTCATGAATCAGTAGAGTTTTTATTGATATTCTTGCGCGAACGTCGTCTCGAACTAGGTTTGTGGTATCCAGATTTTATTTTTTGTTTACCCGCCAGAGGCTCTTCCAGTTGTTCTTTTGTCCAATAATCAACAAATTCAGTTAGGCCTTCTCCAGCTTGGGCGCGTAACAATAGAAAATCATACGCAGCTCGAAATTTTGGGTGCATTAACACGCGTGTTGCACGCCTTTTAGTCTTTTTCAATCTGACTTGTAAGGTCCAAATATCACGTGCCATATGTGTAAATCGACGCGGCATTGCCGTACTCAGGATTTGTCTTGAGATCACAGTATCGCCAGCCAGCTGTACTGCTTCTATCTCTGACAACCCATTAGCAATATGCTCACCAGCAATGACCCTCATAGGTCCCCATAACAATGTTGCTAATAAAAAACCGGGCACAACTGAATCACCTTCATTGATTCTTTGATCCGTGTTTTTCAATGCCTGCACAATAAAAGCATGCGGATAATCTTGTTTCTGCGTATCTAGTAGTCTGTCTGTCTGTGGAAACAAATACTGAAATAGATTGTAATGACGCAAGGAATTAAAGGTTTTTAGAGCACTACCACCCATAAATAACTTCAGCATTTCTTCAAATAAGCGTGCCGCCGGAATATTCTTCAATAGCATCGCATAATCGCTGATAGGATACTCTGCTTCCGGGTGAATTCTCAAACCTAGTTTAGATGAAAACCGAATAGCACGAAGCATTCGCACAGGATCTTCTATATAGCGTTGCGCAGGTTCACCAATCAACCTCAATTGACCCGCTTCAAGATCTTTGACGCCGCCAACATAATCAACAATTGTAAAGTCTTTGATATTGTAGAATAACGCATTGATAGTGAAATCACGACGCCAAACATCATCATCAATATCACCATAGACATTGTCACGAATTATCCTGCCATCTTCTGTGCGGCCTTCACCTTGATCAGAAACATGATGTGCTGCTCGAAAGGTCGATACCTCAATCAATTCGTTACCAAATCGAACATGCGCCAAACGAAAGCGACGACCAATTAATCTGCAATTACGAAACAACTCCCTTATTTGCTCCGGTTTTGCATCAGAAACGACATCAAAATCTTTAGGTTTTCTGCCTAATAAGATATCGCGGACACCACCACCGACCAAATAAGCCTTGTACCCCGCATTTTTCAGACGATACAACACTTTCAAGGCATTTTCACTGATAGCGGCACGAGATATGGTGTGTTGATCACGCGTAATAATCGTGGGCTTTATTTTAAGTTTGGCAACTTTTTTAGGTTCTTTCAGAATTATCATTTAAAAATTATCTATATAGGAACATCTTAATATTACTTATAATAACTTAGTTGAATCTTCATTGCTCCCTTCGTCTAGTGGCCTAGGACGTCGCCCTCTCACGGCGAAAACACGAGTTCGAGTGTCGTAGAGAGCACCATATATATTAGTTAGTTACAGAAATTTTCTACCTTAGAATTATCTATTTAGGTAACTTTTAGGTAAATAACGGGGCAATTTTTGACTTATTAGCTTATTCATTGTCGAGCAGTTGTTCCGACTGCTAAATTCAAATATGTGGCTGTGTCTTGAAGTCAATCCCCCACCAGTCCTCCAAAGACCAAGCTGATAAACCAAAGCTTCCTGCATTAATCACATCAAATAAATAGTAGTATTAAGAGTAGTCCAAAATATAAATAATGATGACTAATATGAAACACTTAACGAACTTCATATATCTATGCCTAATTTTGTTTATCTATATCTTAATAAAATTTAGCACCAGTGATTCGAGATGATCTACAAGGAGATAATAATAATGTTTTTTCTTATTTGAAACTCAGAAACAACATCAAGTGGTAAACTAATGCGAAAACCTCAATGGAGAGCAGTATGAAATTAATTCGATGGTTCTTAGGACGATTAATCCTCACGATTGATTTTCTCACGAGACCAAAACCGCTTACAAGACAAGCAGAGGCGCAAGACAGAATTGATGCCTTGACAAAAAAACTGAGTATTTACCAATTTTCAGCTTGTCCATTTTGTGTAAAAGTAAGACGTCATCTTAGAAAAAACTCTTTAAATATAGAATTAAGAGACGCCAAGAATAATACTGAGCATAAAGAGGAATTGACAAGAAAAGGAGGCAAGTACAAAGTGCCATGTTTGCGTATTGAAACTATGACTGGCGACATAAAATGGTTATATGAATCTAATGATATTATCTCATATTTAAAGACAGAATTAATGTTATCTCCAGAATGAGACCCATGATTTTCTCCACTCTTTCTTCTATAGTTATATCCTAATATCAGATAAATTTAATTGCTTTCCAAATCGCGGCTCTAGAAATATCTAAACATGTTGCAATCTTCTGTCTCGAATAGAAATGCTCACCGGCAATTTATATATAGAAGAGCAGCGTATGGTTATAATTTGGGTTAATTAATATCGAAAAGGTCGCGGCGACAAAAATTATTTACACTAGAAAACCTAAAAACCTCCCACTTAAGCCTTGAGTGGCATGAAAACTACTAACCGTCACCAGTAACATAGTTGATAATAATACCTGCCACGACTACTAAACCAATTGCCCCACAACATTTAGTCGATGCCAAATGGCATTAAAGTTGAACCTTCATTATGAATACAATTCTCTATTATAGCTTCTAAAAAACTGCATTTTAACAGATAGTTATTAACATGACACAACAGTACACATAGTTTACAAATTAGTGGTCAATCACAAATTCAAGTTCCTATGAAAGGTTTAACTAATTATCACCTTTCTGTAAAGTTGTATTGTTATCCAAGATTACTATTTCATCTTTAGAGCCATCATCATTACTACCATCCAACCACTCTTTTACGAATGATAGAGCCTCTTCAATTTCTTCCGACGTCATCTTTCCCGCTATTTCATCTCTATCATTCGTTGCACTTTTTTCTCCTCTATTCGAAGCAATCTCATACCATGTGTACGCCTTGATATAATCTTGAGGGGTACCTTTAGCATTGGCGTACAGATAACCTAATTTATACTGTGCTTTTGAATAATCTTGTGTAGCTGCTTTAGTATACCAATAGACTGTCTCTTTATAATCTTGGGGAACACCATGACCATTGGCGTACATATAACCTAGGTAGTATTGTGCTTTTGAATAACCTTGTACTGCTGCTTTAGTATACCAGTGGACCGCTTCTTCATAGTCTTGAGAAACACCTTGGTCAATCATATACATATAGCCTAGGTTGAACTGCGCATTTGCATCACCTTGCTCTGCTGCTTTTTTGTACCAATAGGCTGCTTGTTTATAATCTTGAGAAGTGCCTAATCCATTGTAATGCATCACGCCTAGATTCAATTGCTCTTCTGCATTTAGATAACCTTGTTCTGCTGCTTTTGTATACCAATAAACTGCCTGTTTATAATCTTGAGACGTGCCTAATCCATTGTAGTGCATCATAGCCAAATTATATTGAGCATCTCCATGACCTTCTTTTGCTAACTTCGCATACAACTTAAAAGTCTCGTTATTATCCAATATTACTGTCGCATCTCCAGAGCCACCATCATCGCTCGCATCCGTTGTTACTGTCTCATCTTCATCGCTACCTCTAAACCAATCTTTTACGAATGATAATACCCTTTGTATTGCTGTTTCATCTTCAGACTCATCTTTATCGCTCACATCCGATACTACTGTCGCATCTTCAGAGTCACCTTTATCGTTCACATCCGATATTACTGTCGCATCTTCATCGCTACCTTTAAACCAATCTTTTACGAATGATAATACCCCTTCTGATGCTATTCCATCTTCATCTCTTGCTTCTAATACTACTATTTCATCTTTAGAGCCATCATCATAACTACTATCCAACCACTCTTTTACAAATGATAGTGCCTCTTCAATTTCTTCCGACGTCATCTTTCCCGCTATTTCATCTCTATCATTCGTTGCACTTTTTTCTCCTCTATTCGAAGCAATCTCATACCATGTGTACGCCTTGATATAATCTTGAGGGGTACCTTTAGCATCGGCATATAAATGACCTAATTTGTACTGTGCTTTTGCATAATCTTGTGTAGCTGCTTTGGTGTACCAATAGACTGTCTCTTTATGATCTTGAGGAACACCATGACCATTGGCGTACATATAGCCTAGATAGTATTGTGCTTTTGCATCACCATCTTCTGCTGCTTTTGTATACCAATAAACTGCCTGTTTATAATCTTGAGCCGTGCCTAATCCATTGTAGTGCATCACGCCTAGATTCGATTGTGCCTCTGTATCTAGATGACCTTGTTCTGCTGCTTTTGTATACCAATAAACTGCTTTTTTATAATCTTGAGATGTGCCTAGTCCATTGTAGTGCATCATACCTAGGTTCAATTGTGCCTCTGCATTTAGATGATCTTGTTCTGCTGCTTTTGTATACCAATAAACTGCCTGTTTATAGTCTTGACGCGTACCTAATCCACTGTAATGCATCATTGCCAAATTGTATTGAGCACCTCCACGGCCTTCTTTTGCTAACTTTGTATACAACTCAATCGCCGTAGCATAATCGCCGCTTATTGAGGCACGACCTGCTGCCAAAAACTCATCTGCAAAGCTATTTGATGTTATTATAATTAGAAATAGAATTACCGAGTGTTTAATAATAGTCACCATTGTTAATTAATTTTTGACTCTAAAATACTTTAAACTAATCATTTTTTCTCCAACATATCATGCATGGATTGAAGTATAGATGTCACTCGATAAATTAGTCCAGATAAGAAACAAATTTATTGCAAAACAATTACGTAGAACTTTGCAGAGTAGATTCTTTTATTTTATCCTCTCATCGACTAATTATTTTTCTGCATTAAAAATACCGAAATAGAATTTGCATGCCCTTGCCCTATTAATTTGTATTTTAATCAGGGAATTAAGATCTCAAAGATAACGTCTGATGGTATGCTGTTAGAGAAAACAAACTATAGAATAACATGGAACTAATTCTGTTATCGACATAATAAATAAAAAAGAATATGTGCACTGCAATCTTTTGCGTCGTCTTGCAGCAATATTTTACGATTGCTTATTGCTCACTGCTATCCTGTTTGTTGCCACCGCCATCTTAGTGTCTTTGATCGGAGGCAATGCGATTGAAGGAGGTAATATTGTTTATAATGCCTTCTTATTATTGGTTAGTTTTTTTTATTTCAGTTGGCATTGGGTAAAAGGTGGACAAACATTAGGCATGCGTAGCTGGCATATTTTTGTCATGAACGAATCGATGCAAGTTATTAACTGGAAACAAGCATCTCTAAGATTCTTATACGCACTGCTTTCTTTATTATTACTCGGTTCAGGTTTTGCTTGGTCTTTATTTAATAAAAAAAAATATACCTTGCATGATAGGTTGTCAAAGACCTGCTTAATTGTAACTAAGAATTGACTATTAATAACTATTACTTAACCTGTGATAGATATAAGAAAAAACTAAAATCGTTGGCAAACAAGCGCTAAAAAATGCAGGCACGCCATAAATAAGTCCAAGGTGACCGCTTACCTGATTTAATAAATTAAAAGTAATACCGATTAAAGCACCAACAAAGACACGTTGGCCTAAACCCATTGGTCGCGCTTCACACCTGACAACACAAATAGACAACAATAACATTGCAATAATTGAAAACGGGCTAATCAATTTTGACCAAAATGCTTGTATGTATTGTTTGCTACTCTGACTATTAGACTTTAGGTAATCGATATAACTGATCAAACCTAAAATCGACAAATAGCGTGGTTTGATTGTAACCATATTAATAACCTCTGGATTTAATAATGCTTCCCATTTAGCAGTATCATAATTATTGTTTGTTACTTGTTCTTCTGTGATGTTAGTCTTGGATATATCATACAGTACCCAATTACTTTCATTGTATTCTGCATGTTTTGCATAAATACTAGACCTCAAATGATGTTCTTTATCGAATTCATAAATATAGATTTCCTCAACACGATCTCCGGGTAAAATCTTTCTTATGTTTATATAATTATCTCCATCACGAGACCAAAACCCATGTTTAGTCTTCATAGCTATCTGTTTGGTCAAGGCTATCGAACGTTTTTGTTGCGCGGCCTGTTCCGTCACTGGAGCGACGATTTCTCCTATCAATATACTGATAACAACAAAAATCAAGCCCGTCTTGATTAGTGAATAAGCCAACTGCACTTGTGACATTCCTGACGTTCGAATAACAGCCAACTCAGATGTGTTTGCTAACATGCCAAGTGTAGCCATACTGCCAATGACAATTGCTATCGGAAAAAGCTCATAACTCAAACGCGGAATAGTTAACAGCACATATTGAACAGCATCCGCTACTTCGTAATTACCTCGACCAGTGTCATCAAGTTGATCTACTAAAGAAAAAAATGAAAATACTGCAACCAATGCAAACAAAGCTAGAATACTGTTAACTAGTATGCTTCTACCTATGTATCGATCAAGTATCATTTATTTCAAGAGTCGTCTGCTGGTATCAATTGAAGTTCATGTTCACCTTTTTTCAAATATCTATATTTTGGTAAATAATAAAATATTAATAATACCGCTAGTAAGATCATATGCACCCACCACAAACCAATAACCTCAGGAAGAACATCCCGGCTAAGTAAGGTCTTTGCAATACCAAGCAAGTTGCTATAAATGAGGTAAATTGAGATGCCAATTAAAAATGGCATATATCTACGTTCACTAGTATTCGACTGGATCAGCAATATTGCAAGTAGTGACAATAACAAACAGGAAATAATTAGTGAAATACGCCATTGAAATTCGGCTTGATGTATCTTGTTTTCAGAACCCATTATTTCAGTTGTTAATAACGCTCCAGTTTTTCCACCACGAGCATTTTGCTCTGCAGTTTCTGTAAGAATTGCATATTTTTCATATTCAGTAATCTCATAATTAAGTGAACCTGGCTCGGCTACATAGCGTCGCCCATAACTGAAAACGATGTATTTGTTTCCTGACTTTTTGTCGACCTTAAAACGAGCACTATCAGAGGTTAGTACACCAAGTTTTGCATCTTTTCTGACTTGCAGAAAGACCTCCTCCATTGAGAGATTATCGAGTGATGGTTTCTGAACATAAACGACTCGGTCACCCTTACTAAACTCTTTAAACTGCCCTGCTTTAATACCTGAAATATCAGATTCTTGTTTGGCTCGCTCTTTCAAATCATGAACTCCCTGTTCCGCCCAAGGTGCAAGATACAGAGTAATTACAGAGACAAACAAACAAAAAACCAAAGCAAATCGGATTACCACGCTAATTTGAAATGATTTACTCACACCAGACGCTGACAATATCACTAGTTCTCTATCATTAGACATGCGAGAGAAAGCAAGCAACATTCCAATAAATATTGAAATCGGTAGAATCTTTGGTAATGTTGCTAACATTTTATAAGCCAACATCAAAAATAGCATTTCTGCTGGCAAACTGCCTTCAGCTGCATCAGCAAGAAAGCCAACGAAGCGATTACTGGCGATTATAAGAATAAGTAAACTGAGTATCCATATTAACTTTTGCAACAACTCTCTGTAGATATAGTTATGGATAATCATAATTTTGATTTCATAAAAAATTCAGTTTTGCTTAGTTGAGGATAAATGAATAAACTTGACTAAAGTAACGGCTTAGACCATTTTTTTACTGTTTTTAACAAAAAACCAACTGATTATGACATGCTTATTGTTAAAGTGCAGGAAATTAATCAAGCAATAATATAAATAGAGATGTTAACAACCATGGAGCTAGAATGGATTTCAACATAAAAAGTGGAAACCCCGAAAAACAGCGAACAGCTTGCGTAATAGTTGGTATTTTTGAATCAAGACGACTATCAACAGCTGCAAAAGCCATTGATACATTGAGTAAAAAACACTTGTCTAATCTGATTCGTCGTGGAGATATGGATGGCAACAAAGGACAATATTTACTATTACACAATGTGCCTGGCATGATTGCAGACCGCGTGTTGTTAATAGGCTGTGGCAAAGAAAGAGACATTAATGATAGAAACTATCGCACAATCATAACGAACAGTATTCAAGCATTGAAAAATACAGGTTCTCTTGATTGTGTTAACTATCTCAGTGAATTGATGATAAAAGGACGTGACCATGAGTGGAAAATAAAACAAGCGGTTCAAGCTGCACAATACTGTTTATATCAATATGATGAATTAAAAACTAAAAAGAAAACGAGTAGAAATCCATTACGAAAAATCACTTTTACAGTGCCAACACGTCGTGAATTGCCACAAGGTGAAATCGCGATGCAAGAAGGTCGAGCTATTTCCAATGGAATTAAGTTTGCCCGTGATCTTTCCAATAAACCTTCTAATGTGTGCACACCGGATTATCTCGCACAAGAAGCAACCGCGTTAGGCAAAAAACATCACTTGCTGACTGTAGACATATTGGAAGAAGCTGATATGAAAAAACTGGGTATGGGTTCCTTGCTTTCTGTATCTCAAGGCTCTGCCAGACCTGCGAAATTAATTACTATGGAATATAAAGGTTCTAAAAAAACACAAAAACCGATTGTTTTGATTGGTAAAGCCATTACCTTTGATACTGGTGGCATATCACTCAAACCCGGAGCAGCGATGGATGAAATGAAATATGATATGTGCGGCGGCGCAAGTGTTTTTGGCACAGTTGCCGCCATCGCAGAACTTGGCTTACCATTAAATGTTGTAGGTGTAATTCCTGCTGTTGAAAATATGCCTAGTAGCACTGCTACCAACCCAGGAGATGTATTTACTAGTATGTCAGGTCAAACTATTGAAGTACTCAACACTGATGCTGAAGGTCGATTGATATTGTGCGACGCTATTACATACAGTGATCGCTTTAACCCCGAAATCGTGATCGACATTGCCACGTTAACAGGGGCATGTGTAATCGCCTTGGGAAAACATGCAACAGGTCTGTTAAGTAATCATAATCCATTGGCAAGAGAATTACTTAATGCCGGTGACGAATCCGGTGACCGTGCTTGGCAATTACCTTTATGGGATGAGTATCAACAACAAATAAATAGCCCCTTTGCAGATATAGCTAATATTGGTGGTCGAGATGCAGGCACAATAACCGCAGCCTGTTTCTTGTCACGCTTTGCAGAAAAATATCATTGGGCTCATTTAGATATCGCTGGCACAGGTTGGATATCGGGAAGTAATAAAGGAGCAACTGGGCGTCCGGTCTCATTATTGATGCAATATGTTCTTAATCAAACTAAGTAATCTCAGACTTAATTAACAATGCCACGCGTTGACTTTTACATCTTATCTGAGAACAACAGTGTCGATAGATTTGCCTGTGTAATTGCGACTAAAGCGTGGTCAGGTGGCAATAGAGTGCATATACACACACAATCTCAAGAGAATGCGACGCAGTTTGATGATTTACTATGGATATATAGAGACGTCAGTTTTGTGCCACATGAAATATTTGATGGGGATATCAATGATGAAACTCCAGTTACAATTGGCTATAGCAAATATTTTCCAAAAGGGTCACAAGTAATGATTAATTTAGGTTCTGATATTCCTGATTTTGTATCACATTTCGACAGAATCGTTGAAATAGTCGGCGGGAATGAATCTAATAAGCAGTCAGCGCGTCAACGTTTTCGTCAGTACAAGGAAGCGAATTACCAAATACATGACCACAAGATTGAAAAACTGACAGAAAATGATTGATATTAAAATAATCTAGCTAATCAAATTGATGAAGAATTTCATCTCAAAAAAGACAACCCCAACAAAAAAAAATAATTGGAGAATCCCTAATAAAGATTGCTCTAAACAGTCTGCATATGGACAATGCGCCTTTCGATAATAGGGCTTCATATCATTTAACCCCCAATAGAATTTGTTATAACAATGGATAAAACCTATAAGCCCGAAACAATAGAGGCAAATTGCTACGAAAATTGGGAGAGGAAAAATTATTTCTCACCTCAAAATGATAGCAAAGACAGTCGGAAAGCCTATTGCATTATGCTGCCACCGCCCAATGTGACAGGAAGCTTACACATGGGACATGCATTCCAACAGACATTAATGGATGTCTTGACGCGTTACCACCGTATGAATGGTAATGATACCCTATGGCAATGCGGAACTGATCATGCTGGCATCGCCACACAAATGGTCGTTGAACGTCAGCTCCAGCAAAAACATATCTCACGTCATGAACTTGGCCGAGAAAAATTTATCGAAGCGGTTTGGGACTGGAAAGAACACTCGGGAAACACCATCTCTCGGCAATCACGTCGACTTGGAACATCAATGGACTGGTCACGCGAGCGCTTTACCATGGACGAAGGTCTCTCAGAAGCGGTAAAAGAAACATTTGTACGCCTGCATAATGAAGGCTTGATCTATCGTGGTAAGCG
>DKOR01000016.1 GCA_002470825.1 Thiotrichaceae bacterium UBA7357 | reverse complement strand
ACGGTCATATCATCAAATTTTATTTCGTTGATGTTGATAATCACTATGTCAATGAATGTGCATCTTATCGTACGTTATCGACAGTTATTTAATGATTATCCTGAATTATCACAACATGAGCTTGTATTATCCATGGCGAGCAAGATGGTTTGGCCATGCTTGTACACTGCATT
Organism: Thiotrichaceae bacterium UBA7357; assembly: GCA_002470825.1. Taxonomy (GTDB): domain Bacteria; phylum Pseudomonadota; class Gammaproteobacteria; order Eutrophobiales; family Eutrophobiaceae; genus UBA7359. The sequence goes on along the minus strand of DKOR01000016.1, from coordinate 24,838 downwards.
AACTACGATTATGGCATTTAGTTCTTTAGTAGTTAGTGGAATTAAGCCAATTATAGATTTTGGTTGGATGATGACAATAGGCTTAAGTGTTACTTTCTTGACATCATTTATCTTATTCCCATCTATATTGGGTATGTTAGCAAAAGGAAAAGAAAGAACTGGTTCAAACAGTGAATTTCAATTTACTTCCAAGCTCGCAAGTTTGACCGAAAAATATGGAAGTAAAATATTAATAATCACTGTTATTCTTGCCGCCACTAGTATCTATGGCATCACTCGTCTTCAGGTAGAAAATAGTTTTATAAATTATTTTAGCGATAGTACTGAAATTTATAAGGGTCTTCGTTTAATCGATGAAAAGATGGGTGGAACCACACCTATGGATATTATTATTAATTTTGAAGATGAGTCGGAAATAGATGATTTCTCAGAAGAGACCGAGTTTGAAGATTTTGATGTCTTATTCGAAGCCTTTACTGAGGGCCAAGATGATATTTGGTTCACACCAGAACGGATAGATATGATAAAGCAAATACATGACCACTTAGAGACTTTTCCGGCGATTGGTAAAGTTTTGTCACTTGCGTCAATCATTCGTGTAGGAGAAGAAATTAATGGGGCTGAGTTTGATGCATTTGAACTTGCCATTCTTAGTAAAAATATGCCAAGTGAGATTAAGGATAGTATGATCAGACCTTATGTTTCAGAAGAAAATAATGAAGCTCGTATTAGTATTCGTATATTGGATTCTTTAAAAGACTTGAGACGTAAAGAATTGTTAGAACAGATTAAGATAGATTTGGTTGAAAAGTTTGGACTTGCTGAAGATAAGGTTAAGATTACGGGAATACTAGTTCTCTATAATAATATGCTGCAGAGTCTATTTAAATCACAAATCTTAACATTAGGTGTAGTCATGGCTGGTATTGCACTGATGTTGGTCATTCTATTTCGCTCTTTCACTCTCGCGATTATTGGTATTATCCCGAATATGTTAGCTGCAGCAATTATCCTTGGCTTAATGGGCTTATTTAGAATTCCACTTGATATGATGACAATAACTATTGCTGCGATCACGATAGGTATTGCGGTTGATAATAGTATTCATTATATATATCGATTTCGTGAAGAACTCTCGAGGACAGGTGATTATGTCAAAACAATGCATTATTGCCATGCAAATATAGGAAAAGCAGTCTTCTATACGGCCATTACTATTATTATTGGATTCTCAATACTGGTACTTTCAAATTTCATCCCGACCATCTATTTTGGACTATTGACAGCGTTAGCAATGTTTATTGCATTGTTAGCATGTCTGACACTATTACCAAAATTAATCTTAATATTAAAGCCATTTGACTGAAAATCATTCAAAAACAATAATTTAAAGGTTCTTTGAAGTACAAAAAGCGATTGCATTATTATATGAGCTTTTTACCGGTCATACAGGAATAAAAATATACATTAAGAATAAATACTATCTATAGACATATATTGTTATTACAATATCAATCATTGGACAGTCAAAAGCTAATTATGACGATTGATGTATTATAGGTAAAATATAAGTTATTAAAACTATTAAGCCCTATTTTGGGTTGATAAAATTATAAACTCTTAGAGGTGTTACAATGAAAATCAGAGTCGTAAATTCGTTGATTTTGATCATATGCATGATAGCTGGTGTTGCTCAGGCAGCGGTCGAAACTCCTGATTCAATTATTAAGCAAACGGCAGATGCTGTTATTGAACGGATTAAATCGCAGCGTTCAGTTTTGGATGCCGATCCATCAAAAATATATGCTGTGGTTGACGAGCTTGTCATTCCTCATTACGATTTTGTTAGCATGTCAAAATGGGTTCTTGGGAAGAATTGGAAGACTGCTAGTGAAGAACAACGTAGCAATTTTATTACGCAGTTTCAAACATTGCTAGTTCGCACGTATGCTCGAGCATTGCTTGAATATTCTGGTCAGGAGATTAAATACTACCCAGTCGAAATAAACCAGAAATCTAAACTGGCTTTGGTTAAAACTGAGATGACAAGTGATGGCGCACAACCTTTCCCTGTAGCCTATCGAATGCATCAAAAGAATGAAACATGGAAAGTGGTTGATGTTACTGTTGATGGTGTCAGTTTAGTCTCAACATATCGCGGATCTTTTACTACACAAATCAAAAAACATGGTTTTGATGCACTCGTAAAGGAGCTTACTATCAAAAACGAACGGCTTGCGAGTAGACTTTTAAAATAATCAACAGTAAAGACCAATTTTTGAAGCAACCGGGTTATGCCCGGTTGCTTGCTTTATAGAGTTGTCTTTTTATCTATCAAAAATAGTAATTGAAAATATTATGAATCCTGAAATCATTAAACAACTTATCGAAGCAGGATTGCCAGATGCTATTATCATTGTAGAAGGTGATGATGGGACGCATTTTCAGGCGCGTGTTATCTGTGAAGCTTTTACTGGAAAAAATATGGTTCAGCAACATCAGATGGTTTATGAAACGCTGGGTGATAAAATGGGTACCGATATTCATGCTTTATCTATTCAAACATTTACTCCTGACCAATGGGATCGACAGAAATAGCCTTAGTTCATTAAGCTAATACTGAAGGTGGCAATTATTAATTATGGATAAATTACTTATCCGTGGTGGTGCTCAGTTAAATGGAGAAATCTCCATCTCTGGTGCAAAAAATGCAGCATTACCAATTCTTTCAGCGACGTTGTTGACTGACCAACCCGTAACCATTGGGAAAGTTCCTCATCTTCACGACATCACAACTACGATGGAGTTGTTGTGTCTTATGGGATCTCAAGTAACAGTTGATGAACGAATGCGTATTGAAATTGATAATAGTCAAATCGATAACTTTTTTGCTCCGTATGAATTAGTCAAGACTATGCGTGCGTCAATTCTAGTCTTGGGTCCTTTGCTCGCTCGTTATGGCAAAGCGGACGTTTCGTTGCCTGGTGGTTGTGCCATTGGTTCGCGACCAGTGAATATACATCTCAAGGGGTTAGCAGCAATGGGCGCCAATATTGTGGTAGAAGGCGGATATATTCGTGCCACTGCTAATCGATTGAAAGGTGTTCATATTACTTTGGATATGGTCACCGTGACTGGGACAGAAAATTTGATGATGGCAGCAACTCTGGCTGATGGCATAACTGTTATTGAAAATGCAGCAAGAGAGCCAGAAGTTACAGACTTAGTAAATTGTTTGAATAAAATGGGTGCAAAAATATCTGGTGCCGGCACAGACCGTTTAGAAATAGAAGGAGTTGAAACCTTACATGGAACTGATTACGAAATTTTGCCTGATAGAATAGAGACGGGAACCTATCTAGTTGCCGCGGTGATGACAGGCGGCAAAGTACGTTTAAAAAATACGAATGCAATCTTACTTGAATCTGTATTGGCAAAGCTGACTGAGGCTGGTGCTAAAATTAATATAGAAGATAATGCAATTACACTGGATATGCATGGAAGAAGGCCAAAATCAGTTGATATACACACCTCTCCGTTTCCAGGTTTCCCTACGGACATGCAGGCTCAATTTGCAGCAATGAACAGTATAGCAAAAGGCACAGGCGTTATAACAGAGACAGTGTTTGAAAATCGTTTTATGCATGTTCATGAGTTGCAGCGAATGGGTGCAGACCTTAAATTAGAAGGTAATACAACAATAGCTCAGGGAGTTGAACAATTAGAGGGTGCCCCTGTAATGGCAACAGACTTAAGGGCGTCAGCTAGTTTGGTTCTAGCTGGACTTGTAGCGGGCGGCGATACGATAGTAGATCGTATCTACCACATTGATCGTGGTTATGAAACAATCGAGGAAAAATTATCTCAATTGGGTGCTAATATTAGGCGTATACCCGATTAAAGTGCATCTGTGAGGTACTTGAGTAAATTATTTACGTGAAAATAGGTAAAAAGATTTTTCAGGTAACTTGTATCTATTGTATTCTGTTCAATTTTTGTGAGTCGAAAAAATTAACTAAACCATAAACATAATTATGCCGAACAAAATCACTATTGCTGTTTCCAAAGGCCGAATCTATGATGAGACGGTTCCTTTACTTGCTAAGCTAGGTATTGTTCTTAAAGATGATCCTAAGAAGTCACGTAAGCTGATCCTCGATACGAATCAGTCAAATATAAAAGTTTTAATTATACGAGCTACTGATGTTCCTACTTATGTTGAACGTGGTGGTGCTGAATTGGGTATTGCTGGAAAGGATGTATTGATGGAATATTCTGGGGATAGCTTATATGAACCGGTTAATTTAGGTATCGCTAAATGCCGAATGATGTTGGCGGGGTTAAAGGATGCAAAACCGATAATTGATCGTCCACGAGTAGTAACAAAATATACTAATATTACTCGAAATTATTTTGCAGACCGTGGACAGCAAGTAGAAATAATCAAGCTTTATGGTTCTATGGAACTTGGTCCTGTCTTGGGGTTGTCCGACTGGATAGTAGACTTGGTTGATACCGGAAATACCTTAAAAGCAAATGGATTGGTTGCGCTTGATCACATCGCAGATATCAGTTCCAGCTTGGTCGTTAATAAAGCAGCAATGAAAATGAAAAATGAGCTTATCAAACCTATAATTAATCAATTAGCAAACATTGTTGAAAATAGTGGATCATGATAAAACGTCTTGACACATCCACAGAAAACTTCGACTTATTATTAAAGTCTTTATTATCTAATAATGATGAGCCTGACCAATCTATAATTGATACAGTTTCTCAAATCATTAGTAATGTGCGTGTGCGAAGTGATCAAGCTTTGCTCGAATACACAAATCATTTTGACAAGCGCTCCGCTACGTTTGCGTCGCTTGAAATATCGCAACAAGATTTACAATCTGCATTGGAACGTATTCCAAAATCGCTGCGTAAAAATCTTGAACATGCAGCTCAACGTATCCGTGAGTTCCACGAAAAGCAAAGACAAACGACTTGGTCTTATGAAGATGATGCCGGGAATGTGTTAGGACAAAAAGTCACTCCGTTAGATTGCGTTGGTGTTTATGTTCCTGGTGGTAAAGCAGCCTATCCTTCATCAGTATTAATGAATGTCATTCCGGCGCATGTCGCTGGTGTAAAAGACATAATCATGGTTGTTCCAACTCCAAATGATGAACGAAATGATTTGGTCCTGGCAGCTGCTGGAATAGCTGGAGTACATAAAATATTTTCAATCGGTGGTGCTCAAGCTATTGCCGCATTAGCCTACGGCACAAAACTTGTTCCCAAGGTGGATAAGATAGTTGGTCCTGGCAATATTTATGTTGCAACAGCCAAGCGACAAGTGTTTGGTGTTGTTGGGATAGACATGATAGCTGGACCCTCAGAAGTTGTGATTGTCAGTGATAGTAGTGCTAACCCAGATTGGGTGGCTATGGATCTTTTTGCTCAGGCAGAACACGATGAACAAGCTAGTTCAATTCTCATAACGCCAGATGAAAAATTTATTGAAGCGGTAGAGAGAAGTATAGTAAAACTCTTGCCTGAGATGGAGCGTGCCGAAATCATAAACAAATCATTATTAAATAATGGGGCAATGATTAAAGTAGAAGATTTAAGACAAGCAATAGAGATTGTAAATATCATTGCACCAGAACATCTTGAATTGGCAGTATCTAATCCGGATGTGCTTTTGAAGGATGTTCGGCATGCCGGAGCAATCTTTATGGGACATTATTCGGCAGAATCAATTGGAGATTATTGCGCAGGACCAAACCATGTTTTACCTACGGCTCGTACGGCTCGATTTTCTTCACCGCTTGGCGTTTATGATTTTCAAAAAAAATCATCAATCGTCAAATGTAGTCGTGATTCAATTAAAGAAATTGCTGAAACAGCATCTACTTTGGCACGTGAAGAAGGTCTCACGGCACATGCGCGTTCAGCAGAGTTTCGACTCAATTCAGAATAGCTAGATGGCCAGCATGATTTATGATTGCGTGAGCAAAATAATTAAACCTGCTATCCTCGAAGCAAAGTCTTATCATGTCACTGATTCTAAAGGTTTTGTTAAACTAGATGCGATGGAAAATCCATACGGTTGGCCAGAAAAAATTAAAGATGAATGGTCCCGATGTCTACTACAAGCTAATCTAAATCGTTATCCGGATTCTAAGTCATGTGAACTAAAAAGTAAGCTCACTCAAGCATTTAAATTCCCCGAGAATACTGCAATGATTCTTGGTAATGGTTCTGATGAACTAATCCAAATCATATTGATGGCACTCAATAAAAAGAATAATGTCGTCATGGCTCCTGAACCTAGCTTTGTTATGTATCGATTGCTAAGTAAGATGATGGAACTAGAATTTGTTGGTGTACCATTGAATGAAGATTTTTCTCTAGATCTTTCAGCAATGTTAGAATCAATTGATAAAGAAAAGCCTGCTGTAATTTTTATTGCAAGGCCAAATAATCCAACAGGAAATGTTTTTTTAGAAGAATCGTTAATACAAATTATAAAAGCAACGACTGGTCTTATTGTTATTGATGAGGCGTATCATTCTTTTGCACAGAAGAGCATGATGTCTTGTCTGCATAAGTACCCAAATGTACTATTAATGCGAACTCTATCAAAACTAGGTCTAGCCGGGTTACGTCTAGGTATGTTGTATGGAGCTAACGAATGGATATCTGAATTTGATAAGTTGAGATTGCCATATAATATAGGTACTGTAAATCAGCTTAGTGCAAGTTTTATTATTAAAAATATTGGATTCCTTGAGCAACAAGCCGCACGTATTCGAGATGATAGAGAAATTTTATTCAATAACTTATCCGAAATAGTTGGTGTTCAAGCCTGGAGGAGTGAAGCTAACTTTATTTTGTTTCGTGTTCCTAAACCAGGAGCAGACAAGGTATATAAAGAACTAATAAATAAAAATATACTTATTAAAAATTTACATGGCTCACATTCATCGCTTGAAAATTGTTTACGTGTAACAGTGGGCACACCTGAAGAGAACAAACTCTTTTTAGAAAGACTAAGTGAGATAGTGAATGCTTAAAAAATCATCTGGACTCCTTTGCGGGAGGAGATCACGCAATCAATATTAGTTATCATTTTATGATGAAAGGACATGTTTTTTCATCTGCATTAATGATGAGGCGTCAAGTCATAAGCTCGGTTTTCCAGTAGACTAGTTACTGATATTCGCTATCATTTAGTCACTACTTTTTTCTAAATTAACAGACTTAAACGTATTAGGATTTAATGTTTTTCAATGCTATGATATTCATTTTTGCTGAAAATTATGTCCTTATCTATCTCTGCTAATCTGAGTTTAATGAAGATTAACAAATCTTTCAATCCTTCTAGATTGATATAAGCACTGACTCTATAAAATCATCAAAAAATAAAAAACCAACGCTGACCTTTACTCATTGACTGTCAATATACTGGGATATAGATGGACTTAAACTAGGAGTTTTGCTAACAGCGATAACGATATTCTTAATATTGTAATGTAGATTAATTGACTACATCAATTATGCGTAGATTGTGTTGTTAAATGTTGATATTAGCTGAATCAAAATCTGTATCAAGGTTAATCAATTATTATTTGTATTTGTTCGCTAACATTCAATTTAAATCGAATTCTAATATAGTCTTGAATAATGTGTGATTGATATAATATAGCCTAAAGTATTACAACGTTGTTAGGTTTGTTGAAAATTTTTCAAATAAAATTTGGTATAACGAAACTAACGATATGAGATGTGCTTTTTATGATTATGCTATATTAGCATAAAAATTAATAATGAACGAAGCGATCGATATAACAACTAATAGAAAGTATAATTGATTCTAAATAGTCCGATAGTATTATTAAAAGCACGAATAAAATCATAATTCCGTATATGGAATATTGCAGCATTATTAATAATGTTTTTTTATGATTTTGCTGATTACTGTTATTATTAGCAATCATCTGTTTATCCACTAATCACTTTAATTTATCATGTGGTTTGTGTGTTTAATTATGCTGATAATCATCTTTCAGATATGCAAGGGGAAATAATGAACGAAAGTAATGTCGACAAGGGTCGACGAAGATTTTTGACCGCTGCTGCTACTGTGGTTGGTGGAGCTGGCGCAGCGGCTGGAGCTGTGCCATTTATTGCAACTATGACTCCAAGTGAGAAAACTAAGGCAATCGGTGCTCCAGTTGAGGTTGATATAAGCGAACTAAAGCCGGGTGAGCGCATGATTAAGAAGTGGCAAGGTAAGCCAGTCTGGATCCTACGACGTACGAAAGAGATGCTTGATGATATTGCTTCACAAAATGAAGCCGTCAGCGATCCAGAATCGCAGTCAAGCTCGCAGCCAGAATATGCTGCGAATGAATTTCGTGCTCGTGAAGATGAATATCTGGTCGTTATTGGTATTTGTACGCATTTAGGTTGTTCACCTAGTTTTGTTCTAAAAGATGGTGATAATAGTCCCGTTGTCGACTGGAAAGGAGGTTTTTTTTGCCCTTGTCATGGTTCACGCTTTGATTTGGCTGGACGCGTATTTAAAGGTGTTCCAGCACCGACTAACCTTGTTATCCCACCTTATAAATTTATTACCCCGAGTCAGTTGCTTATCGGTGATGACAGTGAGGCTGCATAATGGCAAATATAGAAAAAAATATCATTAATGGATTAACGGATTTGCGTGATTGGGTCGATGACCGCTTTCCGTTGATGCAGAATTGGAATGAACATCTTGCTAAATATTATGCGCCAAAGAATTTTAATATCTGGTATTACTTCGGTGCATTCGCAATACTTGTCTTTGCTATTCAGATCTTGACTGGTATTTGGTTGACGATGAATTATAAACCATCAGCCGAGGATGCATTTGCTTCTGTTGAATACATTATGCGTGACGTTAGTTGGGGCTGGCTTATACGTTATATGCATTCGACTGGTGCTTCAGCATTCTTTATCGTTATTTACCTGCATATGTTCCGTGCCTTATTGTACGGTTCCTATAAGAAACCACGTGAACTACTTTGGTTGTCAGGTATGGGTCTCTATCTAGTACTCATGGGAGAGGCATTCTTTGGCTATTTATTACCTTGGGGTCAAATGTCATATTGGGGAGCACAGGTAATTATATCCTTATTTGGAGCTTTGCCTATCATAGGCGATGAGCTTTCACTATGGATACGCGGTGATTTTGTCGTTTCTGATGTTACTTTGAATCGTTTCTTCTCATTACATGTTATCGCCTTTCCGCTACTCATTTTTGGACTAATTGGAGCCCACATTCTTGCGCTGCATGAGGTCGGTTCTAATAATCCTGATGGTATCGACATCAAAAAGAATAAAAATTCTGAAGGCATACCAGTAGATGGCATTCCTTTTCATCCATATTACACAGTTAAAGATATTTTTGGTGCAACAGTATTTTTATTTTTCTTTTTTGGTGTTGTTTTTTTTATGCCAGAGATGAATGGTTACTTTTTGGAACATGCTAATTTTATTCCTGCGGACCCACTTAAGACGCCTGAGCATATAGCTCCAGTATGGTACTTCACCCCGTTTTATGCGATTTTACGGGCAGTACCGGACCAACTTGGTGGTGTAATAGCCATGGGCTTGGCAACTAATATATTTCTCTTATTGCCTTGGCTGGATAGAAGCCCAGTGAGATCATCACGTTACCGAGGGTGGAACTTTCGTTGTGCTCTAACCTTATTTATTGTTAGTTTCCTAGTTTTAGGCTGGTTAGGTATGCAACCTGTAACACCATTATTTACCTGGATGGCGCGTTTCTTCTCACTTGTTTATTTTGCATTTTTTTTATTGATGCCATTTTATACTGCTATCGACAACGATAAGCCGGTTCCACACAGAGTGAGAAACTAATGCCAAGCCATAGACTGTTGTATAAGTTAACGTTCATTTTCCTGGTGGTGCTCTCAGTAAATGTTTCTGCAGCAGTTGGAGCAAAATTAATGCATATGGAGGTTGACCTTTCTAATCAAGAATCATTGCAACGTGGGGCTAGAACTTTCGTCAATTATTGCTTGAGTTGTCATGCTGCCGCATATATGCGTTATAACAGGATGGGTCAGGATCTTGGTATTAGTGAAGATGTTTTAAAAGCTAACTTCATGTTTGGCACAGATAAAGTTGGCGAAACCATGACTATTGCCATGACTAAGTCCGACTCTTTGAGTTTTTTTGGAGTTTCTCCACCTGATTTATCGGTTATTGCACGTGCTCGTGGGGCAGATTGGCTTTATAGTTACTTCAAAACATTCTATGTGGATAAATCACGCCCATTTGGTGTCAATAATTTGACATTTAAGGATGTCGGTATGCCGCATGTGCTGTGGGAGTTGCAAGGTGCACAACAATTGTCTCTTATAGAATCAGAAGGTGCCGTGCATCACAGTCCTACGTATGATGATTTAGAAATTATTACACCGGGCATACAAAGCGAAGAAAAGTATGACCAAACAATACGTGATTTAGTGAACTTCATGGTCTATCTGGGCGAACCAATTAAACTAAAACGCGGTAAGATTGGTTTCTGGGTTCTCGTGTATCTGTTTGTTTTTATGATCATTGCTTATATGTTGAAGAAAGAATATTGGCGTGATATTCATTAAGTTTGAAACCTAACTCCATTATTTTTGAATCTGGTGTATAATCCCGCGCTTTCGAACATGGCTGGAGAGTAAATAGTATGGCAACCGTCGCCAATCGCCGTTCATTAATGGTTTTATATTCGGACAGTATTAGTCCTATTGGACATGCTGTACGCATCGTTTTAGCTGAAAAGGACGTCAATGTTGAGATTAACTTTATAGATGATGATGACAGACCTCAAGAGCTGAATGAGCTAAATCCGTATAATTCAATTCTGACTCTAATAGACCGCGATCTGGTACTTTATGATGCGCATATCATTATGGAATATCTGGATGAGCGTTTTCCACATCCGCCATTGATGCCAGTCGATCCTGTCAATCGTGCAAGCAATCGACAATTACGATATCGCGTAATGCGCGATTTGTACTCAGTAGTTACAGAGCTGGACAACGATAATGAAATAGTTGCAGCCAACGCCAAGAAAGTACTTCGCGATAATCTCACTTCAATTGCGCCTGCGTTCGCGCAAATGCCTTATTTCATGTCTGAAGAATATTCGCTTGTCGACTGTTGCATGGCGCCATTGATGTTGCGACTAAACGAATATGGCATTAAGCTTCCTATGTCAGGCAAACCTTTACAACAATATGCCGACCATCTTTTTGAACGTGAAGCATTTAAAACTAGCTTGTCTGGACTCGAAAGCGAATATAACGCAACTTAATCTTTTTTGGAGGAGTAACTCGGATAGATATTAAGTTATGAATTCAAATAAACCTTACTTGTTGCGTGCTTTGTATGACTGGATTAATGATAATCGACTAACGCCATATGTCTTAATTGATGCGAATGTGGGAGATATGGACATTCCACGTGATTTTGTTGAAGATGGTAAAATTGTCTTAAATATCTCTCCAAGTGCCGCACGTGATATGGATCTTAGTAATGATTATATTAGCTTCAAGGCTAGTTTTTCTGGAAAAAATATGAATGTTTATTTTCCAAGTCATGCTGTAGTAGCTATCTATGCTAAAGAGAATGGTCAAGGGATGGTTTTTCCAGAAGAAAATGAGGAAGTCGCAGACGCTGATGATAACACTTCTAATTCTGCAATAGAGCAGCCAGTTGAAAAGAGAAAAGAAAATAAAAAAGATCGATCGTATCTGAAAGTTATTAAGTAACCTTCGTCACTATTTACAATCTTCTTGATTCGAATATCCCATATTAATGAAGGAAGCTTAATAACAAATGCAGGAAAAGCTCATACGAACATAGCATAAACTTATTAATGTATATTTCAGGTGTGAGTAAACATAAGAAAATTATAATACTAAAGTAGTTGTATTACTGAACGATTACTAATCGTACTGCTTGTAGCTCGTATTTCGCATGATTGATTGCTTCTTTGCAAGCATAAATCTGTTCCTCCATAAACTCTATCTCTTCTTGTCTGATTGTTTTATTTTTCTTTTTCAACTGTTTTAGACGAGCTATCTCTGCACCAAGTAATTTATCAACACGATGCTTTGCTTCTGCACGTACTTCGGGGATTCTTGAATCTGTGAATCTCATAGCGAAGTCAAGCATGGTTTCTATTTCTAGTTTGATCTGTTTGATAATTTCTTGTGCGGTTTGGCGCTCTATCTTTTGACCAAGCGTATTGAGTTTGTTGTGACTTAATAGTTTCGTATAGTTTTTTTTGTCTTTACTTATTAGCGTACGTAGGGGAGTAATCGGCAAGAAACGATCGACTTGTAGTTTTTTTGGTGCAATGGTGTTGATGCTGGAGAATGTTTCTAACATGATGGTGCCGCGTTCGATACTTTCCATTTCTATAGTAGTTATACAGGCATTACCTATTTCACTGGTTAATACCATCTCGACAGCCTCGGAGACCATGGGATGTTCCAAACTGACGAAGGAGAAATCCTCACGGCTTAATGCCTTGCTACGGTCGAAGGTTATGGTAATACTTTGGTCACTAAGTCCAGGGAAGTAACCAGTGCGCATATGGTCGCTAGGATGCAGTATCCAGGTATTTTTTGAATGTTCTTCATGATCGACGCCATAGACATCGAACATTTTTTCCATGTAGTCCATCAAGATTTTTGGGTTCTCTGCTTCACTGATAGACTCAATGATTTTTTCAGCGATGTCTTTGCGACAAGAGTTCAACTCAACAAGTCTATCTCTACCATCATGCATGGCTTGTTTTACATTATAGGTGTGAGTTTTGGTATCATTTATCAATAAGGTGATGTCAGTATAGAATTTATCTAAAGCCGCGTTGAGTGGTTTCTCAAATTTTTCATAGATGGAATAAGCTGCAGCACAACTTTGGATAAAGATATTTAGACCGTTGTTATACCATTTAAAGAGGATCTCTTGTGCCGAATTCTCAAAATAAGGCACGTGTATATTAATGGTTTCTGTTTGACCGATACGATCCAAACGACCTATACGCTGCTCCAATAAATCAGGGTTTAATGGAAGATCGAATAACACGAGATGATGTGCAAACTGAAAGTTGCGGCCCTCGCTACCAATCTCGGAACAGACGAGTATTTGTGCACCACCCTCTGTGTCAGAAAAGTAGGCTGCAGCACGGTCACGTTCAATAATACTAAGTCCTTCGTAAAATACCGCACAGCGGATACCTATTTTGAGTTGTAAGTATTTGACTAAGCATGTTGCGGTCTTTGCATTGGCGCAAATGACTAATACTTTTTTAGACTTTAACTTCACTAATAACGTGATTAAGTATTGAACACGTGGGTCTTGTTCTAGCCAGTCTTCGTTTTTGATCTCTAGTTCAGGAAACAGATTTTTTTTCCCTGAAAGGCTTGAATATATATCAGGATAGGCTAGAGGCATGGGATGTAACATTCTTTTTGGGAAACCCTTTATCGCCTTACGCGTATTGCGTAAGAATACACGTCCTGTACCATGGCGATCGAGGAGTTTGCTGACAATATTTTCGCGTTCTTCGATAGAAGGTTGGTTACTTTTTGGCGCTTCATCCTCTAGATATGTTCTTAATAAACCTAATGTTGTCTCACTCAGGGGCTTGTCTCTTTGATCTAGTAAGACCTTAACGGTCTCACTCAGTTGTTGATAACCCTTTTCTTCCTGCATGAAGCTATTGTGGTCATGAAAACGCGCGGGGTCGAGTAGGCGCAGACGTGCAAAGTGACTCACATTACCGACTTGTTCAGGTGTCGCGGTCAGAAGTAATAACCCACAGCATTGTTTGGCTAATGCTTCAATACAACGATAACCGTGACCCTCACTACCTTCACTCCAATGTAAGTGGTGTGCTTCATCCACGACGACCATATCCCAGTCTGCTTTCAGAGCATCGTTGAACAGGCTCGATTCACTGGTCAGATTATCGAGGCTACAAATAATTAATTGTTCACTTTCGAATGGGTTGCCTTCTTCTTCACGTAAAGCAAGTAATCGCTCGGTATTAAACAAGGCAAAGCGCAGATTAAACCGGCGAAGCATTTCTACTAACCATTGATGTGTCAGAGTATTAGGTACGACTATTAGTACACGATTTGCCAGACCTGTATGGAGTTGATAATGCAGGATCATACCAGCTTCTATGGTCTTGCCAAGGCCAACTTCATCAGCCAGCAAGACACGCGGGGCAAATCTCTTTGCGACTTCGTATGCAATATAAGTTTGATGCGGTAAGAGGTTTGTACGTGATCCTAGTAGACCTTTGACGGGTGATTGCTGAAGTCGGTTCAACAACAATAACGTCTCACATCTTAGCTGGTAGGCCTTGATACTATCGAGTTGTCCACTGGTCAAGCGTTGTTTTGGAGAGGTGAGTTCAACGAAGCTGTTTAAATCAAGTTCATCTACATCATGTTCCTTACCTTCGGAATCGTTTACATGATAAATAAATCGACCTTGATGCGGTTTTACTTTGAGAACCTGAAAGATACGATCTTCTTTTGTACGTATAGTTTCACCTGATTTATACTCAATGCGAGTAAGTGGTGCAGTTTGAACGGCATAGAGTCGCTCCTCGCTGACAGCAGGAAAACTAATTGTAATGTGACGACCGTCAACGCCAACAATTATGCCTAAACCAAGTTCTGTCTCAGTGTGACTGACCCAGCGTTGGCCGATTACAAACTCTGACAAATTCACTGCCTATATTTTATTTATATATATGTGAGACGAATATTATCAGGCGTCATTGTATTTGGGTAATATAATGCAAGTTTAGAACATGATGCTGAAAATTGAAGATGACACTACTAGAAAAGATATATGATTTAGCATCAGAACAAAGTCAGATTGTCCATGCGGAACTTGTCGGTGACCAATTAATAGAGGTTTGCGAGTTTGAAAATTATCGCTGACTGCAGATTGGGGGGTGACTCAATTCAAGGATTGATGGACACCAATTCACCTAGTCAGATTTTATTGCCGAATATACAAGCACTGCTAGTAACGTTATTATTTTGTTCGAAACCAAGACAGTTACTGGATTTAGGTTCTGGTTGTGGTTCAATAGAAAGATTTTGTATCAAAAAGTTGCCAGATGTGATGATTACTTCACTTGAGTCAACTGAAGTAATAATCCAGTTAGCCAAAGAGTTTTTAATAGGAGATGAATGTCAAATAGTTAATACCTCTGCAGAAGTATTCTTGGCCAGTGAAAAAAGATCTTACGATATTACTTTATGTGATATCTTCAATTCTGAAGAACATCCCGTTTGTTTATATGACGATGCCTTTTACAAAAACATGGATAATTCTCTTAATAATAAAGGTGTATTGGCGATTAATGTTTTATCAGAATCTGAACATAATATGCTTCGTATCTTATCACTAATGAAAAATCATTTCGATAACATTTCTTGTTTAGAAGTTCCTGATTATTTCAACGTAATACTCTTTACATCGAATTTCAGATTACCTGAAATAACAGATTTGGAAATTTACGCAGAACAATACCTCAATAAAACAGACCTTGATTTAAGAGATTTAACAAAAAAATCAAATAGAGTGGTGGAGGAAATATCGACTTAAGCTAGTTTTTCTTTACTCGAAGATAGGTATAATGCAGCTCACATTCTCAGGAGCTAGACATTTGCTCTCATCGCAAGCTTGTAACCCTAGCTTTAATTTCAATAAATTCTTTGGAAAAGTAATCTCATTGCTATCATTTGATAAATCTGCACTAATCTGAATCGTACCTTCAAAAATATTCATAGGCTCTTTCTGAAAGCCAAGTGTTTTAGTTATGAATGCGGGATAAAGTATATGCTCGATTGTCCATCCCTCAATAGCTTGGACAGAAACCGGAACGGAGAGATTAAATTCATCTTTTATTTGGTTGAGATGCCATTTATCAGCAAGAGTTATGGTTAGTACTAATTTATATTTTTCTTTAACTTTATTGCATACGGCTGAAACATGAATATTGCCATCAGCACACCATTGTTGATGGGATTGTTCCCCAACAAACATCTCCAACATTCCACACATTAAATAACTACAGATATATGGGCGTTGAGTGATGTCATGTGAATAAGCCATAATTAATTGTTGGACCATGGAATGATAACGTTTATCTCCAGTACGTCTTGCTAGTCGTTGTAATGTTCTTAACGCAACGGAATTACCCGAAGAAGTAGCGTTATCATTGATTTCTTTTGGTGATGCAGGTAACAAATTGCTATTGTTTTGGCTACACATGAAGAAACCACCTTCTTCTTTGTCCCAAAAATTTGTAATCATAGCGTCAGATAAATTTACCGCATGTTTAAGCCATTGGCTGTCTTGAGTAACATCATAGATTTGTAATAGAGCTTCCGCTAAATACGCATAGTCTTCTTGTAAGGCAGGAATAGAGGCTTGACCTTCCAGACTGGAGCGACTTAGTTGACCTGTTTCAGTTTTATTTTTCTCTAAAAGAGCATTAGCAGCTCTGATGGCAATCTCAATATAATCTTTTCTACCCAGCTGTTGTCCAACATAGGCAAATGATTTTATAGTCATTGCGTTCCAAGCAGTAATAACTTTATCATCACGTAGTGGCGGAGTACGATTCTTTCTTGCTTCCCATAATATTTTTTTATTAATTGCTAGTCGAGTTACTAATTTTTCATAATCTAAATTATTTTCATTAGCGTAGTCTTCTAAAGGCTTTAACAAATTAAGAATATTTTTTCTTTCAAAATTACCTGCTGACGTGATTTGATATAACTTGATGAATTCTTCAGCCTTTTCTTCTAGTAATGTTTCAATCTCTTCTTTATCCCAAATAAAGAAAAGGCCTTCTTCACCTTCACTATCAGCATCACTAGCAGAATAAAAGCTTCCGTCTTCGTTTGTCATTT
This sequence comes from Thiotrichaceae bacterium UBA7357, assembly GCA_002470825.1. GTDB lineage: Bacteria > Pseudomonadota > Gammaproteobacteria > Eutrophobiales > Eutrophobiaceae > UBA7359. The sequence continues at coordinate 7,826 of DKOR01000016.1, read as the reverse complement.
CATGACTAACATAATCTAATGTTTCAAAAGCAATGCGTTTAAAATCTTTTGCACCTGTAATTGTATAGGCTTGTGTAAAGACAAAAGATAGATTTGCCTGGTTGTATAGCATTTTTTCGAAATGTGGAATCAACCAATTTTGGTCAGTTGAATATCTATGAAAGCCCCCGGCGATTTGATCATAAATACCACCACAACTTTGAATATGTAATGTTTTTATGACGGCATTTAAATTATTTTCTTCGCCTGACAAAATGGCGTATTCAAGTAAAAAGTAAAGGTAAGATTCATTCGGGAATTTAGGTGCTTGGCCAAAACCTCCATTGTCTTTATCATAATGATTCATTATAGATTGCGCTGTTATATCTATGATATTAGTGCCAATCTCATTAAGCGATTTTTGAGTTTGCATCGCGGTAGAGACTTGTGTATTTATTGAATTGGCTTGTTCCAAAATTGTAGTGGGCTGATTATTCCAGGCATCATTCATATGATTCATTAACTTAATAAGTTGGTTTGGCTGATAGTAAGTGCCACTAAAAAAAGGTTTGCCTTCGGGTGTCAAGAAACTACTCATTGGCCAGCCACCATGACCCTGCATCAACATCAGCGCCGTCATATAATATGTATCAATGTCAGGATAGCATTCTCGGTCAACCTTGATACAAACAAAAAACTCATTCATGCATTTTGCAACTTCTTTATTATCAAAACTTTCTTCTTCCATGACATGACACCAATGACAGGTTGAATAACCAATGGACAAGAATATTGGTTTGTTTTCTGTTCTTGCTTTTGCAAATGCCTCATTGCCCCATGAAAACCAGTCAACCGGATTATGCGCATGTTGCAATAGGTAAGGAGAGTCTTCAAATATCAGTCGATTTATATGGATAGGTTTCTGGTCGTTATCTAGATGCCTAGTCCTAGGTTGATAGGTTGAGCTCTTATCCTTTAATGCATTCAATAATGAATTTTTTAAGATTTCTGAATGGTCGAACATAGTACTTTCTGATATAGACTAAATTGACTATTTTACTCAATATAACTTTTTTTGTTCAGAATATTTTTGAATATTAGTTAACTGATTTAGGTTACAGCATTTAAATAAATCAGATTGATTCAACGTCGCTAAAGGTTGATACAATAAATAATTCAACAAACACTTGTTTGTTCATGTATTTCGCTCTTGATTATGCTTCTAATATAGTACTAGGCCAAAATAATTAATGTTCAAAAAAATATCGCAACGTCTACGGAATCAAATAATGTAACTTAGCACAATATTTTAATTTGACAGCAAGTTAAATGATATGCATTCTATGGACAATAGAATCGAAAAACTTATAAGGTATCATAGCAACCCCAATCTTTGTTGATATCAATTGGTTATATCTAGATGGCAAAAATGGTTTAATGAATTTTCTCACTCATCTTAAATTTAGTATCATAATCTATAAGTTTCCAAAAAACCTGCAACAAAGATTAACTCACAAGCCATTTCTCTTTTTTGAAAAACAGATATAGGTATATCTTAATTCTTCCAGATTAAATAACTAATCTATATATTGAAATAGTTTTACAACTTTTTGTGCGCCGCCTGTTTGTCTAGCAATCTCAGTGGCTATTTCTGCCTCAGCGCGGCTCACAATACCCATCAGATAAACGACACCTTTATCGGTCGCAACTTTTATTTCAATACCAATCAATTTTTTGTTAGCAAACATCTGTGTTTTTACTTTGGTAGTAATGTAAGAATCACTCGTTCGTGAGACCATAGAGCTTGGGGCGGCGATAGTGATTTCGTTATAAACATGGGTGACTTTATCGATGGACTTAACTAACGCTAACGCTTTTTGACGCAAGGCATCAGTTGGCGTTTCGCCTGTAAGCAATACTACTGTGTTATAACTAATTACATTCCAATGTGCTTGTTCATTTAATTCAGGATCATTGTTGAGCGTTTGATTTGCCTTTATCTCGATTGTTTGATCTTCTATCTGGGTGCCGGGTGTCCTCCTATCAACGGAGACTGTCGCAGCTGTTGCAGCGCCACCGACCGCGACAAACGCACAACCGGAAATGTAAGGCATCAAACAAAGTAGGATTAATAGATACAACAATTTGATATTTTTCATTTTTATTCGTCCTGTCCAAGTAATTGTAGATCCACAAGATCGCAAAGAGAGTGTATGATCATAATATGGACTTCTTGTATTCGAGCTGTTGACCATGTTGGTACGCGTATTTCAAAGTCATTTTCATTCATCAAATCAGCTATTTGGCCACCTTCTCTACCTGTCAAAGCAATAACAAACATATTTCTATCATGGGCTGCATCGACAGCATGAATGATATTATGTGACTCACCGCTGGTGCTGATAGCCAGTAGAACATCATTCTCTTTACCGAGTGCTCGAATTTGTTTTGAATAGATTTCAGCAAATTGATAGTCGTTTGCAATAGATGTCAGAGTCGAAGAATCTGTTGTGAGAGCAATAGCAGGTAAACCAGGCCGTTCCATTTCAAAGCGATTCAACATTTCTGCAGAAAAGTGTTGTGCATCGGCAGCAGAACCACCATTACCGCAAGCCATTATTTTGCGTTCATTCAACAATGCACTTGCTATTGCAAATGCAGCATCTGCAATAATAGGCGCTAATTTGCCAACAGCATCAGTTTTCACCTGAATGCTCTCATTGAAGTTGTTTATTACACGTTGGATAGCATCCATTAGAGTTAATTCATTATCTAAAAAAATCGACAACATTATGCCTGAAATGCATTTTTAATCCACCCGATTACGGGCTTATCAAATTCTCTAATCATTGCTATGAGTTCATTATGATATTGATAAACGCAATAATTTATATCTTCATAGAATATTGGCACATAATATGAGTGAAATCTCGAAATTTATGTTGTTCAATTTCTTGACAGTAGTCAATCCATCAATACAGGTTTTCCTTCAAAAAATTGAGCACGTCGAAGTTTACGCTTTACAATATTATTTGGTGTAATGCTCAAGTCGCCTGTTTCTCCACTTAAAAAAGCATCTTTTTCAGTCCGCAAACGATTAATTTCTGGTATCAAATGATATGCATCTATGCCAAATGCATACAAACGTTTGTATTGAGACAGTTCCTGTGACCAATTACGATTGAGTGCATCTTGAATAATTGAAAGTTGACGCGATGTATCCAATATCCAAGGCATATCAATAAACATGATATCATTTAGATCTATATCTCTGGCTTCATCAAAAATACCTGTGAAAATATGCGAGGTTGAATAAACAGGTAAATCTTCAGCGCGATGAAAACGAAATTGCGGGAATAGTTGATGAGCATCTCCGGATAAAGCCGCAGTGAATATAAAGTCTGCATCTCCTCTTCGCCGTTCAACATTATGTATTTTTATATTAAGTTTATTGCGTAGATCTCGACTTCGTTTTTGACTACTGTCGATATTTAAAAGCTCCTTAACAGGTGAGCTAAAGTCTTGAGAATCACTTTCAAAGATAGTATGTTCCAATATCTTTCCGCCAAGCTCTATCCAACGAGATATGAATGCATTTGATATACGATCACCCCAAGAGTTACTGGGGCTCATTACTAATGCTAACCGGTGGCCATCAGACATGGCAATTTCAGCAACTTGACTAGCCTCGTCCTCGGGCGACAGAGCAAACTGTACTAAGTTGTCATTACTTTGTTCTCCGTTAGATTTTTGACGATTAAGTGCCAGTATATGGATAGGAAGTTCGATCTGACTTGCCAATTGGGTAATGGCTTCTTTTTTTAGTGGGCCTACGACATAATCTACATTATCGCTCAATGCCTGCTGATATATATCTAGTATGTTCAAGGTATTTGTGTCATAAATTTTAATATCTGATTTTTCCTGGTTATTCATATACCAAGCAGCTAAAAACCCGTCGCGTATGGCTGTTGATGATTTTTGAAATTTGCCAGACAAAGGTAAAAGTAAACCAATTTTACTTGGTCGTTTAACGAATTGTTTGCTATCTTTAATCAACTTTTCGACTATTAATGGATATGCGGAATGTCCAGGGTAACGTTGAGTCCAGCCAATAATGATATTATTTAATTTGCTTGGTTGATATCGATACGTTTGATAGAGCGATAGTAGTTCAAGCCAACTGATTAATTCTTCAGGAGCAATGGTTCGTAAATCATCAATATCTGATATGGGGATGGTTTCAAGCACATCCCAAAGCGACCAATTATTTTGCTCGATCTCTGTTGATGTGCTGAGGTAATTTGACAAGAATAAGCGTTCTGATGCTGCTTTGATGTATTCACCATGGGCTAAATAAGCTTCAGCACGAATCTGGTGAAAGGGCACTTTTAAACTTTGTGGAACATTTTTTTCGGATACTTTTTTCAGCAGTGCCAATGCAATTTTTGGTTGCCCGAATTTCATTTTTAGTAGAGCGCTCAAGATTTTTACTCTGATATTCTGAAATGAATCATTATCTCCAACATTTATGTCATCTAGAGCCTTTTGAGCTGCAACATAATCTCCAGCTTTAATATAAGCTTCAGCAGCTTTTAAACCATAGAAGTTCCTGTTTTTATTGTCTTTTGTAGATAGTGTTAGAAATTCGAGCGCAGCAGCAGAGTACTTTTTTGATTGCATCAAAGCCTGGGCAATTTTTTCAGGGTCAAGCTGAGGCTCAGGTATAGCTTTTTTCGAAGGCCCACAGGCAGTTAATAAGCTGAATAAAAAAAGTGAGATTATTAAAAGTTGCATGTGCATATTGTGTAACATTGTAGCAATAATTACGATACCCAAATTTAAGCAACGTTTAGGAGCAAACTTTGTCAGGTTCTTTATATATTGTAGCAACACCGATTGGCAATCTAAGTGATATCTCTGAACGTGCAATAGAAGTATTGAAGCAATCTGATTTAATCGCAGCGGAAGACACACGCCATAGTAAAATTCTGTTGGAACAATTCAATATTAAAACTAAGCTTAAGTCATACCATGAACATAATGAAAGAAAATTTACCTCACAGTTGATACAACAGATAATTGATGGAAAATCTATTGCATTAATTTCAGATGCAGGTACGCCCTTAATAAATGACCCCGGCTATAAATTAGTCACTGCGGCACATCATAATCAGATCAAGGTTATTCCTATTCCGGGACCTTCTGCCGTTATAACTGCTTTATCGGTCTCTGGTTTGCCAACTAGTAAATTTATTTTTGAAGGCTATTTACCAGTAAAAGAACAGGCACGGAAGAAATGTTTGCAGCAATTGATTTCAGAACCAAGAACACTAGTCTTCTACGAAGCGCCTCACCGCATACTTGAGTCGATAGAAGATATGCAAGATGTATTTGGTTCTAATAGACGAGTGACAGTTGCCCGTGAACTCACCAAACAGTACGAACAAATTGTAATTGATAGTTTATCAGTCATTAAGAATAAATTGATAAATGAAGAAATTAAAATTAAAGGTGAATTCGTTATTGTCGTTGAAGGTGCCAAAAATATATCTGTATCTGATATTGAAGTATTACGCATCAATCAAATCCTCTCCGAAAAACTCTCACCAAAAGATGCGGCAGGACTAACATCAAGGATAACTAGTAAGAAAAAAAATGAGGTCTATCAAATGGTGCTAAAAGCTAGGAAAAAATAGACTTAAAAGAAAATTAGGCTTATTGAAGAGGTATTGCTAGTTCTTCTATGTTTTAGAGCATGGTAATATGCATGATTGATGATGTCGGTTTACAACAATAAGAGCGGGTAAATAATTTAAAATGAAAATAACAGCATTACTAGAAGGTGAGTTTCACAATGATGGTAAAGGCCCAGGATTAGAGCGCGTTATTTGGTCTCATGGTGGCGTAATCTTGAAAGGTTTTGAGTATTTGAATCCTGAGGATGATGATAATGAAGATAATATAAAGCATCTAAAACTCGTGGAGGTTGAGGCATTTTCTATGACGACTGAAGAAGTGCATGGCAATATTTTAATGACGAGAGATTCAGTTGCTGCAATATTTAGAATTGATGATTCAGATTGGATGAAACAATTCAAATCTGATCATCTCGACAGCTGCAACCACTATCAATTCATATTTCATAGTGAAATCTATGATGTGATATGTCATGAGGTAAAAGTCGGTGAAGGGCGATTATTAAGCAATATGCAGACTGTTGAAGATAATAATGCAAGACCGCTTCCAAAATGACTAATATAGAACTTTCAGTAATTGGCGCTGGTGCAAAATGTCTATTAATATGGCACTGAAAAAAATCAGGGCTTGGTCTCTGCCATCATCTGAAAGAAGACTTTGTTGGTGAAAGCTTCGTGATGCCTTGTTAGATGTAAAGATCTTGCTAAGATTAAGATCAGTTGAGCGTTAGTGGGAAAGTTTTTCGGATGCGATTAAAAAGTCACTCGAGGTAATAGAAAGGCGAGAGACTTTGTTCGATTTCTCAAAGGTATCTGTTCCTGAGAGAAAATTTTTATTACATAGGTATTTATAATTTTTAATTTATCTCAATTGGGTTGGAAGTCATATTTTAGCCAACAGATTAAGCCTGATGAAAGCGAGCAATACTATCCTGCTCGTATTGCGCAGATATACCGAAGTCGTTGTATAGTCTGGAGTAATAAAGCGACTAAAAGCTTCGAAATAGGTGTATTCAATGAACCAAAGAATCTTGCCGTTGGCGATTGGATGTTGATCCCTATTGAAGGTGAACGTCCACTCCGAATACTGAATAGAGAAACAGTTTTAATACGTAAAGCAGCGGGTAAACGCATACATGATCAAATTATTGCTGCAAACGTTGATACTTTGTTCATTGTTACGTCTTGTGATCAAGATTTTAATACATCGCGCATCGAACGTTATTTATCATTAGCAAATGAAGCGAAGATAAATCCTGTAATTGTTCTGACAAAAACAGACCTGTCTGCCGATATAGAACCAATCAAACAGTCTGCTATATCATTACAGAATAATCTTCGGATTGAATGTGTGAATGCCAAAGATCACGCAAGTTTGGCTTCCCTTAAAACCTTATGTGCTGAAGGACATACTATTGCGTTAGTCGGGTCATCTGGTGTTGGTAAGTCCACGTTGATTAATAGTTTGACTGATTCTGATCAGTTAACAGCGGATGTCAGTATAGAGGATGGCAAAGGTCAACATACGACGACTTCACGTTCATTACACTTATTACATGATGGTGGCATACTTATTGACACACCGGGGATTAGAGAATTGCAGTTGAGCGATTGTGAAATTGGGATTGAAGGTACTTTTGATGATGTCAGTCAGTTTCTCGGTTGTTGTAAATTTAGTAATTGTCAGCATCAAACAGAGAAAGGCTGTGCTATCAAGAATGCTCTGGAATCTGGTAAACTTGAACTACGTCGTTGGAAGAGTTATCAGAAATTACAAGAAGAGCAAAAGTTACGTGATACGCCAAAATACGAAAAAGGCCGGTCGCGTAAATTGTAGTAGGTGTATTATCAAGTCGTCTTATTCATTGCAGTGTTAATTTTATTTTTAAAGAATAAACCTTGCAAGTAAATTACTTGATCATAAACTATGACCTAGAGTCGGCCAGGCAGTCGCTGTTGGATTTATTCTAACAGAGGAAAGTCCGGGCTCCATAGGGTGAGGTGCCAGATAACATCTGGACGGCGTGAGCCGATGGAAAGTGCCACAGAAAATATACCGCCTGTTTCGAAAGGTAAGGGTGAAATGGTGCGGTAAGAGCGCACCGCGCTGTTAGTAATATCAGCGGCAGGGTAAACCCCACCTGGAGC
>DKOR01000030.1 GCA_002470825.1 Thiotrichaceae bacterium UBA7357 | reverse complement strand
TTTCAGTTAAGCAGTCTTCGGGCGCCGGCTACGACATGTTCGAGCAGTCAGCCAAGGTTGGTGTTGCCCCTTATCTTGGCGACTATGGCGATCTTCATACATGGCTAATGCTTGAAACAAAGAAAAATGATTTAGACAACAAACAAATCACCTACCCTTTGCTGAGGCTATTCAAAGGCGGGGCGTTGATTGAAATGAGCTATCACAAAAAAACTGATTGGGACGTACATCTAATGTACCGATTCTAAACATTAAATAAGAGATGAGAATATTATGAAAAATTCGTTTTTATTAGGCCTACTGACATTGTCTACAGCTATTTATGCTCAGCACCATGATATGGACAGCATGCATTCACATGAAGGTCATATTCACAATGAAATGGTCGATGGCAAAAATCTCGATGTTGATGCACAACGATTTGACACTTTTATGATCGGTATAGACAATAACACTATTGCCGTTGTAAGTGTTCAAGGAATGGTGTGTGACTTCTGCGCTCGAGGTATTGAGAAAACATTTAGTAAAGACCAGCGTGTTAGCAAAATAGATGTCGATCTAGCTTCCGGTAAAGTCTTATTAGCTTTTTCTGGGGCTGATGATATTGATAGTGCAGATATTAGAAAAAAGATTCTTAATAATGGCCTCAATACTACTGATATTCAGATTGTCGGAAAATAAGATGCAAGATAATCATCTACAGGTACAGAAAACTAACTTTTTCTCCTTATTCGCCTCCACCTCGACGTTGATATGCTGCGCTTTACCTGCATTATTTGTAAGCTTAGGGGCTGGCGCAAGCTTTGCCAGTCTTGTCAGCACCTTCCCCTTTTTGGTGTCTCTGTCACTATACAAGGTACCCATCAGCAGCTTTGCATTACTTATGATCGTAGTTGCCGGAATCATCAACTACCGCACGGCTAAACTGCCCTGCCCGTTAGACTCTGAACTAGGTAGAGTTTGCATGGAAACGCGTCGCCGATCCCAAAGACTTTATTTTATATCAACGGGTATTTTCGCTTTCGCTAGCTTTTTTACCTACGTCGTCCCACTAATCATCTAAATCGAGAATCTACCATGAAATCATCGTGTCATAAGCCCCTTATACCTAATTTGAATCGCATCAGTGGTCAAATTAAAGGCGTCGCTAGGATGGTGGATGAGGGGCAGTATTGTATCGATATACTTGATCAGCTGAGGGCCGCAAAGTCAGCCATAACAACCGTAGAGAATAAAATTCTTGAAAAACATATTCAAGAATGTGTGACCGTTTCACTTCAATCCGAAAATGATGTCGATACAAAGATTCAAGAATTAATGCGCATACTCAAGCGCAAATGAAAGGCTTTTAATAAGCGATAGTTACTCCCACTCAATAGTAGTCGTAAAATAACCCTCATAAGAACAATGGTTTGCGAGTACCAAAATAGAGTTTACAAGTAGTTTACAAGTTTTTGGTTTTATTTCTGTGTGCCCCACTATCTTAATATCCTTGTAGTATCAGTAGTTTAGCATTTCTGCTGTTGTAAACGTTGCAACTGCTAATGCCCTACCCACTCAATAGTCGACATGACTCAAACCCCAGTTTTTATAAGGATTTCCGAGGTAGTTTTTACTAGCGTGTAGTAACTAGGGTAAATCTACCCACCTTGTTGTTATCATTTTTTTCTGTCATATCAATGTTTTACCACTTCCCTCAATACACACTGGGTAGCTCTCTAATGAGTTAATAGTCGCCTTCAACCAAAAGTTGTCTTTTCTAAATACTCTTCTAAGTTATTCTCAATCCATTCGAGAGTTTCAGTTTGTTTTCCCTGCCATTTCGAGCGTCTCAAAATTCCAACTATCCCATGAACAGACGCCCAAACATTGTATGCTTTTATTATGACATCGTTCTCTGACTCATCAGACATAAGAGATTTCAGTCCTTCAAAAATCCCACTAAAGGATGCATCGGACAGAGCTTCTAAATCAGGATAAAGAGACATATCTAAATCAGTATTCCCAAACATCAAATCGTAAATATGCGGGTAATCCAATCCAAATCTTATGTAATGAGCTCCGTAACTTGAAAAATTATTAGTTACATCCTCCATACCTTCATAAAGAATTTGAAAACCCCTTCGCATCAATTCTGCTTTAAGATCAGTTTTGTTTTTAAAATGCCTGTAAAACGCAGTTGTAGAAACCCCAGCTTTCTCTGCTACCAGTCGCATATTAACTTTCTGCCAAGACTCTGTTTTGCAGATGTCCCATGCAATTTCAGCAAGTTTCTCTTTCAGATTTTCTTTGTGATAGCTCATATCGAATTAATGTTTACTTAGTATACATAAGTTTGTATAATGTTATCTTTGTAAACATAATAGCAGGATTTGTAAATATGATGATGAAATATTTTTGTTCCCTTTCATTTATTTTGTGTTCTTTCCATTTAAGTGCAGCCACCTTGGACGTTGAAATCCAAGGCGTCACAGAAGGAGGCGTGCTTCATTTAGCAATCTATAGTTCTAAGGAAGTTTTCGAATCGGATCGAGGCGACAAACCTGGTGCACAACCTGGAATAGAGGCAGGTGTTGTAGAAAAAATCGGCAAAGGTACTTATAACGGTTCTTTTGAAATCCCTCCTGGTACCTATGCAATTGGGGTATATATTGACGAAAATGAAAATGAGAAGCTTGATACTAACTTTTTTGGCATACCTAAAGAACAATATGGATTCTCTAATAATGCTAAGGCTTTCGGTATTCCTAAATTTGAAGCTGCATCCTTTGTCATTGATACATATAAAAAAGTTCAAATAGGCTTGTAACCATGACAATAATATACGTACATGCTTTTTTTGCATTAGCAGCAGTCCCAGTTGGTTTATATATTTTCCTCAAAAAAAAGGGAACTAAGCAGCATAGATTCATTGGACGTGTTTGGGTTTCTTTTTTGTTGATCGTTTCTTTTACAGCGATATTCATAACGACCCCAGTGACGGATGCTATGTTTAATCCCAGGGCATATTCTTGGATACACCTCTTGATTCCTTGGACGATTGGCTCCTTAATTTATTCAATTTATAGCATCCGAAAATTCAAAAAAACCAAATTGGAAAAGCATAAAAATGCACATAAGAATTCTATGATAGGAACGTATATTGGAGCGCTTCTAGTTGCTGGTGCATTCACCTTAATGCCCGGCAGAATGTTTCATGAAATTATATTTGGATAACGGACTAGCTCAAATGTTAAAGACTAATAATGAGGGTTTCAGTGCTGACTACTACTCCCACTCAATAGTTACACGATTTAAGAGCCTTGCTACATAAGGGTTTGCGAGCAGAAAATTCTTGTTTACAACATCTTTACAACATTTTGTGTTTCGTTTTGCTCTGCTCAATCTGTGTAACTCCTTTGTTTTCAACAGTTTAACATTTTTGGTGTTGTAAACTTTATAACTACTTTTAACTAATTTCTAAGAAAAGATAAGACTTCTTCTATCGCTTTATTTGCCGACACTGTCATAACATCAGACTGAATCAATATTGGATCAGTATGAAGAAACAAAACAACTTTTCCATCATAGTTAGACCAAGCAAATTTTGTTCGCTCAAAAGGCATAAGTGGAACCCTAAAGTTGTGATCTATTAGACTGGAATCTCCGATTTCCAATTCCATATCTGCTAATGGAAAATAATTAGATATGAAATCAGCTGCGGATATCCTTCGAATAGGCATCTCAAAAATTGAAGTTCTTCTTAGAAACTTCATTGCTTGTCCTGCTTGATCATATGAACCTGAAGAAGTTGAAACCAGACTAAAACGCTCATACGTTTTTGCGATTGGCTCCATTGGAAATACAATCGGAAATTTTTTTATAGCTCTATTATTTCCCTCATCAAGTGCTAACGAATTCTTCCTTAAGCTTAATGGGCTTATGATTGGTAAAGTTGGTTTTTCTAATTCACTTAAAGATTCGTAGTAATTACCAATAGCTCGAGCTGTTATAAAGGAGAATACGTCACTCATACTCAAATCATTATTTAATCCAATTTCATAAAGATCGATATCTTTAACTGGAAGCGTTATCTCATTAACATTAAAGTCGGATTTTTGAGACCCAACAGATCTATGAAAAACTTTATTAAAAGCAAAATTGTTTTCCTGCTCGGATTTTGGAATTTGAAAATCTTTTAACTGATATCCAAATTTAGTTCTCTCTTCGATAGTTTCAAATAAATGAAGAGCATGTTTGTTAAGCATCCCTTCAAAATCTGAAATTACATGATGCCAAATAAAAACCAGTTGTTTTTGATCATGCGTTAAGTAGACCCGAAACAAAGGGGCGCCCTCACCTTCCGTTGATGGTTGTGATAACTCAAAATCCGCCAAAGCCCTATATTGTTCGATGCTTTCTTCTGGCCTTAGTTTATAAAAGTTTTTATTCCAATCTGGCTTAGTCTTTTGCCAATACGGGAGCTTATTAATTTCAATAATATTGCGATTAAACATTTTATAGGAATTTATTAAGTCTTTTATACGCTCTAATATCAGCGCTTGGTCTAATGGTTTATCAAAATTATAATAAACGCTACATGTAATATATCTATTGTTTCTGCCGCCTTGTGATAGCCAGAAAATTGAATCAGCATTAGAAACTGCTTCAAAATTATAATGATTTTTACTTTGGTCTCTTAAGAATAGAGATGCGAATAAAAAAATTATCAGACCAAAAAATATCAGATAAAGCTTTTTAGATTTCATTAAATTTAGCATCAAGCTTTTGTGTATATTTTAAAATGTAGATGTTACCTTATTATAAGATAATTATGTTCTGCGATTTATGAAGAGTAATAGTAGCAGAACTTTACAACAATGTTTACAACAAAGACGAAGGAATGCGTCTTTACAACATCTTTACAACATAGGAAACAGCGTAGGAATGAGGGTTGTAGGGCGTGTTATTACTCCCACTCA
>DKOR01000006.1:2911-3522 GCA_002470825.1 Thiotrichaceae bacterium UBA7357 | reverse complement strand
CTGATATATTATATGTTAATATAACAGTCTTATCACTTGTCATTAAGTCGACTGCTTTTAATTCATCAAAGCTCTCATATAAAGTGTTCGTTAGCATTCGACCTGACAAATCATAAAAGGTCCGTCGATTTGTAGCGTGCGACTCTAACCAAGACGCTTGCATATTAAAGTCTTGTGCTAATAAGAAAATATCAGACTCCTCATTTTCATTAGGATCAAAATTATCGATCATATCTAAAATAATTTCAATTTCTGGAACTAAATTCATTGTCATTTGTTTTGTGACGTCTTCATAAAACCGTTGAATGAAAGCGAACGAAACTACTAGCTGAAGAGTAATAATTGGGACTAACAGAATTAAAGCTGCTCGCCCGTATAAACTTCTCGGAAGGTATCTCTTTATTGAAATTTGATTCATAACAATGTTAGAATAAATCACATAAGGTCAAAGGAAAAGTAAATTGAGTAATAATAGTAATTTTAACCCTCCCTCAGGTATTTCAGAAGATATCTATCCGAATTTAAAACGAATTATTGCTCCAAACCCATCGCCAATGACTTTTTGGGGTACAAATACATACATATTAGGAACAAATGAATTGGCGATAATT
>DKOR01000006.1:1811-2839 GCA_002470825.1 Thiotrichaceae bacterium UBA7357 | reverse complement strand
ACTTATTACTCACAGCCATATTGATCACAGTCCACTAGCAAAACAATTATCAGAAAGAACTTCAGCTCCAATCTTAGCTTTTGGTGAGAGCTCTTCTGGAAAAAGCACAATAATGACTAACTTAAAAAACTTAGATGGTGGTGAGGGAATAGACTATGATTTCAAACCTGACGTCACGCTTAACGATAATCAAATACTAAAAAATAAAGAATGGTGTATTAAATCGCTTCATACGCCTGGTCACATGGGTAACCATCTGTGCTTCTCCTGGGAGGGTGAGAGTATTTTATTTTCAGGAGATTTAGTTATGGGTTGGGCGACGTCAATGGTATCCCCTCCTGACGGCGACCTAACAGATTTCATGAATTCGATTAAAAGCTTACAACTCCGTAGTCCAGATAAACTTTTCTTCCCAGGTCATGGTGCGCCCATCGAAAACCCATCACTAAGATTGCAAGAACTTTATGAACATCGTAAAAAGCGTGAAGGACAAATACTTTCAGCCTTAGAAACAGGTTTAGCAACAATTTCAGAAATAACTGAATCTGTTTACGCCGACTTAGATAAACGACTTATCACTGCTGCAAAAAGAAATGTATTGGCACATCTAATAGACTTAACTAGCCGAAAAATATGTGAGGTAAGTAAAGAAATTACTACCAACTCAAGGTTCACTTTAACATCAAAAGGGTAGTAACCTTTTTTGAAAGTGCTTCTCCTTCATTTTCAAGAGAATGTTCTCTAAAATAAATCTGAAAGAATTGGTAATTCCTATTGTTATTTAAAAAATAAAGGTCTTAATGATCATATTTTATAAATAAGGGAATTCTCATTATGTTTGGTGTACTCCACGGGGTATCAAACCTACGGCAACTAGTTGCAATAAGGGATATACGTAATCTGTGGATAACCGGAGTATTCACCGGAGCTAATCGGTGGACAGAGGTCCTAGTTATAGGTATTTATACTTACAAGCAGACAGGTTCACCATTTATCGTTGCATTAATTGCATTTCTCAATACCGTACC
>DKOR01000006.1:0-1658 GCA_002470825.1 Thiotrichaceae bacterium UBA7357 | reverse complement strand
GGAACCTTTTTAAGCGGCTCTGTTGGGACTATGGAGTATCCAATAAGGCGAACATTGCTAGGTGAAGTAAGTGGTTTAAAAAGGGCCTCAACGGCTCTCACATTTGATGTTGCTAGCGGAAAAATAACTATGTTTATTGGTCCATTATTGGGCGGCGTACTAATGCACAACTTTGGGATATATTCATTTTACCTTTTAGCTATTGGTTTGTTAGGATTTGCACTTTTATTTGTGTCACGACTTCAAATAACACCTAAAGCAGCACATACTCAAACTGTTCACTTTCTACGTAGTATGCGAGATGGTTTAACCCATGCCAGAAATAACAAACCTATACTAAGTGTATTATTACTTACAATTATTCTTAACTTTTTTGGTTACTCATTTATTTCAATGATACCTGTCATTGGGGCGAGTAAATTAGAGCTTGGCCCAGTATCGGTTGGCTTATTGTCATCAATGATGGGCGCTGGTGCACTAATAAACTTATCACTACTAACTATATTTACAAACTCTAAATATTTTATGCGCTTTTTCCTTGGGGGGACACTGGCCTTGCTGGTAGCGATCATCCTCTTTTCTATATCACCCTGGTATAGTATGGCTCTTATCGTATTGTTTGCTGGTGGATTGGGCGAGGCTGGGTTTAGCTCAATGCAAGCAACAATTACCTTCACAGCGACGGCTCCTGAAATCCGTAGCCGAGTAATGGGACTAGTCGTTGTATGTATTGGTTTTGGTCCCTTAGGTATGTTACATACTGGTTTAATGGCACATTGGTTGGGCGCAGATGTAGCAATCGGAATCATTGCTTTGGAAGGAATAGTGGCTACATTAATATGTATGTGGCTCCTGCCAGTATTGAGACAACCCGGCATCGGAGTATATGATGCAGTCCAAGAAAGATAATCAGATAGAGTATTTAAAATCTGATGCTATTAACAAATATCCCTACCCATGAGCGACACCCCAAATTTCGACTGTTGAATCTCCAGTTTGCATGTGTGGCACCGGCACAAGTGTGAGTGGTGGTAATACCCCACTACAACAATCACATAAAAGCTTTAGTAAATTTGGTGTTATATCTTCATCTTCTGAAGCAGTATAATAACAGACCATTAACTTCAGATCTGATGGAGATCGATTAAATGGGCGAAGCAAATCTTCAATATAGCTCATGGTGAAACGTGTCTGAGGCAACAACTGGCCAGGTAAGACTCGCGTTCCTGTGTTAGAGAATGGTTCGGCAGGCACCTGCCCACCCAGCCAAATCATATTACGTAATTTTTGAGCTTGACGGTAAGGTAGATTTAATTGCCAATCCCAAACCCTCGCTGGCCATGCGTCCTCTCTAGGGATGTATTTGTCAAAACTATTACGACGCTCACGCATCGCAAGCACTTCAATTTTAGTTGTTGCATTTTCTGGCCACATTGTATGACAAGGGACAACTGTTGCAGGCGGACCAGGCTCACTAAAATATGAGGCACGCGCCTGAGCAAGAGGTGCCCAATCTTTTCGCGTAGTACCAAAGTAGTAGCCCTCCATTTTAATACTATCTTGAAGTGAAGCACCCACAGTCTTTAATGATTTTTGAAGTGAAGGCATAATTATATGGGACTGGCCAGGACCACCTAGAGACGTGTCAAATTCAGCGT
>DKOR01000031.1 GCA_002470825.1 Thiotrichaceae bacterium UBA7357 | reverse complement strand
TTTCCCTTTGTTGATAATGCCTATCTTATAATTTCTTTGGTTGTAGTTGTCGTATTACTTTTTAATATTACAATTAATCTATTAAACCTCTTCATCCCTCTTCGCCCATTACTATCTTTATTCTTACTTATCGGGGCAGTTACCAACTACTTCGCTTCAAACTTTGGAACAATATTTAATGATGTGATGATCATTAACGTAATGGAGACTAGTCTTGATGAGTCGCTCGATATCATTAACATAAACTTCACGCTAAACCTTCTTTTCTTAGGCCTACTCCCAAGTTTGCTTTTATATAGAATTGCTATGGTAAATAACACCTACCTTCAAAATGCAGGAAGAATTTTAGTCGCCACCCTGTTATCGACTCTAATTATTTCAGGCCTTATTACCCTTTCTACAAAAGAATATGCGAGCTTTATTAGATACCACAAGGAATTACGTACCTATATAACACCTCTATACCCGTTTTATTCCTCTATAAGAGTTATTCAGAACAAATTTTTTTCAAGGAATAAGCAGTATAAAAATTTATCCGCTAAATTTGAACTGCCAAAAAATGAAGCCATGGCAGAGTTGATTGTTGTTATTGTTGGTGAAACGGCACGTGCTGATCATTTCTCATTAAATGGCTATAGTAGGCTCACGAATCCTATGCTATCGAAAGAGTCTAAACTGATAAGCTTCACCCAAGTAAGCTCTTGTGGCACCTCAACATCCATATCTTTGCCGTGTATGTTCTCATTTAGGGATAAAGAGCATTTCAAGCTTAAGGATGCCCAGTACCGGGAAAATGTTTTGGACACAATTGCCAAGACGGGCACCAAAATACTATGGCGAGATAATAATTCCAGTTCAAAGCATGTTGCTGATCGTTTGGTTTATGAAGATTTTAAAACAAAAGATAGGAACCCTATTTGTGACCCCGAGTGTCGGGATATTGGCATGCTTAAGGATTTAGATTTATTTATAAACAAGGCGCCGGGAAACAAGCTCATCGTCATGCATCAGATGGGAAGTCATGGTCCCGCCTACCACAAAAGATATCCAAAAGCGTTTGAAAAATTTACCCCAGCGTGCAAAAAGGGATTGGAGGACTGTGCTCAAAACGAAATTATTAACGCTTATGACAACACAATCTTATACACAGATTATTTTATTGCGAGCACCATTAATTTTTTAAAGCAATTTGATAATAATTATGAAATAACCCTAATCTATGTCAGTGATCATGGAGAATCATTGGGTGAAAAAGGACTTTACCTTCACGGGTTGCCATCATCAATCGCCCCTAAAGAACAAACCCATATCCCCTTGATTATTTGGGCAGGTAAAAACTCTGATATAGATTACCCAAAAACGCGACTGCTCAAGGATCAACCCCATTCGCATGACATTATTGCTGACACTCTCTTAAAACTTTTTGAAGTCAATACGGATATGTATGCCAACTATGAAAAACCTTTAATCGTTCGGTCTGATAAGCATTAGAGCTTGAGCAGACTCCATAAATCTGTAATAGCGCATCTGGGTATATTTTTACTTTTAATACTCTTAGAACAATCATCAAACACTGACCTTGGTATATCGACAATATTTTTTAACGCTGATACGGGTCAATTTATTCTTGAAAATACTCTAGGCTACCAATTGCACGACTACACTAAATTATTCATGCTCGTAGTCGGGTTCGGGTTTGTTATGTTGTCTGCTCTATTTTTAACCCAAAGGATTCAACCAGACCCATTCATTATAAAAAAGGTGCACTTTGTCTCTTTTGTCGCCATTATCACACCCCTTATTATTCATACGATAAGAGACTATTCCGCAGCTTATTGTCCCAATGATCTTATATTGTTTAATGGACAACATCTGTATATTAAATTGTTTGATATCATTCCTTCTCAATTGACCAATGGGCGATGCTGGCCATCAGCCCACGCGTCGGCTTTTTTTTGGTTACTAGCCATACCGCTAGCATTTATTCAAAATGATAGGCTAAAGGTAGGCGTTTATATCGGAGTATTTATTATTGCTTTTGTATTAAGTGGTGTTCAGATTCTCAGGGGGGAACATTTTCTAACACACATTCTTTGGACTGGCTTTATAGTCAGCTTTATCATCTCCAGTATGTATTTAGTGATCTTCCAAAAAGAATCGATTGGTTTCCGACTTAATCACTTTAGTAAGAAAAATTAAACCTATTAAATTGGGTATCGCCATCATAGCAAACATAATGTCCGAAAAATTCCAAACAAGGCCCAAGCTCATAATAGAGCCAACAAAAACAAGGGCAACGGTTACTAAACGATAATAGATCACTGCTTTCGTTCCCAATAGAAATTCTAATGCCTTTTCACCATAAAATCCCCAACCAATAAGGGTGGAAAAGGCAAAAAAACCAGTCGCAACGGCTATAACAATAGCCCCACCGTAACCTAATGTTGATTCAACGCTCATACTGGTTAGTGAGGCAGCATTAATGCCTTCAGCCATCCATACATCAGAG
>DKOR01000011.1 GCA_002470825.1 Thiotrichaceae bacterium UBA7357 | reverse complement strand
TTCAGAGCCATCTTCATCGCTCATATCCGATATTACGGTCTCATCTTCAGAGCCATCTTCATCGCTCGTATCCGATATTACGGTCTCATCTTCAGAGCCATCTTCATCGACATCTAATGTAAACTCTGGTTCGTCCGAACCTTCATTGTCGATATGTAATTCTTTGATGATTGTATCTTCATCTAAATCCACATCTACATGCGCTTCATATGCAGCCTCAGTTATGACCGCTTTTAAATTACGATTACGCCGCAAAAATGTAATAAGTATAGCTAATAGTGTAATAATTAATACGATTGCTACAGCAACCATGATCATTGGAACTATTTGTTCTTGCTCATCTAACGATTGAAGTGGAACTTCAGTTCTAGGTGGAGAAAATAATGTTTCTTCTATAGCAGAGGTAATTTGAACAGTTTCAGAATATCCATCAAGATCTCCATAGATCATCGATTCAGTTCTTTTAATAACATCATCCAGTAAAATTGCACTATTCGAGGATTCAATTAAAGCATCTACATTAATACTATCCGACTTATCTACTGCAAAAATAGTATCATCAGTTAATATAACCTCCGCTTCTATTTCGAATTCTTCCTCTCCAACTAGAGTTCCATCAAGCTCTCCATAGATCATCGACTCAGTTCTTTCAATGACATCACTCAGTATAGTTACACTATCTAAATATTCATCCGAGTCTGCTATAGGATCATTAGTTATTATAACCTCCGCTTTTATTTCGAATTCTTCCTCTGTAACTAGAATTCCATCAAGATCTCCATAGATCATCGACTCAGTTCTTTCAATGACATCACTCAATACAGTTGCACTATCTGAAAATTCGACGTTGGCATCTATCACCACAGCAATTGAATCCTGTTCTGCATTGCTATACGAACACACCACAAATAGCCCTATTTTTAGAATTGATCTGGATATTTTATCCATTTTGGAAAACTCAAAGTTATTCACATATTTCCTAATATAGGTTTATTCGTAATAGACTAAAATAGTTTACTTACTACAATATAGTGGTGTAAGTTCATATTTTAGTAGCAACAGGCTTTTCCGGATGACTACTCCACTCACTCCATGACCCAGCATATAGCTTTGGTAAGTTTAGACCAGCATGTGCTGCTGCTAGTAAATTATGACAAGCAGTTACTCCTGAACCACAATAGAAGACAGCATCCTCAGACCTAGTACTCGCCAGCATGTGTTGAAACTCTTGCTTGAGGGCTTCCTTTGACTTGAACATACCTTTTTCTGTCAGATTGTTCTTCCAAAAACGATTAATCGCTCCAGGAATATGTCCCGCCACTTTATCAATCGGTTCAATTTCACCTCTATAACGTTTAGGATGCCTAGAATCAATTATTAATTCACATTTGTCGAGTTCATCTATGTTAATGACATTACTATACGATGGACTTTTTTTAAATTTACCAGCCACTCGTGCCATGACATCTTGATTTATCGGTCGATTAGCAATAATCCAAGATTGCCAACCACCATCGAGAACAGCAACTTTTTCATGTTGCATATATTTCATCATCCACCACATTCTAGCGGCTATTGAACCTTCACTATTGTCATATATGACTACCTGCATATGAGGATGAATACCTAGTTCTGAAAACAATGCATTTATGGTTGTGAACGTAGGCAATGGATGTCGACCATTATTCGTTGAAGGTGGTTTACTTAAGTCATCATGTAAG
Organism: Thiotrichaceae bacterium UBA7357; assembly: GCA_002470825.1. Lineage (GTDB taxonomy): Bacteria > Pseudomonadota > Gammaproteobacteria > Eutrophobiales > Eutrophobiaceae > UBA7359. Next base: position 21,193 of record DKOR01000011.1, on the reverse strand, counting down.
TCGACATAGATTGCGCCAGGAATATGACCTTGGATAAAAGCTTTTTTACCTGCATTTTTATTCCTTAAATCGTAACGAGCATCAAAAATAATCCAATCAGGATTATTATATTTTTTTATTAGCCTATCTTCACTGATTAGAGTCGTATACATATAATCCACCGCAATACTTTAAATTCAGATACTTTAATAATATTATCGCACACCTACTAATTGATAATCTATTTCATAATGATCTGATTAATCAACAGTCATATTGCCACATGGCTATAGCTTTACATTTATTAACAATATTAATATCCGGTTTCTCCACGGTAAATTATTATGTTCAATCGATTCAAGGATGATTTGAGTTCTTTCAAAAATATCAAGACACTATTTCGATACTAGACGAAAATAATCTATCTAATTTACAACATAAGCATTTGAGATAATAACAATTCCCTATCCTATGTCGAACCTAAATTTGATTTTATCTCCCGAAATATCTTTCAAAACAAGGAACCTTCACTCTCCCTATAGCATAATATTATTTAATCATTGACTGTCTTGATTATCACAGCTAATTTTTTGTTCCTGAAACAGAACAACATATAAAAAACTCAAAAAATAGATTCATGATACCTACCTAATTGGTATACTTATATGAAGACATAACACTAAATTTAACAAATCATATACTGAAACTTTAATCACTATAGATGTTATGGAATAGCTAATAAAAATGGTATATAAACTTACCATCTGCACACATGCAATTCAATTGAAAGACAAACAATTTATTTCTCTTGTTAAAAAATATAAATCTTTAATTGGATAGGTTATACCTATCTGAAATAAAAAAATAATGTATGAATAGTCAAAAGGAAGTTGTATTTAATCAAATGAAAGATGAATATCATTCTTTTAGCGCTCATTAGGAAAAGATCATTATGTTTGATGGTTCGCCACAAAAATTAATAATTCGTAACTATCATCAATTGTAACCACTCGAAGTCATATTTCCTCTTCTATAAGGTTATTAAATATGCTAGAAAGACATCTAGGTTGATTTGGTTTGTCAATGATTCCATTTCCTGACCATAACAAAATGAACACCTCACGAAATATTCAAAAAGAGTTAACTATGTTATTTAATATAAATGCAAAATGTGAACTAGTTCACTATTTTTTTTAAATTTGGTAGTTAAAATTTACGATATTTCTTGAAACTAACAATTAGTAATAAATTAAAAACAAGATGTTGAATAAATTTTTCACTAAACCTATTGAACTCACTATCGGCGAGCAAAATCTAACATTAAACTCCCTGGCAGATTTTGAGTTTAGTCTGGCTGGTCGAACGTCCGTGCCTTCAAAGAAAATAACTGGAATGGTAAAATGTTCACTTGATGAATTGAAGAATGAAGCAAGATCTATTAAGGACGTTGAGAGACGCTTTGTTTCTATCCTATCAAAATCAATTGAAGAGCCTAGTAGCATCGGTCGCGCTCTACGTGAAATAGATGCCCAAATTTTTTCGCAAGACCATAATTGGCGTTTAATCGTTAGTGCATTACGTCATGGAGATGACGATTTAAATGAGTTTCGACGCATCGCTCTTGTGAAATATATGCAATACCTCTCGTCTCGACAGGAAATCATCAAGCATCTCTACCTTGAAAAGAAAAAATATATCAGAACAACCGTTTCATCAAATAGCACTAATCCTCACAATGCTTATAAAGATGCAAAAAAAGAAATAAATAAAGACCTTAAACCAACCCCTGATGTATGCCATTATGCTGAAATGGAAAAAATGATAAAAGGAGAATATGTCACTATACATATGAAGACTGGTAAAGATATTTTAATCTTATTGTCGAATAATCAATGTAAGATAGTATCTGATAATTCAGGTATCAAATTTATTGATGATTCTGGGCGGAGTTGTGATTTGAAAGTAGGTAAAAATATGATTGGTCGGGATAGTAGAAGCGACGTTAGGATGAATGCAAAGTTAAGAGATATTTCGCGGACTCATTTAATAATTGAAATAAACGATACTGACACTTTATATCTAACTGATCTATCTTCTCATGGTACTTCTCTCCCAGCTAAATATCTTGAGAGTCAGATTTTCTAAAAAAACTTACTACGATAAGATATACATTTTATTTTTTTATTCCTACTCTATTTAAGAGATAGAAAAAACTTTAATTAAATTTTACGATTCTTTTATATTGTCTTCAGTCGTTTACCCAAATTCAAAACAGTCTAGCAAACCAATAATCGATTAGTATGCATATTGTTAAACATTCAAAGAAAATCATGATTTTAGATGGTGAAATTGAAATATCATATGAAAATGGACCATAAATATAAAGACTTACTCTATATCCCATGCGAGTCTTTCTGATAAACTCAATGACTCAAAATCAAATTTTAATAAATATGTGACTATAATGCGATGAGAAAAAAGGAATTTAATCCAGACCTACTAGCTGATGAATATAACAACAGGTCTCCCGCTGCCGTTATTAAATTAGCTTTTGAAAATTTTGAAGATATAGCAATATCTTTCAGCGGTGCTGAAGATGTAGTCTTAGTTGATTTGGCTACAAAAATCAATCCAGATGTAAGAGTGTTTTCACTTGACACAGGGCGATTACATGCTGAGACCTATCGCTTTATTGAAAAAGTGCGTACACATTACAACATACCATTAGAATTGCTCTCACCAGATACTATAACTTTACAAGACTTAGTACGCTCGAAAGGTCTATATAGCTTTTATGAAGATGGTCATAAGGAATGCTGTAATATTCGCAAAGTTATTCCATTACGTCGACACTTATCGAATTTAGATGCTTGGATAACAGGGCAACGTAAGGACCAAAGCCTGGATACACGAAAGAAGGTCACTGTGATAGAAAAAGATGCTGCGTTTTCAGATAAAGATAAAACGATTTATAAGTTTAATCCGCTCGCAAACTGGACCTCGATTGAAGTTTGGGAATATATACGGAGTAATGAGATTCCTTTTAATCCCCTACATGAACAAGGGTATAAAAGTATAGGTTGTGAACCTTGTACTCGTCCAATATTACCAAATCAACATGAACGTGAAGGTCGTTGGTGGTGGGAAGAATCGACTCAGAAAGAATGTGGACTACATCTCCCAAATAACAAATGACTCTCCTGTTCAAAAGATATCAAAACGCCATAATTAAACTGACAATTAATCCTACTACTTAGGTTAGGGTTACGATAAAAAATATAACGTTTTTTTGTAAGTGTTCTTACATACCTGCTAATTCTTATTCTATCATCAGATGTTATGATGTGTATGAAAAACTTTCTATAAAATTCTTGATATGTGAAGGCGAAATATAGCTCTTATCATTAAAAAAGCATCTGTATCTTGTGACATATTCAATCTTATTAAAAATCCCACTAGTCATATTATTAATAACACGCAAAGCTTAAGATTATTGAGCTCAACTATTTTTTCATCATGTTGAAGTATTTAAATATCCAAAATTTACTCGACCATCTATACTTAGCCGCTGATTCGGCGTTATGGATAAACAGGCTTTCAATTGTAGAAGATATATTCAGGCCACTATTTACAATCTCCAGATATATTTTTAGTTACTGCACTTTGATTATTTCTGCATGAATATACGATAGAATCGTAAGAATATACACAATAACATCTTTTCAGAATACTAATCAGGCTGTAGATTACGTCATCATTTAATAATCGAAATCAGATCGAGCATAAATTACAAAGACTTATGGATTTTTCATATACAATAACAGGATTTCTAGTCGGTTTTATCGTGGGGATGACTGGCGTTGGTGGCGGTTCCCTCATGACTCCAATTCTTGTGCTTGGCTTTGGCATAAAACCTGCCGTAGCAGTAGGAACTGATTTGCTCTATGCAGCAATCACGAAGTCAGGCGGTGTTTTCGTCCACCACAAGCACGGAAACATTCAATGGCCAATAGTCGTTTTACTTTCTTTTGGTAGCATACCAGCTTCAACATGCTCAATATTTGTTATTCAGTATCTTGACGCATCAGGAATCAATTATGACAAATTAATCATGTCTACATTGAGTGTCGCCTTGATATTAACAGCGATTTTTTTGTTAACAAGAAATCAATTACAGAAATTCAGTCAAAAAGAAAAGCTTGAAGCATTAAAAGTACTTCACCAAAAATATCGTAAACCTGTCACTGTTTTTGCTGGCGTTTTAATTGGGGTTCTCGTCACCTTATCTTCGGTAGGTGCCGGCGTCATTGGTGCTGCGTTTTTATTTTTTCTTTATCCTCGTCTCAAAGCAATTCAAATAGTAGCCACTGACCTTGCTCATGCAATACCAATTACAGGCATTGCAGGTCTAGGCCATGCATATATTGGTACTGTGGACTATTTATTATTAGGCAGTTTACTTATTGGTTCCTTACCAGGGATTTACTTGGGAAGTCATTTTGGTACTTTTCTTCCTGATAAAATCATGCGGACTATACTTGCCAGTATGCTTTTAGTAATTGGTATTGGCCTTTTATTTTGAAAATCTTATCAGAACATGTTGAGGTTAATTGTCTGCAACTTAATACACATACAACATAACTTACTTCCAAGATCAATCAAGACAACTATCTCAGGCATGTAGGACTTATGCGGATAAACATAGAACCTTCACTAAAAATAGTATTTTGCGAAGTTATTCTAAGTATTATTACGCTATATTTTGCTTATAATTTTCTATCATAATAGACATTTTATCTTTCAGGAACAGTTTTTCTTTCTTAAGCCCTTCCAGACTAAATCGATTAACTTTTATATTGTTCTCATTCGCATCTTTGACAGTACTTTTTAAAACATTATGTTTTTCAAATAACCTTTTAAAATCGTTGTTTTCATTAAGTAGGTAATTGACTATTTTCTGATCGTATTCAAACATAAATCCTCCCTGTATTAATGTCTATATTAATTTTCAAAACGATAGACGTGCTAACAACACTAGTCCATATTATCTCATTCAGCAACAATGAAATTACAAATAATCGTATTCTAGTCATCAAAAAAATTGACATCTACAATACAGCGTTTATTCTGGAGGATTAAATCAAGTTTATTAAAAAGTCAAATTGGGTTATTGATGATGCAAATATATCGGTTCAGAAAGACAATTTATACTTAGTTAAGTTACAAGAATTTTAGAAATTAATTAGCACTAAAACTGCAAAAATAAATTATTATTCTTTTAGTGAGCCCGACTTAGAAAAATTGCTGCTAGTTTTAAAAATCCGACACATGACAATTTTTTAACAAGAATTGATTCTAAAAAATATTCAAAGCTTCTATCGATTTAGTATAAAAGTTTTCTCAGTTTCAAGGTGCTACATTAACCGCAAAAATATTTTAAATAAAAACTGCTTTGATAGAAAAACTAAACTAATTCCAGCTTGGTCAGGAGATAAATATAATGAAATATCTCATTCTAATTACTTTATTAAGCTTAACTCATCTTGTTATTGCTTCCGATGTAAACGATGATTTTAATATTGTTGAAGTCGCTGAAGGCAACTACTTGCATAAAGGTGTCCATGTTTCAGTAGATGATAAGCATCATGACGATATTGCTAATATTGGGTTTATTATCGGCAACAGATGTATTGCTGTTGTTGACACTGGCGGTTCAATTGATATTGGAATGAAATTACTCAAGAAAATCAAATCAATATCAGACAAGCCTATATGCTATGTGATTAATACGCATGTCCATTTTGATCATATATTAGGTAACAAAGCATTTGTTTTAGATAATCCTGAGTTTATTGGTCATGAAAATCTTGGCATTGAAGTTGAGCGAAATCGAAATTTTTTTTTGGAGCAGTTTAAAAATGATCTAGGTCCAAACCCAAGTGCTTCCTCAATAATTGGCCCAAATGTATTAATTGATAAACCTACACAACTAGATTTAGGAGATCGCATCATAACATTGACACCTTTTCCTGTATCTCATAGTCATAGCGATTTAACTATTATGGATAACAGAACTAGTACACTATGGGCAGGTGACTTAATCTTTCGTGAACGAATTCCATCCTTAACTGGGAGTTTGATTGGATGGGTAAAAGTAATGAAAGAGCTATTTAACCTCAAAGTTGAATTAGTGATACCAGGTCATGGTAATGTTGCCGAATCAATGACTATAGCAATTAAACAACAACGAGATTATTTACATCGATTACTTAATGAAACTCGTAATTCTATAGAGGAAGGTCAGTTTATCAATGAGGCAGCGGAGAATGTTGACAGTGAAAATCTCTCTGGCTGGTTACTCCATGATTCGCAACATCCAACAAATGTTTCACGAGCCTTTAATGAACTAGAGTGGGAATAATAAACATCTTAATGTAATGGATATACTTATAGCTAAAATAAGACCATATTCTCTAGTAAAAAATTCAACTATAATATATGTAGTTACAAACAGGTGTAAAAAAATCTGATGCCTTCCTATGATTATTTCTGTGAAGAGAATGGTGAAACTGTAGAGGTTCATCATGGTATAAATGATAAATTAAAAACGTGGGGAGAGATATGTTTTACAGCTCAGATTCCACTTGGAGATACTGATGTGTCGGCGCCAGTCAGGTTGATCATAAGACCTGTCGCTATCAGTTTCCCCACGGGGAACTCAAGACTCAAGGAAAATGGATTCACTAAATTAGTAAAGCGAGATGACGGTGTTTATGAAAATGTGACAGCCACGGGCAGTGAAAAAAAATATATGAGAGCCGGAGATAAGTCATCTATGCCACATTTGCACAAAAAAATATCAAGTTAGAAAAAACACAGTTTGTGAATAGCATCACATCCAGGAAATGAAATAATCAAATGATTTCTTCTAGCGTGTCAATATTGACTTTCCTTTTATAATCTAAATGATTATGATTATGATTAACTATATTTATAAAAATAGCGGTAAGCCTATGAACTTTAAGAAACTTATTCTTTTTTTCTCAATGCTGATAATGAGTATATTAGTCTGTGCAAGTACCATAATGAGTGAAAACGAGATCAACAACATTGATCGTACCGAGGTTTCCAGTGATCAAATGCGTCAACGTCTCTCAATTACAGCCGGTTTATTAACTGAATATGAAATAGAAGCTAAAAAATTGGTTAGTAATCTCAGTAATGGTACCAGTGCCGACATCAGAAAACAGGCAATTACACTATTAGAATTATCTGAAAATGTGATTGATAGTGCTCAATATCGATTGCCACAATGTGATAAATATCTAGCTAAGACATTAATGCTAAAAAATAGTCTACAAGAAATTTCACTTGAAAAGTTAGAAAAAGATTATCATCACGATGGTGCTCTCCCAAAAGCCTCTGGTGAGTGCTACCACACAAAAGATCTCTTCGTCCATCCTGCCACAGTTATCGTTCTAACTCGTGATAATCCTGTATTAAATGAAGCAATCAAATCCTCCATACATGATGAGATTACTGAAGTATTAGCTCATACAGAAATCGTAAGACAACTGATAATTTATTAAGTCTTTTCTTTAAAACGAACAGAAATGTTTGAAAATTTGAATTACACCGCCTTATTTCCACTTCAGCAGTAAACACCGGCGCTGAGAGTGGAACAAGGCGTTGATCATTGTGTCATAATATGTATCAACTTCTGTCTTATTCAGAATTAAGACTTAGAATAATAATTATTTATATTGTGCTTTCACCATATGATGAGATCTATAAAAACTACTTTTATTGTTGTTTCTGTTTTTTTGTTAACCGCGTGCAAGACGATCCCTGTAACCTCAGATGAGAGATCTGTTTTGAACTCTGAACAAAAGAACTCAAGCAATACTGCTTCAACTGCTGAAAAGACATCTCATCAGAGTATATCCTCTGGTGGTTCTAAAAATAACGAAACTGAAAATAGTACCGACGTAAATAAAAATACGGCAAACGCTGACGTTTCAACAAATTTAACTAGCGAAGAACAAGCTCTACGATTCACACAACAACTTGATGAGCGATTTGCGGACTTTGACAGATTATTACTTCGTGAACGTGAGTTTCTTAACGAGACACAAAAAGAACAAGGTGAGCCTCAAAATAGTGGCGGTAATGAAGCTGCTAGCGGAGAAAGCTTTGAAGGTCTTGATGATTTCGATGCTATTGCTACAGGTGACTATAGTTCACAAAATAATAGTAAGAGTTCAAAACATAGTGCCGGTCAAAACACATACCCCAGTAAAAATACAAATGTAAATACTCCGCCTGACTTAGTAAATAGTAAGGGAGATGATGTGATTGCAAGACAATTACGTGAAGCTGCACAAAAAGAGAGAGAGCCCATCCTCAGAGAAAAGCTTTGGAATGAGTATAGAAAATATAAAAGTGGCACTTAACACAGGTAGACGTAATGAAGAAACTAAAACTTATATTATTCATAGTTAATGTATTCTTATTGTTAGCTGGATGCAATACCACTACGATCAGGTCGACACAAACAAGTCCCATATTAATTACAGATGCGGCAACCCCGGAAGAATTATTACTCGATGTAGGGATTAATATCTTTGATCCTAATATAACCGACAATACAAGAGAAGAGGTTAGTGGCTACACTAAAATACTTGAAGCAGAAGCGAATTATATGCCCTTTAAACTTATGGAGACTATTCAGAGTAGTGGTAATTGGGGTGTGGTACGCGTCATTCCTAACAAACAGAGTGAAATGGATATCTGGGTCGATGGTAAGATAATAAAATCCGATGGGGCCGTGCTTGAGCTTGATATAACCCTCAATGATGCAAGTAATGGTAAATGGTATAGCAAACGGTATAAGCAAGAGATCAGTAAATATGCTTACGATGGAAATTCAAGTAAAAGAGAACCCTTTCAGAATTTATATGATGAAATTGCAAATGACATGTTGCTGTATTATAAAAAACTAAGTCCTAATCAAATCATAAACATCAGAACAATTTCACAGTTACAATTTGCAAAGCGCTTTTCACCCGAAGTCTTTAATGATTACATCAAAAAAGATAGCAAAGGACGTTTAATCATACAACGCTTACCAGCTAAAAATGACCCTTTGTTACAGCGTATAGATACAATACGTGAACGAGATCATTTATTTGTAGATACCCTGCAGGATTATTACGCGAATTTTAATCGTCAAATGGAAGAACCTTATCTTGAATGGCGTCGCGCTTCTTACGAAGAAGGCGAAGCTCTGCGTGAAGTAAATTCACAAGCAACAACACGCCTAGTGGGTGGTGCATTAGCTGTTTTAGGAGGTATCCTTGCTCAAGGAAGCAGCTCTGCAATATCCCGCGCTGCCGGACAAGTTGGTATTATCGCAGGTGGAGCAGCCGTAGTGAGCGGTGTTAATAAACGTGAGGAAGCCAAGATTCATGTAGAGGCATTACAAGAAATTTCTGCATCACTTGACGCAGAAATCGAACCACATACAGTTAATCTTGAAGAAAGTACCGTAACACTAACTGGCACAGTAAATGAACAATATGCACAATGGCAAAAAGTGCTCCGTGAGATCTACTTAGCTGAAACAGGTGGTATTTAATAGGATTAGTCATAAGCATGCAAAAAAATAATGATTCGGAAAATGGTTTCAAAAAAATAAAGCCCGCACCATTCAACCGAGCGTTTGAAACCCAGGATAGACAATCAAACACCACTAAAATCAGTCTAAAAATGATTAATATAACGCTAGGCTTAACAGTTATGTTAATCAGCTTGGTCATTGTTATTTTCTTTTTACCTGCTTGGGTAGAGAATAATAATGCATCCGTTATTTCTGACAATATACCTGTTGATGCGATATCAAAAGTATCGATAAATGACAGCTACAAAACACCTACTACTTCTCGTAATCCTCTTGTTAAGAAATTATCCCCCGAAGAACGAGCACGCAATATCGCGCTTAGAAAACAAGCACAGAACTACTTACAAGAGATTTTGGGAAAACAAAGTTCACTCGAAGAAAATAATGCCGAACTCTGGGGTGGAGAGAAATTTTTGGAAGGTATAAACCATGCAAGTACTGGCGATGAACTTTACAAAAAAAAATATTTTGCTGAAGCTAATGAAGCTTATCAACAAGCATTAGATGATTTCAATCCCTTATATGAACAGATAAAAACTGTCTATCAGGAAAATATTGACCGCGGAATAAATGCATTAGATACTGGTGATTTTATGTTAGCACTAGCAGCATTTAAAACAGCCTCATTATTTATTGATGAATCGGGGCAAGCCGCACTAGGCCTGGAACGTACGCAAAAATTGAATGAAGTATTTTTTCATATTGAGCGGGGTAATGAGATGCTCAATGAGGGACATTTGACAGAAGCAAAGACTGCATATCAGACTGCTCTTGAACTTGATCCTAACACAAAAATAGCTCAACAAAGACTAAAAGCCACTAATCTATTAATAACTGAAAAGCGATTTAATACTTCCATGTCAGCAGGCTATGCTGCACTTGATCAACAAGACTTTACCAATGCATTAAAACAGTTTAACAAAGCCTTGAAAATCAAACCTAATGCCTCTGCGGGAAAAACCGCCTTACAACAAGCTAGCTATCAAGCGACAACGATTGATATTACATACATCTTAAAAAAAGCCGCAATAAGCGAAAAAGATGAACAATGGCAAATAGCTATCGAACTTTACAGTAAGGCATTGAAGTTGGAGAAGAATCTTGCTGAAGCACAGTCAGGTAAATTACGCGCAGAGCAAAATTTAGCCATAAACCAACGCTTAAACGAAATATTATCACGCCCTGAACGACTGAGCGATGAAAAGATTCACGCAGAAACTAAAGTATATCATAATAAAATTAGCCAACTTAATAAACAAGGCTCTGTATTGATTAATCAGTTAACCGAGCTTGGAAATTTATTACAGGTAAGCGCGACACCTGTAAAAATACAACTACAATCCAATAATTTAACTGATGTAATTGTATACAAAGTTGGCAAAATGGGATTCTTTGAAACAAGGGAATTAAGTCTGCGGCCTGGCAAATATATTGTTGTAGGTAGACGTGATGGTTATCGTGACGTTCGAATCGAATTTTTAGTTTCACAAGATACAAGTCAACAGACTATCCGCGTTGCTGCAGAAGATAAGATAAGATAATTTAGCCTTATGACATATATAGAACCCACTAACTTTGAACCGTCAAAACCAAAAAAATCGGTTGCAGTTGAATCTCACTCATTATTTTCAAAATTCATACTATTTTTTATATTGCCTCTGCTTGTCATCACTACTTGGTTTTTGTTCAGTAGTAAATCAGTGCGTATCTATACCGAACCCGACTATGCCAATATTATAATTCATACACCACTAAAACTAATATTGGCGAAACGTTATCTACTAAGAGAAAATGACTATAATGTAAAAATAAGTGCCGAAGGTTATCAGTCAATCGATAAAACATTTAAGGTGAGCGAAAAACAAAATCAGGAATTTAATTTTACACTATTACCTCTACCCGGCAATTTACAAATCAAGGTCGATAGTGCTCAACAAGCTATGGTTTTATTGGATGACATTAAACAAGGCATTGCACCCATAACGATTAATGATCTTGAAGCAGGTAGATATACTATCCGAATTGAAACTGAACGTTATTTTCCATATAGACAAGACATAGAAATTGAAGGTAAAGAAAAAACACAAGAGCTGAATATAGAACTGATCCCTGCTTGGGCAAAAATTGAATTTACCACAGTCCCTGAAGCAGCAGAAATACTCGTTGATGATAAGCGCTTGGCGAGTACACCGGCAACGATCGAATTGTTAGGAGGCAAATACAATATTAAAGTTAGGAAACCTGGCTTTAAAGAATGGCAAAAGACGATTAATGTCGTTGCCAGCAAGGACCTCACCTTTACTAATATACAACTTAAACCTGCTGATGCAACATTACATGTTGAGTCTGATCCAAGTGGTACTAATGTAACTATCAACGGCAACTATGTTGGCAAAACACCATTAGAAACAGCGATAATCCCTGAAAAACTTGCCTCTGTTCGACTATATAAACAAGGTTTTATCGCAAAGACCCGCAATGTAAAAGTAGCGGCAGGACAGATTAAACGAATTAATATAAGTATGCCATTCGAACTGGTTGACGTTGAGTTCAATCTTATACCATCAGATGCCCATATTTACATCAACAACAAACTCGTTCAGCTATCTGGAAAAACGCTCTCATTACCAACGACAAAAAATAATATAAGCATTCGTAAAAAAGGCTATGTCGATTACAATAGCAACATCACACCTATTGTTGGTATACGGCAAAATGTAAAAGTTACTTTAAAATCACTACGAGAACAAAAGCTTGAAAATATCAAGCCCATCATTACTAGTAAGGCCGGACAAAAACTTAAATTATTTTATCCATATGCCTTTATTATGGGTGCATCACGCCGGGAACCTGGACGACGTTCTAATGAGTCTGAACAAAAAATCGAATTAAAACGTGCCTTCTATATTGGTGTTAATGAAGTCACAAACGATGAATTTCGTTTATATAAAAGTGAACATAACTCTGGCTTCCTTCAAGGAAATAGTTTGAACAATGGTAAACAGCCTGTTGCAAATATAAGCTGGGATGATGCAGCAATATATTGCAACTGGCTAAGCCAGCAAGATTCATTGACACCTTTTTATAAAATATCAAGCAACAAAGTGAGTGGAATTGATTCTGCGGCAGATGGCTATCGCCTTCCAACTGAAGCGGAATGGGCATGGGCGGCGAGAACTATGAGCAAGGATAAGCTTTTAAAATTTCCATGGGGCAACAAAATGCCGCCTGGCAAAAATAGCGGAAATTATGCGGATAGTAGCGCTGCAAGTTTCTTAGGAAAGACTATCGCTAATTATAATGACGGTTTCAGTGTAGCAGCGCCCATAAGCAGCTTCGACCCTAATCAAAAAGGACTATATGATATGGGTGGTAATATTGCAGAATGGGTGCATGATTACTACTCTGTCAAAGCAAGTAGTAATAAAACGTATATCGATCCACTAGGTCCGACACGTGGTGAATTTCATGTTGTCCGGGGGGCATCGTGGACACATGGTACTATTACTGAATTACGATTATCGTTTAGAGATTATAATGAGAAACCACGTGAAGACGTAGGTTTTAGAATCGCTCGATATCTTGAATAATATAATAAAGCATATGGACAAGATCTTATTATTAGCTCTACTTCTATCATTATCTCTCGTCATCGCCTCCGCGGATGATGAAGATGAGACAACGGCACTAAATAAGGAACAAACTGAAACTAAAAAAGAAAAACCACCGAGATCAACCATAAATACACCAGATTCGTTTGATCCCACTGAAACATTATCCCAAGATGTCCCTGCTGCCTTTCCCGTAGATATATAAAAGAAAAAATCATTATGAATAATCAAAATCCATTATCAGAATTTCTTTCTCAACTGATTGCTCTATTTCTATCACTAATTGTCGTACACACGATTTACGTCACTGTTATTCATCCGAATGCAGATGCCATACTTGAACAACAGGCGACTCAACAGGCTGCAGGAAAAACATTAGACATTGAACGCTCTATCTATATTGTACTCAAAGACTTCGAACAAGAAGCATGCTTCATTTTAGCACTATGGGTCTTCGCAATAATGGGACTTAAAGCGAAAAAAATTCTGAGAGAACGCGCCTTATTATCACGAACTTTGATAGATATTTCCCCGGGAACAAGCCTTTTACCGGAAGATACACGCGAGTATTCGAGACCGATACAAAACCTAAATGAAACTGAACGTGAGTATTTATTACCAAGGGCGTTACTGTCTGGATTACAACGTTTTGGCTCAACTCAAAGTATACAAGACGTTGCAACAACGGTAAAAGATATTTGTGTACATGAATCTGAACGGCTTGATTCAGAACTTTCCATGGTGCGCTATATTATTTGGGCCATACCTTCCATTGGTTTTATTGGTACCGTTCGCGGCATAGGTGAGGCACTAGGACAGGCACATAAAGCGGTTGAAGGAGACATCCTCGGTGTAACATTAAGTCTTGGTGTCGCATTTAACTCTACCTTTGTCGCATTAATTATCAGTATTTTCATCATGTTTTTGATGCATCAACTCCAGCTATTGCAGGAGCGCCTAGTACTTGACTCACAACGTTATTGTGATGTCAGTTTATTGCGCCATCTAAAGGCACTTTAAGGAATTAATTCATAATGTCTTATATGATCATTGATCTTAATGACACGAATATCCGTGTAGGCAAAGGCGAACAGATATTACTTAATAGCCCCGGTTACGCGGTTATTAAAGATGAAAAAATTACCTTTGGAATGCAGGCAGAGAAAATTAAATATATCTATCCGCGTAATACGCATGATGACTATTGGTATCGCCTTGGTCAGGTTACTATTCAATCAACATCGAATCAGATTCGACATAATGCAGACCTTGCCTATATGCAATTAGCTGAGATCTATGAACAAACTGGCAAACCTGCAAAGTGGATCATTGCTGTTCCTGCCAGTTTTAATCAGGAACAGCTAGCCCTATTGCTCGGCCTGCTTAAAGCTGCTGACTTTACAGAAGTTCAATTGATAGATAGCGCATTACTCGCATCAATCAATAATTTGATGGGAGGTGAGCATATTCATTTGGATATACAATTACATCAATCTGTACTAACTACATTAGAATCAGGCGATAAGCATAATGTCACAGCAACAAATGTGTTACCTGATGCAGGATTATTAGGCATCTATGAAGAATGTGCGAAATTAATCAGTAATGAATTTATCACTCAATTTCGCTTTGATCCGCATCACCATGCTGAATCAGAACAATTGCTATTTGAAAATATACCCAGTTGCCTCAACAAATTAAATACATCACCTATGTCAAAAGTGGATATTGAATACAAGGGTAGGACTTATAGCGCGAATATTAGCCGCGAAGCTATTCTCGAAGTACTCTCTCCTATCTATGATGGAATCTATAAAAATATTGATGATACTAAATCGTTATTACTAAGTCATCGTTTTAGCATGTTGCCCGGTTTTCAGGATAATTTATCTAATGTCAATTTTCTTGATGAATTTGCATTGTTCACATCAGCAAAAGCCTACTCAACACTGCTACTAAACAATGATTCAAATTATTTATCTGAATTACCAACTGATGAAGTAAAGAAGAATTCAAATCATTCGGATACAACTAACAGTTCAACAATAGGTATTACGCATGTTCTTCTCGATGGCATCGCTTATAAACTTAATAAGCAACAAGACTGTTACATTACGACCGACAATACAATTGAAGCATCTCTCAAATCAAATACATGTTTTTCTATTCGTTTCATTGGTGGTCAGTTTTTATTGAGTGCTGAAAACAACACTCATATTTCATTGAATAATGTTATTGTCAAAGACAGCCAATCACTCAAACTTGGCGATAACATTAAAGCAGCTGGATTAGAAACAAACACTATCTTGATCAAGGTCTCATAACGAGATGGCTCGCATCCGGCGTCAGCTTACACCTTTTAGTTTATCTTTCCTTGACATCATGTCTTGTGGCTTTGGTGCTGCAGTTTTATTGTTTTTAATTATTAAACATAATATTGATAGTGAGATGACTTCGCCTGAATCAATTGATACTCCTGATTTTCAATCCGAAATTTCATTATTAGAAGAAGAAATACGAGTAGGTCAATTAAATCTCGTTGAAGTTAAAAATACTATAGAAGAGATTAAAAAAAAGGTCATCATTACCGAAGGACTTGCTAGAAATATTACAGAAAAGATCGATACACTAAATGAGCAACAAAATGCTTTATTGACTGCAAACGATAAAACTAAACTCGATTCATTAAAAGCAGATCTAGTAAAACTGGAACAGCAGAAAAATAATCTGGAAAAAAAACTTGAGAAAACTGGTGAAGCATCACGTCAGTTCCTAGGTGATGGCGATCGTGCTTATGTCTCCGGCTTAAAAATGAGCGGGAAGCATCTATTAATATTAGTTGATAGCTCGGCTAGTATGCTTGATGAAACCATAGTTAATATTTTGCGTCGCCGAAACATGTCGGAAGATCGCAAACGACAGTCAACAAAGTGGCAACACACAATCAAGATAGTTGAATGGTTAAGTGCTAAATTCTCTCTAGACAGTCAATTTCAAATCTATCATTTTAATACTAGGACCAATGCGCTTGTATCAAACACAAAAGGACAGTGGCTAGACGTACGCGATAAAACTCAACTTGACTCTGCACTTAAGGCTCTTAATCAGTTAGCTCCAGAGAATGGAACAAATCTAGGAAAAGCCTTTATTGCAGCAAACCAGCTTAATCCAAAACCTGACAATATTTATCTGATCACTGATGGTCTTCCAACACAGGGCTTAGAATCTTCAACTAAAACCACTATATCTGGCAAAGACAGAGTAAAAATTTTTAATAAAGCAGTCGACAAAATACCAGCGCGCACTCCGATAAATGTAATTTTGACCCCAATCGAGGGTGATCCCTATGCGGCGATTGCCTTTTGGCGATTATCTCGTGCAACTCAAGGATCGTTTATGAGTCCATCAAGAGATTGGCCATAATCATTATGAAAAAACGTCGCGATACAGAAATTTTTAGTTTGTCATTCCTAGACATCATTACCTGTGGTTTTGGTGCTATTATACTTCTATTGGTTATTACTAATACGGGCACATCATCAACAAGTATCGAGATGCCTCCTGATAAGTCTGACAATGGTTTGATTAGAAGCTTACAAGAACAACTATTTGAGATGAGAGGGCAAACCAATATCCTGAATCGTGATTTAAATGATGCAAAAGAACAACTCTCTGCACGTGAAGAAAGTATTGCTCTTTTAAATCGCCAAAAGTATACCGCAGAGAATCAATTAAGTGAATTACAAGAACATTCTTCCGTACAATCCAGTATTACCAATCAATTTGAATCTGCGAAACAATCTCTTACTAAAGAAATGCAACGTCTTTTAGCTACACTTAAAAATGCCGATACTAAACTTGTTGGCGGTATCCCTGTCGATAGCGAATATATTATCTTTATCGTCGACACCTCCGGCAGCATGGTCCAAGTCAACTGGGGGAAAATGATCCAACAACTTACGACGACATTAGATGTCTATCCAAATGTAAAAGGCCTACAAATTATGAGTGACATGGGTAGTTACCTATATTCGCAATATCGTGGCAAATGGATACCAGATACACCGAAACGAAGACGCGCAATGATCAGTAATCTTAGCTCTTGGAATACCTTTAGCAATAGCAGTCCAGTTGAAGGGATTACGCGAGCCATTGGTGCTTTTTTTGACCCAAATAAAAAAATAAGCATTTATGTCTTTGGTGATGAATTTACTGGTAAATCTATAACTAATGTTGTGAAGACTATCGACAGACTGAATCCAAAAGATAATAAAGGCAATACAAAAATTCGCATTCATGGCGTTGGGTTTCCTATACCCACAAATGCACCCGAACATTTCCAGATCACAAGTCAACGATATGCAACATTAATGCGCGAAGTTAGTCAAAATAATGGTGGCACCTTTATTGGTGTTAATTGATGGAAAAATTATCACCATTTTTTATTCTATGTTGTCTATTATTATTGAGTGCTTGTGAACAATCCATGATATTGGAAACCGAACTGGATATACCACAGCCAATCGATACAATATTACCTCTCGATGTTGCTATCTTCTATAAAAAATCTTTACGCGAATATATCTACTCAGAAAATAATGACGACAGAAGAAATTGGGCTATCACCATTGGCCCATCACAAATAGCAATCTTTGACCAAGTACTGCCCTCTATGTTTAGTAATATAGAAGTAATTGATAATCTAGATGAAGCTAAATATCAAAACTACAATGCCATAATTGTTCCGGAAATAAAAGACATACAATTTGCTTTGCCCTATGAAACGAAGACAAAGGTTCACGAGACATGGATAAAATATATTATCCGTATTCAGGGAGCCGACGGGGAATTCATTACAGATTTAAATTTGACTGGTTATGGAAAGTCACAACCCAACACGTCAATTGATTTCTTATTAGATGAGAGAGAGGGTTTAGTTATCTCTACAAATGAGGCATATAGAGATTTAGCGGCAAAGATTATTGTTTCATTTCAATCTGATCCAATTATAAAAAAATGGCTTGATGCCAAGTCTAAATGATCGTTAGAAATGTTTATTTTCTTCAGTAGAATTTTAATAATTACTTTTATAATTTTTAATATTGTTGGCTGTAATACAGTCACTACAATAGATGAACATAAATTTGCCACTAATATTCAGTTAGATGATAAAGAATCCATTGTGCTATTGGGCCGCAGACACCTCAATCAACATGAAACTGAACTGGATTATGTGAGTTGTGTAGGAAAGCAATTATCTATTGGAAAAGGAAAGCTTAATGTAATACCAGAGCAACAGTTTATAGATAGCATGTATCCTTATTTCGAAGCAAGTACAGCGCCAATGAATGTAAAAAAAATTGATAAATTAATACAAAATCCTAATGTTTCTAAAAAGCTAGCAGCTTACAATATACATTACTTTATTTGGATTCAAGGCAATACTAAAACTATTGAGAAGTCCGGAGCAATATCATGCGTAGGCGGGCCCGCGGGTTGTTTTGGCTTTGCTACCTGGGAAGATGAAGCAATTTATGAAGCAAAGATATGGGATTTAAAGAATTTATCCATATCAGGAAAAATCTATACAAAGACACAAGGCACGTCATTTCTGCCTGCCGTGATATTACCTATACCATTCTTGGCAAGAGTCCAATCTGATGCCTGTGATGGGATGGCTGCTCAATTAAAACAGTTAATAAACTAATGGCTAACAAATTAATTCATTTGCTACTATTCATCTTCTGTATATTTAATATCAATGTATATGCAGAAACACCCGTAAATTCTTGGCGAATAAGTGATCTTGCTCGCTCATCAGTAGAGAAGATCAAATTAAGGAATGGACAAGACCGTATATTGAAAATAGTAAGCGCAAAACAAATGGTTTATTTATATGCAGTTATGAGTAGAGTCGTAGAAGCTACTGAAATAAATGCAGAAGTTATTATTGTAGATGGTCAATTGGCTAACGCATTTGTGTTTACTACAGAAGAAGGACAGAGTTTTATTGGGATAAATTTTGCCATGCTAGACATATTAGACACTAATCTTGATATGGCTGCCGCACTCATAGGACATGAGTTGGCCCATATCAAGTTGAAACATGGCGAGATTAGCAAAAAGAATATAGCGCTTATTCAAGGAAAAGACTTCTCTGCTGCTAATACCAGATATAGCCGAGATAATGAACGCGATGCTGATTATCTTGGAGTAATATGGGCTGTCGAAGCAGGTTATAACCCGGATGGAGCAGTTGCATTACAGGAAGCTTTGTATAAAGTATTTAAGAGAACAAACATCTCAGGTTTTAATGTTTCTCACCCATCAACGATAGAGCGTCTCACAATACTCAAATCTTTAGCTCGTCGACTTAAAAGGTAATGAATATTTGCTCAAAAAGACAGACTACTTTGAGTCTTCTATATTATTTAAACTTCTAATTTTTCTAATCTTCCTCAACAACTCTGTCGCTTGATGGTTTATTATCGCTGGATGACCAAATAGTCCTCTTTTAAGAACATCGAGTTTCCATTCCATAAATCGATTTAACGCTGGCAATAAATCTAGAGAGTTAGTTCCATGGACACGACGATTTACCCAATAATAATATTCGTAGTTTTCGTCGAGCGCCATCCAACTCTTTAGCGTAGTATTAGCAGAGATTATTTCCTCAACTATCAAAAGCTGATCCCTGCTTTCCAGACCATTATTAATTCGGTGAATATGCAATGCTTGTTTTAAGATCTCAAGTCTTTTTATATGCTCGCCTTGATCTTTATATATCTTGGACAAACTAACTAGATTTTCAACAATAGCCTCATCATGTGGACCACGAGTCATTTCTATCTCAGAGACCTTGTCCAGATACTTATTTATATTTTCATCTGCAATGAGATGAACAACTTTCTCTTCTTCCGCATAAACTGCAAAACTCAATAAAAAAGCAACTAAGAAAGTCAAAAATAATTCATGAGTAATTATTTTACTTGTTAAAAAGTCATAATTGACAAACATAATATTGAACTCAATTCAAATACACTGGCGATTGTACTCACAAACTAATTATTATTATATATCATTAACTTTTCATGTGATTAACATCATATATTGAGCTTAATTTAATAACCTATGGTTTAGTTTCATTCTATAACTGATTTCCTTCAGCATTAAATCAGTATATATCCAAGTCAAATACCATGTAGTTTTAGCTGAACGATATTCTTCTGTATGTATGAATACAAGCCTTGAAAGAGGCAAATCGAGCTAGTGCCTGATACTGATTTCAATATGAATAAATTAAATACTTTCAGCGCTGTTTGATTCAATTCAATATCAAAAAGAGAGATGTTTTTTTATATATTAAAAAAGCAGATAAAAAAAATCCTCGACTAAATACAGTCGAGGATCTATTTAAAATAAGAGCCTGGCAGTGACCTACTTTCACATGGGAACTCCCACACTATCATCGGCGCTAAACGGTTTCACTTCCGAGTTCGAAATGGGATCGGGTGGTTCACGCTCGCTATTGCCGCCAGGCAATTTATTGGGGTGCGCTGTTATCTAACAACACGCCCACGTCTGGAAAACTGATTAAAGTATTAAATTATATAGTGCACAACAAACTGTTTGAGCATTATATGATCAAGCCTCACGGGCAATTAGTACTGGTTAGCTTCACGCATTACTGTGCTTCCACACCCAGCCTATCAACCTTGTAGTCTTCAAGGGCCCTTCAGGGGACTTTAAGTCCCAGGGAGATCTCATCTTGAGGGGGGCTTCCCGCTTAGATGCTTTCAGCGGTTATCCCGTCCGAACGTAGCTACCCGGCAATGCCATTGGTATGACAACCGGAACACCAGGGGTTCGTCCACTCCGGTCCTCTCGTACTAGGAGCAGCTCCTCTCAAATCTCCAACGCCCAC
>DKOR01000003.1 GCA_002470825.1 Thiotrichaceae bacterium UBA7357 | reverse complement strand
AATAGAGTAACGAACACCTGCTTGGGCGGCAAGATGAATTATATATTCCGGAGATTCTGCTTCAAATATAGTATTGACAGCATCCTTATCAATAATATCTATTTTATAAAAATTGAACCTATCGTTGTTTTTTAATTGTGATAGCCGTGCTTCTTTTAAAGAAGGGTCATAGTAGTCATTTAGATTGTCAACACCTATTACCGTGTCACCTCGATCAAGTAAATATTGTGAAGCGTGAAAGCCAATAAATCCAGCGGCACCTGTTATAAGAAATTTCATGAATGCTTAAAATTAGTTTTATAAGCTACGAATTATAACACCGAATACCACTCTAGCTAATGATAAGGACGTATAGTAACCCTGTGTTCATTATATTTGACGAACCACCTTTTATGGCGATATAGAAACCATCCATATAATCATCAAGAGCCAGTGATGGTAAGATGAGTAGTAGAGCCGCTATTATTTTTTCAGGGTTGTAATTCTTACTTTGCAACAACCTACACATAACATGTCGAAGTTAAGTGGCGTCCCCAAGGGGATTCGAACCCCTGTTGCCGCCGTGAAAGGGCAGTGTCCTAGGCCTCTAGACGATGGGGACAATATTAATGCATGTCCTGAAAAACAGCCTACAAATTTACAAATTGGTGGAGCTAGGCGGGATCGAACCGCCGACCTCTTGCGTGCCACGCAAGCGCTCTCCCAGCTGAGCTATAGCCCCGGCATAAACCGTGAAATAACAACAGGCGGCGACTGTACTTGACACTATTATCAGTGTCAAGACGAACTACGATTTTCAATAAACTCGATACCTTTTCGTAGCCTTATCAAGCTCTTTTCTTGCCCTAACAATCTTAATGTGTCGTCAATACTAGGAGAAACACCTGCCCCGGTTACAGCGACCCGCAGAGGTTGCGCAAGTTTACCCATCTTTATATCAAGATCTTGTGCCATCTTCTCTATAACGTCCTTAATGTGTTTGTTATTCCACTCACTTATATTGCTTAATGAGTCATAGAGTTCTTTTAAGGGTTCCAACATTACTGGCCGAAGATGTTTTTTTGCTGAATTGGCATCGTAATCTTCAAAAACATTATAAAAAAATGTGCTTTGCTCAGCCATTTCTATTAGTGTCTCAGTACGATGCTTTTGAACTTCTATCAAATCTCCTAATTTGGGACCATTTTCTATATCAATATTCATAACTTCAAATAAGTCGGTCAATGGTTTTGAAAGTGATTTATTGTCAGCATGCTTGATATAGTGTTGGTTTAACCACAGTAATTTTTCTGAGTTGATACTAGAAGCTGACTTGTTAACATCCTTGATATCAAATGCAGAAACCATTTCGTCAATCGAGAATATTTCCTGGTCACCACGAGACCAGCCCAGTCTAACTAGATAATTGAGCAAGGCTTCAGGTAAAATTCCATCATCGCGATACTGTAGGACACTGGCAGCACCATCTCGCTTAGACAACTTTTTACCTTCTGGGCTCAGTATCATTGGGATATGTGCGTAAGTAGGTGCTTTAACACCTAAAGCACTGAATATATTAATCTGTCTCGGTGTGTTGTTAAGGTGGTCATCTCCTCGAATCACTTCCGTAATCTCCATGTCCATATCATCTACTACAACGGTCAGATTATACGTAGGGAAGCCATCCGAACGTGCAATGATCAAATCGTCAAGTTCCTTATTTTCAAAAACCATATCTCCCTGTACTTGATCTTTGAACGTAACAAGTCCATCAATAGGGTTTTTAAATCTTATAACCGTTTTTCCCTTGCATAGATTTAATGTTCGGCATCGTCCGTCATAACGTGGCTTTTCACCTCGAGACATTGCAGTTTCACGAATCTGTTCTAATCGTTCTTTAGAACATTCACAATAATATGCATGCCCCTTATCTAACAACTCATTAATAACTTCCAGATATCGATCAAATCGCTGCGTCTGATAATACGGGCCTTCATCATGCGATAATCCCAGCCATGCCATGCCATTTAAAATAACCTGTAACGCTTCGTCTGTTGAACGTTCACGATCAGTATCTTCAATCCTTAGTACAAATTGTCCTTTATGATGTCTGGCATGTAACCATGAAAATAAAGCGGTTCGAATACCGCCAATATGTAATAAACCAGTAGGGCTAGGGGCAAAACGTGTTTTTATTGTCATGAATAAATTCTTCAGTGAATGTGAGTGTGATTATTTTTTAATACCCAAAGCACACCAATATGGGGCAATATCTGAAAATATAATATCAACCAATCCCGCTTGTTCCAGCATTCTCTCTATTTGTACACGTGTAAATCTCTGTTCCAAACGTGTACCAAATCGATCAAGTGCATCTGTTCGCATTGTATAAAAACTTTTAGCTCGGTATTCAGAGAGAGGAATATTACTGACGCTGATTCCAATTTTTTCCATTAGTAAAGCAAACCTAGCCAGCGGATAATACACTAGCACCGATATGATATTTGTCACCGGACATTTGATGACAAAAGGTAATTTACAAATCACACCTCTGAAAAAATCTGAACATTTCCATACTAATGAATACCATCTGGGACGATTATCAAATGCATAATAAAGGTAGATAAGGAATGGCGCACCGGATTTTAATTTATCAGTGCAGTTTTTTATCGCTTCAGCCGTATTAGGAAGATGATGAAGCACCCCTAAAGAATAAGCAAAATCGAGAGAACTGTCTGGTATCGATAATTCATCAACCTTAGCCAACACAACTTGGCAATTAGTCTTATCTGCTAAATTTCTTTTTGATACATTTACCGCTTTCTGACTAGCATCAATACAAATAAGTGACTTTACTCTATTTGAAACAAATCTTGCCCATCGCCCTGAACCACAACCAAAATCAGCACCAGTTCCATTAACAATGCTTTTATCCCATGTAAATAATTTAAAGTAGTCTAAAAACTGTTTTTCTAATTCATTAGAATCAACTGTCGATTGGTCATAGGCATCCCACTCGTCCCCAAAATCATCTATAACATCAGAATCAAAATTATCTTCCACCATAATCAATCATTACCTTTTTAATATTCAATGGATAAACTCTAGAATAGCCAGAAATATCATCAATAAATACAATAGCATAGAACAACAAGACCTAACATAAGGTATGTGGCATGTAAGCGAAGTAACTCTTGACTGATGATTCTTAGACTTTGAGTGAATGTTATATTGATTATGGAAAGACTTAGTCACTTCACAAAATCTCAATATTTCTTTTTTCCCACAAACCTGGCTCTTTGACAAAACGCATTCTCGATCTCCAAGTTACTACTTCAACACAAATAGAACCCCTCTATCGTCAAGTCGTATTGATTACATTCATGTAATCAAACCCCTTGAAACATCCAAGGTGTTATTTTTGCTCTCTCTTTCTCATAACGCCGAATCTCATCAGATTGTGCCAAAGTGAGTCCGATATCATCCAATCCTTTCAGTAAACGATCTTTTAATCCTAACGCGATATCAAATGAATATTTATTGCCTTCCTCAGTTTCAACCATTTGTTCTTCAAGGTTGACTGTTGCTTTAAGTCCTTTTTGTGCATTAACAGAAATAAATAGAGCCTCTATTTCATCTTCTGGTAAAAGAATAGGTAAGAACCCATTCTTAAATGAATTGCTATAAAAGATATCGCCAAAACTTGGCGCAAGCACAACCTTAATGCCAAAATCATCTAATGCCCAAACAGCGTGTTCTCTGGAAGAACCACAACCAAAATTTTCTCTTGTAAGTAGGACTTCCGCTTTGTCATAAGGTGATTGATTCAAAATGAAATCAGGGTTTACTGCACGCGATTGATTTTCAATAACTGAATGTCCTTGTTCCAAGTAACGCCAATCATCGAATAAATTAGGGCCAAAACCACTTCGCTTTATCGATTTTAGGTACTGCTTGGGAATAATCGCATCGGTATCCACATTAGATCGATCTATAGGAACGATAATACCCGTAAATGTTTTAAATGCTTCCATTCATGTTTCCTTAGAAATCTCTAACATCAACAAAGTGTCCAGCAATGGCCGCTGCTGCTGCCATGCTTGGACTCACTAAATGTGTTCGTCCGCCCTGCCCCTGGCGTCCTTCAAAATTGCGGTTGGAAGTCGACGCACAACGTTCACCAGACTCAAGCTGATCCGGGTTCATACCCAAACACATTGAACAACCGGGTTCACGCCACTCAAATCCAGACTCAATAAAGATATCAGCTAAGCCTTCGTCTTCTGCCTGCTTTTTAACCAAACCTGACCCAGGCACAACCATCGCTAATGTGATATCACTAGAAACTTTTTTTCCTTCGACGACACTAGCAGCAGCTCGTAAATCCTCAATGCGTGAATTAGTACATGAACCCACAAATACTTTATCCACTTTAATATCCGTCATTGCTGTACCCGGAACCAAGTTCATATAACGCAACGCATTTTCTATTCCTTCGCGTTTTGTAGCATCATCTATATGAGCAGGATTAGGGACATCATCATTAACGGATACAACCATTTCGGGAGAAGTCCCCCAGCTTACTTGTGGTTCAATATTCGATGCATCAATCTCGATAATTTTATCAAATCGTGCATTTTCATCACTTTGAAGTTCATTCCACAACACAGCAGCCTGTTGCCACTCTTCACCTTTGGGTGAATAGGGCCTACCTTTAACATAGTCAAGAGTAGTTTGATCAACGCCAATAAGTCCAACTCGAGCGCCCGCTTCAATACTCATATTACATACAGTCATTCGACCTTCCATCGACAAAGCACGTATCGCATCACCACCAAACTCGATCGAGTAACCCGTGCCGCCAGCTGTTCCAATTTCACCGATAACTACAAGGACAATATCTTTTGCCGTTATACCTTTACCGATTTGCCCATTAATACTAACCAACATATTTTTGGCTTTTTTAAGCACCAAAGATTGTGTCGCCAACACATGTTCAACTTCAGATGTACCAATACCAAAGGCAAGTGCACCTAATGCGCCGTTGGTTGATGTGTGTGAATCGCCACAGACAATAGTCATCCCCGGTAATGAAGCGCCTTGCTCTGGTCCAATCACATGCACAATGCCTTGCCTTGGATCCATGATTTCAAACTTGGTTATTCCTGTTTCCTTGCAATTCGTGTCCAGAGTATCAAGTTGAAGTTTCGATATTGGGTCTTCAATAACTTCTCTATTAAGCGTGGGAACATTATGGTCAGGTACTGCTAGGTTTGTGTTTAAACGCCAAGGTCGTCGTCCAGCTAATTTCAGACCTTCAAATGCCTGTGGCGAGGTAACTTCATGAATAAGATGTCGATCGATATAGATCAATGCCGTGCCGTCACCATAATCACAAATCACATGGTCATCCCAGAGTTTGTCGTACAATGTTTTTGCAGTCATAAAAATCTCAATTATTTCTTTATGTCATTCATCAGGATTAATCGACACTACCGTTCTTCCCGTAGTCTTACCCGCCAGCATATTGTCAAACACACTCGGTAAATCTTCTAACTCAATCGTGTTAGTTACGATTTTATCCAAATGTTTAGGTGCAAGATCACCCGCCAAGCGTTCCCATAGTTGATGCCTAAAATGAGTTGGACATCCTTGTGAATTAATACCTAACAAACTGACACCACGTAAAATAAAAGGCATCACCGATGTGTTAACTTTAAAACCACCCGCTAGTCCAACCGCCGCAATATTGCCCCAAGGATTCATTGTTCTCGTTAACCAAGCAAGAATATCTCCTCCAACATTATCAATGGCACCACCCCACTGCCCTTTTTCTAATAATGGGCCATCCAGTTTCAGCTTATTTCGATCCAGAATGTGGCTTGCTCCTATACTCATCAATGAGTCATTATTGTCAGATTTGCCCGTCAGTGCGACAACCTCGTATCCCAAAGAGGACATAATATCAATAGCAAAACTACCAACACCACCTGTAGAGCCAGTTACGATAAATTGTCCTAACTCTGGTGTTTGATTATTCTCTTCCAATCGTTGAACGCATAATGCAACTGTAAATCCAGCGGTTCCAATCGCCATTGCATCAAATAAGCTCATAGAAACCGGTACCGGCACTACCCACTCAGCAGGCACACGAACGTACTCAGAAAATCCACCATCATGATCAACACCAAATTCATAACCTGTCACCAATACTGGATCACCCTCTTTGAAACGTTTATCTTGTGATTCAACAACCACACCGGAAGCATCGACTCCAGCAATACAGGGAAAATGGCGAATGATCTTACCGGCTCCCGTGCCAGCTAATGCATCCTTATAATTTATAGCTGAATAAGCTGTCCTTATGAGCACATCCCCCGTATCAAGATCATCAATCGTGATAGTTTCTAGACGGCCTAATACTTTTTTATTCTCTTGATATACCTTAAACGCCTGAAATTTATTCATTTACGTCCCCATATTATTTACAATCTTCATCTTGCATGAAACAATTCGCAACCTTTATGGTCAGATATCATAACAAAAACGATATTTATGTCTCTCAAGCCAACTTGACATCTAATAAGCGGCGTATTTTACGAGAGTTCAATCGCAATACCAACTGTGAGTCTTAGAATATGAAAAGAATTAGTTCAATATCCATCCTATTATTTACCCTACTCACCTCTTCTGTTAACGCAGATTTCAATGACGGCGTTATTGCTTATTTGAAAGGAGATTATGGGAAAGCATTTACAACTATGCAATCACTAGCAGAACTCTCAGATCATGGCTATGCACAGTATTATATGGGAATGATGTATATGAAAGGACAAGGCGTAGAGCAAGATTATAAAAATGCCGGTCAATGGTTTCGTAAAGCATCAGAAAAAAACATACCGCAAGCACAGTATAAATTGGGTGATTTGTACTTTAAAGGTCGAGGCGTACCAAAAGATTTCGAATATGCTTACATTTGGTATAGCGTTGGTGCAGCTCATGAACATAAATTATCTGTAGCAGCCATCGATAAAGCAAAGACAAAACTTTCTGAAGAAGAATTAAAAGAAGCTGACAAAGTCATTACTTCTTACGTAAAGAAATACGGTCCAAAAGACGATATTGATCCTAATCAACCCATCAAGATAGAAAATGAATAACTTAACTCTGAAAGTTTAGACGCAATTTTCTACTGATCTGCCATAAAAATGCTGAGAGAACCAATGGTGTGGAGTTTACTAATGAATTTATCTAACTACTTTCTTTCATTAATCCATTAAGATTAGATAATGATGACAAATGCATAAATATTAGTTCCATTTCATCGGTGTTTAATAATTCTGTTATCTTTGCTGATTTGAGTGCTTTTAATTTTTCTCGATTAATCCCCATAAAACCACCCAAAGAGGTTTTTTCGCCTGTTGCATGTTCTATGTTTGCTTGCATTGGCTCTAAAATATCTAATTTACTTATATTTTCGCAAAAATGTGTTGTTAATTGCACATGAGTTTGATAATCCTTAAGAAAATCTACCGCATGGTTTAGAACATCACTATGCTCTCCCTTATCATCAAATAACGCTTTTCCTTGTTTAGCCGTATTAAAACCAGGGAAACTCTCATCAATACAAACAGTAAAGTTATCTTTATTGTCATCTGCTGTTGCGAGTATGAAAGGATAGCGCCTCACATAGGCTGGAATATAATTTGCCGTCCAAGCACCGCTTTTATCTATGAAAACGTTTTGATTCTGTTCCAAGCCTAATAAGGCTACAGGAAAAACCACATCATCTTTTCCTTTTGCAAATACAATTGGATATTCACGTGATGCTTGCAAAAATTCAACAGCAGCAATGTAGATGCTATTTGTATCCTTAGTGTGTAAATAATCTTCTATGCCCTCTATGTAAAGTTCACCATGTACTTCTTTATTTAGTGGTACAACTTGCTTATAAAACAAAGGCAATATAGGGGAGGGTGAGGTACTAGATGATTTTTTAGTCATATTTTTTGATCTTCATTTTAAATTAAGGAATCGAGTTAACATCGTCTAATTCTGGAAGGTCTGGAAAGTCTTCCAAATCTTCGTCATCTTCAAGTTCTTCATCTTCAAAAGCTTCGAGCTCGGTGAGATAATCAAATAACGCTTCATTTCTTGCAGATTCAACAGGGAAATCTATTTCAATCTCGTTGGATTCTTTCAAAAAAGCATCAACATCAAGTGTACTTGTAATACTCCGTAGCTTTTCTAAATGTGCATTATAACTATCACGTTCATTTATATAGGCAGTCAAAACATTGTCTATGCCAGAAGAATCTTTTGCATTTTCTTGTTTCAAAACCAAAGCGGTGATTCTTGATTCAAGCGCTTTAAGTAATTCTTTGATTTCATTTTCTTCTACTGTGAGTGAACACAAATCAACACCTTCACATTCAGCAAGTGATAATGCGATGCCCATGCCAATAGACTGAAATACTTTTGTTTCATCCTGAAGCAATGTTAACTCTGATTGTTCTACATCATCTGCATTAAGAATAACCGCCGCAATATTTACATTAAAAATTAATGTAAATACGACTAAGCAGAAAATTTTTATTCTTAGCATCATAATAATATTTTAATTAATATTCAATAATGGATGGCGCGGCAAACTGTTCAAATAATCAGTTCCGTAGTGAACTGTCTGCATCGAATCATAATCACGCACTTCCGCAGTGAACATTGGAGCAGGTGAAAACATCGCTTCTGTGCTCTCAATCAATAGTTTTATCTGATTTTCTATAAACACTGCTTCTGATTTAGCCGCTTCAATGATGGTGTCGAGTACTTCTTGAGTTAGTTCTATTTTTGTTAATTCACTTAATCGCGCGCGTTCGTCAGGATTTACTTTTAAACGTTCCAGCCATTCAACACGAGACTTAACGGTTTCTAAGACTTTAGCTAATCGTTCAACTTCTCCCATCTCTATCGGTCTATCTAACGAGCCATTCCCATCGGGTAAGTCTTCATAAAGGTCCTCTTCATTGAAATCTTCATCATCGAAGCCTTCATCTTCATCAAAGTCTTCATCTTCATCCTCCGAAGCAAAAAATTCTTGTAATTCTTGACGATAATCTCGGAAATCTTTTAACTCTTTGTTAAAGCCTCCAATTAGTTCTCCTAGTTCAGAACGGACATTAGAATCAGTCGCTTCAGCAAGTCTTCGTTCAAGCTCTATCACGCGTGCTTTTAACGATTCAATCAGAGTATTCAATTCATCTTCTGTGACACTCGGGACACAACCTTCTTGTTCTTCACACTGTGCTAACGATAGAGCAATACCCATCCCTATCTGACCATATAGCGTAAGTTCTTCTTCAAACAAACCAACATCAATAAAGGCTAACGTTTCAAGACCAATCAAGGCAGAGGCGGGATTAATAGAAAAGGTAGTAGTTATGCCAACTGTTAAGCCGGCATCTGAAAGCACCCCGAGAATGAAAGCTTCAAAAGCTTCATCTGTCGATACATCTACATTTGTACTTGCACCATTAAATTCAAGATCTGCGTCAGCGCCCACGGCAACATCAACTTCACCGAGACCCCCAAAGCTCAGTGTAATATTTTCTGAATTAACAATGGTATTTTCAGCAATTAACGCACCCGATGGGTTATTATTAGAAGGAGGTGCCGTTAGTTTTACAGGTCCGCCTGAAGCATCGATATCACCAGCGTCACCACCGAAAAGAGGTCCTGCCGCAATCATCCCAATAAGACTATCTTGACCCGATACTGTTATGTCGTTGTTAAGAATAATATCTCCCCCTAACAAAGTGACAGAGCCACCACTTTGTATTGCATTCGTCACTGTCAATAGACTTGAATTAAATGTAATGTCCGTTGCGAGGAAATATGGATCAACACCACTAGGGGTTAGTGTTCCACCAATAACTGTATGACCCTGAAAACCAGTCAAATTCGGCAATATTAAGTCGCCTCCACCAACGTTAAGAGCTTGGCCTTCCGTACCAGGAATAGTTATTGAGCCTGTACCAGTCACTCTGGTTGCTAGACTAACCCCAGAAGTATGATTCCAAGTATCATTACCTGTCGGCGTGTAGGTACCATTAATACTGACAGTTGGATTTAAAACATTTTCTCCGGGGCCACCTGTTACATCACCCGTAATAGTCCCATTCAGATTCATAACATCATTGCCTGCACCAGTATCTACCGCGCCTATAATCGTTCCGTTTACGTTTAATATATCAACTCCAACACTACCTGTGAGGTTCCCTGTTAGAGTGTTATTAATTTGAAAATCATTTTGTCCATTACCAACTACGTTGCCATTTACTGTAGCATTCAATATGACAGTATCACTTCCGGACCCAGTAGTAATGCCGCCTGTCAAACTTTGATTGACATTGACTACATTATCACCGGCAGCAGTATTAATGTTTACATTACGAGCCTGATTGATATTAAATATATCATTACCAGTATTACCTGCTAAATTTTCAAAGGCGGTAAAGTTAAGAGTTTGACCATTGCTAAAATAGGTGTCATTGCTAGCTTGTATCGTAAACGTCCCTCCAGCAGTTGAGCTTGTGAAAGTATCATTATTGCCACTACCAGTTATCACATTGATATTAATGAAATTTGCAGCACTCGTACTTGTGCCACCAAATTCATTTGTGGCTAATGCTTCTGTAATTGTGATTGTTTGCGCTGCAGCATTACCAAAATTGAGTCTGTCACCGTCATTATTGCCCAGGCCGTTAGCCGTTCCAGAGATTGATCCGCCAGCAAATGTAAATGTATCTGCGGCATTTTCCGTACCAGTCAAATTCTCAATTGTATTCCAACCGCCATTCAATTGTGTTTGAGTACCACTATTAGTGCCGTTAATTGTATAGGCGGTACTGCCAGCTAATGTGTCGAGACCTTCTCCGCCTGCTACAGCACCTGTAGTCGTACCCGAATTCAAATTAAATGTATCGTTATCGGCATTACCAGAAATTGTCCCGGTTAAAGCACCACCCGTATTTAGATTAAATATATCATCACCTGCATTACCCAATATAGTGCCTGTTTGCGTTCCTGTTAATGTAAATGTATCCGCTGCAGTACCACCAATAAAATCGTCAACACCACTGTAAGTAAGCGTATTATCATTTTGAGTTAAGGAACCTGAATTGCTACCTGAAAGTACCCAAGTATTAGTGAAGTTTGCACCTTGAAGCGAATCGTCGACAGCATTGCGTAAAGTTAAAACATTTATTTCTGAGAACCCACCAGAAATACTAGTTTCGGTACCAGCAAATCCATTCCCTGTTGAACTAGCGTTTAATGTGACATTACGTGCCGCTGAATAGGCGCTCAAATTTAACGTATCACTACCTGTTCCTCCGGTCAGTGTTCCGCCTATTGTGCTCGTATTGTTGAGGATAAACCTATCATTACCGCCAGTTCCATTTAAAGAACCTGCCCAATTTACCCCTGCATTAAGTGTGAATACATCTGCTCCGCTGTCAGAGGCACTTGTACCATCAATATTTGTAATATTAGTCAAATTAGTTGCGCTTACTCCGCCGGACGGCGTGACCACAACAATATTTGATCCCGTGATTCCAAACGAATCAACACCAACACTTCCGGCCAGGATGTTAGTCCCAGCGCCACCATCAATACCTCCTACAATCTTCGCTGTAGAATTATTTTGAAAAACAAATGTATCAGCAGCTGTACCACCAGTAACGATTGCAAAATCATTAAAAACATTAATAGCAATTAATTCTAAAGAGGCTCCGTATGTTCCTGAGTTTGTACCCGTAATATTCCAGAATGTATTAACATTTTGACCAATAAGACTACTAATTGTGTTTCCACTTAGTAAATTTATATCAGTAAAATTAGCCGTAATAAGTGCTGTATTAGGTGATGTGTTTTGTCCTGGATCATCCAATATCGTACCAGTTTGACCATTCTCGCCCGAGTCTGTAATCGTAACTTTTTGACCCAAAGTAGAGCCATTAAAGTTTATAGTGTCTATTCCTACTCCACCATCAACATTACCAATCACACGCGCAATGTTGTCAAAATCAAATGTGTCATTACCGGCATCACCAACAAGATTACCTGAAACTACACTAGAACCACTCAGATTAAAGGCATCATTATTAGCTTGTCCATTTAGGATTCCTGAATGACTTGCAGTCACCGTAAATGTATCAATACTAGCGTTACCACTTAGATTTTCTATTGCACTAAAATCGAGTGTATTTGTACTCACATATTGATTAGTGCCATCTATCTTCCATTCAGCAGCTGCGTTGATGCCGGTTAAAGTATCCACTCCTTTACTACCTATCAAAGTATTAATATCGTCGAACACGCCACTTATTTGTGATGCGCTACCAGAAGATCCAGCAAAGCCTGTTGTGCCTCCCGTTGCATTAAGGGTGACTGAGATAGGTCCATCAAGTGTCGAGTAGTCAAGTGTATTTACTCCACCCTGACCATCAACATTACCACTAAGATTACCTCCGTTAAAATCAAATAAATCAATATTGGCATTACCAGTTAAGTTATGAAAATCAGTAAACGTGGCACTTGCTGCAGTAGTGATATTAGTTGTGCTTACCAATGTACCGTTATCGGAACCAGTCGCTAGTGTCCAAGTGTTATTGCCTAAAGTTGTTCCTATTAATTTATCTTGAACTAGTCCTGACGCATCTCCTCCACCATTAAAATTAATCGTACTTGCATTCAACACAGCACCACCTAAATCTAGTATTGCAGTTATTTCATTATTCGTATCAACATTAAGATTGATCGCACCACCAGAACCAGAGTTAATTGCAATAGCTTCTGATTGTATATTTATATCGTCTGATGAATTCAGTGTTATCGTGCCGCCTGCTGCCGTTGAGATTCCAGTATTTATTACAATGTCTCCACGAGTTAAAGATGTGATGGAAATTGTATTTGTACCACTTGTTACTACTGGCGTATTAATAGTTATTGCATCAGTATTTGCGTCACCGTTATTAGTAATCGTAATATT
Source organism: Thiotrichaceae bacterium UBA7357 (assembly GCA_002470825.1). Lineage (GTDB taxonomy): Bacteria > Pseudomonadota > Gammaproteobacteria > Eutrophobiales > Eutrophobiaceae > UBA7359. The sequence continues at coordinate 214 of DKOR01000003.1, read as the reverse complement.
TCCATTATTTGTTGTTACATTTGCAATTCTTAATGCTTGATTTCCTGTATTAGTAAAATTTACTATTCCGTTGCCAGATGCAACACTAAGTTTAATTAGTCTCACAGTGCCTGCCGCAAAATTGTTATCAATTGTGATATCACCCGATGTTATTGTATCAATATCTAAACTCTTGACCGTCGTCTCTATCGCCGCGCCACTGCCCACACCCGTC
>DKOR01000023.1:123389-123620 GCA_002470825.1 Thiotrichaceae bacterium UBA7357 | reverse complement strand
GCATTTTTATCGAGGCTTATGCCTAAAGGCGATAACGAGAGCATAAATCCCCTTGTCCCCTAAAACAAGGAAAAATAGACGGCTAGTAGACGGTTTTTCTGACTTTTGGCTTAAGTTGCTTTGAAAGGGCTTGCGTAGAAATGATTTAAACAGGGGCTTTTAGGAGTAATAATGGTGGCCAGGGACAGAATCGAACTGCCGACACGAGGATTTTCAGTCCTCTGCTCTACC
>DKOR01000023.1:2154-123384 GCA_002470825.1 Thiotrichaceae bacterium UBA7357 | reverse complement strand
TCTACCGACTGAGCTACCTGGCCAATTATTATAATAAGCAAAAAAGAGCCGTATTAAACCGATCTGACAGAGTTTCGTCAAGTTGTAGTTTATGACTCTGGCGCATTGAACTCTTTTGGTGTTTCTGAACCACCACCGAAGAAATATTTTTCCATCTCTTCTTCAAGAAATTTTCGCGCTTTAGGCTCTATTGGCGTTAATCTGTATTCGTTAATCAACATCGTCTGATGTCCTAACCACATTTTCCAAGCCTCTTGGGAAACTTGCTGATAAATACGTTTTCCCAAGTCTCCGGGATAAGGCAAGGTGGTCAGACCCTCAGCTTCTTTATTTAGTTTTATACAATTTATACTACGACTCATTTAGAACTATCCTCTTACTGTTGTTAAGATTTTTAAGTATCGACACTACCGGTGCAGGAAATCCTAATTGGTGGTTAGCCTCAAGTTTAACCCAAGTTGATAGTCTTGCATCATTTATCCTATTTGTCTGTGTTTTTAGTCTTATATGAACTGGTTTTATCGATAAATGGAAATGGCTAAACGTATGCTTGAAAGTTTTAAATTCAATTTTATCTTTTAACTTATACCCATATTTTTCTAAAAGTGAAATTTCGATAGATTTATCCGTTGGAAATTCCGGAAAACACCAGAGGGAACCCCAGATTCCAGTTGATGGTCGCTGCTCTAATAAAATCTCACCACTATTATTTTCAATGATCGCAAATATTGTCTCTCGATTAGGCAAATTAGACTTTGGTTTAGATTCCGGAAGTTCATGTTCTCTGCCTGTCTTAAAGGCAACACAATCATGGTTTAGTGGACAATGCTGGCAATCTGGCTTCCGTCTAATGCAAAGAGTTGCACCTAAATCCATAATAGCCTGAGTATAGCTACTGATAAGTTCAGCGGGAGTATGTAACTCAGCATATGACCAAAGGTTAGCTTCAACATCTTTTTTGCCCGGCCAGCCTTCAACACCATGATAACGACTCAAGACTCGTTTCACATTACCATCGAGAATAGGGTGCCGTTGCTCACATGCTAAAGATAGTATCGCTCCAGCAGTAGAACGACCTATACCAGGTAAATTGATCAAACTATTCAGGTCTAATGGTAATTTCCCATCATATTGTTCATCAATGATTTTAGCCGTCTTGTGTAAGTTTCTAGCACGTGCGTAATAGCCAAGCCCGGTCCAATGATGCAAAACATAATCTTGCTTAGCTTTAGATAAAGTCGTTACATCTGGAAAATTTTCAATAAATCGATTGAAATATTTAACCGCAGTTACAACTTGGGTCTGTTGCAACATAATTTCAGAAATCCAGACACGATAGGGTGAACGATCAAACTGCCAAGGGAGATCATGACGACCATGTCGATCAAACCAAGCTAATAGCAGATCTGAAAATTGATCGTCAGGCATAATTCAATTAATCAAAATAATTTATCAAATAACTTTTTAGCGCCTTCATTAATCAGTTCATCTACAGAATTTGATGGTTGAGTTTTTTGTTGAGTTTCTTGTTGTTCTTCGGCTGGAACCGATTTTTTCTTACGGCCTGGAAGTTTAATACCTAAACTATCCAACTTATCACCGAGTACTTCTTGGACTTTATTCTGAACAGCACCTTTCAATACAGTCTTGGCTATTTCACCTACATCAGGCACACATTTCTTGTCCGCAATCTTTCCTCTACATTTAATTGACAAACCGTAACCACCAAGATTATATCGCTGATTTCCAGATGTGGCACTAGCAGCGTCGACGTCAGCCTTTAAATTATATTTCCATGTTTCATCATTAAGGTTAATTAGCATTCCTCGTCCTGAAACCTTAAATCCAGGCGCAGACATTACTAGATTATTATTATTAACAATCCCATTCTTTATATCCAATGTGGCTGTTAGCGCATTGAAAGAAGTGTCACCTTGTGTATCAAATGAATTAAAACGCTTTGACTCAATCATTATTTCAAGTTGCCGCAATATTTTTGCGATGTCCAGACCTTTCAATACACCATTATTAAATGCTATATCGCCACTGCCTGACAATCTACTTTTCAAAATATTCGTATCAGCGCCTGATGTGTTTAGTGCTAAATTAATATTAGCTTCACCTAATAATTCAGCCTTACCTGTTACATCTGTTAAGAGTGGTTGAACCTGAACGCCTGTAAGTTTAGTGTTAATAATTAGTTTCGGTTCTTTCTCTTTCGCATCAAGAAAAATATCACCCGTATAAGTGCCATCGTAGAGTTTGGCAGCCATTGGGTTTAGTTTTATATCGCCTTTATTGGCGCGAACACTTAATTCCATGTCTGTGAATTTGGCATTTGATATAACAAATTCACCCATTACAACATCACCTTTAATCTTAATCTCACGTAAGGTTTCAACTGGTATTTCTGTCGCAACACCCGCTGCAACAGCTTCGGGCGTAATGACTTTAGTTTTCTTTTTATCCTTTATTGGCGATAGATAACGGTCGGCATTTAATTTATCGATGCCTAAACCAAACTCAATATCCAAGGGTGCCATACTTTTGAGATTAATATTTCCTTGCATACGTGTCTCATCCACATCAACCTTCAAGTTTTTTAAGCTAATACTATCTCCAATACCACTAAATGAGGCTGACAATGCAACACGTTTTAATACTTTAGAATCAGCAGTAGCTGGCATTTCTTGATTTAAAGTTTTCATAAATTGACGTAAATCAAAAGGTGCTAAAACAATATCCCCTGATAATGCAGGTTCTATCTTAAAATGCGTCACCTTGATACCACCTTTCAAATCAAGCCCAAGACCAGAAACACTTAGATCATTCAGTTCAAATATTTCTTTTTTTAGATTAATACTTGAATCAGCTTTTACCGCTAGTTTCACTGGTGAATTGGGTATTTTCTTTCCCGAAAAGACAACATCAAGCGAAAGAGGTTTTAAGCTTAAGTTTTCAATATTGCCATTAATGCCCGTATTCAGATTGATAGTTTGTAGTACTTCAGCAAGATCAGTCTGTCCAAGTGTTCTTAATAATGGCTTGGGTGCCTTGCTAGAAATAGAAAACTTACCGCTCATGTTACCACTGCTTTTTTGTATATTATCTCCTTTTAAATTTCCACTCATACTAAAGCCAAGCGCATTCGCAGTTAGCAACGGTAGGTCTACCTCGCCTAATTTCATATCGATATTGAAACGCGTATCAAGATTAAAATTTTTGTTTTTTATCTTTGCGAGATTGTTTGCGAGTTCAGGTAGACTACTTTTTTCGTGCTGAAAAGCGCTTGCAACTTTTATCAATAGAGGTAGATCAGAACCATTTGCCTTTAACTCTCCACTGAAAGAGGGTATGTCACTACTGACTTGCCTGGCATTAAATTTAGCCTTCGTGATCAGGCCTAATGCTTCAATCGACAGACTCGGAATATCTACAACTCCAGTTTTTAAATCTACATCGAATTCTGCTGTTATATCGAATGCTTTTGGTGTGGCACGAAGTTGTTTAGCCAGCATTTTCAAATCTCGTGTACCGCCGCTCGTGAACTGCATTGCCATTTTAATTAACGTAGGAAAATCTGGCCCGCTTGCTTTTAGTTTACCTTTCGTGGATGGCGCATCGGAGTCTATATTTTGAGCCGTTACTTCAGCAGTAATCTTATTCCCAAGTACAGCAAGATCTAGCTTTGTGATATCAATATCATTCCTGCTCATGTCTGCATTAAAGCCCATGCTCAGATTAAATGTTTTGTCTGACATTTTTGTCAATTGGCTGGCGAGCGGTTCAACCTCAAATATCTTGAATAGTTGAGGCAAGTCTTTTCCTGTCACATCAATATTACCTTTGACTTGTGGCTTACCCGAAAGAATCTTCGTTGCATCAACTTGACCGTTAACCTCGGTGCCAAATGCACTAAAAACAATAGACTCAATTTGTGCTTTTCCTTTCTCCACATCAACATTAATCTCAGAGCTCAACTTTATTACTGCCTTTCCCGCTGGTATTTCTTTTCCCCTGACTTCGGCTTCTAATAGCATTGGTTTTATGGTCAAGACATCGCCATCATTTGCATAGATAATTGTTCCGCTAAACTGAATTGTAGAAGACAGCTCTGGCTTTGAAGCTACGGCATTTAATGACGCTATAATACCAATAGGTTCGCCGAGCTTTAGTTCTCCAATAGTGATGTTTGTATCGGAAACTTTATACTCGACTTTCTCCTGCATATTAATCCAATTTATATTGACGTTTTTTATATCTATACCACCCAACACCAACGCAGCTAATGACAGACCACCATCACTACTGGCAGATTCTCCCACTTTAGGTTTCAGGAAATCGTCCCAATTAGTTACGCCTTCTGAGTTTTTAACCAAATTAATAGTTGCACCATGCAACACCAGCGTATCCATCTCTAATTGTTTACGTAGAAGCGGGATCAGTTTTACGCGAACTTTAATAGCTTTCGTCTGTAGAAAGGGCGCTTCACCAAAACCTATGGCATTACTCAAACTAACGCCTTCGAGATCCAATCCTAGCCAGGGGTAAAATGTTAAACCAATATTACCGTCTATACGTAAATCGCGACCCGTTTCTTCCTTTATCTTGTTAGCGATTGTGTCTTTGTAATCATTTGGATCTAAGTAAGCTAATGTAATAACAACTGCGCCCATAACTACAAGACCTAATAGACCAAGGCCAAGTACTAGTTTAATTGGAAATCTCATTTCGATTTACTCATATCATTTATTTATTTTTTTTCTAAGACGTTTGATAGCTGCCTTGACTTGTTTTGGGGCCGTTCCTCCAATATGGTCTCTGGCCGACACCGAGCCTTCTACCTCTAAGATCATGTAGACATCATCTTTGATGAGCTTACTGAATTGTTGAAGTTCAGACAGAATTATCTCAGATAGATTCTTATCATGCTGAATTGCAAATTGAACGATTTTACCTACCACTTCATGCGCATCTCTAAAAGTCAGGCCTTTCACCACTAAATAATCTGCGAGATCTGTTGCCGTAGAAAAACCAGATGCTGCAGCTCTATACATCGTTTCATGATTTACAGTAATCGTTGGTATCAAACCAGCATAAGCAATTAGAGACATCTTTACGGTATCAATCGCGTCGAACAAACTTTCTTTATCTTCCTGATTATCCCTATTATAAGCAAGCGGTTGAGCCTTCATTAGTGTTAGCAATGCCATCAAATCACCATAAACTCGACCAGTCTTACCTCTTATTAATTCGGGAATATCAGGGTTTTTCTTTTGTGGCATAATAGATGAACCCGTGCACCAAGCATCACCTATATCTATAAAGCCACTGGCTTGCGACATCCAGATCACCAATTCTTCTGAAAATCGCGACAAATGCATCATGATTACACTCGCAGAAGCAGTAAGCTCTATGGCAAAATCGCGATCACTAACTGAATCCAATGAGTTTTGTGTTATGCCATCAAAGTCCAACTCCTTAGCAACCATATTTCGATCAATGGGATAGCTTGTTCCTGCCAACGCCGCAGAGCCAAGGGGCAGTAAATTGAGTCTTTTGCGACAATCATGCAGACGTGACCGATCTCGCATTAACATTTCAGCCCAAGCAAGCTGATGGTGTCCAAAGGTAACCGGCTGTGCAGATTGCAGATGGGTAAAACCAGGCATTATAGTGCCGACATGATCATCGGCTAACGTTAATAATGCATTCAAAACAGCATCAATTTGTTTGCAGATAAGGTCAATCTCATCTCGACAATACAAACGAATATCAGTCGCAATTTGATCATTTCTTGAGCGGCCAGTATGTAGTTTTTTACCCACATCACCTATATCAGCTACTAAAGCCGTCTCGATGTTCATATGGACGTCCTCAAGAGCGGCTAACCATTTGAAATTGCCATTTTTAATATCTTTAGCAATTTTCTTCAAACCGCGAATAATTTGAGCACTTTCCTTTTTTGAGATGATGCTAACCTTGCCCAGCATGTTTACGTGAGCTATTGAACCCATAATGTCATAATGGGCCAGTCGCTGGTCATACGAAACAGATTCAGTGAATTCTTCAACAAATCTATCTGTTGGGGCGGTGAATCTTCCAGCCCACGGTTTTTCTATATTTTTTGAGCTCATTTTGGGTGATAGTGTATTTATTTATTTACAGTGGTCAGTATAACTTATGGACAAACTACATATTACATGAGTACGCATTAAAAATGCCAAATCTTCATGAACAAGAAAAGTCTAGCTTTCTGCCAAATTTTTGCAGTGCGTACGTATTATTTATCGTCGTTCTTAGCGCAGAATTACTCGCAATCATTTTAACGCTGACATTACCGTTATACACAGAACAATTAATATTTAATTTTGCAATGAATTCACTTTACGTTCAGTGGGTTGCCTTATCCTGCGTTGGTGCTCTTTGCATGTTAAAATCATTCATTGCGAAACTCACAGAAAAAAAAGCTGCCACTTTTAGTTATCTATTAATACTGTTAATTACCTTCATAGTAGCAAAATTAGCTTGGTGGTCATTGTATGTTTATCCTGAGAGTATTGCTCCTGATCAAGAATTATATTTCTTCTTTCTAATACGTTCATTAGGAGTAGCTGCGATTGTTGGGGCTGTCGTATTACGCTACTTGTATTTACAACATCAATGGCGTAAAGATATCGAAGCTACTGCCCTATTCCATTTTCAAGCTCTGCAGGCACGTATACGCCCTCATTTCCTATTCAATTGCATGAATACTATCGCCAGTTTAACACGCACTAAGCCTGACTTAGCTGAACAGTCGGTGTTAGATTTAGCTGAGCTATTTCGTGCAACTTTACTCGAACCCACCGAGTTATATCAGATATCTGATGAGTGGATACTCTGCCAACATTATATTCGTATAGAAGGTCACCGTTTGGGGAATCGATTACATGTAGAATGGGATATTGACTCATTACCTAATAATGCTTTAGTTCCTCCTTTGAGCCTTCAGCCGTTACTAGAGAATTCCATTTATCACGGAATAGAGCGATTGCCTGAAGGTGGCACGATAAATATTTATGGTAAATTTGAAGATGAAAAACTTATTATCCTTTTCTCAAACCCCCTGCCTGCTAATAATTTTAATGAAGCACATAAAGGAAATAAACAGGCACATGATAATATCCGCAAACGATTGATTAGCATTTTTGGTACTAAAAGTGACTTGATTATTGAAAATACACAACAGCAATATACCGTAAAGCTCATCTTACCTTACAGGCGTTATGAAAATATTAATAGTTGATGATGAAGCTTTAGCCAGAGACAGACTTCGGGAACTCGTAATTGAGTTATACCCAGAAACTACCACAATCGAAGCTAGCAATAGTAATAGAGCATTAGATAAGATCTCGGAACATTCACCAGAAATAATTTTGTTAGATGTCAGCATGCCGGGCATGGATGGCCTTGAACTTGCCAATCATCTCCTAAAATTGAAATTACCCCCAGCGATAGTTTTTACAACAGCTCATCAAGCTCATGCACTAAGTGCCTTTGATACTAATGCTGTTGATTATCTACTAAAACCTATAAGAAAAGAACGTCTTAGAATCGCTATTGAGCGTGCTGCTACTATCAGCCAGTCTAAACTAGCTTCACTTTACAATAATACAAAAGAGATTACTGTACGTAGACATCTTAGCGCTTTAGTTCGTGGCAACATTCGGTTAGTTGCTATCGAGAATATTTATTTTCTTAAAGCGGAACAAAAATATGTCACTGCGGCTTGGCCAGAAGGTGAACTACTTATTGATGAACCACTAGTTTCGCTTGAGGCTGAGTTTTCAGATCATTTTATCCGGATTCATAGAAATACATTAGTTGCGATTAAATATATAGAAGAACTCAGAAGAACAAACGAGGGTCAGAACGCCATAAAATTAGTAAACATACCAACTGAATTATCAATAAGTCGACGACATTTTAGTGCTGTCAAAAAAATAGTCAAACAGCGTTAACGATTTCGCGTGCTGCCGCCAATAACGCCAAACGAGCAATGACGCCATAGGCATAAAATCGATTTTGATGACAATCTGGTTCCTGACTAGGATCTGGAGAAATACAACAATCTGCAAATGCTAGTGGTTCGAATCGCATGCCAGGAGCGTTCAGATTTTGACTTGCAGAACGTTTTCCATGAACACGGTAAAACCCACCTACAACCTGATGTCCCAACATATAGACTACTGGTTCTGCAACATTTGCTTCATTACCCCAAGTTTCATTGGTATACACGCCTTCTTGAATAATAACCTGACTGACTTTTTGTCCCTCTTTAGTTGTCGCCATTTTAGTACGTTCTTTACGATTTAATGTTGATATTTCGTCTGTATTTCGTATCGTCATTACGCCCATACCGTATGTACCTGCATCGGCCTTTACCATAACAAATGGCTCACAATCTAGTTCATATTCATCATATTTAGCTTGAATAGCCTTTAACAAAGCATCAACGTTTTTTGATAGACAATCAACGCCTTCACGTTTCATAAAATCAACCTCACCACAATTTCGGAACATGGGGTCGATTAACCAAGAATCAATATTGATTAATTCAGAAAACTCCTGCGTGACTTGCTGGTAAAACTTAAAGTGATTCGATTTTAAACGAGATGACCAGCCTAAATTTGTTGGCGGCGTAACAATTTGTTCTAGGCCTTCTAATATTTCAGGTTTTCCTATCGCCAGATCATTATTTAATAAAATGAGATCCGGATTAAAGTCGCCAACAGTCAAGCGATCCATGTTACGCCTAATAGGCTCAAGAAAAACTGATCGTGATGATTCGAGATCAATCTGCATAGGTTCATGCAAATCAGGAATTAAACTACCAATGTGAACTTCAAAGCCTGCTTTCTCTAGCATTATCTGCAAACCAGCAATATTTTCCATATAGAATAAATTACGTGTATGATTTTCTGGAATGAGCAATATCTTGTCAATTGGCTCTTCTATCGTTTCAATGGCCATCTGGACAGCATGAATGCATAACGCTTCAAATGAAGGGTTCAGATTATTAAACCCTGCTGGAAATAAATTTGTATCTACCGGTGCAATTTTATAACCTGCATTACGTAAATCCACAGAAGCATAAAATGGAGCTTGTGTTTCACGCCAAGCATTTCTAAACCAAGACTCAATAGGAATTTGATTATCCAGCATCTTTTGTTCTAAGTCCTGAAAAGGACCAGTTAATGCTGTTATTAAGTGTGGTACTGCCGTCTTTTCATTGAAAGTCATGGTGTATTTGAAAATCCTGATTCATTATGCTGCCTAATCATCATAGATGGGTATGATACATATTTAATTCAAGTCTCCCCATAGCTGCTGCGCATTACTTACCGCGCAGATTGCTGCGGTCTCAGTTCTCAATATTCTTGGTCCCAGACTAATAGCAATACAACCATTTTCTTGTGCTTGTTCGAGTTCGATATCACTGAAACCACCCTCTGAACCAATCACGAGTGTTAAGTCATTCTCTAAGAGTTTAATATTTGACATAGATTGTTCACCGTCCGGGTGCAGTATTAATCGAGTCTTTGATGTTTCCAAGCCCAACCATTCGACAAACGACATAGGTTTTTCAATTGTTGTTAAATAATTTCTACCACATTGTTCAGTCGCACTAATTATTATATTTTGCCAGTGTGTTAATTTGTTATGTCCACTGTGACTCCCTATTCTCACATTACTAAACTCGGAGATAACAGGAATAATGTTTTTAACACCAAGCTCAACGGCCTTTTGAATCGAAAAGTCCATGTGTTTTCCCTTGGCTACTGCGAGACATAAATTGATGACTAACGGCGATTCATTTTTTTTTGATGATGATTCTTCGATCTTTATCTGTACGCTTTTTCTATTAATTTCAATAATTTTAGACTGATATTCAACACCAGAATCATTAATCAATTTTATTGGGCCACCAATTTGCATTCTGAGAACATGAGAAATATGATTCACTTTGTCGGGTGGTAAATTAATAGTTTCACCAACCGTTAGTGGCATATCTATAAAAAGGCGGGGGGCTCTCATCATTTACTTTAAATATTATTCTTTTTAACGATTAGTATCTCTTAATCTGAGAAAAAAATTAAAAACCATCCGGAGTTTAATCACCTTTCTGCTATAATAATACTTATTCGATAAGTTCAAACAAGAAATTCTATTATGCAACATGCTAAATATTCAATCGGACAGATTATTCATCATCGGAAATTTGATTACAGAGGCGTAATATTTGATGTTGATGCAGCTTTTGCTGGAACGAACAACTGGTATGATGCTGTAGCGAAATCAAAGCCTCCGAAAGATGAACCTTGGTACCATGTTTTAGTAGATAATTCACAACAAACCACTTACGTTGCAGAAAAAAATATTGAGTTTAATAAATCAGTTTCTCCCATAGAGCACCCACTAGTTAATTACTATTTTAATAAGTTTATCGATGGTTATTATCATCATAATAATACCAATAATTAATTCGAATCATGATAAAAAATATTAAAACTTATTTTGAATCTTTATTTAATGATGGTTCAACAGACGAACCGTCAGATGATAAAACAATTGAGCTGGCTACTGCAGTGTTAATGGTAGAAATCAGTTTAGCTGACGACCATATCCAAGAGGAAGAAAGGAGTGCTATAAAGGTCGTCTTATTAGAATATTTCAAATTGAGTAAAAAAGAAATCAATGAAATAATAAAATTAGCTGTCAATGAGGTTAACCATGCTGTATCACTTTATGAATTTACTCAATTTTTGAACGACACGTTATGTATGTCAGACAAGGTTCATATCATAGAGCATTTATGGCATATTGCTTATGCTGATTCGGTACTTGATAAGTATGAAGAGTACTATATAAGAAAGATAGCGGACTTACTTTACATCTCACATTCAGACTATATACAGGCTAAATTAAGAACGGTAGGACAAGAATGATGGCCTATTCTAGCCGAGTTGTGACACCCCAATAACAGATATCGGGACAGCTGTGATACATTCTATACCTGGATGGTAGACATTAAGAACGTAAATTTAAAAAAATGCATGAAAAAATACCCGAACTCAATAAAAATAACTGATTAAACCTAACCAGAACTATCATTAATCTTTCATATTAATACCAATATTTTTCAAAATAGCGACACTTGCTTCAGATTGATTCATTGTATAAAAATGTAACCCTGGTGCTCCGTTAGCAAGTAATTCCTCACATAGCTTGGTGGTTACATCTATGCCAAATTCTTGAATCGAAGCACGGTCATCTCCAAACTCCTGAAGACGTTTCAAAATCCAGCGAGGAATCTCGGCACCACAAGCATCTGAAAAACGACATAACTGTGTGCATGTTACGATTGGCATAATACCGGGTACAATTGGGATGTTTATTTTCAGTTTTTCACAACTATCGATAAAACGATAATAGGCATCCGGATTATAGAAATACTGAGTTATGGCAGCGTCAGCACCTGCGTCGATTTTTCGCTTAAAATTTTCAAGATCTTTTTGAGCGCTCAGCGCCTGTGGATGAAACTCAGGGTAGGCTGCAACTTCAATATGAAAGTGATCTCCTGTTTCGCGACGAATGAATTCAACTAATTCACTTGCGTAACGTAACGGGCCACCACCAATTGAACCTGAAGGCAGATCTCCACGTAGAGCAACAACATTTCGAATCCCACCTTCAATATATGAATCGAGTATTATTTGAATTTCCTCCAGTGTGCTTCCAACACAGGAAACATGTGGGACGCCATCAATACCAGTTTTTTTAAAGATATCCATAACGGTCTCAAATGTTCGTTCGCGTGTACTACCACCAGCTCCAAATGTCACCGAAAAGAAACTGGGATTAAGCTGCGCCAAACGTTCGGTTGTCATTTGTAATTTTTCAACAGCTTGCCGTGTTTTGGGAGGAAAAAACTCAAAACTAAATTTTGGTTTGTACTGTTTTTGCGATTCCATTATTGAATCCTATAAGACATACTATGAATGTAAAGATGACTACCCTCTTATGCAGAGGGTAGACGACAGTTATTAGTAACGATAATTATCAGGCTTATAAGGTCCATCAACCGGCACGCTAATATAACTTGCTTGCTCTTCAGTGAGTGCTGTCAATTTTGCACCGATTCTGTCAAGGTGAAGCCTAGCAACCTTTTCGTCAAGGTGTTTAGGTAAGACATAAACGTCTTTATCATAGTTTTCGCCACGAACAAATAATTCAATTTGCGCTAATACCTGGTTGGTGAATGAATTAGACATAACAAAACTTGGATGCCCAGTACCACAACCCAGGTTAACTAAACGCCCTTTAGCAAGTAATATGATGCGTGTTCCATCAGGGAATATTACATGATCCACCTGTGGTTTAATTTCTTCCCATTCATATTGCTCGAGACTAGCAATATCAATTTCATTATCAAAATGACCGATATTACAAACAATAGCCTGATCTTTCATTTTAACTAAATCATCATGGCGAATAATGTTGAAATTGCCGGTAGTTGTGACAAAAATATCAATTTGATCAACAACGTCTTCTAACCTGACAACACGATAACCTTCCATTGCAGCTTGTAAGGCGCATATAGGATCAACTTCTGTAATCCAGACCGTCGCACCCAAACCACGAAGAGACTGAGCGCTCCCCTTGCCAACATCTCCATAGCCCAGAACTAATGCTACCTTACCTGCAATCATTACATCGGTAGCACGCTTGATACCATCGACTAAAGATTCACGACAACCATACAAATTATCAAATTTAGATTTAGTAACAGAATCGTTAACATTTATCGCAGGAAAAGGTAAGTCACCTTTCTTTTGCATTTGATACAGCCGTTGTACGCCTGTTGTGGTTTCTTCTGTTACACCTTGAATACAAGCGAGGGTACGAGAATAAAAGGTTTTATCTTCAGAAAGTTTATTTTTTATTGAAGCAAACAAAAATGTCTCTTCTTCCGAGCCAGGATTATCAAGAACAGATATATCACTTTCTGCTTTTGTCCCTAAAATCAGAAGCATGGTGGCATCACCTCCGTCATCCAAGATCATATTTGGCGAACCGCCATCAGACCATTTCATTATACGATGAGTATAATCCCAGTATTCTTCAAGTGTCTCGCCCTTATAGGCAAACACCGGAATATTTTGATCCGCCATCGCTGCTGCTGCATGATCTTGAGTCGAATAAATATTGCAAGAGACCCAACGCACTTCCGCGCCTAAAGCACATAAGGTTTCTATCAACACAGCCGTTTGAATAGTCATATGCAATGAACCAGCAATGCGAGCACCTTTTAAAGGCTTTTCTGTTTTATATTCTTCCCTAATAGAGACGAGACCGGGCATTTCAGTTTCAGCGATACGAATTTCTTTATGCCCCCAATCAGCCAAAGAAATGTCAGCAACATGGTAATCGTGTGTAATAGATGTAGCAGCTACGCTCATATTGTTTCTCCTATAAAAACAATTAAGCGAGCGCCGTTGCAAATGTGCCGTACTTGTCTGAGCCTAGCGGATTAAGAATCCGTTGCAACGCTCCTCAGAACTACGGTTGTGAAAAACTAGATTGTAGTATATTCCTTCCTGCTTTTAGATTCAAAGATGTTATGATCAGAAAATCAAAGAACCCAAATTCATGCCTATAATAGAATATCACGCAGCGCATCTACCTTATCCGTCTTTTCCCAAGGCAAATTAATATCGCAACGACCAAAATGACCATAGGCAGCGGTTTGACGATAGATCGGTCTTAAAAGATCTAGCATGTTGATAATACCTTTGGGACGGAGATCAAAAACTCGTCTTATAGCATCAATCAATTTTGATTCTTCAATCTTGCCTGTACCAAACGTCTCGATACTAATTGAGGTTGGCTTTGCAACGCCGATTGCATAGGACAATTGTAACTCACAACGATCAGCAAAACCGGCAGCAACAATATTCTTAGCCACATAACGCGCTGCGTAGGCAGCAGAACGATCTACTTTGGAAGGGTCTTTGCCTGAAAAAGCACCACCTCCATGACGAGCCATGCCTCCATAAGTATCAACAATAATTTTACGCCCAGTTAGACCGCAGTCACCCACAGGTCCTCCGATAACAAAACGCCCAGTAGGATTAACAAGGTACCGCGTCTTATCAGTTAACATATTGACTGGTAATACCGGTTTTATAATCTCTTCGATAACAGCTTGTTCGAGCTCTTTATGCTCAATATTTGGATCATGTTGTGTGGATAACACGACTGTCTCGATATACGTAGGCTTACCATTTTCATAAGCAACAGTTACCTGTGATTTAGCGTCGGGTCTTAACCAAGCTAATTTACCTGTTTTTCGAACTTCGGCCTGCTTTTTAACAAGTAAGTGTGAATATGTAATAGGAAAAGGCATCAAGACATCTGTCTCATTACAAGCAAAACCAAACATCAATCCTTGGTCGCCAGCGCCTTGATTCAAATCTAGACCTTCGCCTTCATTCACGCCTTGAGCAATATCTGGTGACTGTTTGTCGATGGAGACCAATACTGCACAAGACTCCCAATCAAAACCCATATCTGAATGATCATAGCCAATTTCGCGGATTGTCTGACGAGCTATATCTTGCATATCAACATAGGTTGATGTTGTAATCTCCCCTGAGAGGACGACCATCCCTGTATTGACCATTGTCTCACAAGCAATACGTGCCATTTTATCGTCAGTAAAAATTGCATCAACAACCGCATCAGATATCTGATCTGCAACCTTGTCTGGATGTCCTTCAGCAACTGACTCTGAAGTGAATAAGTAATTGTTAGCCATATTTATTCCGTAAACGTTATAATTAGAAATTTCAAACGCACGAATACTATCCTCATTAGAGCTTTACCGCACGAAATATGACGTTATATTTTTAAACACGCTGATATTTAAAACATAGATACCGAAAAAGGAGAGCTAAATTATGGTGTTGATGGAAACCCCGTCTTGTAACTTTGGTGAAAAAGCATTCAAATTTAATCTGACTGACACAAACGGAAAAGAGTGGTCGTTAACTGACTTTACAGGCGGAAATGGAACACTGATTATGTTTATTTGCAATCATTGTCCTTATGTAAAAGCTATACAGAGAAGGCTTGTTGTTGATGTATTAAAACTAATCGACGTCGGAATTAAAAGTGTTGCCATCATGTCAAACGACCCTGATGATCACCCTGAAGATTCTTTAGAAAACATGCAAAAAGTGGCAACTAAGTTTAATTACCCATTCCCATATTTATGGGATCAGTCACAAGAAGTCGCCAAGGCTTATGATGCGCGCTGCACACCAGATTTTTTTGGTTACAACTCATCACTGGAATTACAATATCGAGGGAGGCTTGATGATAGCGGAATGAAAACACTCTCGAACACTAACAATCATGACCTCCTTAAAGCTATGATTAATGTCGCAAATACAGGAAAAGGACCAAAACATCAGATTCCTAGTATTGGTTGCTCTATAAAATGGAAAAACGATATTTAGGATCTTGCTCCAAAGTGACAGTTAAGCCACAATACATGGCTTTATTTTAGGTAGATATCTGCCTGCATTCTTGTAGTGTTATTAAGCGTAAATGAAGCTAAACACATGATAGTCTTCGTCAGTTGATGACTCAATATCAGACTTTGAATGCAGCAATAATTAACAGTCAATATTTTAGGCTTATTAACCATTTTGGAGGAACTACTATGCTGACAAGGCATGAACTTGCCAATGCGATTCGTGCTTTAAGTATGGATGCTGTTCAAAAAGCGAATTCTGGGCACCCAGGTGCTCCTATGGGTATGGCAGATATTGCCGAAGTGTTATGGAATGATTTTCTAAAGCATAATCCAGCAAATCCAAAATGGGACAATCGTGACCGTTTTGTTATGTCAAATGGGCACGGCTCAATGCTGGTCTATTCATTATTACATTTAACAGGTTATGATCTATCACTTGAGGAACTGAAAGAATTCCGACAACTACATTCGAAAACACCGGGACATCCTGAATACGGTTACGCTCCAGGTGTTGAAACTACGACGGGTCCATTAGGACAGGGCCTAGCTAATGCAGTTGGAATGGCATTGGCAGAGTCAATGCTCGCTGCAAAATTTAACCAATCAAATTATGAAATTGTAAATCATCACACTTACGCCACTGTCGGTGACGGATGTCTGATGGAAGGCATATCTCATGAAGCCTCTTCACTAGCAGGAACACTGGGGCTTGGAAAATTGATCACTATCTATGATAGTAATCAGATCTCTATTGACGGTGATATTTCTGGATGGTTTACAGAAGATGTGGCTGGTAGGTTTGAAGCATACGGTTGGCATGTTATTTCTGATGTTGATGGACATAACCCTGACGAAATCAAAGTAGCATTGGCGACAGCTAAGCTCAATGTGAAACAACCTAGCTTAATTTGTTTTAATACTATTATAGGCTGGGGTTCCCCGAACAAAGAAGGCAAAGAGTCAAGTCATGGTGCACCACTGGGCGACAAAGAAATAGCACTTGCACGCAAAAGACTTAATTGGAATCATGAACCCTTCGTGATTCCTGATGAATATTATTCTGCATGGAATGCTAAACAACGCGGTAAAGAACTAGAGTCTCAATGGCAAGATTTATTTGTGACATATGAAGCAGCTCATCCCAAGCTCGCTAGAGAATATAAACGACGACAACAAGGTGTTTTGCCCGATAATTGGAATGATCTTGTTAAAGAATTTATTACAACAACTAATAATAAAGCAGAAACAATAGCATCACGTAAAGCATCACAAAATACGATAGAAGCTTTTGCTGCAGAGCTTCCGGAGATGGTTGGTGGTTCGGCTGATTTAACTGGTTCCAACTTAACCAATTGGTCAGGCTCCGTAACAGTTAGTAAGAATGATAAAAACGGTAACTATATTTCCTATGGCGTTCGAGAATTTGCAATGGCCGCCATAAATAATGGTATCACCTTACATGGCGGATTTATCCCTTACTGTGGTACTTTCTTAATGTTTTCTGAATATGCGAGAAATGCCTTACGCATGTCAGCTTTAATGAAAATACAAAATATATTTGTATTCACACATGATTCTATTGGCCTTGGCGAAGATGGGCCCACTCACCAGCCTGTTGAACAAGCAGCCACACTTCGTCTTATGCCAAACATGTCCTTATGGCGACCCTGTGATGCAGTAGAGTCTGCAGTTGCATGGCAAGCAGCAATTGAACGACGTGATGGGCCAAGCAGTTTATTATTTTCGCGTCAAGGTTTGGCGCATATACCAAGAAATGAATCACAGCTACAAGATATACAACGCGGCGGATATGTTTTAGTTGGTGGAACTGATCATCCCGATGCAATCATCATTGCAACAGGTTCTGAAGTCGAATTGGCTGTTAACGTTGCAACTCAATTAAATAACAAAGGTAAAAAAATCCGTGTTGTATCAATGCCCTGTACTTTTATTTTCGATCAACAAAGCGAAAGCTACAGAGAAAGCGTGCTACCAAGCTTTTGTCGTAAGCGTATGGCTATTGAAGCCGGAGTTACCGATTATTGGAAAAAGTATATTGGTCTAGATGGAGTTGCGTTAGGTGTCGATACATTCGGTGAATCTGCCCCAGGGAAGACGGTATTTGAACTTTTTGGGCTAACTGAAAAAAATATGAAACTACAACTTAATAATTTACTAACCAAAAGAGAATAAATGGATACTGGAGTATTAGAATGGCAATTAAAGTAGGCATCAATGGCTATGGACGTATTGGTCGCAATATTTTGCGCGCATTATATGAGTCCGAACGAACGGGTGAGGTCAAAATCGTGGCAATTAATGATTTAGGCAATGCAAATACTAGCGCACATCTTACTCAATACGATACTGCTCACGGAAGATTTCCTGGCACTGTTGTTGTAGAAAATGAAGACATGGTGATTAATGGTGATAGAGTTCGTGTTTTATCTGAACGTGACCCTGCAAAATTACCCTGGGGTGAATTAGGGGTTGATGTTGTAATAGAATCAACTGGTTTCTTTGCCAGCAA
This sequence comes from Thiotrichaceae bacterium UBA7357, assembly GCA_002470825.1. GTDB lineage: Bacteria > Pseudomonadota > Gammaproteobacteria > Eutrophobiales > Eutrophobiaceae > UBA7359. The sequence goes on along the minus strand of DKOR01000023.1, from coordinate 105,268 downwards.
AGCAAAAGCAAGTGCACATCTAGAAGGTGGCGCGAAAAAAGTCATAATCTCAGCTCCGGGTGGCAATGATATTGATGCAACTATTGTCTATGGAGTTAATCATGATGTTTTGAAATCGAGCGACACCGTAATCTCTAATGCATCTTGTACAACAAATTGTCTCGCACCTATAGCAAAAGTAATAAATGAAAATATTGGCATGGTGGCTGGTATTATGACAACTATTCATGCCTACACAAACGATCAGGTACTAACGGATGTTTATCACTCAGATTTACGTCGTGCTAGATCTGCTACTATGTCCATGATACCAACAAAAACAGGGGCCGCCGCTGCCGTCGGTTTAGTATTACCAGAACTCAATGGAAAGCTTGATGGTTATTCAATGCGTGTTCCAACAATCAATGTTTCTGTGATTGACTTAAGTTTTACAGCCGCCAGAGAGACTAATGTAGATGAAATAAATCAATTGATGAAAGAAGCTGCTGAAGGTTCATTAAAAGGCGTGCTTGCTTATAATGAACTGCCTCTTGTTTCTGTTGACTTTAATCATGACCCAGCATCAGCAACTTATGATGCATCACTGACTAAAGTTATAGAAGGAACTCTTGCGAAAGTAACAGCCTGGTACGACAATGAATGGGGCTTTTCAAACAGAATGTTAGATACCACAATTGCCTTGATGAATGCTAAGTAAACGAGCTATTACGTGACGATACTAATAAAACTTGCTGACCTAGAACTGTCGGGGAAAACGGTACTAATTCGTGAGGATTATAATGTCCCAATAAGTGGTTCTGAGATTTCTAGTGACATACGTATTCGAGCAACATTACCTACCTTGACTCAGGTATTAGAAGCGGGGGCAAAGATAATATTAGTATCTCATCTAGGTCGTCCTATAGCTGGTGAATATGACGAAACATTTTCACTCGCACCAGTTGCAAAATCTTTAAGTGATTTTCTTAAAATTAATGTCCCTCTTATAAGAAACTGGACTAATGGTATTGACATGGCGGACCATCAAATTGTTCTTTGTGAGAATGTAAGATTTGAGAAAGGTGAAATAAAAAACAATGATGTGCTTGCTCGTAAGATGGGGCGACTCTGCCAGGTTTACGTTAATGATGCTTTTGCAACTGCGCATCGTGCACAAGCGTCGACATATGGCGTTGCAAAATATGCTGCAGTATCTGCTGCAGGACCATTACTCATAAATGAATTGAAGGTCCTGACTAAGACACTCAGAAATCCTAAAACACCACTTGTTGCAATAGTAGGCGGCGCAAAAGTATCTAGCAAACTAATCCTACTTGAAACACTCTTAGAAAAAGTTGACCAACTGATAGTTGGTGGTGGAATTGTAAATACATTTTTAAAAGCAGCTGGTTATGAGGTTGGCAAATCTCTTTATGAAGCTGAATTGGTTGAGACCGCCAGTATGTTAATGAAGCAAGCCAAAACAAATGGCTGCCAAATTCCGCTACCGATAGATGTCATTTGTGGCAAAGCATTTAATAAGAACACTATCGCAGTAACAAAGCATATTAGTAATATAGAAACAGACGACATCATTATGGATATAGGTCCGGAAACATCCAAACAATTAAGTGAACTTATAGCGAAAGCAAATACTATCGTTTGGAATGGTCCCCTTGGTGTATTTGAGTTTAACAACTTCAGCCAAGGCACAGAAAATCTAGCAAACTCAATCGCAGAAAGTAATGCATATTCGATTGCTGGAGGAGGAGACACTATTGCTGCAATCTCTAAGTTCAATGTTGAAGATAAGATTTCATATATTTCAACTGGTGGGGGTGCTTTCCTTGAATTCTTAGAAGGCAAGAAACTTCCCGCTATTGAAATATTAGAAGAGGCGGCTCGCGCATGGAGAGCGATGGAACGAGCAAGAGAATTGTAGATCTCATGAAATGTTGACTGACAAAATATATTTCCACCCCTTGATCATGAAAACATATAAAATACGACGGATAACTAGATCTTAATGAGAAGGACTAAAATCATTGCTACCCTCGGTCCTGCCACAGACAAACCAGGGATGCTAGAAAAACTGCTTGTCGCCGGAGTTGATGTCTTTAGACTCAATTATTCACATCAAACGCATGCTGATCACGAAAAAAGAATGAGAGAAATTCGTCGTCTTTCGCGACAACATAAACATGCTGTTGCTGTAATAGCAGACTTGCAAGGTCCTAAGGTTCGCATAGAACGATTTAAGAAAGGTAAAGTTAAGTTGCATGAAGGCGCAAAATTTAGCATTAATACTAAACTTGCTAGTGATGACGGTGATGAAACACGGGTCGGAGTTAGTTACAAAGAACTTCCCACGGATGTGAAGGCTGAAGATAAATTAATGGTAGATGATGGCAGAGTTGTATTAAAAGTCAAAGCTGTTCATAAACATATTATTGATTGTAAAGTAATCACTGGTGGCATACTTAGCGACAATAAAGGTATTAATTTACAAGGCGGCGGTTTATCCGCAAATGCCGTCACTGAAAAAGATATCGAAGATATGAAGCATGCAGCGAAAGTAAAGGTCGACTATATTGCGATCTCATTTCCGAGAGACGCTAACGATATAAAAATAGCTCGTAAGATGATGAAAGAATGCAGTTGTAAAGCACAACTAATTTCAAAGATTGAACGCGCTGAAGCGCTTAATCATATTGAAGAAATGATTGAAGCATCGGATGCTATAATGATCGCACGGGGCGATCTTGGAGTAGAAATTGGCGATGCATCCTTACCACCTGTGCAGAAAAGTTTAATAAAGATGGCTAGAAAGATGGACCGTGCTGTCATCACTGCTACACAGATGATGGAGTCTATGGTCGAAAATAAAATACCAACACGAGCTGAAGTGTTTGATGTAGCTAACGCTGTCATTGATGGAACTGATGCAGTAATGTTATCAGGTGAAACAAGTGTTGGGTGCTATCCAGATAAAGTTGTCGAAGCAATGTCGAGTATTTGTGAAGAGGCAGAAAAACAACGTAGTGTTCGCATATCAGACCATCGTATTAATCAAAGCTTTGAAACTATTTCTGAAGCTATAGCAATGTCCAGCATGTATTCAGCTAATCACATAAATGCTAAGGCAATCTGCAGTCTGACAGAAACTGGTAGCACCTGCTTATGGATGTCGCGTATTAGCTCAGTTATACCTATTTTTGCATTTGCTCGACATACATCCACAAGAAGACGTGTTGCATTATATCGTGGCGTCTATCCCATGAAGTTTGATATTACTCACACCGATCCTTTGGAAGCCAATAAACAAATGATAGACCAACTCATCACTGAAGGCGTCGTGAAAGAAGGTGACTTTGTGATTATTACCAAGGGCGACCTACATGGCAGACGTGGCGGCACTAATAACATGAAGATTATTCAGGTGGGACAAGCTTTGGAACATACTCTTTAATTATTTAATTTCTAAATACATCTTAATAAACCTATAGCGTTAACGAGGAAAATAAAAATGAGCGCAGCAGAACTTGAAACCACAGCAAAAGCAATGGTTGCAAAAGGTAAGGGCATACTTGCTATTGACGAAAGCACACCGACAATCAAGAAAAGATTCGATACGATTGATTTTGAATCAACAGAACAAAATCGTCGAGCGTATCGCGATTTACTAATAACTAATCCGGGCGGCAATAGATTCATTAGCGGCATGATTCTTTATGATGAGACTATTCGTCAAGCTACTAGCGATGGCACACCATTTACCAAATCACTAATAGATCATGGCATCATGCCAGGTATAAAAGTTGACACTGGCGCGAAAGATTTTGCTTTACATACAAATGAAAAAATTACAGAAGGACTTGATGGCTTACGTGACAGATTAGCAGAATATAAATCGCTCGGTGCTAAATTTGCTAAATGGCGTGCAGTCATAACTATTGGGGGAAATACCCCTACTCAAGCATGTGTCGAAGCAAATGTTCATGCACTTGCTCGATATGCCGGACTCTGTCAGGAAGCTGGAATTGTGCCAATGGTGGAGCCTGAAGTCTTGATGGATGCTGATAATACTATTGAACGTTGCTATGAAGTTACTGAGATGACTCTGTTAGCATTGTTTAGTGCGCTTAAGAAGCAAGATATCAATGTTGAACATACCATACTCAAAACTAATATGGTTATTTCAGGAAAGCAGTGTTCAAAACAGGCGAATATCCAAGAAGTCGCAGATCAAACCGTACGTTGCCTAGTAAAAAATGTACCTGCTAAACTACCAGGCATCGTCTTTCTTTCCGGTGGGCAGAGCCCCAAACTGGCAACAGCTCATCTGAACGCCATGAATGCAAGCAACCCAGAATTACCATGGCCACTTAGCTTTTCATACGGGCGCGCACTACAAGAACCTTGTCTAAGTGCATGGGCCGGTAAAGAGTCAAACATTGAAGAAGCACAGAAGGCATTATTACATCGTTCAAAATGCAATAGCCACGCTTGTACAGGCACATACAACGCTGATATGGAAAGTGCCACGTAGAGTTTATTTATGTCTATTGATAACTTAACTAAAAAAGCAAAAACTGCCTATCAAGCATTTCAGGATATGAGCATAAGCAAGGAAGCTTATTTTCATTTTCTGCAAGATATCGACATAAAGTATAAACAAGGTGGTTCAGCAAGCATCGCGGAAAATCTTCAACTAGAAAAATTACTCGGCGTACATGACAAAAATGTTATCGCGTTCAATACAGCAATGACCGTTGTAGAAGACATTGAGGAAAGACATGCGTTAATAAAAATGATGTCTTAGAAAAGATAAAGGGGATCACCTGTTTGATTGGATAGAGTTAACGTCGAAAGCCATATTCAAGGACATAATATTCAGGATTTAAACCTACCAAAGGTCCCCGCAATTTTGCTAGCTCTGCTTCTGGACCATGAACCTCAAGTCGAACAATCTCACAAATATTTAATGCTTCACCAAGTAAGTGACCGGCATTTTCAATGTGTGCTAACACAGCTTCTGCATCGACATACCCTTCTCGGCAATGTATGACGTCGTCTTTAATACTGAAGCCATAATAAAGACAGTTCGGTTCATTTTCATGAACTGTTTACATAAAACTTTAAAGTCTTCAAGTCTTCCTTCTGCTACCTTAAAATAAGGCGCCAACGTACAGCATGTATCTTGTGTCGACATTATTAAGTTAATTCACGTTGACTCTGTCTTTACCAAAAAACTCTGGTGCCTGTACAGAAAGGACTTTAAGCGGAACAGATGAAAGTACCTTCACCCCATGCGTCGTTCCCCGCGGTACTCTTATATAATCACCCGCAACAATCTCCATACTTTGATCTCCAAGTTGCAACTGCGCTTTACCTTCCAAGACATAAATTGTTTCTGAATGTTCAACGTGTTTGTGTAATGGGACCATATTTTTCACAAAAATAATAAAATCTGTTGAAAATGAATCACTAGCAAGCTTAACAACGTGAATATTTTCAAGGTTCGCTGGCGGCATAATATCTGATATCACCAGTCTTTCAGCATAAACTTGCACTGACAAAACTAAACTTACTAAAAATAAAAAACAGTTGAATTTCATACTAATTTCTCCTCTAAAGCGTTAAAAAAGACACTTTTAATCTTCTGAATGTAGTATCAACAGAACGCAGCCTGATTTTAATTTTAGCACATGCGATGTGCTTTTTAGTAAATCCACAAAACCACTTGCGTGAAAATCTTCTCAGTCTTAGTTAAATACATCAGAGATGACGCGTATTCATTCAGGGCCAAGCTCACGAACGACTATCCAGGGAAACACCGCACCATCACTCTCAAATTCATGTACTAAAGCTTTTTTAATATTATCAACCTCCAGAAAGTCTGGTTCAGTTATACCTCCTGCACATTCTGTCGCATCGATATTATTATAATCTGCTACTATCGCCCCGCAAAATTTAATTACTCTTGCTATTACTATAATATATTATTTATTCACTTCCTATTAAAAACAAGATAATGCTGGTGCTCTAAATATATGTTTCGTTTTAGTTATAATGCGAATATTATTGAAATCAACTACAAATACCAGGCCCATGGATAGTACGCTTGCTATTTTGCCCATTTGCAATAAAGGAGCAGTCTTACCTTAGTATAAACATCTTTTACCTGTCGCAGAGACTAGCTTTAAAGCGAGCTGTATTCTAAAGAAAAATTAGCTCATTACATAACATCGTGGTAACTAAAAGCATATTCTCTTCAATCTGTACCAAAAATAATTATTCGAACACCCTTTCAGCTCACTGCTAACTTAGTAACTGACGTGACATTGGCCTACACACAGCATATTTACCATTCGATTAAAGACCGTTCTGTGAGTTTTCAATAAAACCTTATTGTTTTTTAAAGTTTTAGTCTTATATACAAGCAACCATAATATTTATTATTCAGATGAGAACTTGATAAAATTAATATCCGTTATAGGAGATACAGATCTCTATGTTAATTTTTTAATATATTTAGTTAATAATTTATCAAGATTATTAGCAAAGGTTTGTCTATCATTTTTACTTAATGCTGATGGTCCACCTGTCTGCACACCGCTACTTCGTAAAGTATACATAAAGTCTCTCATACTCAAACGTGCTTTTATATTGTCTGTCGTATAAAGCTCTCCACGCGGATTAAGTGCAATACCACCTTTCTCAATAGCCTCTGCTGCCAGAGGAATATCTGCGGTAATAACAAGATCACCTGCATCAAGCTTTTTAACTATTTCATTATCCGCAACATCCAAACCAGATGAGACAAGCACAAACTTTATATTTGGTGATGATGGTATTTGCATAGATTTATTAGCGATCAGTGTCACTAATATACCTACTCTATCAGCAGCTTTAAAAAGAATATCTTTTATCACCACTGGACAGGCATCTGCATCGACCCAAATTTTCATTTAGTTTCCTTAGAGTATATCGATAATTATGATTACAAATATTAAAGATAAATATCTATAAGCATGACCATTATGGATTTTGCAGGCATCTCTGACTCTGGCTTAGAACTGACATGTAATGGCAGTCAGTGAGACACTGTCATGATCGCTTCTGCTGTTGCTACTCTCATCCAAACAACCAGACAAAAAGAACACGAAATTATCATATGAAGCACTACATTCAATAAGTCGTATTACTAGCTTTTTTATTCAACTGATGAACGCCAAATCTTTTACTGGGACAAACTGATCACCCTTATTACCGAATAAATTGCCACTTTCAATATCGAAGTACCATCCGTGTATAAATAAATTGCCCGCGTCATAACGTTCTTTTACCCAAGGAAAAGTTTTTAGATTCTTAAGTGATACTTGTATCGATGCCTTTTCACACATAATACATTGTGCATCAAAGTCTTCATCAGCATAATCATTGACGACCGCTTCCTTGGCCGACTTAGCAATCTCCATCCATGGATCGATAAATCCATATTCATGATCAAGATGATCGCCTTCCATTAAACTTCTTATACCACCACACTGACTATGTCCAAAAACAATAATATGCTTCACATCCAGATGCTTTATTGCAAACTCGATTGCGGCACTAGTGCCGTGAGGTTTGCCATCTACTTCGTTAACCGGTACTAAGTTTGCAACGTTACGAATTACAAAAATATCACCAGGCATGGTGTCCATAACCTGTGTGGGATGTACTCGTGAATCACAACAAGAAATAACTAAGAACTTTGGTGACTGACCTTGTTCAAACAAACTATTATATATTTCAGGTTGTTCCTGAAAATACTTTTTATGAAAGCGTTGATATCCATCAATTAGTTTTTTTACTTCTCGCACCTCAGGAACCTCTATGTGTATTATGGAATGAGTTTGTCACGCGCTTCTTCATATTTTGCAGCGGTATTTCTTATGACTTCCTCAGATAAACTTGGTCCAGGCGCGGTTTTATCCCAGTCCAATGTTTCTAAATAATCACGTATATATTGTTTATCAAAACTCGGTGGGCTGGTCCCAACCTTATATGATTCCATTGGCCAAAAACGAGATGAATCTGGCGTTAGTACTTCATCTATTAAAATAAGCTGATTATTCTCGTCGACTCCAAACTCAAACTTGGTATCAGCAATGATAATATTTCTTTTTCGCGCATACTCGGCAGCTTCAGAATAAATTTTTAAACTAACATACCTTACTTGCTCCGCCAGATCACGGCCTATCAATTCTACCGTCTTCTCAAAATCAATATTTTCATCATGCTCACCAATACCGGCTTTCGTCGCTGGCGTAAAGATTGGCTCTGGTAATTTCTGTGCTTGTTGCAACCCTGATTGCAGACTTATTCCACAAACTTCACCGGCAGCCTGATAGTCCTCCCAGCCAGAACCAATTAAGTAACCACGAATGACTGCTTCTATGGGTAAGGCCTTTAGTTTTCGCACGACAATTGATCGCGACTTTAATATTTCGAATTCTTCATGTTCTTTTATGACATCATTTATAGTGATACCTGTAAGATGGTTAGGGATGATATGTTTACAACGATCAAACCAAAAGTTTGATACCTCGGTTAAAATACTTCCTTTACCTGGTATAGGATCCGGCAAAATCACATCAAAAGCTGAAAGTCGATCACTGGTAACAATTAAAATATGCTCATCATCGATATTATAAATATCCCTAACCTTACCATTGCTAATAAGTGACAAACTTTTAATATGAGAGCGATAAAGTGCGTCTGAATTGAACTTCATATATTGATTGATTCTTTAAATGGAGACTTATTCTCCCATACTACTTGTATTTCGGCTATTGCTTGATATATCAGGCTAACATATTATTCACGAAGAACTTCTACTTATTTATGATACTAGCATAAGTCCCACGATGGAGAATTTATTAGAAAATAATTCTTACGTTATTTTTTTTTTGCCCAGGAATCGCGCAAGGTAACAGTTCTATTAAATACTGGTTTACCATTCACTTGGTCCTTATTATCAACACAAAAATAACCCGTTCGTTCAAATTGAAAAGCATCTTCTTTTTCTGCGCCTGCTAATGATGGTTCAAGATAGGCTTCTTTTATAAGTTTTATAGAATCAATATTAAGAAATCCTTTCCAGTCTTGTTGATGTTTATTGCTATCCGGCTTAGGATCGTTGAATAGACGATCATATAAACGCACTTCAGTCTGTAAGGCATGCTCAACCGATACCCAGTGAATAGTCCCCTTAACCTTACGACCATCAGGCGAATTACCACCTTTAGTCTCTGGATCATAGGTGCAATGTAACTCAACAATTCTTCCTACATCATCTTTAATGACTTCATTACAGGTAATGTAGTAGGCATAGCGCAACCTTACTTCACGGCCTGGTCCTAAGCGAAAGAATTTTTTAGGCGGATCTTCCATAAAATCGCGTTGCTCTATATAAAGAACTTTTGAAAAGGGTAGTTGACGCTGGCCCATATCTGGATTATTTGGATGATAAGGTGCGTCCAGAGACTCCGTTTTATCTTCAGGATAATTGTCAATCACAACCTTGAGTGGATCTAAAACACCAAGCACACGTCGAGTTCGTTTATCAAGATCTTCACGCACACAATTCTCTAATACACCGACATCGATTATGGTGTCTGTTTTGGTAACACCGATACGACCACAAAAGTCACGGATTGATTCCGGTGTATAACCACGGCGACGCATCCCAACAATGGTAGGCATGCGTGGATCATCCCAGCCAGACACATATCCATCCGTCACCAGTTCATTTAATTTTCGCTTACTGGTAACCGTATAATTTAAATTCAAACGAGCAAACTCAATCTGTTGTGGGTGACACGGCACTGGTAATTGTTCAAGAAACCAATCATACAGAGGACGATGGTCTTCAAACTCCAATGTGCATAAAGAATGCGTGATGCCTTCCAATGCATCTGAGACGCAATGTGTGTAATCATACATCGGGTAGATGCACCAATGATTCCCTGTTCGATGGTGCGCAACTTTTTTTATTCTATAGATTGCTGGATCACGCATATTCATATTAGGTGAAACCATATCAATTTTTGCTCGCAACAGACATTCACCTTCATCAAACTCACCAGCATGCATTCGATTAAATAAATCGAGATTCTCTTCAACGCTTCTTTCACGATAAGGACTCGGCTTACCTGGTTCAGTTAAAGTCCCTCGGTACTCTCTTATATCATTCGCACTTAAGTGACAAACATAGGCCTTTTCATCACTAATTAATTGTTTTGCAAACTCAAATAATTTTTCATAATAATCAGAGGCATAAAAGAGCCGGTCTGCCCAGTCAAAACCGAGCCACTTAACATCATTTTTAATCGAGTCTGTATATTCAACATCTTCTTTTGCAGGATTAGTATCATCAAACCTTAAGTTACAAATACCGCCCTGATAGTCTTTAGCGATACCAAAGTTCAAGCAGATCGATTTCGCATGACCGATATGTAGATAACCATTAGGTTCCGGTGGGAAACGTGTATGTATATAACTATCATTTTTATGATCTTTTAAATCATTATTAATGATGTTACGAATAAAATTACTTGGCTCTGAATTAGAATTTCCAGACATAAACTATCCTGTCGCTATAGATATTATTGTTAATATATTGAGGGCCCATACAAAAAACATTTTTAGAATTTTCCTCGAGCAGCTTCCGGCAAATCTCCAACCAATCCCATTGCTCGTTTCAATATGACGTTCTTAACAAAGGGAAGGCTATCGACCGCGTCCAAACCAAAATTGCGAACACATCGTACAGGTTGATGCTGACTTTCAAAGAGGTGTTTAAGACTATCGATTAAATAAATCATATTTCTATTTGTACCCTTGCGTCTGCGTTCATAACGACGTAATACCTGCAAACGCCCTGGGTCTCTACCACGCTGGTAGGGGCCGATGATAGTCTCTGCCAAGCTAGCCGCATCTAACAGACCCAGATTAGCACCTATGCCCGCCAGAGGATGAATCATATGAGCACTATCGCCAATTAATGCGACTCTTGATTTAATGTAACTATCTGCTTGCGCACGACTCAAGGGAAAAACAACTTTTTCAGTGCTTTCCTTAATATCCCCTAACTTATGGGCGAAAGCTTCAGCCAATTCAAGATGGAATTCTGATTTATTAAGCCCTTTAAGATGCTGAATGTGTTCCGGGCTGCTAGACCAAACGACCGCGGACTGATGAGAATCAGCCATCGGTAAGAATGCCAGGGGGCCATTATTTAAAAATCTTTGACGTGCGATTTCTCTATGCTCTAATTTTGTAAATACAGTACAGCCTAATGCAGATCGCATGTAATCATATTTTTGATAATGAATATTAGCCAAGTTTCTCAATTTTGAATTATGACCATCTGCGGCAACAACAAGTCTCGTCCTAAACCGTAAGCCATCTTCCGTGCCGAGTATAATAGTATCCGCCTCTTCTTTTAAATAAGCAGGAGAGACAGACCATAGACAACGAACGCTACCTAATTCAAGCAGCTCTTCTTGCAAAGCATCAACAATAACTTGATGTGGAATAATGTAGCCCATCGTTGATTGACAAATTGAGGCGCTATCAAAATTAATTTCACCTAAACCATTTTCGTCCCAAACATGCATCTTCCGAAAACGGCCGATATCTTTTTTTTGTAACCGTTTCCATGAGCCAGTTTTTTTAAGTATCTGCTCGGAAGCCATCGTAATAGCGAAGACACGCGTATCGATTTTTTTAAGTGACTTCACTTGTCTCATAGAAGCATCGAGCAAAATAACTTTTAGCCCCGCCTGACCTAATAGGCAGGCAAAAGAACTACCAATAACACCACCACCTACAACGACTACGTCAGCATCAATCTTGTCGTCAGCAGTCGTCATATATGTTGCCCTCTTACAATTCGAGGTTGTAAACCCGAAATACCCATTGTTTGTTGTATGAATGTTTTCTTAACAATTGGCAGAGTATCAAGCAGCAACATAGCTAAGCATCTTGCTGGAATAAGTAATGGATTTTTATTATAAAAAATACTCGCTAATCGGTTGGTAAATTTTATAACGCGTTTTTGATCAGAGAGTCTTAAGCTAACGTATTTCTCTAATATACTGATATCGTCAATATTTAATCTTTTTTCAATCGCCTCAAAAATACATTCTGTTAGACCTGCCACATCACGCAGTCCAAGGTTAAATCCCTGTGCAGAATTAGGGTGTATGGTATGTGCCGCATTACCTAACAGGATCAGTTGCTGCTGATACTGTTTAACTGCTTCAATAAACATTATTGGATAACAGCGTCGTTGTCCAACTTTTTCAAGCTTACCAAGACGACGTCCAAACTCCGTTTCAACACCATCAATAAATTGCGCATCAGCCATCGACATATATCGATTTCTGTTTTTAGTAGCTACTGTAAGGATCAGTACTGAACGATACTCATCTATAGGTAATAGTGCTACCGGACCATGATGAGTAAAACGTTCATAAGCCGTTGCTTGATTTGGCTTTTGAGTAGTCACATTGGCGACAATTGCCGTTTGTCCAAAATCATATTTGTCTATTCTAATATCCGCTAAGCGTCTTACCAATGATTGACTACCATCTGCAGCGACTAATAACCCTGTGGTAATTGATTCACTACAGCCTAGATTAGATATTTCAAGCGTCATCATTTTGTCTTTTCGCTTAAAAGATTTTAGTTCTGCGGGGCAAATGAGCGATATGTTTTTAAGCGACAACATTTTTTCATGTAAAGCCTCTCCTAAAATACGAGCAATAACAACATAGCCTAAATCTTTTATATTCGTTTCAGAAGCGTCCAAATGGGTAAAACCAAATCGGCCTTGTTCGGAGACATGTATTTTTTTAATCGGACTTATGGCCGACGAAATATCTCCCCATACATCAATATGTTCCAGTATACGTTTCGACGAAGGGGACAAGGTAAGCCCTCTATCATCATAGCTTGGTTGATAGTCATCCTTTAAAGGAACTGCTTCTATAATAGCAATGCGTAAACCCGATGGTGCCAAAGCACAAGCCAAGCTGGCCCCTACCATTCCTGCACCAACGATAGTCACATCATAGTCACGCAACATTTGTCATTATTTTCTCTATTTCGTCAGCTTGCTTTACTGCATCTCTACTCAATACTTCATAGCCATCTTTTGTAACCAAGACATCATCTTCAATTCTAATACCAATATTCCACCACTTTTTGGAAAGACTTGGCGAACCCGCAGGCATGTAAAGACCAGGCTCAACAGTCATTACCATCCCCGGCTCCAACATACGCCACTCACCATCGATTTTATAATCACCCACATCATGAACATCCATACCAATCCAATGTCCAGTTCGATGCATGTAATATTTTATGTAGCTTTTATCCTTGATAAGTTTTTTAGGATCACCCTTCAAGATACCTAACGCAACCATACCTTCGGTCAACACTTTAACCGCCGCATCATGCGGATCATTCCAATGATTACCCGGTTTCACTTCTTCTATTGCGGCGAGTTGTGCTGCTAAAACCAAATCATAAGCCTGACGCTGTGACTTTGAAAACCGTCCACTAGCCGGAAACGTTCGAGTAACATCACTCGCGTAACCTTGATACTCAGCGCCAGCATCAATCAACAACAAGTCTCCGTCATTAATTTCATCCTGATTTTCAGTGTAGTGCAAAATACAACTATTAGCCCCCGATCCGACAATAGAAGGATAAGCCGCTGCACGCGCACCATTTCGAATAAATTCATACATCAATTCAGCTTCAATCTGGTATTCATACATGCCTGGTTTGCAGTTCTGCATCGCACGATCATGTGCCTTCGATGATATTTTGGCGGCCTGGCGCATTAGTTTTATCTCTAGTTTACTTTTATAAAGACGCATATCATGCAAAAAATGATTTAGAGAAATAAATTCATCTGGAGCAACAAGACCAGCTCTCGACTGTTCCCTTATTTGTTTAACCCATGCCATAACTCGCTGGTCAAAACTTTGATCACTACCCATATTATAAAAAATTCGTTCATGCCCTTCGATCAAACCAGGTAAAATATCATCTATATCTTCAATTGGAAATGCATCATCAGCGCCATAGATTTCCAAAGCTCCTTGCAGACCAGAACGTCTTCCATGCCAGGTCTCCATCTTTTCGTCACTTTCACGACAAAATAAAATAAATTCACCATCAGTACGATCTGGAATTAAAACAGCTACTGCTTCAGGTTCTGGATATGCTGTTAAATAATAGAAATCACTATCTGGACGAAAGGGAAATTCAATATCACGGTTGCGAATACATATAGAACCTGTGGGGATAATTGCAATACTGTCCGACCCTATCATGTCCATCAATTGTTTCCTTCGACGCGAGTGCTCTTTTTTATTCATTAATGCAGCACTTCTGGTTTTTCAACATCTTGGCCGGGATGATTCCATTCTTGATGCAACATAATGACTCCAATTCTAATATATTCGACTATCTCAAATAATGCTCCCTCAGCATCCTCATCTTCTTCAAGTGACGTTTCAATACGTGAGATAGAGACCATATCTTTAATAAACTCATCACATTCGTCTTTTAATTTTGGTTTATCACCTGCTCCGCCTATTCCTAGTCCACTGACAAACCCAGCGCTCCATTCTGCTAACGCTTTAGAACGTTCAATAATTGACGACTCATCATCTGGAAGAAAGAGCTCGAAAGTTATCTCATCTGATAGTATTTCTTCACAAACCTGATCAGCTAGTTGAGACAAAATGGCAGAACACGTTTCTAATTCAGTATCGTCATCAATACCAGCCAAAAAATAATCACGCCAAGCCGTTGATGTGACTGAATCACTAGCACAAAAATAGCCGCATATGAAGCCATGACATTCGGAGGCAAAAATTCCTGAATGCAATGCCCTTAATTCAGTGTTTATTTCATCATAATTCACTTTTATCATCATTTCCTTGAAAATCTCTTAAATATTTGATTAATTCTAACCCAACAATAATAACAGGAAGCAATACTCAGCATCTTCTATTTATCATCACCTGTTGACCCGACAATTCAGGCATTCTATATTGATGTTAGTATGATAAATTAACAACAAGATAAGTTCATCCAGAAATGGACATGAGGTGATTATCATGAGCGACAGTGACATTGAGAATATAGATCTCGGAATACTAGAAACACGAGTTGATGAATTAATTGGTACAGTAAGCCTCTTGAAGTCAGAAAACTCTGCACTACGTGACCAACAAGATAGTTTGGTAAATGAGCGTGCCGCTTTAATAGAAAAAACCGAACAGGCCAGAACTCGAATTGAATCTATGATAACTCGTTTACGCGCTATGGAAACTCGCTCATGAACAAAGACGCAACACCAATGAAGGTCACTATTCTGGATAAAGAATACCTGATTAGCTGTGACGAAGCAGAAAAAGAGTCTCTTCGACAATCTGTCAACTATCTAAATCAGCAGATGGCCGAAATGAAAAGCGGCGGTGTAATTGGCTCAGAACGAATATCCGTTATGACAGCATTAAACATAACCAATGAGTTGTTGGCATACAAAAAACTAAATCAAGACTACACTTTTAGAGTTGACAATACCTTGAAACGTTTACAAATTAAAATTGATGATGCCTTAACTAAAGATTCAGAACTTGATGTTGTGAATATCAACAATCTAGTTCCCAAATCAATCACTCAGGGCGGATAAAAGTCAAACATGGGTATCTTCTGTGGTGCTCGTTATCATTCTCGTGGTAACTTGAGCCGATAAGATATAAAATAGGGAGTCTGAAAGCAGCGTTGTTGTGAGATCCATTTACTTGGAAATCCTGATATGCTACCGAGAACACCCACTTGAACCTCTGGTTCAAGTTCAACGGCTGAAACGACATTATGGTTGATACCCCCTTCATTTTACTAACGTACGTAAACACTCATTAAAAACGAAGTATTAATATACCAAAACTAAATGTTTGGGTTCCGCTTAACAACCTTAAATACTGGACCTTAAGATAGTGAGTTCAATTTTTAAGCTTTCAATGGTCATATTTACGTTTGAAAACTATTCTGGTTTCTTTCTATGGCCCAAACTTCGAAATACTGAGCGTAGTTCATACCTTGAAAACATAAAATAGAATAGTGGCAGATGTATACAATATTGTATAATCACTCTAAGTTTTGTTTACTTGTATTATAAACAAAAATTTAAAATTCAATATCGTAATCTACTATCAATGGAGCATGATCTGAAAATCGCTCATCCTTATAAATCGATGCTGATTTGATCTTATTTTTCAGTTTGGGAGTAACCACCTGATAGTCTATCCGCCACCCAACATTGTTCGCCCAAGCCTGCCCACGATTTGACCACCAAGTATATTGTTCAGGATTTTGATTTACTACTCGAAAAGAATCGACCAAGCCTAATGAACCAAACAAATCATCCATCCATGCACGCTCTTCTGGCAAAAAACCAGAATTTTTCATATTTGCTTTCCAATTTTTAAGATCAATCTCTTTATGTGCAATATTCCAGTCGCCGCAAATTATATAATCGCGCTTTTGTTGTCGTATATTTTGTAAGATTGAAGTGAGGCGTTGAAGAAAATCAAATTTAATTAATTGGCGTTCTATTTTTGATGAGCCAGAAGGCAAGTATAGAGAAACAACACTGAGCTTTCCAAAATCAAATTGCAAAAATCGACCTTCTGTATCGGGAATAGACCAACCCAATTTGTTAATAGTATTATCTGGTTTTTTTTTGCTGTATATGGCGGTTCCGCTATAGCCTTTTTTTTTAGCATCATTAAACTCCGCGTAATAACCATTAGGAGATAATATCTCATCAACTAATTGGTTCGTCTGCGCTTTGGTTTCTTGAATACAAACAACATCTGCTTCCTGTTTTTGCATCCAGTCAAAAAAACCTTTCCTATGTGCGGCACGAATGCCATTAGTATTAATACTTATTATTTTCACTACTATCCTCTATTTATTTTGCGATGTATCATACGAGCACATGAAGATGTTTTCTAGTATCAGTTAAAAAATAGAATCTTCATAAATAAATTCATAGGCAAAGATCATTTAATGGAACAATATCAAGAAGATTTTTTAGAGTTTGCTATAGAAATGCAGGTCTTGCGTTTTGGGAAATTTGAATTAAAGTCAGGTCGTATTAGCCCCTATTTTTTTAATAGCGGATTATTTAATGACGGTAAGAGTCTAAAAGAGCTGGGGAAATATTATGCCTGTGCTGTAAGACATTCAGGTCTTAAATTCGACATGATATATGGGCCGGCTTACAAAGGCATACCTTTAGTATCAGCTATGGCTATTGCCTTTCAGGAGCAATATCAAGATAACTACCCTTTTTGTTTTAATAGAAAAGAACCTAAGGATCATGGTGAAGGAGGTATCACATTTGGAGCAGATATTAACGGCCGAGTATTAATCGTCGATGATGTCATCTCTGCAGGAACTTCTCTTCGGGAATCCAAAGAACTAATTAATACTAAAGGTGGTATAACCACGGCCGCGGTAGTTGCCGTTGATCGGCAAGAGTATGGTAAAGGTTCGCTATCTGCCATTGAGGAAATGGAACAACTACACAACATTCAAGTCATAAGTATTGTTAACCTAGACGACATAATTGTATATTTGATAAACCATAGTGAAATGTCTAAACATCTTGATGCCATAAAAAGCTATAAACAGAAATATGGTTCAAAACAAAAATGACATGGGCTATCTGGAAGACTACACTTATCAAATATTCAACAATATCAAACATCCGGAAAAGTTTATGAGAAAAATATTATTTCGTGGTTTTTTTATTATATTTGCACTGAGTGGACTGATTTTCACGGGAACAACACAAGCCAGAGTGAAATGCTGGGTGAATAATGACGGAGTGAGAGAATGTGGAAATCGAATTCCTCCAGAATATGCACAAAAAGAACATTCGGAACTTGGCAAAGGCGGCCTCATAAGAAAAAAAAATAAGGGTGCTAAATCTAATAAAGAACTCAAGGAGGCAGAGCTCCTAGAAAAAAATCAGGCCAAGCAAAAAGAGATTATTGCTAAAGAGCGAATGCAAGATGAAATGCTTTTAGCAAGATTTACTAGTATAAACGAAATCGAAAAAGCACTAGATGAGCGAATTTCTGCTTTAGACTCAGTTATAGAGTTGACTAAAACACGCAACGAAAAAATTGAAATTGATCTTAATAAACGTATTCAGACTGTTTCTGATGCAAACAAATCAGGCAACACATACCCTGAGTCCTTGATCAAAAATATTGAATCCTTGAAGCGTCAACTCAGCAATAACAATAGCTTCATGAAAGAGAGGTATGCTGAGCGAGAAGATATTAAAATAGCTCACGAACTAGATATAAGACGTTTTAAAAAACTGAAAAAAATTAAATGATTATCTGAATAATCCGGTTCTCAATGTTGCCCACTGAGTATCCCAATGTATAGTAGGTTTTTTTGTAAATGAACTCCTCACGAATTGAGACATTTTACCCTCAGTATAGGTTAACATCTGATTGGCAGCCGCCTCCTGATTGCTTATCGATTTTCGACCTTCAACTAAATTAGATTCACGTAGTACTTGTCGAAATTGTGTTTCTAGCCTTTCAAAAAACTGTACTACTCGAATATGCAAACGCTCACTTTCTCCCAACAACACATCACCAATCAAAATACGCGTAATACCTGGATTCTTTTCTGAAAAACCCAACATTAATTGAATGATCTTTTCGCTACGAACCATTACATCAGTTTCGTTACTTAAAATTTTATTGATTATTCCAAATACTGACTCTTCTGCAAAATCGATTAGCGCCTCAAACATTTTTGCCTTGCTAGCAAAATGTCTATACAGCGCTGCTTCTGAAACCCCAACGGCACTAGCAAGGCTGGCTGTTGTAATACGCAAGCCCGGATTTATTTCCAGTTCTTGAGCCAAAACCTCAAGTATCTGTTGTCGTCTGTTAGTTTTGAAATTACTAACCATTATGTCCTCATTGTTTATGTGGCTGTCTATTCACGCCCATGTAATAAAGTACCAACACCTACATCTGTAAGAATTTCTAACAAAACAGCATGCTCAACACGACCATCAATAATATGTGATGATCTCACACCTTCGTTCACTGCGTTTAATGCTGAACGTATTTTAGGTAGCATACCTCCGCTTATGACACCTTTTTTAATCAAACTATCAACTTTTTCAGTAGATAAACCAGTCAAGACATTACCATCCCCATCTAGTAATCCAGACGTGTTAGTTAACATTATTAGTTTTTCAGCACCTAAAACTTCCGCCATTTTTCCTGCAACTAGGTCTGCGTTTATATTATATGATTGCCCTGCTTCATCGACACCAATTGGTGCGATCACAGGAATAAAATCACTTTTTATTAGCAAGTCGACAACTGCTTTTTTGATACTATCCACCTCGCCAACATGACCTATGTCAATAATTTCAGATGTTTCAAGTGTCGGATTATCTTGTTTAAACACCATTTTTTTCGCTCGTATGAGCCCACCATCTTTGCCACTTAATCCAACAGCTTTGCCACCATGTCGATTGATTAAGTTTACAATCTCTTTATTTACCAAACCACCCAAAACCATCTCTACTATATCCATAGTCTCATTATCAGTAACACGCATACCATCAATAAACTCTGTCTTTTTGCCCAGCTTCTCCAGTAACTCGCCTATTTGTGGACCACCACCATGTACTAGTACTGGGTTCATGCCCACAAGTTTCATCAAAACTACGTCCCGAGCGAAACTTGATTTAAGTTGATTATCAAACATCGCATTGCCGCCATATTTAATAACTATCGTTTTGCCGCTAAACCTTTTTATATAAGGTAATGCTTCTATTAAAACCTCAGCTATATAAGTCGGATTTTTACGTAATTCTGACATTTTTATTATTTGATAAGTGTTAATTTTAGATGTGTAAGTTTTTTCTCAAGCTTCTTGCATAGGAATGTATTTAACTTGTCAAAATGTTAATTCGACCGGAATAATAATTTTAATTACCGAACAAAACTCCGACATTATTCGTTTTAGTACTGCTTCATTCTCTCCTTCAAACCTCAGTATAATGTTAGGTGAGGTATTTGAAGGTCTCGCTAACCCCCAACCATCACTATAATCAATCCGAAGTCCATCAAGGTCACAAATGTCTCCCCTAGACACATTCATTTTTTCAAAAAGCCTTTTCATAAAATCAGCATGTTTATCTTCAGGCAATGCTATTCTTAACTCAGGTGTTGACACACTATCGGGTAATTCTGCAAATAACTTTGTTGGTGTATCATCAGCATTAGTAAATATTTCAATAAATCGCGTAGCCGTATAAATCGCATCATCAAAACCATACCAACGTTCTTTGAAAAAGATATGTCCACTCATCTCGCCTGCTAATGGCGCATCGACTTCTTTCATCTTGTTCTTTATGAAAGAGTGTCCTGTTTTCCACATTAATGGAATGCCACCATTAGACTCAATAATAGATTTAAGATGACGACTGCATTTAACATCAAAGATAATGTTAGCGCCTTGATTACGAGAAAGAACATCTTTTGCCAGTAGCATAAGTTGACGGTCCGGCCAAATAATATTTCCGTCACTATCTATCAAACCGAGTCGATCACCATCACCATCAAAAGCAAAACCAACATCCGCACCTTCAGCCTTAACTTTATCAACAAGATCATGCAGGTTTTCAGGCTGACTAGGATCAGGGTGATGATTTGGAAACTTACCATCAATCTCACAATAAAGTTCTATAACTTCATGTCCAAGAGCATTTAATAATTGTGGTGCCAAGATGCCTGCTACACCATTACCACAATCAACAACAATTTTTAATGGGGTAACTGTGTGAGTTGGAACATCCTCTGTTATTCGTCGAATATAATCGGCAGTAATATCTAAATACGAAACATCACCTTCACCAACAACATAGTCAGCAGAGTGAGTACGATTCTGGATGTCCTTTATCTCTTCGCCACTAAGAGTATTACCATCTAACATAATCTTGAGACCATTATATTCTGCGGCATTATGACTGCCGGTAATCATCACGCCACTTCCTGTCTCAAGGTGATGTGTAGCGAAGTAGAGTAACGGAGTTGGTACCATGCCTATATCAATGACATCTCTACCTGTATTTATGAGGCCTTTAATCAATATCTCGGATAATCCTGAACTTGACTCTCTACCATCTCTGGCAACAACGATCCTTTGTTGGCCAAGCTCATGAGCCATAGTGCCAATCGCTCTGGCAATCTCATAGACAGCAACTTCAGTTAACGTTTCCTCTACAACACCACGGATATCATAAGCACGAAAAATTGTTGGGTCTATCATTAATTCGTCTTCCTCAAATTTTTCGAGGTGCCAGTATGACCAAAACCAGACTCACCCCTTACTGTTTCTGTAAACGAATCAACAAATTCAAAATTTGCTTGTACCACTGGCACTATGACCATTTGCGCGAACCGATCTCCAGGTTTTATGTTGTATCCTGCATCGCTTCTATTCCAACATGAAACAAGAATCTCACCCTGATAATCTGAATCGACTAAGCCCGTTAAATTACCAAGCACAATACCATGTTTATGACCAAGTCCTGACCGTGGTAATAATACGGCAGCGTAAGAATTATCCGCAATATGAATAGCAAAACCTACAGGAATTAAAACTGTCTCACCCGGACCTATCTGCAAATCAGCATCTAGGCACGCACATAAATCGAGTCCTGCTGAACCTGATGTAGCATATTTCGGCAAAGGAAAATCATTACCTAAACGTTTATCAATGAGTTTTATTAGAATTTTTTTCATTATATCGGTCTGCGATAAGAGTTATTAATATTCTAGCAAGCCTAGTTTTTGATGCTTTTTGCATCTGCTTCTTTTCATTACCCCAAAACACTGTCAAGGTATTCATCTCTGAATCAAAACCAAGACCTTGACCCACTTGGTTTGCCGCAATCATATCAAGTCTTTTAGAACGCAATTTTGCTTGAGCGTTTAATTCTATATTCTCTGTCTCCGCGGCAAATCCTACTGTAAAAGGTGGACTATTTAGCGCCGCTACTTCTGCAAGAATATCAGGGTTCTTTTGCAAACTTAGTTCAAATGCACCACTAGATTTTTTTATTTTTTTATAAGCAATAGTTTGTAAACTGAAGTCTGCGACCGCCGCTGCCGAAATAAATATATCTGTACTACCAACCTTTTGCATAACGGCAGAATACATCTCTGCTGTCGATACTACATTTATCAATTCAACACGAGATGGCGCTGACAAATTGACCGGACCGGAGATAAGAGAAACCTCAGCGCCGGCCTCAATACCTGCCATAGCAACTGCATAGCCCATCCGACCAGAACTGTGATTACTGATATATCTAACAGGATCAATGGCTTCACGGGTCGGTCCCGCTGTAATTAACAACCGAGACCCACTGAGAATATTAACTTCAAATGATTTTGCCACAAGTCTTGTTATTTCTTCCGGTTCTAGCATCCGCCCGAGACCATTCTCGCCGCAAGCTTGATCGCCATCTGCCGGACCAATTATAGTGATCCCCCTAGTTCTCAATTTCTTTAGATTTTCTTGTGTTGCCGGGTTTTGCCACATTTGTTGATTCATTGTTGGAGCAAGCATTACTGGGCTACTTGTTGCTAAGCAGAGAGTGCTTAAGAGATCTTCTGCAAAACCATTAGAATATCTAGCAATAAAATTGGCACTACTAGGGGCTATCAGGACCAAATCGGGCCATCTTGCTAAATCGATGTGACTCATTGCCGATTCAGTTTCCATGTCTAACAGATTTGTATGTACAGGCTTACCTGATAATGCCTGCATAGTTAATGGGGTTATAAATTGACAAGCATTGTGCGTCATGACTACTCGAACCTCTGCACCATATTGTCGCAATTTACGCAAGAGGGTAGCTGCCTTATAAGCAGCGATACCTCCTGTGACACCTAATAAGATTCGCTTCCCAGTTAGCTGATACATATATTTATATTACATTATTATTTCAAATGACGTACAAATTAAACATAGTAGTCGCGCACCGCAGAAAGGTTATAATTAGAAATAAACTGTTCAGAATAATAACTTAGTATCCTAGTGTATATTTGAGCTTTTTTCATTTTTTCCTTATGATCAGTCAAAAGAAACCGCAGCTCCCAGCTTCTCTGTAATTCTACTTTTTTCTACTGAGCCTGATTCGTCAAAAAATTATTTTGTCGCCAAAGAGAAGCAAGTGCTTGGATTCAGGTTTTCATACATGTATAATCCGCGCTCTTTTTTATTATCAATGATGAGAGAAATAATGTCGCGAGTATGTGAAGTAACAGGTAAAACCCCGATGATCGGGAATAACGTTTCCCATGCCAACAATAGGACAAAACGTCGTTTCCTGCCAAATCTGCAATCACGCCGATTTTGGATAGAAAGTGAGAATCGCTGGGTTAGATTACGCGTCAGCACAAAAGGCTTACGTATCATTGATAAAAAAGGTATTGAAGAAGTACTAATTGATATAAAAGCTCGCAAGAAAGCGGCAGTCTGAGGAAAACAATAATGCGTGAAAAAATAAAACTTGTCTCATCAGCAGAAACTGGGCACTACTACACGACAACCAAAAATAAACGCACAATGCCAGACAAGATAGAGATCAAAAAATACGATCCTGTTGTTCGTAAGCACGTAATTTATAAAGAGGCTAAAATTAAATAAAAAACGGTAATATTGATCTTTACATCTATGCTATCTATCGACTCAATTTGTAACAGGTTATAATGTATAAGCTCTAATATCACGCGAAAAATCTTCTAAAGCCTCTATCCCTGTTGATTCTGCCTGTCTACACCAATCCTGTAGGTCTCTTACTAGGGTTTCACGTGTTGCTGTCTTCTCTGTCCATATCTCTTGTAGGCGCTGCTTAAACATGTATACCTCATTTAGCGTGTCACTATGCTCGAGAATGCTCTCTAAACGAAGACGTGCATTCATATCTAGTAAACTATCCGCCCTACTCATCAACTTTTTTCCTCGACGTAATAATGTTTTTCCTGTCGCATTAGCCTTGCGCATTTCATCCTTATAAACATCACCGATTACTTCATGCGCATAGTCAGACATTACATGCCACCTATTAGAAATAACCGCACATACAGTATCATAATCAATTAACGAATTTTCATCGTTAAATCTTGGCGTCGGAGCAAGTCTTCTAACCTTTGCTAGACCGATCAAAGTTAATAGTTGTATATATTGCCAACCAAGATCGAATTCCCATTTTTTGTTAGAAAACTTTGCCGAGCTGGCAAATGCATGATGATTATTATGCAGTTCTTCACCACCAATAAAGATACCTACAGGAACAATATTAGTCGAGGCATCAGATGATTCAAAATTTCTGTAGCCAAAACAATGTCCTACGCCATTGATTACTCCTGCCGCAAAGAAAGGAATCCAAGCCATTTGCATCGCCCAAATCGAAATACCTAGTACACCAAACAATAAAAAATTAATGATAAACAAACAGAAGATGCCAAGAAAGGTAAATTTGCTATACAAATTGCATTCTATCCAATCTTCCGGTGTCTTATGCCCATATCTCTCGAGAGTACCCTGATTCTTTGTCTCGGTACGATATAATTCAACTCCGTCCCAAAGAACTTTGTCAAGGCCATGGGTTACTGGGCTATGTGGATCTTCATCGGTCTCAACCTTAGCATGATGTTTACGATGTACTGCAACCCATTCTTTTGTGCCCATAGCTGTAGTTAACCACAACCAAAAACGAAAAAAATGACTTATAAGCGGATGCAATTCAAGAGCATGATGTGCTTGATTGCGATGTAGATAAATTGTAACCGAAACAATTGTGATATGTGTCAAACCAAAAATCACCAAAAAATACCCCCACCATGGCATGCCAATCAATCCATTAAACATATTTCATAACCTCATCTTAATTATCTAAAATTACTCGCCCTTAATCTTACTAGCCACAATAACATAGCCAGGAGTTCTTCTTTATGGTTTGTTTAGCCAGCTTATAAAACTTCTTCTACCCATATCTTATAGGCAAATTCTAGAAATGTACTTGCAAGTTATCATGTAATAAGAATAATAGTTATGCTATGACTAGTGAAATACTTATTTCAGTTCAAGAGCTCTCACGTTCTTATGCCCAACAAAAAGCCATAGAAAATGTTAGTTTCAATGTTCATCGTGGCGAGATTCTTGGTTTTTTAGGTCCAAACGGCGCTGGGAAGTCAACCACAATGCAAATAATTTGCGGTGTCATTACTGCTCACCATGGTTCCGTTAATATTGCCGGGCACGATATTAATACAGCACCACAATTAGCAAAAAATCACATCGGATTTTTACCAGAACAACCGCCCTTGTATTATGACTTAACAGTCAATGAATATTTAAATTATGCAGCAAAACTTCGCGGTATTAAAAAAAACGAATTAACAAATAAGGTTAACTTGAGTAAAGAACGCTGCGGTCTCAAAAATGTTGGTTCACGTCTGATCCAAAATTTATCTAAGGGCTATAAACAACGCGTTGGGATTGCTCAAGCTATTATTCATTCGCCACCGGTTATCATCCTTGACGAGCCTACTTCAGGGCTTGACCCCATTCAGATTCGCGAGATACGAGAATTGATGCGCGAATTAGGTAAAGACCATAGCGTCATATTATCTACGCATATATTGTCAGAAATACATAGCCTCTGTAATCGAGTCTTGATCATCGATCAGGGTCATATAGTTTTAGACCAACGATTGGACCAATTAGAAAATGGTTCTATCAAGCCAGACAGCGTTGAAATTGGATTACGGAATCCACCTAAGTTGGAATCATTGCTTTGCATAGAAGGCATTACCTCTGTTGAAAGAATCAACGAAGAAGTTTTTTGCATCAATTTTAATCAAGAGTCAAATATGATTGATACTATTGTGAAAAAATCAGTTTTCGATAACTGGGGTTTATTTAAGCTTAAACCAAGAGGCGCTTCGCTTGAAGAAACGTTTATGCGACTGACACATGGTGATATTGAACAACTAGAAAAAAATAATATAAAATGATTAGTAATATAAAGTTAATCGCGATTAACGAGTTGCGGCGTCTGTTTAAATCACCATTTGCATGGATCATTCTCGCAATAATGCAATTCCTTATGGCAATCTTCTTTTATTTATTGCTATCCCAATATCTAGAAGCTTCTTCCGTAACATCCGGTTTGACAGATATTGTTGTTTCTGGAATGTATCAAATATGCGGCATTATTCTGTTGTTGATTTCACCACTTTTAACCATGCGTTTAATTACAGAAGAGCGCCGATTAGGTACGATTAAATTACTAGTTTCCTCACCGATAACAATTACCGAGTTAGTACTCGGTAAGTATTTTGGAATTATAATATTTTATTGTTTAATATTATTAATGATTAGCCTAATGCCGATATCACTAATGTTTGGGACACAACTTGATTTAGGTCAAATTGCATCTGGGCTAATAGGGTTGTTGTTGTTGATGTCCACGTTTGCAGCGATTGGCTTGTTTATTTCATCATTAACAAGTTCACCGGCTATTGCTGCTATTAGCACCTTTGGCGTTTTAATCTTTCTGTGGATAATTAATTATGCAGGTATTAATGCCTCAGAAAGTGTGGCAGAAGTTTTTTCTTATATGTCGCTGCTTAAACACTATACCAGTTTATTAACCGGTGTTTTTAGTTCTGTTGATGTATTGTTTTATATCATTGTCTCCGTCTACTTCATTATCTTAAGCATTTGGCGCCTAGATGCTGAAAGGACTTATAGCTAATTAAAGATGTTCGTAACCGAAAAAACCAGACTTCAAAATCGTGTCAACAGTATTATTATGTTCTGTTTGTTAAGCATAAGTCTAGGACTGTTGTCATGGATGAGTAATAAATATTTTATAGAATATGACTGGACAACTAACGGCCGACATACTCTCTCTAATGCAAGTCAAGATCTCTTAGCGCAGATGCCAGATAAAATTGAGGTCACATCTTACGCAAAAGAAAACTCTCAACTACGTGACGCAATTAGAAAATTCATCGGAAAGTATCAACATCATAAATCGGAAATAGTATTACGTTTTATAAACCCGGATGCAGTCCCCGATGAAATGCGTAATCTTGGCATTAGTGTGAATGGCGAGATTATTGTCCATTATCAAGGACGAAGTGAACATGTAAAGTCTGCTGACGAACAAGTCTTTACTAATGCACTGCAACGACTAGCGCGCAATCAACAGCATTGGATCGTCTTCGTTGAAGGTCATGGTGAACGTAACGCTTTGGGTGATAAAAATCATGACGTGGGGGAGTGGGTCAAGCAGTTATTTAATCAAGGTTACCGTGTGCGTCCAATCAACCTTATTGAGACACAAACAATACCTAACAATACAGGAATTTTGGTCATAGCTAGTCCGCGCATAGATTATCTTCCGGGCGAAGTTGAGATCATCATTAATTATATTAATGACGGTGGTAATCTATTATGGTTGCATGAGCCTGGGCCTATTTATAATCTTGATGCATTAGCCAAAGAGCTTGCCTTAGAGTTTTATGAAGGCACTATAATTGATTATGCTGGACAATTGATAGGCATCAATAACCCTACTATTTCACTCGTAACCAAAACATTATATTCACCGCACCCCTTAACTGATGGGTTTGAGTTCACAACTTTATTTCCTATGGCTCGTGCTCTAAAATTGTTAGAGAGCAGTATTTGGGTAGCTAAACCATTGCTAAGTACGGGCGACCATACATGGAATGAAATAGCAAAGCTAAAAGATACCATAGAATTCAATAAAGATAGCGACACCTTGGGTCCGTTGACTCTTGGCATAAGTCTAGAACGTGAAGTGGAAACGAAGGAAGAAGAGCTTGTTATCAAGCAACAACGCATCGTCGTCTTGGGTGATGGAGATTTTCTCTCAAACACCTATCTTACTAATAGCGGCAATAGTGAATTAGGTACACGAATAGTAAATTGGTTAAGTAGCGATGATGAGTTTATACCTATCCCACCAAAAATATTAAATGATATACAATTAAGTATCTCACCCGTTATGCTTGGCATCATTGGTATTTTATTTTTATTTATATTACCTGCAATATTAATCGCTATCGGCATTACTGTTGGTTTAAAAAGAAAGAATCAATAAAATGAATACGCGCCTTCGGCTTAACATCGGTTTGCTGATTTTTATTATCTTGCTATCTTCGGCTATTCTTATGTCAAAAGACGAAGCTGATCATGTTCTACCACGACTCACTAAAATAGATCAAGACGACATACTCAAGATAGAGATACTAAGAAAAAATATCGACAACCTTGAATTTAATAGAGTAAAGGGAGTCTGGTATATGCTTTCACCTTATAATTTTCTTGCTAATACTGCACGCATCAATGCGATGCTACATCTCTTAGACTCAGAATCTCATGGCCAGTTAAATCGAGACTCAGTTGATTTGGCGCGCTTCAACCTTATTGATCCTGCTATTACCTTAAAACTCAATGACCACTTTTTTAATTTTGGTAATACTGATGCCATAGACACACGTCGTTATATTCTGTTTAATGAAAAAATTCATCTGATAGATGATTCGCTCTATATGCAGCTAACGACAAATGCTACATTTTTTGCAGACCCCAAAATATTACCTACTGATATGAAGATAGACGCAATACAATTCCCTAGCAATCGAATGGAGTTAATTAATGACAATTGGCAAACACAAAAGTTGATAGATATGGAGCCTGAACAATTGAAAAAAATTGTGTTTAGTTGGAATGAGGCTACTGCGGTGTCAGTAAGTAAATATATGAAGCCCGTAAAAAAATCATCAATAACTGTGTCTTCATCAGACGGAATAACAATCAAATTTTTTATTGTTTCAACCAAACCATATTTGATACTTGGTAGGGAGGATATTGGGATTCAATATCATCTAGGCAATGATGAATCAGAAAAATTATTATTAACGGAAAATCTTTAAGCTTTATTAAAAACTTATGCCCGAACTCCCTGAGGTCGAAACAACCCGTCAAGGGATCTCTCCATTCATTGTAGGTGAGGTTGTAAAAAAGATTGTTCTTCGTGAGCGTCAGCTACGTTGGCCTATCCCAACAGGCTTGAAACGATCACTCAAAAATCAATTAATTACAAAACTCAATCGTCGTGCAAAATATCTACTTTTCTACACAGATAATGGCTGTATGATTTTGCATCTCGGGATGTCTGGTAGCTTAAGGATCGTGAAAGATATGCAAGCACCTGGAAAACATGATCATGTTGATATTATCTTTAAGTCTGGTCATATACTGCGTTACCGAGATCCAAGAAAGTTTGGCTCTATACTCTGGACTAAACATGATCCAATGAAACATATACTGTTGAGTCACCTAGGTCCCGAGCCATTAACTTATGAGTTTCAGGCTGATTATTTATATGCCCAGTCAAGGAAGCGAACTAAGCCTATTAAGAATTTCATCATGGATAGTTGTATAGTTGTTGGTATAGGAAATATCTATGCGAATGAAGCCCTTTTCCAAGCAGGGATCAGGCCAACAAAAAGGGCTGGGGAAATTTCAAAAACAAGATATAAAAGGCTCGTTGTTGAAATTAAAAACGTATTGTCACAAGCCATTAAAAAAGGTGGCACCACAATACGTGATTTTATCAACGGTGAAGGCAAACCTGGTTATTTTAAAAATGAATTGCAAGTTTACGATAGGGCAGGTCGTCCCTGTAGTTCTTGTGAAATGCCCATCAAAGTAATTCGCTTAGGGCAACGGTCAACGTTTTATTGCAGAAATTGTCAAACATAAATGTTTAAATAGTCTAAACAAAACTTATCAAATATTGTTAATTATTTAAAAACTGTCAAGAAGATAAACATGAAAAGGTCGAGACAACGTACTAAGCTCTCGATTACTAGACTAATGATACAATTGGTAGTTGATAACAAGATTGTCTTAAAAAACTAAATGTTTTTTTTGTTATCATGCATCAATGGATATAATACTGAATCATAACGATGGGTACCAATCAGGTAATGAAACCAAAATTTGGTTTAAATAATATTCATGAATACACAGATTTTAAAAATATTACCTAAAAGATTAAACTTAATATAAAAAGCTATGTCACGAATCTCACGGAAATTCATATCATTCAAAAAATATTAAAGATACATAACTCATGATAAATCAACACACTTTTGCAGCATCACTACTTAAAATAAACAGTTTTAGTGTCTTTTTCCTAGTCTCAATACTAGTTATATTTTCAGTCACGAATGTTTTCGCAGTGGAGCTAACAATAGATGAACATGAAGACCTGGATTCACTAACAATATTAGGCTTGTTGGCGGCTGCCGAAAAAGATGTTGAGATGGATCGTCATACCGAGCCAGTTGGAAGAAATGCCTATGAAAAAGTAAAAAAAATACTGGAAGAGGATAGCAATAACATGGCGGCAGCCCGAATTTTATCTAAAATCTTAAATATAAATATTGAAGCATTACAGACAGCACTCAATGTCGGAGATTTTATAGGTGTAAAAGAACATCTTAAAATAATACGTAAAGTACACCCTGATGCTATCGCAACAACTGACGCTGAGAAATTGCTTGAGAAGAAGTTAAAAGCGATCCCGGAGGAATTAGGTAAAACGAAAGAACACAATTTAGCAGGTGCTATGGTGACAATCCCTGGCGGATCATTTCTCATGGGAACATTGGAGGGGAGAACAGATGAGAAGCCACTGCATATTGTTACCGTCTCGTCTTTTGAAATTGGGAAATATGAGGTTACCATTGGTCAGTTCAGAAAGTTTATTGAGGCTACAGGTTATCTGACCGATGCAGAAACAGATGCCGGCAATAATAAGGGTTGTTTTGGCGACGGCGATGGTGTTGATTTTGGCCAAAAAGAAGGGTTAACTTGGCGTAATCCTAGCTATACTCAGTCAGAAAATCATCCTGTAGTATGTGTCAGCTTGAATGATGCATATGCTTACATTGACTGGATTAATAAAGAAACTAGCAGTAACTATAGTCTCCCATCAGAAGCACAGTGGGAGTATGCCGCACGCTCCGGTAGCACAACCGATTACCATTTTGGTAATTCAAAATCAGATTTATGTCTCTATGCCAATGTTTATGATGAAGTTGGTAAAAACATCAATCGCTATGGCTGGAGAAGTGCACCTTGTAACGATGGTGAAGCAAAATCATCAAAGGTAGGAAAATATAAAGCAAGTCTTTTTGGTCTATATGATATGCACGGAAATGTATGGGAGTGGGTAGAGGATTGTTGGAAATCTGGCTACTATAATGCTCCAAGCAATGGTGAGGTATTCAAAAATACTAAATGCGAATATCGAGTAACACGAGGTGGATCTTGGTATAATATCCCTTTGGGAGTTCGTTCAGCAAATCGTTACTGGTATATGCAAACTTATCGCAGCTTCAACCTGGGGTTTCGTCTCCTCAGGAATACAAGTACATCTTTAAATATAAACTCACAGCAAGATTAAGGGTAATAAAAAACTTTTGCGCTACCTTCTCCACGAGGATCACTAGCAGCAAAAATTAGTTCTTTACTTTTCCAGATCATTATTGCCTGCATGTTGCCATAGCGACGATTTTTTTCTTTAAGTATGTGGCCTTTATCTTTAAGCGCAACCTGTTCAGCGTCGCTTAAACCTCCTTGTTCAAATTCCACTTGATCAGGCAAATATTGATGGTGATAGCGTGATAAATTCACCCAAGAATTAGGTGTCTTTCCCTCAGCAAAATTCAAAACGCCCAACAAGACCATACTAATAATACGACTACCACCGGGCGTGCCTAACACTGCAATTCGATCATCTGTTTCGAGAAATGTTGGTGTCATGCTGGATAATGGACGTTTATTCGGTACAATAGAGTTAGCATGATCACCGACTAGGCCATAAGAATTAGCTGTTAATGGCTTCACAGAAAAATCATCCATTTCGTTATTCAAGAGTACCCCTGTACCATCAGCCACAAATCCAGAACCAAATGGCAGGTTAATACTCAAGGTTGCTGAAACCCGATTACCCTCCTTATCTACGACTGAAAAATGAGTTGTATCAGTACCCTTCTGTTCTATTGTTGCAATATTACTTAATTTGCCACTGGGTGTTGCACGTTTTAAATCTATTGTTAAAGCAAGACCCTCGGCATAATTTTTGTCTAGTAATCGTTCCACAGGAATATCAATAAAATCAGCATCGCCTAGATAAGCTGCTCGATCACGATAAGCCCGTCGCATAGCTTCAATAACAAGGTGTTTGCGTGTTATAGAATCAAATTCTTCTAAATTGTATTGTTCTAAAATATTTAGCGCTTGCCCCATAACGATTCCACCCGAAGAAGGTGGTGGTGCTGATATAATTTTAATACCATTGTAATTTAATATAATGGGTTCTCGTTCAATGACCTGATACTCTCTAAGGTCTTCTAATTGCCAAATACCACCATTATTTATAACACTAGAGACCATCTGTTTTGCTATAGGTCCTTGATAAAAGCCCTTGCGTCCAAAAGTCGCCAATGCTGCTAGTGTTTTCGCTAAATCTTTTTGGACAATCAATTCGCCTATAGCAGGAACTTTGTGTTTATTAAGAAATATTTTTGCCGCACTTGGGTATTGCCTAACAACATCTTTTCTATAACTCATTAATTTTTGATAACGCTCTGACACAGTAAAACCTTTTTGTGCTTGCTCAATTGCCGGCGTGAGAACTTGTTTTAGCGACAGACGGCCATAGTTTTGCACAAGGTGTTCTATCCCTGCGGGAACACCCGGGATACCTGCGGCTTTAGGCCCATTCAATGACAAACCCTCAATAACATCTCCCGCTTTATCCAAATACATATCATGAGTACTAAGCATAGGAGCTTTTTCGCGACCGTCGATCATGATCTGTTTATTATCAGATGAGCGATGTAACAACCAAAAAGCACCTCCACCAAGACCAGAACTGTATGGCTCAACGACTGCTAATGATGCCGTTATTGCAGCCGCGGCATCAAAAGCATTACCTCCTTGCCTTAAAATATTAATGCCTACTTGAGTTGCTAAAGGGTGTGCGCTTGCAATCGCAGCTTGCTTCGATTCTGCGGCGCAATAAGCAGTACTAAGGATTAAAACGCTTAGAAATGAAAAAAATACTCTAATTATCTTTATCACATCTATTGCTTAAAGAGTTAGGAAAATTTGTTTTTTAATGCAGTGACAACTATTGAATCCACAAATAAACTAACATCGCCATGCAGTGAAGCTATCTCTCGTACAAGACTCGATGTTGTGCAAGCTAAATTTTCTGCCGGTGTTAAAAACACAGTTTCAATACTTGAATTTAACTGTCTATTCATGCCGGCCATCTGAAATTCATAATCAAAATCAGATACAGCACGAATGCCTCGAACGATTACACTAGCTTTTTTTTCGTATGCAAGGTCTGTTGCTAGTACACGAAAAGGAATTACTTGAACATTCTTCATATCAGACAACACATCTCTTGCAAATTCAACACGTTCTTGAATGGTAAAAAGAGTTTTCTTACTTGTCGCGTCAGCAACAGCGATAATAACCTCATCAAACAGTTTAGCCGCACGCCGTGTAATATCTGCATGCCCTTTTGTAATTGGATCAAATGTACCTGGATAAATTGCCGTTACCATTTCAGTCCCTTATTAGACAGATTAATAAATTCATATTTAAAATAGCACATATTAAATAGTCTCTATAAGCATAGATTGTACATTACCTGCCTTCGTTTTTTTCTTAATCTTCCAACCACTCGGCAAAACTATTTTTCTTTCAGATTCAACGTAAACCAAGCCTTTGGGTTTTAATAGCATTTCTTCACTAATTGCTTCTAAACACGGTTCTAAGTAATCCTTCCCAAATGGAGGATCAAGAAAAATTATATCAAATTGTTTTATGCTCTGCCTAACCCAGCTCATTGCATCAACAAGTTTAATTGTATGACTTTCACTCCCTAACATTCTTGCATGATTTCTTAACGATTCAACAATTTTTGGGTTAGACTCGATCATAATAACTTCTCCCGCACCACGCGACAAAGCCTCAAAACCAAGGGCACCTGTTCCAGAAAAAAGATCTAGACAATGTGCTCCAACAATATCTTGTTGTAACCAATTAAAGAGCGTTTCGCGAACACGATCAGATGTCGGTCGTAAAGCTGGCAAATTAATTACATTGAGTTTTCTTCCGCGCCATTTACCAGCAATAATACGGATTTTGCTGATCGACACTATTACTCAAGGTCCTTTGTTCAACCCTTCAACGATTGCACCCACCATAACAGTAACTAACTTATCTGGTATTAAGCGTCGTTTAAAAGCGTCTTTTATTTGATTAATCGTAACAGCATCAACCTTAGCGTTGAAGGTTTCAAGATAATCTAGTGGCAGTTTATAATATCCAATGGCAACGACATAATTCAGAATTTTTCCATTACTGTCTACACGCAATGGAGAACCACCAGTAATATTTCTCTTAGAAGCGATTAACTCTTCTTCAGTTGGTCCATTTTCTATGTAAAGATTAATATTTTCCATTAATACAGACAATGCTTCATCAACTTGTCCTGTCTTAGTTTGTAATCCTGCAATGAAAGGACCTTCAAACCTCATTGGCGAAAAATAACTATAAGCGCTATAAGACAACCCCCTTTTTTCACGCACCTCCGCAAAAAGACGTGACACCATACCACCACCACCTAATACATGATTACCAACATAAAGCGGAAAATAATCCTGATCACCACGTTTAAGTCCTGCCTGGCCAACAAGAATATGTGTTTGTGCAGATGGATGTTCAATGAATACTTTTTTAGCAGCTTCCAAAATATTAACACTCTGTAATGTCTTAGCTTTCTGACCTTTATCAAGTTTGCTTAGCACATCTTCAGCAATTATCTCTGCTCGTTCTCTATGTACAGCTCCAACTATAGCAACCATCGCATTATTAGAAACATAATGTTGCTTATAAAATGACTCGATATCTTTACGTTTGATTCCGGCTATAGATTCTTCTGTTCCTATACTTGGCTGGGCATAAGGATGAGATTGATAAACGGCATTCATAAATGCATCTCTTGCTAAAGCACTTGGATTCTGTTTTTTAGCTTGTAAGCTAATCAATGTCTGAGCGCGTAGTCTCTCTATAGCCTCTTCAGGAAATTCTGGAGTTGAAATAACTTTTTTCAAGTTTTCAAGAGCAGCAAGCAATAATGATTCGTCTGTTAAAGATCGTAATTGTACTGAAGCAGAATCATAACCAACATTCGCTCCGAAAATGGCGCCAAGTGATTCAAAACCCTTACTAACTTCATCAACATCCATTCCTGCAGCACCCTGATCCAATAAACTATTAGTCAGTGCAGCAATACCTAATAACTGTCCATCACGACTACTGCCTGCATCAAAGACAACTTGCATGTCAACCATGGGTAGCTCGGGAGCATAGACATAGAAAACCTCTGCTCCACTACTAGTCTTCCAGGTTTCAATTGTGGGTGATGCTTGAATAGACCCATTTATAAGCAGCAAGAAACTAAAAAAAATGCTAATCGTTACTTTAATGAGCACGTGAACTACCTCCTTTTGGGTATCTAGGTTGCTCGACAATAGGTAATGGATCAAGTTCTGCAACTGTAAGCCGATCATCAACTAAATATTTTTTTGCTACGTCCATTACTTGTTCTGCAGTTACTGTCTTAATGCTTTCAACATATATATCTGCAAAACGCCAGGACAAACCTACTGTCTCTAGTGTGCCGAGTATCATTCCTTGATAAAATACAGAATCTTTTTCATAAACATCACTTGAAATAACTCGCGCTTTAACACGTTGTAACTCTTCTTTCGTGACAAGATTACTTTGCAAATCTTTTATCTCATTGCGTAATGCTGCTTCTAGCTCTCCTACTGATTTACTTTTAGAAGGAGTACCCGACATAATGAATAAATTGTTCAATCTAGAGACCATTCGATATCCTGCGCTTGCACCAGCAGCAACCTCACTACCTCGTACCAATCTACTAGCAATTCGCGCACTACTGCCACCATCAAGAATTCCTGCCAATACTTCTAATGCATAGGGCTCCCAATTATGGTTTTCTTGTTTTTCACTTCCCGGTGAAAGGACAGGTGTCTTATAGAGCATCATTAAATAAGATAGTTCTGCTGGACGTTTGATCTTTACGCGTTTTTCCCCTTTCTGTTCTACCTCATCAAGGGTCTTAACTATAATAGACTCACCTTTTGGTAGCGGTCCAAAATACTTTTTTGCCAGAGCAAAAACTTCATCTGGGTTTACATCACCAGCAACCACCAATGTTGCATTATTTGGCGCATACCATTTTTGATACCAGTCGCTCAGATCTTCGATTGTCATATTGTCAAGGTCCTGCATCCACCCAACTACAGGGTAACGATAGGGGCTTGTTTGAAATGCTGTTGCCATGGCAACTTCATAAGCATACGATTGAGGTTTATCTTCTGTGCGCCAACGGCGTTCTTCCTTTACAACTTCGATCTCTTTGATGAACTCTTTTTTAGGCAGTGTCAAGTAACGCATTCGATCTGCTTCTAACTTAAAACTTATTTCCAAACGTGATTTCTCTAATGTTTGAAAATATGCAGTATAATCTGGGCCAGTAAAAGCATTATCACTTCCACCATTCTTAGAAATAATTCGAGAAAATTCACCATCAGGGAATTTTTCTGTACCCTTAAACATCATGTGTTCAAGTGCATGCGAAATACCAGTAATTCCATCATATTCATAACTACCTCCAACCTTATACCAAACCTGTGTTACAACAATGGGGGCTCGATGATCTTCTTTTATTAATAGCTTAAGTCCATTTTCTAGTTCAAATTCGGTAACTTTTGCATTAACAATTACAGGAATGATTATAATTGAACTTAGGAACAAGGTTTTCAAAACAAGACAAGAATATTTCATTTTTTTATATAATTAATTAAATTTTGAGGTATAGGACATATAGAGTGTATTTCTCTTTATGAGTTCGATATAAGTTAGTGATAGAATAATACAACTTACTTACAGCATACTAAAATAACTTACTTTTATGTTTGGCTTAAAAAGAAAAAGCAGCATTAAGAAGCCTGAGAAACCACCAAATCAAAACCTCTCTCTCTCAGATCGTTTGAAACATACGCGTACTGGTCTTTTTGGAGAATTCTTTAGCCGTAACAAAACTCTGATCAATGATATCACTCTTAATGCACTTGAAAATCGTTTATTGGTTGCAGACATTGGTGTTAATACAACTGATCAGATCATCCAATTATTAAAAACTGAATATAAAGAAGGTTCGACAGAAAATCCACTTGATCGGTTAAGAAAAATTTTATTGCCTATACTTAAACCAGTCGAGAAAGCCCTGACTATACCTAAAGCTCTGAATAAACCCCATTTAATACTGGTCGTTGGTGTTAATGGTGTTGGTAAAACAACCACCATCGGTAAACTTGCTAGTCTGTTAAAGAATGAGGGGAAAAAAGTCATGCTGGCCGCCGGGGATACTTTTCGCGCCGCAGCTATAGAACAACTACAAACCTGGGGTGAGCTCAATAACCTACCTGTCATTGCTCAAATGCATGGATCTGACCCTGCTGCAGTTATTTTTGATGCTTTAGAGTCAGCACGAGCAAACAATATTGATGTTCTCATAGCAGATACTGCAGGGCGTTTGCATAATAAAAATAATCTAATGGAAGAAATGAAAAAGATCTACCGTGTTAGTAGTAAGTTTGACAATGACTTACCGAGAGAAGTCCTACTGATATTAGATGCCGGAACCGGACAAAATGCATTAATACAAGCAAAACAGTTCAATGAAGCGATTGGTATTGATGGTATTGTGTTAACAAAACTTGACGGGACTGCAAAAGGAGGGATTGTTTTTTCACTCGCGGATGAACTGAGTATTCCTATTCGATTCATTGGTGTTGGTGAACAAATTGAAGATTTAAGACCATTCAACGCTGCTGAATTTATTGATGCACTGCTACTAGCAGAATCGTGATTAAATTTACCAATGTTCACATGAACTACCCTGGAGGTAATGAGGCTCTACGTAATATTAATCTACATATTGAACAAGGTGCCATGGTCTACATAACAGGTAGATCAGGCGCTGGCAAAAGCACACTTCTGCGTTTAATAGCCTTAATAGATCGTCATTCTCGTGGACAGATTATTGTTAATGGTCAAAACCTTGAACGAGTTCGTAACCGTCGTATCCCTATCTTCAGGCGACATATAGGTTTTATGTTTCAAGATCATCGCCTGCTAAATGATAGAACCCTATATGATAATGTCGCGTTACCACTGGTGATTGCTGGATATCGTCATCAAGAGATTCGAAAGCGTGTGCAAGCCGCGTTAGATAAAGTCCATCTATTAACAAAAGTAAATAGCTATCCTATGGCGCTATCGGGTGGTGAACAACAACGTGTAGGAGTTGCACGCGCAGTCGTGCATCGACCAGCTATACTCCTAGCAGATGAACCTACAGGTAACCTTGATCCCGCTTTGTCATGGGACACGATGAGTTTATTTGAACAATTTAATCAGGTCGGCGTTACCGTTCTCATTGCCAGCCATGACATTGATATGATCAGCCGCATGTCGAAACGAATCATTACCTTAAAATCTGGGCGTATATTAACACAAGGTGCAGCGACAACATAAACATGAAACCGAGGAACCTTAAAAAAAACATTCGTCCTAATAAGAGCTTTAAGAGTCAGCTTAAGCGCCGCTTCGACACATGGTTATTACAACATGCACAGGCGTTCATCTCCAGTCTTGGACAGTACATTAAATCCCCTATTAGCAGTGTACTGACTACGACAGTTATTGGCATATCGCTAGCCTTACCTGCCAACTTTTATTTATTACTCGATAATATACGATACGTCTCATCAAGTTGGGATGACTCTGTTCAGATCACAGTATTTTTACAAACAGATATTGATGAGTCACGTGCGGCAGAATTTGCCAACATCTTAGCCAATAATAATAACATCAGTGAAACCCACTTGATAAAGCGGGCTGATGCGCTAGTTGAATATCAAAAGCTATCGGGCTTTGCTGATGCACTCAATTCACTCGATGAAAACCCGTTACCAAACGTTGTTCTTGTTACGCCAAATTACGAAAATATTGATGAAGCAAGAACCGAGAAATTGATAAAAGAACTGGAGGCCATGCCAGAAACCGATAGCGTGCAATACGATAGGCGTTGGTTGAAACGCTTACTTTATTTACTAGATATCGTT
The DNA here is from genome assembly GCA_002470825.1 of Thiotrichaceae bacterium UBA7357. GTDB lineage: Bacteria > Pseudomonadota > Gammaproteobacteria > Eutrophobiales > Eutrophobiaceae > UBA7359. Next base: position 65,732 of record DKOR01000023.1, on the reverse strand, counting down.
AATCGTCTAATTGTAGTTCTTTCAACATTTCTAGCAATCGCGGTATTACTTATTGTCGGCAATACTATTAGACTTTTAATTGATAATCGTCGGTCAGAGATTGAGATCACTAAACTTTTTGGTGGGACAGATAGATTTATACAACGCCCATTCCTCTATAGCGGATTTTGGTACGGCGTCTCTAGTAGTATCATCGCTTGGCTGTTGGTCATAATATCTGTGCAAATGCTTGGTGGCCCGGTTAACAAACTCGCCAGACTTTATAATAGTGACTTTCAGTTAATAGGCCTTAGTTTGGGTAACTCGCTAATCCTACTTGCTAGTGGAATCGTTCTCGGTTTGTTTGGCTCTTGGATAGCTGTGAAACGTCATTTACGGGCAATTGAACCCATCTAGAACTCTTTTAAAAGGCATCATGCTCTAATAATCAGTACTCTACGAACCTGATTAAATTGAATTTTTTTAAAAATTGGCACTCTATGTTCCGGAGTGCTAAAATTATCCTTAAAAATAGCGGGAAAAGTCCGATGTATCAATTAACAAACTTAAAACTTGCATTACCGGCCGGATCGATTGAAAGTTATATTTCATCAGTCAATCAAGTGCCAATCTTATCTTTAGAAGAAGAACGGCTCTTTGCCAAGCGTCTTCGAGAAGATGATGATATTGAAGCTGCACGTCATTTAGTGATGTCGCATCTGCGCTTCGTAGTAAAAATTGCACGAGGTTATAGCGGCTACGGTTTACAACAAGCCGATTTGATTCAAGAAGGTAACGTTGGTTTGATGAAAGCCGTCAAAAGATTCAACCCAGATATAGGTGTACGACTTGTTTCTTTCGCTGTACATTGGATTCGCGCAGAGATGCATGAATTTATTCTTAAAAACTGGCGTATCGTTAAAGTCGCAACAACTAAAGCACAACGTAAATTATTTTTTAATCTGCGCTCATCCAAAAAACGTCTCGGCTGGTTAAATCAAAATGAAGTCAATGAAGTAGCTGAGACTCTCGGCGTCAGGCCTAGTGACGTCACAGAAATGGAAAAACGCATGGGTAACTATGATGCGTCCTTCGATGGCCTTGATAGCGATGATGACGAAGATTCAAGTTTTTCACCATCTTACTTCCTCGAGAATAAAACAGCAGGTCCTGAAGAATTGATAGAAACTGCACAACTTGACTATGAGAGTCAAGCTTCATTACATAAGGCACTCGCTTTGCTAGATGATCGTAGCAAAGATATCATAGTTAAACGTTGGTTGACTGAAAATAAAACTACTTTGCAAGAACTTGCAGCCGTCCATGGTGTTTCTGCAGAAAGGATCCGACAGATAGAAAGAAATGCAATGAAAATATTGCGCGAGACAATCACTGATTAAAATAATATCTTCAAAGAAAACTATTAAATAGGCAACTAGCTTAATTTAGGAACGCTTTTTTGACACACTACTCAACTCTAAAAGTGAGAGAAAAAACCGCATAGAATATTTATTTAACCGGAATGTAGCAACTGAGTATTAAATTTATATACAAAATACTGTATTAATTTAATATTCTTAATCTTAATATCAGTAACATCTGTTAGTTAACGTAAAGATAATGTTTAATCTACCAAGCTGTTTTTTTATCTTAATAAGAACATAATTTCAATTGCTCCTAATATGAAGAATTTTGTTTCATCAATAAATTAAGTGCATATATTAATTGCTAGAACACAGAGAAAAATTTCTTGTTTGGATAATATAGCGAATTTCATTTTCATAACTAGAGATAGTTTAGACACTATATTAACGGCGTTGATAGTGAGTGAGCTTAACTTTGACTCTTGGTATGTTTCTGAATAAACTCAGTTTTGTAATATGGGGTTTACGAATTCTGTAAACGATAAATTGGTTTAAAGCGTCATCGTCAAAAGCAATAAAACTGTCATTATGTTGTCAGGTATTTTAAATATATAGCATCCATATAATACTATAGCTAAATTATTTCATAATATAATTATATTCATCCGGAGGCTCGTCGAAAGAAGATTTTTTAATTTATCAAGAAGTAAGGCTCAGAATGTTAAAAACTATAACTTTCTCGGACCATTTATGATGAATATTAAAAACTGCCTACTTATAATTTGCTGATGAATTATGTGCTAGCATTGTATTATCAAAGCGAAGTTAGAATCTAAATAATTAATTATATAGGTGATTATTTTAATATGGCAAAGAAAATACTTTTAAATAAATTTCTCATTATTTTATTATTCGTCATCGGAATAAACCCTGTAGTCTTCTCACACTCGGGTGATACAAATGATCATGCTTGTTACAAAGACTTTAAGTCCGGACGAATTCACTGTCATTAAATATTAAACTTTCATCACACTCATATAGGTGTCAGTTATTGGAGATAAATTATGTCAACTAATTGGCGAACTGATGGGGTGCGTGTCGTACGGGCGGGTGAATTAAGTTCGGATACAGCTCAGACAACAGGTATGAAACGGTCTGAAGCAATAAGCGCTGCAACAGTTGGCGCTTCAAAAATATGGGCAGGAACCGTATCTATTTCACCTAACACGAAGACTGGCGCGCATCACCATGGGGAAGTAGAAAGTGTTATTTATGTCATTACTGGTTTAGCCCGCATGCGTTGGGGTGAAAAGCTAGAATATACAGCGGAAGCTGGACCTGGTGATTTTATTTATGTCCCACCATATGTGCCGCATCAGGAGATTAATGCTGGAAACGACACTTCTCTGGAATGTGTTTTAATGCGTAGCGGACAACAAGCTATTGTTGTAAATCTTGATATAGAACCTATAGAAAAACCAGAAAATGTGTGGCGAGACGGTATGCATGGGTGATGTTACCGTCTTTATAAAGAATTATGTATTTGTAACATATAGCTGAAACAAAATAAATTATGAGAAAAGTAATATTAAATAGATTCTCCAACGCACCTATGAAGTTTTAATCTTGAATAAAAAGTGGGCAGAGATAACTAAATCCATGTCCTAGTGACTGTGTGAATACTATATTTCTAGAGTGTCTTTATTTTATAAATGATTAATACTACTATAAACCTTATAAAAACATATTAATAAAAACTAAGGAAAAATGTAGTGATTAAAGTATACGGAATGGGTTTGTCTTTTCCAACAAATAGAGTACGAATGTGTTTGAATGCAATTGGTTTGAATCACGAATTCATAATAATAAACCCACTTGTCGGCGAAACTCAAACTGATGTATACCTAAAGATTAACCCATCGGGAAAGATCCCAGCAATTGATGATGATGGTTTTTATTTATTTGAAAGCAATGCCATTATGAAATATCTTTGCCGTAAGCATGAGTCTGACTTTTATCCTAAAGACATTATTAAACAAGCACATGTTGATAAATGGTTAGATTTCATCAATGCACATCTTAACAATAGTTTAATAAAAGTATTTTTTAATAAAATTGTTGCTGGTCTAATCAATGCAGAGGCCGATAAAAAATCCATGGAAGAGGGGTATGTTTTTTTAAAACGTTTTATGACTATTATCGAGAAACAATTAGGAACAACCCCTTACCTCGTTGATGATAACATGACGATAGCTGATATTGCTCTGCTTGCCACCGTTGACCCGTTTGAGGTTATCGATATTGATATTTCTGATTATCCAAATGTTGCCAAATGGGCTAGCAAACTAACAGACTTGCCTTTTTACACGAAGATGCATGGCTCATATAAAGAAACATTTGATTCAGTTATTACAGGTTAAGATTTAATATAAAAATTATTTAGCAAACTTCTTTTTTTACTCATAAAAACCTGTAGCAATCGCTGAGTAGCTAGTCAAATAAACATCAGGATGATTAATAGAATACTAATCTCATATAATGATCATTGGCGTCGTGTTGAAATAAACTAATGAACTTTTTTAACTATATCTAAAAAGTGGATGCCTATACTTAAAAGGAAAACTTTTTTTAATTTAAGTATCAAACTCAGCTCAGCAAGATGAAATGCTAAAATGATTCATCATGAGCTCTCTACAGATGTTTATATTAAACATGGCCAACTTCTCTGTTCCAGTTATTTATACTGGACCGGGAAGCAGCTTATACCTACTCAAAAAAATGATAATGATTTTATTTTAACTTTATACAATGCACCTTTTGTTGTTGTTTCACATGGTCTCGAAGACACCGCTATCTTTAACTTCGGGAATGAAATGGCACTCGATCTTTTTGAACTTGATTGGAAGAGCTTTATCAAAATGCCTTCGAAGGAGTCTGTAGAAATAATAAATCAAGTAGAACGAGAAAAATTAATACAACAAGTAGCAAAAGATGGTTTTTTAGATAATTATTCCGGCATAAGACTCTCCTCTAGTGGCAGACGTTTTTTAATACAGGGTGCAATTATCTGGAATATTATCGATGATTCAGGAGCTTATTATGGACAAGCAGCTATGTTTGAAAGCTGGCTTCACCAATAAAACTCAATAAAAAAATATATTACGATAATCTACTTACTGATTAATATAGAGTACGAGTTGGATGTAATGGATTTAATGATTGCTTGGTTTCTATACTAGTAAATACATATGTCTGAGATTGGTATCAGTTATTAAACAACTGAGTATAATAAATGTCCATAGAAGAACCTTACTCGGTAAACAAGAATTTCTTGATGTTGGTGATATTGTTAAAATCTCGACATTTCTTCAGCAAAGTAGTGATTGTTTGGCCTTTTAGCGAAGCATCAGCTCACTGCATGTTTGACTACGTTACCAAAAACAAACTTATTCTAGGAGTTGGCTGTGGCATAGAACTCATTAGTTTAATGTTAATATTACTGCGACAGACTATCATCCAGAAGTAGAAAGTTTTCTTAAAAAGGATGTTGCCTTAATTGAAGACAAAGCAATACCTCTCGTTCAAACTAATTGGTCTGATGGTCTTAGTGCACTAAGTGAGCTTATTCTTATCATAGATAACTATTCATTATATGAATGATGGGCATGCAAGTCGCATTATCTAAAATTGTAAATTAATATTCTAAAATAAATCGTAACGTAATCATCGCCAATCGAAGTCAAGGACAGCTTACTTTTTTAGTAAAATGATGGTGAAACTAGGCTATAGTCATAATCAATCACAACCAGTCCAAACAAACTATTTTACAAATAAACCTAAAGGTCAGATACTTAACTATAACTGTTAAACGATCTGCGTTGAATAATTATTTTGACTTGACTAATTCTTCTATTTGTTTCAATCTTTTGTCTCTATTACATCCGTAGCGGTAGTATTTATAGCGTATTGGATTCTTTTTGTAATAATCCTGATGATAATCTTCTGCAGCATAGAACTGCTTAGCTGACAGAATTTCTGTTACAATCTTATTCTTTAATTTATCTTGTAACGTCTCTCTACTTTTAAACGCTAATCTTTTTTCCTCCTCGTTCATTATAAATATTGCTGCACGGTAATGTGACCCTTTATCACAAAATTGTCCATGTGCATCAAATGGATCAATATTTTTCCAATAAACATCCAATAATTCTTCATAGCTTACTATTGTTGAGTCATACTCAATTTGAACTGCTTCATAATGCCCTGTCGTGCCTGTTGAACTACTTTCATATGTTGGATTTTCAGTATGCCCTCCAGTATAGCCAGACGTTGAACTGATAACTCCATCGAGCTTGTCGAAGGGGCCCTCCATGCACCAAAAACAACCTCCCGCAAAAATGGCAAGATTATTTTTAGCAAACGAAGATAAACACATGCTACATAACAAAACGCCTAGAATAATTCGAAACATAGTTAGCCTCGTAGCTCTGGTAATACTCTACCGACTGGAATAAATTTTAATGCTAGACCATTATTACAATAACGTAATCCGGTGGTGTTGATCGGTCCATCGCTAAAGACATGGCCTTGATGCCCACCGCAACGAATACAATGATATTCTTTTCGCGGCCAAATCAATTTAATGTCAAGCTTAGTACCTATACGTCCCGCAATAACATCATAAAAACTAGGCCAGCCAGTACCACTCTCATACTTTTTTTCAAATTCAAACAATGGGAGATAACAAGCAGTACATATAAAAGTACCATCTTCTTTTATGTGATTTAATTCGCTTGAACCAGGAGGCTCGGTAGCTTCGTCAAATAGAATATCGAACTCTTTATCCGATACTAGCTTTTTCCACTTATCATCGCTTTTTTTCAGGTGACTCAAATCAATATTATTATCAATAGGGTGTGCCAAAAGGTTAGTCCCTGACAGCATGAGACCGCCTGCGAGACCACTAAATTGCGTAATAAATCGTCTACGTCGCATGTTAACCCCTCCGAAAATAACTGTATATTCTAGATAGACTATTATCGTCTGACCTTTCAAATAATCTTTTCAAAATAGCATGCATTAACAAACAATGGCCTCTATAGTTCAAATAACATTCACTTATAACATGAGCGCTAGTAGGGGAATGTAATGATCGATCAATAAGACAGTAAACATAGACATCAAATAAATAATAGAAAAAGAAAAAGTTCGCATAGCTAAACGATCTTCATGATCAAACTGCATGCGAATAGCATAATAAAGAAATCCAGCACCAAGAAGAATAGCGCCTACGAGATAAAACACGCCAGACATACCAACTAAATATGGTAGTAAGGTTACTATAAATAATATGATGGTATATAACAATATGTGTAGTCGCGTAAACTCAACCCCATGAGTAACGGGTAGCATGGGTATGTTAACTTTAGAATATTCATCTCGACGATAAATAGCTAAGGCCCAAAAATGAGGTGGCGTCCAAGCAAAAATAATAAGAAATAATAATAATGAATTAGGGTCTAATGTGCCGGTCACAGCTGTCCAGCCTAACACAGGTGGCGCAGCACCAGCAGCACCACCAATAACAATATTCTGAGGCGTAGCTCTCTTTAGATACATCGAATAAATAAAACCGTAACCAATCAACGAAAGTGCCGTTAATCCAGCGGTAAGGGGATTAACTAAAAAAGCTAAAATAGCCATGGAAATGGTTCCTAGAAACCAAGCAAAAATAATAGCATTCAAAAGACTGACTTTGCCCTTCGGTAGTGGTCGACGATTGGTTCGGGCCATCACCGAATCAATTTTATGATCAACTATATGATTAATAGCCGCGGCAGAACAAGCAGCTAGACCAATGCCAATAGTGCCATAAATTAGAGCATCCCAGGGCACCATACCCGGTGTTGCCAAAAACATACCAACGACAGCTGTAAAAATGATAAGAGACACCACCTTTAGCTTACAAAGAGCAATGTAGTCTTGCCAACTAACAGCGATTGCGTTTGTAACTGATTGATCTTCCAAAGGGGAACTCCTCATTGATTTTTAACTAGCAAACATTGGTGAAGTAATGTCACCAGAGAAAGCAATAATAACGCAGCTACCCCATTGTGCGCCACTGCTACTGATAGCGGCAAATATAACTTGATGTTTGCGATGCCTAAAGACACTTGGACTATTAATAATGCCAAAATCGCACAGCCTGTCACTTTAATATTTTTCATTCCAGACCTAATTGCACGAATAGCAATCGTTATAATTATCAAAGAGGTAATCAACGCGCCTATACGATGAGTCATATGGATGGCTGTTCTAGCACTGCCGTCAAGTACGCCACCCTCATAATCAATACCCAAGCCGCGCCACAGAATAAAACCTTCTTTGAAGTCCATATCTGGCCACCAAGTATCCTGACAAGTTGGAAAATCAGTACAGGCTAATGCAGCGTAGTTTGTACTTGTCCAACCTCCCAGCGAGATTTGTATAACTAAAATAAAAAGGCCTACAATCACTGAGGGTAACAACTTACTATTACCTGATTTTGTCACAGTATCCTGACCAGGCTGTTGCTCTAATACTAGCCAATACAGCAAAGAGAGAATTGTTAACCCTCCTAGAAGATGAGATAAAACAATAACTGGTTTCAAAAGAAGAGTAACTGTCCACATACCTAACATGCCTTGGAATATTACTAATAACAACAATATAGATGTAAATAAACGTATCTTCAATAACGTTGATTTCCTCCATGACATAAAAGCAATAACAAGGATTAATAAGCCCAATGAGCTGGCCGCATAGCGATGTACCATTTCTATCCATGCTTTAGTGTATTCTAGAGGTCGGCCAAGATATGCTTCATTTACATTAACATTTTCAACTTTATCAGGAACGATTAACTTCCCATAGCAACCTGGCCAATCAGGACAGCCTAACCCAGAATTAGATAACCGTGTATAAGCGCCGATTACTATAACAAGAAAAGTTAATACACATGCAAAACGTATAAGGGCTAGAGTAATTTTATTATCATTCATATTTATTATGCTCAAATCAACCTATTCGAGAACTACGTAATAATTTTTTTAAGTCCTTATATATATCCCCTGGATTTACATTAGGGGCATAGCTCATCATTAAATTACCCTGAGGATCAATAATATAAATACGTCCTGCGTTTTCCGGATCGTCCGCATCTTTTAAACGAAACTTATTTAACAGTGCGTCTACATTGATCAAATCAACATCTATAAATTGCTGGCCCTTGAACTCGATCAAGTTTTCTTTTAGTTCACCTACTAATTGATCAGTTAACAACAATACTTTCTGAACTCGCAAAGAATGTTTGTTCATAGAAGCATGAACTTGGCGCATAAGATATATGTTATCCATACATGTTTTTTCACAAAAATCATCTACATAAACTAAATTCCATTCGCCATATAAGCTGTCTTTTCTTTTTGCATTGAATGGGTCTATCAATGCTAGATCAGGTATAGATTTAGTTGGTACAACTAGGTCGCCTTTGTTTGACATACCCCTCATTCCTATAAAATCACTGTAATTAAAAACGTACCAGGACAAGATCAGAGGACTGACAAACATTACTACCACCAAGATGATTGTCACTCTATTACCCTTCTTTATATTCTCAACTTCTTCACTCATAAGTCTTTTAGCTTTATATTTAATAAAAAATAAATAATGAATAACATGGTTGCAAAAGCAAACCACTGGAATGCGTAACCGTTATGCTTATTCTCACCCGAACCCGGTAATGGCCACATCCGATAATAACCGTGCTCTGAGTGTGGTGACAACCTGATGACATAAGGCAAAAGTTTTGTATTAGTCAATTCTTCCAATTCGGCAAGATCTATTCGTTGAACTCTATAAAAACCTTTCTTCATTTTTTCTGGCGGAAGCTCTTTTAGTAATAAGCCTGTTTTAGGTATTTCTTTAATAATTGCTTTAATTTTCACCACACCTTTCGTCACAACTACACTAGGCGAAACTTTTCGATTTGGTCCTACAGGAAGCCAACCCCGGTTAACTAAAACAACGCGCTCACTATCAAGCAACCGAAAAGGAGTATAAATGTAATACCCCGCTTTAGTGTTTTGTACCTGATTATCTAATAAAATTTGAAAATCTTCTAAAAACCTCCCATTTACTCTAACAGGTCGCCATAAAAGATTGTCAAGACTTGAAGTGGCGTTATCAATTTGATTTAAATCCATTACCTCTGTTAACTGTCTGTTTTCAAATTCGACAAATAAATTTCTTTTTTGTTCTGCGCGATCTAGTTGCCAGCAGCCCAGGAAAACAAACAAACCAAAAAACCCTATCGCTAATAAACTCGTAATTAAGCCTGGACTAAAGCACCAATTTCTAAAATATAAATTCATCTTTTAAAATGTATCCTGTTTATACTGGTAGAATGTATGAACGATAAACTGAGATAACAATAATCGACATTATGATTTTTAAAATATACATCGCAATATTATTTCTCTCAATTGGTGCTTCACTATTAGCCGGGGGATTTTTTCTTGTCAAAGATGATTCTAAATCAAAACGCATGGTTACAACGCTTACTTTCAGAGTCGCACTTTCGATACTGCTATTTACCTCGCTTCTTATAGGTTTCAAGCTTGGCTGGATTCAACCACACAGCGCAGGTTTTTAACTCTGCCTGAAATGAGAAAAATTATTATTGACCTAAACTAGAAAAGCGCTGCTAATGCAGAGTTTATATATATACTATTTGGTTTTTTAACTAGACCCAATAGACAAAGACATATAAGCCTAACCAAACCACATCAACAAAGTGCCAATACCAAGCCACGCCTTCAAAAGCAAAATGATCTTTTGCAGAAAAATGGCCCTTCATCGACCTAAATAAAATAACCAGAATCATAGTTGCGCCCATAGTGACATGGAAGCCATGAAAACCAGTCAGCATAAAGAACGTCGATCCATAAACACCCGACTCCATCGTTAGATCTAACTCATGATATGCATGTTGATATTCTACAACTTGAAAGTACACAAAAACAAAGCCCAAAAGTACGGTTGCCGCTAACCACCAACATAAGGGTGCGCGATGATCTTTTTTCAAGGCATGGTGAGCAAATGTGATAGTCACACCACTTAATAAAAGAAGTATCGTGTTTATAAGAGGAACATCAAACGCAGGGATGACCTCTTTAATAGCCATATATTTCGAATCCGGATTAGCTAAGGACATATCTGGGGTCGTTAATAGCGGCCAAACTGCTTGAAAATCAGGCCATAAAAACTCATTTGTTGGAAAACCGGCACCTTCTCCGCCGAGCCAAGGCACAGACAAGACTCTTATATAAAAAAGTGCTCCAAAGAATGCGGCGAAGAACATTACTTCAGAAAAAATGAACCAACTCATGCCCCATCGAAAGCTTATATCCACCTGCTTATTATAACTTCCTGAAAGGCTCTCACCGATAACATCTGAAAACCAACCAGAAAACATATAAACAACCGCAGCTACACCAAGCCCAAGGATAAAAGTGCCAAAACCAGAACCATTCAACATCATGCCACCACCAATGAATGAAGTGAACAATGCCAAAGTACCCACAATAGGCCAGCGACTTGGTTCAGGGATAAAATATGCGTCTTGAGAGTTAGACATTACTATTCCTCGTTTCTATTATTTATTTTGCTAACTTTTAGTATTTATCGCCTCGATAAATTTAGTCTCAGAAACTGCGACATCATTATCATCAAGGGATCTAAAAAAAGTATATGACAATGTCATTATTGAAATATCTTTTGGCAGCTCAGGTCCAATAATATAACGCACCACCATCTCTTTACGCTCACCTGGTTTCAGCAGCTGTGCTGTAAAACAAAAACATTCTGTTTTATCAAAATATAACGACGCTAATGGTGGCACCAGGCTCGGTATGGCCTGACCTAAAACTGGTTTATCTGAAATATTCTCGACAACAAATGTTGCTTCAGCAATCTCCCCAGGATGCACATTCATTTTAAATTTTGCTGCTTCAAACCTCCATGGAAGTCCAGGATTCACATTAGTATCGAACTCTACCGTTACCAACCGCTCCACATCAACGTTCTTAGCTTCTGCTTCTACTTGAGAAACTTCACCAGTTTTACCATTAAGCCCGGTGACATCGCACAACACGTCATAAATAGGCACCAATGCGTAACCAAACCCAAACATGCATGCAGCAAAAACAAAAAGCTTCTTAGGTGTAACTCTCGTGCCATCTCGCATATCTATGTGTACACCAAGATTATTCCAGCATAAAAACCAACCGCGACGAGTCCAAGTACTATAACTAATAGTAAGTTCTTGGTTGCTAGTTTTTTTTCAGCTATTGTCTTATCATCATCAATCATTATTTCAGCCCACCTCTTTATATTTACGAATGTGCCGTTGCATTAGTCACTATCGGCGGTGTAGTAAAACTGTGAAAGGGGGGAGGCGATGGCAAAGTAAATTCTAAGCCTTGAGCGCCTTCCCAAACCTCATTTGAAGCCTTTTTTCCACCACGAATACACTTGATAACAACCCAAACAAGAAAGAGCTGGCTCAATCCAAAACCAAAGCCACCAATACTAATAATCATATTCCAATCCGTAAATTGCGTACTATAATCTGGAATACGGCGAGGCATTCCCGCTAAGCCAATGAAATGCATTGGAAAGAATAAAACGTTTACTGAGATAGTAGATGCCCAGAAATGCCACTTGCCAAGTGTTTCGTCATACATATGACCAGTCCATTTGGGTAACCAATAATAAACACCCCCAAGGATACCAAAGACAATGCCTGGAACAAGAACATAGTGAAAATGTGCTACGATAAAATAAGTATCATGGTACTGAAAATCAACAGGTGTTATGCCCATCATCAAGCCGGAGAAACCTCCTAAGGTAAACATGAATAATACACCTATGGCAAATAACATAGGTGTTTCAAATGTCATAGACCCTCTCCACATGGTTGCTGTCCAATTAAAGACTTTAACCCCTGTTGGAACTGCAATTGCCATCGTTGCATACATAAAGAATAATTCGCCGGCCAACGGCATCCCAACAGTAAACATATGATGCGCCCAAACAAAGAAAGATAAAAATGCAATTGACGCTGTCGCATAAACCATAGAGGCATAGCCGAATAAGGGCTTGCGTGCAAAAGTTGGAATTATTTGTGAGATAATTCCGAATGAAGGCAACACCAAAATATAAACTTCTGGGTGACCAAAAAACCAAAATATATGCTGGAATAATACCGGATCACCGCCACCGGCAGCATCAAAAAAAGCAGTGCCAAAAAATCGATCTGTTAATAACATTGTCACCGCCCCAGCCAATACTGGCATAGCGGCAATCAACAAAAAAGCGGTAATAATCCAAGTCCAAACGAATAAAGGCAACCTCATAAAGGTCATACCTGGTGCACGCATATTAAAAACCGTGGCAATAATGTTGATAGCGCCCATGATTGACGAGATACCTAAAAAATGCACGGCAAATATTAAGAAAGGGAAACCATCACCCAATTGCAATACTAGTGGTGGATACATAGTCCAACCGCCGGCTGGTGCGCCTCCCTGCATAAAAAAGGTAGATAATAGTAGTGTAAAAGCAAATGGAAGAATCCAAAAACTCATATTATTCATACGTGGCATGGCCATATCCGGCGCACCAATCATCATCGGGATCATCCAATTAGCTAAACCAACACCAGCAGGCATCACAGCACCAAAAATCATGACTAGTGCATGCACAGTGGTCATTGAATTATAAAATTGGGGGTCAACAAATTGCAGTCCTGGCTGAAAAAGTTCGGCCCGTATTACCATTGCCATGGCTCCGCCGATAAAAAACATAATCAAAGAAAACACCAAATACATCGTACCGATGTCCTTATGATTGGTCGAAAACAACCAACGGCCTATGCCCGTCGGCTTATGATCGTGATGATCTTCGTGGATAACTGCTTCACCCATGTGTCTATCCTCTATTAACTATCTATTAGTTTATTATTGTTTAAAATATTACGGTTATCTTCCTGCTTTTACATCCGACGGTTGGACAACGTCTTTTACTGTATTTTCCCAAGAGTTTCGCTCATGGGTAATCACAGCCGCAATATCGGTATCATTCAACTGATCTTTAAACGCTGGCATCAAGTTTTTACCATTAAGAAGCAAGTTAATCATATCTTTCTGTGGCCCGTTAACAATTCCACTACCATTCAATGCCGGGAATAAACCCTCTATGCCATTGCCATCAGCTTGGTGGCATGAAGCACAATTTGCAGAATAAATAGATTTGCCCTTCTCTAATAGTTCATCTTTGGACCATTCACGGCTTGCACCGTCTGCAGCAGCTAGCTGAAGAGATTTTTGCTCCTCTGCCCAAACAGAGTATTCTTCTTTTGAAACGGCATGTAAAACAATAGGCATAAAACCATGGTTTTGTCCGCACAACTCTGTGCATTTTCCGCGATAGACACCTGGCTCCTCTATATAAGTCCAATTATCGTTAATGTAACCAGGAACTGCATCGCGCTTCCAGCCCAAAGCAGGCACCCACCAAGCATGTATGACATCTGCTGCTGTAGTCAAAATTCTTATTTTTGTATCCACGGGGAGCACAACAGGGTTGTTCACATTTCTAAGATAATTTTCGATTGTCGACGGGTCTATTCCTGAATTTTTTTGACTTGCTTCATAATCTCGTTCGGACAAAGCACTAAAGAAACTTATCCCTTCACCCTCACCATCAAGGTAATCATATTTCCATTTCCACTGATAACCAGTGACCTTTAATGTCATATCCGCCCCGCCGGTTTTTTCCATAAAAACGAGTGTTTTAGTAGCGGGAATGGCCATACCAACCAAAATCAAGATCGGAATAACCGTCCAAGTGATTTCAGCAGCCGTACTGTGATGGAATTGAGCAGCAACTGCGCCTTTTGATTTTCTATGATAGAAAATTGACCAAGCCATAACACCGAAAACAGCAATACCAATTGCCGTAACGATGTACAAAATAGCCATGTGTAATTCATAAACTTTTTGACTGGTTGGCGTCACGCCTTCGGTCAAATTAAGCGGATATTCGGCGAGAACAGCCCCACTTACTAAGAACAATGAAACTGCAACTAACCCGAACACAGCTTGTTTTAATTTATCGACTGACATACAACAATCCTCAGCATTGATGATTTTTTATTTTTAATGACTACTTATTTATAATTTAACTTTATATAACTGTTTTGTCGCACCATAATTATATTTAGTTCAAATAAACAACTCATACGTTACTCAATGATCATGACATAACACTAAACATGCTGAAAGCTTTGTATTATATATACTTTTTTAGCTCGAAGTTATTAATGCCTGATTAAACGATTTCTTCGGGTTAAGCTTATAAAGCTTTATTGCACATATATTAAGGCAACGAACCTCAGCCTTATGATTGCCATAGTTTTCTTCGGACGACAATATGCCCTAAATTAGGCACCTGTTGCAACCTTAAGATTATATTATCTAACACCAAAACCTAATATATGTGACAGATCTATTTTTTTACTCATTTCAGCATAATTTATGTCATCCATATAGACAAGATCTGCAATATTTGGACAAGCCAACTCCCTGCTTAATAATATTTTGGTTTCTTCTTTGTATAGATAATTTTTTTCCACCTGATTGCTTACCCATCCACATAATACTAAGCCATCAGATCTTATAGCCTCTGCTGTTAGTATTGCGTGATTAATACAGCCTAAACGTAGCCCAACCACCAATAGAACAGGTAATGCTAATTCATGTACTAGATCATTCATTTTAATATCATCAGATAATGGCACTCGCCAACCACCTATACCCTCGACAACCGTATAGTCAGATAATAAGGTTAATTGGTTGTAACTTGATAGTATAGGAGCCAGCTCAACAATTACACCAGCCTGCCTAGCAGCAAAATTAGGTGAAACAGGCTCATCAAATACAAATGGATTTATAAGATCATAATCTATAGTCTCACTACAATGCTGCATTATTAAATACGCATCATCATTTATGAGTTTGCCTTTAATATATTTCCCGCCACTCGCTACAGGCTTCATACCACTAGCTTTGTACCCTTGCCTCTTTAATGCTTCCATCAGGGCAAGTGCAAAGTAAGTTTTTCCAACACCAGTATCTGTCCCCGCAATAAAAGTACCTTTTCTCATAATTATATTAATTTTCTTGCCTTGAGATCTTGTTTTAGCTTATCTAATGATATTGACTGAGACTTGATGTCGCGAATAATCATTTTTTCTTTGTCAGACCGCCAAGCATGGCCGTAAACGACTTCATATGTGGCGGGCAACTTGTCATTTGAGCGCAACTCTTCATAATGCATGATAACTTTATTTAATCGCTGCTTACCCGTTAATGACTTTCTTCTGCCTTTATTAACATTTTGTGCTCCAATATTTTTTAGATCATGCATTAATTGCAAGCAATCATTGTAACCCATCACTATGTTTTCAACGCTTAGCACCGGTGATTGCAGCCCGTTACGAATCAGTGAATCACCAATATCATGCATATCAACAAAAGCATTAACATGGATATCATCGTCGACTCTTTTCCAGCAGTCGCGTAATTCCTTTAACGTGTCTGGCCCAAAGCTTGAGAATAAAAAGACGCCCCCAGGCTTAAGCATTCGTCTAACTTCAGCAAAGACAAAGTCCAGATCGTTGCACCATTGCAACATCAAGTTACTAAACACTAGATCAAACTGGTTGTCTCGTATAGGCATTTGAGCTGCGTCAGCACAGACAAAATGGTTGTTTGAAAAATAAAAATATCTTGGCGAATTTTTTTGCGCCATTTTTAGCATTTCTCCTGAAATGTCACTCAGGTAGTATTGTGCTTTTTTAAATCTTTTTTTTAATAGCCTTGAACCATAACCAGTGCCTGAGCCCATGTCCAAAATTGTTAGTGGATCGATTTTAATAAAATCAAATGACTCAATTAGTCGCTCGACGATAGTTTTTTGTAACATCGAAGCTCTATCATATTTTTTCGCGGCTGCATCAAATGCAAGCGAAACATCATGTTTTCTAATGTCATAAAGATTATTATTCAATTTGAGCACTTATAAACCTATTTATCATGTTGAGTATTTCTTGCGGATGATCAAAAAATAAGGCGTGGCTACCGTTTTTTATAATTTCGCATATCATTTGTGGTTGTAATTCTTTTAATTGTTTAGCTATACCCGAACTTATAAGCACGTCTTGCTCAGCAATCAAATATTGAATAGGTAGGCGTAAAGCTGAAAATTCTTTTCTTTGATCTATTTCTACTAATTCATTCAACCAAGTAAAAAGTATTGAACTATGTTTTTCATCAGCGACGCTTAACTTTATTTTTGCCCGCAACCTTTTCGTGTCTTGTTTGTTTTGGACAATAAGCTTTGAAAAATAATCGATCGTCTTTTTGGGGTGATTCAATAAATTATATTGTAGATTTAAGATCAATCTCTTATCTAATACATTGTTCCAGTCTGATTTATTAAGAAAACATGGCGAACTAGCAATATAAACAATACCTTTTATTTTATCCGTTAACGTTGCTATACGTGTAGCAACAAGGCCGCCAAAAGACCAAGCGATAATCACGGTATCATTTTCAATTTTACTTTTTATATAAATAGCTAAGTCTTCCACCTTATTTGCTTTTATCTCTTCAGCTATCGTGTAAAGACATATAGCATCAATATGATTAAAAACTTTTAGCCTATCAATCAAATTTTCCCAAACTGATTTATTAGTCCCCCAACCATGTAAAAGAACACAGTTAAGTTTATGTTTATTCATCATCTAAATTGTTCTTTATACAGTTAACTAGACGCGCAACCTGATCCTTGTCGTGAATAGCAGTGAAACTTATCCTTAAACGTGAAGTGTTCTTAGAGACTGTTGGTGGACGTATTGCTATTACTAATAACTTGTCACGATATAGTGACTCACTTAACCTCGTTGCCTTGTTTGCATTGCCTACCATATAAGGCTGTATGTGTGACATGGATTCATTTGAATTTAAATTTACTTTCCTCATTGATTTTTTATAAAATTCCGTCAGTCTATATAGGCATTCTCGCTCTTCAGTAGCATTTATCACCAACTCAATTGCTTTTGTCATCGTAACTGCTAATGAAGACGAAATAGCTGTTGTATAAATATAAGTTCTTGCTTTTTGGATGAATGCATCTATGAACAATGAGTTTCCAGAAATAAAAGCGCCGCTTCCTCCAAATGACTTACCAAATGTACCTATCAACAGCGGCACTTGTGACTGGTCTAGTTTTTTTAATTCTAATAAACCAGCTCCAGTCTCACCCAAAACACCTATGCCATGAGCATCATCAACTATTAAAACAGCATTATATTCTTTACATAGTTTTGCAATTTCAACAATCGGAGCAAAATCTCCATCCATACTGAAAACAGCATCAGTCATTACCACCAGGTTATATTTTTTATATTTCTCCATTAATATTTTGAGATGGTTTGTGTCTCCATGTCGATAACGCACTAAACTCCCAACAGACAACTGTGCCGCATCGATTAAAGAAGCGTGGTTGAGCTTATCTTGTAGGATAATTGTAGTTTTGTTTATTAAAACAGAAGCAATGGCGAGATTAGCTAAATAGCCCGAACTGAATACTAATGCAGCATCTCTTTTAAGAAATTTTGCTAATCCTTCTTCCAATATCCTATGTGGTTTTAAATAGCCTGTGACCAACTGTGATGATTTTCCGCCTACACCATATTCTTCGACAGCACCGATCATAGTCTCTTTCAAAACAATATTGTCTGCCAGGCCTAAATAGTCATTACTACTGAAATTTATGTACTGTTCATTTTCAATTGTAGCTATCGATCCTTTTGAGAAATCTACAATTTTTCTGACTCTGTATAAACCACTACTTTTACGCTTATTGATTTCGTCAACAAGATCCACTTTCTTACAAAGCCCTGTTAATGACTGCTTGATTGGACACCCAGACGCTCAAACAACCTTTGATCTTCAATTAATTCTGGGTTGTCTGTCGTCAGCAGTTTTTCACCATAAAAGATAGAGTTTGCCCCTGCGAGTAAACATAATGCCTGCATCTCTTTCGTCATTTCACTACGACCAGCAGATAGTCGAACATAGGATTCTGGCATCATTATTCTGGCACTAGCGATAACCCTTATAAAATCGATAGGATCAAGATCATCCATTTCATCTAGTGGCGTACCTTCAACTTGAACCAACATGTTTATTGGAACACTTTCTGGCTGTACTTCCATATTTGCCAGACTCATTAACAAACCAGCACGATCGTCTATTTGTTCGCCCATACCAATTATACCTCCACAACATACATTAATCCCTGAATCTCTAACATGTTCAAGAGTGTCTAGACGTTGTTGGTAGTCACGAGTACTAATAATTTTAGAGTAATATTCAGGAGAACTGTCAAGATTATGATTATAGTAATCTAGTCCCGCGAGCTTTAGCTTTTGTGCCTGTTCTTTGTCTAACATGCCTAATGTAGCGCAAGTCTCCATGCCTGTTTTTTTAATAGCCTCTATCATAACAATTACTTTTTCAAGGTCACGTTGGCTCGGCTGTCTCCAAGCAGCGCCCATGCAAAATCGAGTCGCACCTCTATTTTTTGCGGATTTTGCCTGTTCAAGAACAACATCTAACTCGAGTAACTTCTCTGCCTTAATGCCTGCTTTATAATGTGCGCTTTGCGGACAATAAGCACAATCTTCGGGACAGCCGCCTGTTTTAATATTCATCAAAGTGCTCAATTGAACAACATTGGGATCAAAATTTTCTCGATGTACTTGTTGGGCTTGGTAAATTAAATCATTAAACGGTTGAGTGATTAGTGAAATAACCTCTGGTTTGGTCCAATTATCTTTAATTTTTATTTTTTTTTTCATAAGGATTTTATCCGTGTTATGAATTTTTTAGGCTCTATGATTGCTCAAAGCGAAAGCGGCAACTTAATACAATAACGTCTAGGAATTTAATGTAAACTTTTTATTGTGAATTAAGTTAACAAATCAGCATTGATCCTAATAGCATGTCCTCGCCATGCCCTCAAAATCCGTCTTTTTTATAAAAACAGATAATAGACGTCATAAAGTTATAAACAACTAACAAGCCTAAAACTTAGCTTCTACTTTAGTCGAAGCCACCAAGAAATCACGCCATATTCCAGCCTTGAGAGTATAAAGAGCCGCGAAATTTTAACGCACCGTTTTACTTGATGGCGTGATGGCTCTGAGCTAGACAGCAAGTTAGATTAATTCTTTTGTAAGAGGTCAAAATATTCAAGTATCAAGATTATCCGCTATAAGTGCATTTTGTTCGATAAACTCTCGCCTAGGCTCTACTTGATCGCCCATTAAAGTCGTAAAGACCTCATCAGCAGCAAACACGTCCTCAATTTTTACTTGTAACAAGCTTCGAGTCGTAGAATTCATCGTTGTTTCCCAGAGTTGGTCAGGATTCATTTCACCGAGGCCTTTATAACGCTGAATAGACAAACCTTGCTCCGCTTCCTTTAACAACCAATCAAAAGCCAACTTTAACGAAGTAACCGCTCGCTTACGTTCATTGCGCTGTATATAGGCGTTTTCATTCAAATCATGCAGCTGTTCTAGCGCTGACAACTTCTTATAGTCCCCTGAAGAGAAAAAATCTGGCGCAAAAACATTACTTGATTCTAAACCATGAATTGACACTATTACCTCCGCTCCAAAACAGTCATCATTTGTTGAAAATAACTCAAAACCGTATTCGGTAACATTAGCATCATCATTATTTAGATAAGCAACTAAGTTTTCAAACCATTCTTTTACTAAAACCTCAGTTTTACAGTCCGCTTCCGTAATTAATTTCATATAGCGTATAGAGTCAACAATGGTTGGATGATAACGTTTACAAAGCCTATTATATGAGCGATTCATCAGAATATAACAGTCAGCCATGTTTTTAAGAGCTTGATTTTCAATTGGGCCTTGTCCTTCTTGCACAAAAAGTTGACTATTTTCTAACGCCATCTCTAACAAATACGCTTCACGATGAGCCTCATCTTTCAGATAACGTTCTTGTTTCCCTTTTTTTACTTTGTAAAGTGGTGGCTGTGCAATATATACATGACCCCGCTCTACAAGCTCAAGCATTTGTCGATAAAAAAAAGTAAGCAACAAGGTACGAATATGTGCTCCATCTACGTCAGCATCCGTCATAATTATTATGCGATGATATCTTAATTTATCAGGATCGAACTCATCACGACCAATACCGCAACCTAAAGCTGTTATAAGCGTTCCAACCTCCACAGACGATAACATTTTATCGAAACGTGCCTTTTCTACATTCAATATTTTGCCTTTTAACGGTAAGATTGCTTGATTTTTACGGTCACGGCCTTGCTTTGCTGAGCCCCCGGCAGAGTCACCCTCCACCAGAAAAAGCTCAGACAACGCGGGATCTTTTTCCTGACAGTCCGCGAGCTTCCCTGGCAGCCCTGCGACATCGAGGGCGGTTTTTCTCCGCGTTAACTCACGCGCCTTACGTGCTGCTTCACGCGCACAGGCTGCCTCAACAACTTTGGAGGTTATAGATTTTGCCTCAATAGGTTTTTCTAATAAAAACTCATGTATTTTTTCAGCTACGCACGACTCGACCGCTGACTTAACTTCGCTCGAAACTAGCTTATCTTTTGTTTGAGAAGAAAACTTTGGATCAGGGAGCTTTATTGACAATACCGCCGTCAAACCCTCCCTAACATCTTCACCTGTAACCGCGACTTTAGCTTTGGCTGTTATTCCTTGTTTATCCATATACTGATTAAAGCTTCGTGTTAATGCTCCCCGAAAACCAGAGAGGTGTGTTCCTCCGTCTTTTTGTGGAATGTTATTCGTAAAACAAAATATATTTTCTTGATATGAATCATTCCACTGCATTGCCAGCTCAACAGAAACTTCTTCTTTATTAGTCTCTATATCTATGACTGTCTCGTGCAAAGGTGTTTTGTTTCGATTCAAGTGTTTAACGAAAGCGCTTATTCCTCCCTTATATTCAAACAAATTTGTTTTTCCACTTCGCTCATCAAGTAACTCTATCCGTACTCCGGAATTTAGAAAAGAAAGTTCGCGTAAACGCTTAGCAAGAACATCGTAGTGAAACTCTAAAAGCTTAAAAATGGCAACACTTGGTAAAAAAGTTATTTCCGTACCCGTTTTATCTGAGGCGACACTTTTTGCCAATGGCGCTACAGGATCCCCATTACGATAGGCCTGACGGTGAACAAAACCTTCCCGGTATATTTTTATATCCAACTCATCTGAAAGAGCATTTACGACGGAAACACCAACACCATGAAGGCCCCCGGAGACTTTATAAGAATTGTCATCAAACTTACCCCCCGAATGCAAAGTTGTCATAATAACTTCCGCTGCCGAAACACCTTCTTCTTCATGGACACCCACAGGTATTCCACGTCCGTTGTCTGTAACAGAAATTGACTCGTTTGAATGTATAGTTATTTTTATATGGTCACAATAACCAGCTAAAGCTTCATCAACACTATTGTCGACCACTTCAAAAACCATATGATGAAGGCCGGTGCCGTCTTCGGTATCGCCTATATACATCCCGGGTCGCTTCCTGACAGCTTCAAGGCCTTTTAAAACTTTAATTTTCGACGAATCATAAACATTTTCTTCAGACATGGTTTTCTCTCTTTATCAGTTGAACTATTCTATCATTTTTTGTATCTTCCCGTGTTTCACGTGAAACACACCACAGCCCTCGTGTTCTTGTGCTATCCACTCTGGACAGCTCAGAGACGAAACAAAAAGCTGAGTATCGTTAGCAAGCAGTAGATCTAACATTTTCTTCGACGAATCAACATCCAGTTCCGCCCCAAGGTCATCGACCAAAACCACCGCATTGTTTCCCAACTCTTTTAGTTTATCAACCTGTGAAGACACAAGTGCTGCGCTAAAAAGCTTTGTTTGACCCCGTGATAGGTGATTGATTATATTATAGTCTTCGTAGCTAAAGGAAACATTTGATAGGTGTGGTCCAAGGTTTGTGTAGCCTCTTTTCTCATCTTCATTTCTCCCGGCAGCTAACAAATCAGACAGATTAAAATTCTTGTAATTGTCGTTCAAATAATTAATCTTTACCCGCCCGGGCAACACATAAGCCGCATGCTTTTCGTTCAACAATCTATTCAGGTCTGAAACATAAGAGTTTCTCATAAGATCAATTTTTGTGGCTTCTTGCCCCATCAACCTTTCCCAACCACTTATTTCTAAAGGGTCTATTCGCCGATCACTTTTTAGAAGTGCGTTTCTATGGCGTAATGCGAGATGATAGCCTTTCCAGGCACTCATATATTTTCGTTCCACGTGAAACAAAGACCAATCTAACCAGTGCCGTCGGTTTTTTGGGGGGCCAGTGAATAATGTGTCGTGGTTGGGGGTTAATATATAGACAGGTAATAGTTTAGCTTGTTTAGATGCTGTTTTTATTGACTCTCCGTCAAACCTTATCTTTGTTATTCCATGTCCTTTTTCAATTCCTACCGAGAAAGGGTTTCCTTTCTTTTTTCCCTTTGCATAAACTTGGAGCTTACTTTCCCCGTAAGTAATAACATCATTTATTCGCCGACTTCTAAATGACCTTATTCTAGATAATAGGTATATGCTTTCAAGTATGGATGTTTTGCCGCTCGCGTTCGGGCCATAGAAAAGATTAAGTTTTTGGCTTGGTTCTATTCTAAAGTCACCCAGGTTGCGGACTGATCTGGCATTGAGTTGTTCGATATAGGGCATTTTATCTAGAGGCGCATCGGCATCACAACATATTGACAGTTCGAGTCGTCCTCAGGTAATAATAAACAACTACTGTTGGGATTTAGAATGCTTAATTTAACATTTTCGCTTTTAATAATGGTTAAGGTGTCTAATAAATAAGAAACATTGAATCCAATTTCTATTTCTATGCCGCTGTAATTTACTTCTAACTCTTCTTCCGCCTCTTCTTGCTCAGGGTTATGAGCTAAAGCCTTCAAGCTGTTTGAATCAAAAACAATCCTAACTCCTCGGTATTTTTCATTCGATAATATAGATGCGCGAGTTAAGCTATTTCTTAATTCTTCTCTATTAGCTAATACTGGTGTTTCGCTTAACTCGGGGATAACCCGCTCATAATCAGGAAAACGTCCGTCTATTAGTTTGCTTGTAAAGCATGTCTTCTCCTTTATTATCCTAATATGATTCGTACTTACTTGAATTTCTATTTCACTATCGCCGTTTTGTAGAATACGCATTAATTCAGTGATTCCCTTCCTTGGAACAATTATTTGTACTAATTTTTCTGTTTGTGATTGAATTTGTGTTTCGTCTACAGCAAGGCGATGTCCGTCTGTGGCGACAGCTTTAATCTTGTTTTCGGTGATTTCTAATAGTAATCCATTCAAATAATAACGAACGTCTTGTTGAGCCATTGCAAACTGAGTGTTTTCCAACAGTGTTTCGAGTTTTTCCTGCTTTATTTTAAAGTTTGTTGTTTTTTCTATGATTTCAATGAATGGATACTCTTGAGAAGGTAGTGATGCAAGCGTAAATCGGCTCTTACCTGATTTTATGAGAACTCGCTCTTTTTTTATTTCAAAATCAAGTTTGGCTTTTTGAGGTAATGCGCGGCAAATGTCTAATAATTTCTTTGCGGGCAGTGTTAAGGCTCCTGTAAGATTAAATTCTGCTGTCACTTCGACTATAAGTTCTACCTCCATGTCTGTTGCAGTTATTTTTAATGACTTTTCTTCTATATTCAACAATACATTAGAAAGTATCGGTAAAGTTTGACGTCGATCTACAACACCGCTAACTGTTTGTAATACAGGCAATAGCTCATCCCTATTTATACTAAATTTCATATATATACCTATTGTTATTACTACTAGTAAATCAAAAACGTGTTTATAAGTCTAAATAATGTATAAAATCAATAGCTTAAAGCTTTCTAACAGGCCTTGCTATGCTGTGGGTAATTAATCATTTACTGTTGATGAAATGTTGATTGTTTTAATCATTGGTTTTTAGATCAACTTACTCACAGACTCTTCTCAGCTTGTTAATGTGTTTGTTAAATTAATATAATCTTCTTCTATTCTATGTTCGGTTTTTCTTAGTTCTTGTATTTTTCTACAAGCATGTAAGACAGTAGTGTGGTCTCGGCCGCCAAATGCATCGCCTATTTCAGGTAGACTGTGGTTCGTTAGTTCTTTGGACATCGCCATAGCAAGCTGTCTTGGTCTAGCTATAGATCTGTTACGTCTCTTAGAAAGCAAGTCAGCCACTCTTATTTTATAGTATTCCGCGGTTGTTTTTTGTATGTTTTCCATAGTGATTTGTTTATCTTGTATGATAAGCAAGTCTCTCAAAGAGAGCTGTGTGAAATCTAATGTAATCGGTTTTCCTGTAAGATTTGCATTTGCTATTACTCTGTTTAATGCTCCTTCAAGTTCTCTAACGTTTGAGCGAAACCGCTTTGCGATAAAAAAAGAAACTTCATCCGGTATGTTTTTATGTACTAATTCAGCCTTTTTACGGATGATTGCAACACGAGTTTCTAATTCTGGGGGCTCTATAGCTACAGTTAGTCCCCATCCAAAGCGAGATTTTAATCTTTCTTCTAATCCATCAACTTCTTTTGGGTAACGGTCACATGTTAAAATAATTTGATGTTGTCCCTCAAGCAGCGCATTGAAAGTATGAAAAAATTCTTCTTGAGATCGTTCTTTTTTCGCAAAGAACTGGATATCATCTATTAGTAGTGCGTCTAAGGATCTGTAGTGTCGTTTAAACTCGTTGATAGCATTGTGTTGCAACGCTCTTACCATGTCGGCAACAAATCTCTCGGAGTGTAAATATGCAATATTGGCGCTAGGTTTTTGTTCAATAATCGCAGCACCAACGGCATGCATTAAGTGGGTTTTTCCGAGGCCCACCCCCCCGTAGAGAAATAAAGGATTATAAGCGTTACCCGGGTTTTCAGAAACTTGAACTGAAGCTGCTCTTGCGAGTTGGTTAGACTTGCCCTCAATAAAGTTATTAAAGGTAAAATGTGGATTCAAATTATTAGAGTGTCTTACTGGTTTTGACGACGATTTCTCGTAGAAAGCATTTAGGTTTTGTGGAATTGATTTTTTAGGCTCTATGCGGCTTTCTTTACTATTACGACTGCCTATTTTGATTTCTAGTGATATGTCTTTTCCATTTACTTGTTCGGCACATAATATTTCCTCTATACGCATTAAATGACGCTCAGAAACCCAGTCAAGGACGAATCTATTTGGAGCAAGAAGCTGCACAGCGCTTTCGCTTTCGACAGCATGCAAAGGGCGTATCCAGGTGTTGAATTGTTGGGGAGATAATTCGCCCTCAAGCTTTTCAAGGCATCGTTTCCATGCGGAAATTTCCACTAATCAGACCTCGATGAGTTTATAGTTAATAAGATAAGATATTAGTGTATACCTGATTAAAATAGTTATCCACAACAACAAAATTCTGTTGTTGTGCAGGATGTAATTGACTTGTTTGTGGTTGTAACAGTAATATGTCGGCCCTTTTAAATAGCGCTATTTAAAGTAACAGAAGGCATTAGTATATGAAAAGAACATTTCAACCAAGCAAACTAAAACGAAAAAGAAATCATGGCTTCCGCGCCCGGATGCAAACACGTTCGGGAAGATTGATAATTAAGTCACGACGAAACAAAGGAAGAAAAAGGCTTTCAGCTTAAATTGTTGTAAATAGTGTCTTCTTTCGAGGGTCGTTTTCGAGCCCGTAATAGATTAAAGTGTCCAAAAGATTTCAAACTTGTATTTGCTTCAAAACATCGTTCTAGTGATAAATTGTTCTTGTTTCTAGCCAGAGAAAATAATCTTAATCAAGCACGTTTAGGCTTGGTTGTACCCAAGAAATACGTGTCAAGGTCTGTAGATCGAAATAAATTAAAGCGAATTGTTAGAGAAAGTTTCCGATTTAAACAAAAACAACTTGAAGGGATGGATGTTGTGGTTTTGGTAAAAAATAAAATCAATTGCAAAAATCGACCGACTGCACTAGAACTGGTTAAACATTGGAATAAAATCAGTAAATGAAGCAAGTTCTAATACTATTAGTTAGTCTCTATCAGCGTTACATTAGCCCGTATCGTAACTCTTGCTGCCGGTTTTATCCGACTTGCTCTCAATATACGATTGAAGCTCTTTCAGAATATGGCGCTTCAAAAGGCCTGTTGCTGGGTTTCTGGAGAATTTGGCGCTGTCATCCGTTTCATAAGGGCGGTTATGATCCTGTCCCTCAAAAAATCATAAAAAATAGCTAATGGAAACAACACGTTTTATTTTATTAGTAGCGCTAGGCTTAGTGCTGACGATGATCTATCAATCTTGGCATCAGGATTATAATGATTTACCCACTCAATCTGAAATAAATAAACAAGAACTAGTTTTAGAGTCAACGGAGGGCATAAGTGTGGGAGATCTGCCCACAGTATCAACATCTGCTTCAAAAAGCACGAACCAGACATTGTCTGTAGACAGGAAATCTCAGAGATTACAAAGTGGAGAAGTTATTCATGTAAAAACAGATCTTTTAGATCTTGAGATCAATACACTTGGCGGCACAATTCAACATCTAGAACTATTAAATTATCCTGTTTCTAAGAGACAAAAAATTGGAAATGTTGTTTTGCTCGATAATGAAAAAGATCATTTTTATATCGTCCAAGGCGGTTTAATTAGTGAAATTGATTCTGCTGATCATAAAACGGTTTTTGCAATTGAGAAATATAATTATTCTTTAGAAGGTAAAGACAGTGTTTCTATTCCGCTTTATTGGGAATCAGAAAATGGACTGAAAGTCATAAAAACATTCACTTTTTACAGAAACCAATACGTTGCTGATATAAACTATGAAATTCAAAACGAAACCGATATTGATTGGACAGGTAGAGCTTATGGACAAATAAATCGCACGGAAGCAAAAGAAAAAGGTTCTCGTTTTATCTATACTTACACTGGAGCGGTGGTCTCTTCTCCTGAAAAACGATATGAAAAAATAGATTTCGGTGATATTGAAGATGATAAGCTGTCTATAGATATTACTAATGGCTGGGTTGCTATGCTTCAGCATTATTTTATAACAGCACTTGTTCCTGGCTCAAAAGATGATAAATATCATTACTACACATTAAACCCTGAAAAAAACAGTTATGTAATAGGGGCAGCAAGCCCTGTTAAAAGCATTGGCGTTAACAATAGTGAGAATATTAGTCATCGTGTGTTTTTTGGCCCAAAGTTGCAAAAACAACTGGAGCAGATTGCAGAAGGCCTCGATTTAACGGTTGATTTTGGAGTTTTTTGGATTCTTGCAAAACCACTATATTGGGTCTTAGATTACATACATGGTTTTACAAATAATTGGGGCTGGGCAATTATTTTAGTGACTCTTTTGCTTAAAATATTTTTTTACAAATTATCTGCTGCTGGGTATCGCTCCATGGCCAACATGCGCAGAGTTCAGCCGCGTTTGCTATCTATTAGAGATAGGTACAAAGATGATCGTGCAAAGTTAAATAAAGCCATGATGGATATTTATAAAGAAGAAAAAATTAATCCGTTGGGGGGATGTTTTCCTATTCTAATTCAAATACCAGTATTTATTTCTTTGTATTGGGTCCTTCTTGAAAGCGTTGAGCTAAGACAGGCGGATTTCATCTTGTGGATACACGATCTTTCTATTCCAGATCCGTTTTTTGTGTTGCCATTATTGATGGGCATAACTATGTTCATTCAACAAAAACTAAATCCGGCCCCTATGGATCCCGTACAGGCTAAGGTTATGTCCGTGTTGCCTATAGTATTTACTATTTTCTTTGCTTTTTTCCCCTCTGGTCTAGTCTTGTATTGGGTTGTTAATAACACGCTTTCTATTGCGCAGCAGTGGATGATTACTCGTAGTATTGATAATGCACCTCGAAACAAATAAAACTATTGGGCTGTTTGCTTCATGGTTAAAAGCAGCGATACGATAGCAGCAATTGCCACACCAACCGGCACCGGTGGCATCGGTATAGTGCGTGTATCTGGCGACAAGACAAAAAAAATTTTCCAATTATTAACGGGTTTATCTCCAGAAGCGCGAATAGCTCAATTCACTTCCTTCAAGTCTTCCGATAAAAGAATAATTGATAAAGGGATAGCCATCTATTTTAGTAGCCCGGCCTCATATACTGGTGAAGATGTAATGGAATGTCATGCTCATGGTAGTCGCATTGTCTTAGGAATGTTGTTAGATGAGATCCTCTTGTTGGGGGCGAGACTAGCTAGACCAGGAGAGTTCACCGAGAGAGCTTTTATAAATGGTAAAATTGATCTGCTTCAAGCAGAAGCAATCGCTGACTTGATTAGCAGCAAATCAAAAAAAGCTGCACGCAGTGCTATACAATCATTGAGCGGTGTCTTCTCTGAGAAAATTAAGGATTTGAGGAATCGTATCTTTAACGCTAAAGCATTAATCGAAGCAGCATTAGACTTCCCTGAAGAAGAAGATGTTGTCATCGATGTTTTGCCTGCACCAACTGAAATTCAAACTTGTTTAGATATATTGAACGAATTAACTTCTAGAGCTAGAGCTGGTAGAGTGCTTGATCAAAACCCTTCTATTGTTATTGCAGGCAGACCTAACGCAGGAAAGTCTAGTATTTTAAATTATCTATCTGGTTTTGACTCAGCAATAGTTACAGCTATCCCCGGAACGACTAGAGATGTAGTAAAAGAAAGAATATTACTCGAAGATTATGCGGTAACATTATTTGACACAGCAGGCATACGAGAGACTGAGGACAAAGTAGAACAGGCCGGAATAGATAAGGCAAACGAAGCACTAGCCACAGCAGATATAGTTTTGGTTGTGTATGATAATACTATTCATGACTCAAATTCACATACCGATTTTCTTGGACACGTTAGCTCTGGAGCAAAGATTATTGTTGTGAGAAATAAAATTGATCTTTCTAATGAGAAAGATTTTATAAACTCAGAAAGAGAAGTTTATGTTTCTGTTAAAACTGGCACGGGCATGGATAAATTGGTGGAGGTTATTTGTCACCACCTTAATATAGTGGAGGATGAAGAAGATTTGATTTTTTCTAGACAGCGGCATCTTGAGGACCTTCATAGAATAATGAAAAGTTTAAGAAAGGTTTTGTCGGATATAAAAAAAGGCGCTGGACTAGAGATTCAGGCAGAATCTTTACGAATATGTTTGTCCGGCTTTGATGGTTTGACAGGTGAAACTACCAGTGATGACGTGCTGGGGGCAGTATTTTCTAAGTTTTGTATTGGCAAATAATTGAAAGAAGTGAGGTTGTGGTATAAAAGTTGTTTTTAAGAAGGATGTAGCTAGAACAGTAAAAAACGACGTTAATGAAACTTTAGTTGAACAGCCTAAACGCTTGAGTTATTAGACACATAAAAACACATGTAACATACGTAATGGAAATTATACTTGCAACATGCCCACAGTGAAAGCTGGGGACGTTATAAAAAAGGGAGGTCTCTTATGAACGAAATATTACGTATTTTAGATCGTGTCTTAAAAAAACAGGGCTATAAAATAAAAAAGCATAATGAATTTAATTTATCCCCCCTTAAGAGTTTTGAAGGCCTTATAGATCAAAAAAAAGTCTATGATACATTTGACTCAAACAAAAAAGACACGAAATGTAACTTAGAGCCGCTTACTGTCTGTTTACGAACGTGCATTAATGACAAGAGAACTAATGGCAGGCAGAGTGCTCTGACCGGAGTTAATCAAGACGAACATCTATTGAAGTGCATTAACTCTTTAATTGTTTCCATAAAGTATGCATATAACAATAATAAAAACATAAAATTGATAATATTTGACGATCGATCAGAGGATGATATTTTAATAAAGATTGAAAATTTATGCAAAAAGTTGATATGTGATTGGAAGATTATAACAACAGATAAACCCGGCCAAGGAGAATCTTTGTATCAGAATTTTATATATGCGAAGAATAGTGACGGATTATTTTATTTTTGTGAAGATGATTATATTCATTCTAAAACAGCTGTTTCAGAGATGATTGAGTTTTACTCTATAATATATAGTCAGACGAAAACGCATCTTTTATTACATCCACAAGAACATGAAAACATATTCAGACAGTTTAATTATCCTTCATATATTTTATATACAAAAAAAAGGCGCTGGAGAACTGTGTCACATGCAACGCATGTTTTTTTTACTCATGCAGAAGTAGTTAAAGAATATTGGAGATATTTTGAAAATACTAAGTATGTAAGAACTAAAAAAAACAGACATTTAGGTTCTGAAAAAGAAACAACTGATAATTTGTTTAAATATATACCTGGATTTTCACCTATCCCAGCAATAGCAGCACATTTACAGACTGAGCATTGTTTGCCTCCATTTTTTAATTGGCGTGAGTTATGGGATGAACAAGATGGATATTCAGAGTAAATAAAGTTTAAGGGACGCGCATTAAACCAATTTTTCAAAAGAGCTATAAACTTCACTGGGTGTTATATTAGTCATACAAATGTTATTCGAACAAATAGTTTTTAAGCAAAAGCTGCAAGGCAACACTTTTTCTATGACGATTGATTCTTTATTATTCGGGTGCCACTTGTTTGATAAATCGCGGGTAGAAAAAAGTGCAATCGTCTTAAGTTTCGCAGCATCACATAAGTGCATTGCTCCAGTGTCGTGACTTATAGCAATTGCGGATTTCATTAAAACATAATGTAATTCTGGTATAGATAGTTCACTACAAAAACTATTTGTATTTTTTGTTTCTGAGACTATTTTGTCTGCTTCAAATTTTTCATCTGCACCACCCAAAATTAAAACTTTATATTCGTCTCCGATCAAATTTGCCAACGCAGCCCAATTAGTTGACGGCCATTTTTTTAGCTGGAGTTTGCCGCCGATTAAAAAAACGACGATTTTTTTTTGTGATGTGATATTTTTTATTATGAGGTTTTTTGGCTTTTTAGCTATTATCGGATAGTTTAATTTTGTACCAGCGTTGTATTTTTTAAGAGAATATAAAAAGCGATATGTCTCTGTTGGTATTTTAAGAAACTTCTTTTGTTGTCGCAAGAATGATTTTATTCGTCCAGAGTCCCAGCCAAATGCACTTCTTATGTTTAAATAAAAACGTACTAGCAACATGTTTCTTATTGACTTGTATATTCCTATATTTTGCGGGATCTGTATGAATAAATCGTAATTTTCTTTTCTTAAAATTTTCAATATTTTCTTTCGTTCATTTTTTTTAACTATGTAAAGATTGTTTATTAATTTTTTATCTAAATTAAGCTCCACAAAAGAAACTTGACTACTATTCATTGATAACAAATCTATTTGTGCTGAGGGATGATTTTGTCTTATCACGGACAATGCTGGCAGAGCAACGATCGAGTCGCCAAATGCACCATCTCGGTTTATTAATATTTTTTTACATTCTTTTTTTTGTTTTTTAAAAAGTAATTTTGATAGAAGCTTACCTATAGCAGTTCGAATAAACCGCACAGAAATTACATATAATAATGCGATTTTATCGCCGAAAGTCATATTAGTTTATTTTCCTTAAGCTTATTTAAGACCATATTGAGTGAAATGCTCGAGATTTTTGATGGCTTAAATTCAAGATCGTTACGAGCTAACGACTTATCCGAACTTATTATGTTATTAAACTGTCCTAATGCATGTGTTCTGCGTGGGTAAGTAGGTCCGAAGAGTCCAAATACAGGCGTTTGCGAACAGGACAATATATGCATTGGAGCGGAATCATTGGCAACTGTAAATCTCGCGTGTTTGCCCAATTCTGCAAGCTCGAAAATATTGAATTGATTTGTTCCGTCAATACCGCTTGCCGTACTTAGAGTATGGTTTAATTCTGCATCATCATTTCCACCTACCCACACAATTCCAAATAGATTGTTTAATTCACAAGCAAGTTCCTTAAAATGAGGCCACCTTTTCTTTGTGTTTGTAAGGCTGGACCCTGCATGTAATATTACAAATGGTTTGTATAAGAAGTCGTGTTTCTCCAGCCAGTAATTTACCTTGTTAATTGTTGGCTTGTTAATCGGCAGATACGGTATGGCTTGGGCTGGAATAATATTTGCACTTTCAATTATTTGATTAAGACGATCAAAAGAATGACATTCACCTATATAAGTTTTTTTCGGGTGAATAGTATATGGATAATGAGGATGATTTCCTGCGATATAAGAACAGCCCGATAAGGTACAAAATACTCTCGTTCGATCATTTGACTGTAAATCATATATTCGATCAAACTTATGTTTTCTTATCCAAGGTATAGTCCTTAGCATGTTAAAGATCTCACCACGTTCAAAAGAATCTATTTGTAGTTTGTCAAAATGTGAAAATATTTGTATGAAGGGAGGGCTTGTTAATAAGTGAATATTGTCAGCGGCGTGATGCTTCAAAATCTGTTTAATCACAGCGGTAGCTATTATAGCGTCACCTAAAGCACCTAATTTTATTATTAATATTTTCACGACATATGCATAATTGAGTGTTTAAAATGAGATTAAAGCACTTTTACTTCATTTTTTCATGAAATATAGTGTTTATAAGGCTTTACGATTTTTTATGTGAAAAAGTTCTTGTGTTGTAATTGACTACTTCAGACAAGAAAAAATTAAAGTTCTATTAGTTTTATTTTTTTCAGCAGAATTAATTAAATATATTCGCTGAGCAAGAATAATAAGTTTGTAATAGTAATTAAACGATTTTGCTTATTAAGATAAGCAAATACAGTTTTTACTTAAGCACACTTTTTTCATAAAGATCAATTGTTTTGTCAATCATTGCTTTTTGTGTAAATGGATTTTTCACGCTTATTATATTTGATGTCTTATAAAGAGAAGCAATTTTTTTCGTAGCTTTTGAAATATTATTGTGTGGTGTAAGCCCATCAGGAAATAATATATTAAGTACTTCAGAGGCACCTCCATGATCATACGCTACAACAGGAGTCCCAAGGCTAAGCGATTCTAGAGCAGTTCTTCCAAAAGCCTCTGGTTTCTTTGCTAACGAAAGAACAATATCTGAAATAGCCATAATTTCTTTCAGATCATCTCTGTGACCAATAAAGTCTATTTCATTTTTAAGTCCGAGTTCAACCACTTGTCTTTTTAAAGATTTGAAAAACTTAATACGTCTTACATGTGCTCCCCCCGCTACTAAACCATGTATAGGAATACCTAGCTTCTTTAGGGCGCTTATAATTAATAAAAAGTCTTCCTGTCCTTTCCAGCGAGTAATCCGCGCCGGTAATGTGATGATAAATTTATCTCCTAGAGTCGTGTGATTTTTAGTCCATTCTTTTCTCCAGCTATCATCGGGCGAATAATTAAAAGGGAACTCCTTAGCATCGATACCCCGATGAATTATGGTTAGTTTCTTTTCTACAGTCTCTGTATAGTTATTCAAGACATAATCTTTAATGAATTGCGAAATGACAATAACATCATCTCCCTTGGTCATGATTTTACTGTATCTATTGACTGAATAAGGGCCGTGGACTGTGCAAATAAACTTTGGCCTTTTGTTTTTCCTTATACCTTTTAGTGCAAGATAGCAGACCCAAGCAGGCATTCTGGATCGAACATGTAGAATATCTACAGACTCTCTTATAAGAAGTTTTCTTAATTTTATTGCTAATATTAATGTAAACAATGATTTTCTGCCTATTGACCAATTGAAATGTTGACTACCCTCTAAGACTAGTGTGTCAACGAGCCTGCCTCCCCCGGAGATAACAATAGATCGGTGGCCTGCCTTAACCAATCCTGATGCTACTTCAAGAGTTCCCCGTTCAACCCCACCGACCTCCAAAGCGGGCAGCACTTGCACGACTGTTAATGCCATATAATCTTATCCATCAGAATGTTGTATGTATGCTTTTAATGAGGTTTTGAATGAGAAGTCTGTTTTTATAATATCCAAACCATGTTTGTTAAAGAGCTTTTTTAAAGTAACTTTTTTAAAATAATATAAATGTTCGGATGGTTTAATTTCTTTCCAGTCTGACAAAGTTTTTGAAACACGCCAATGCCCAATGTCCGGGGTAATAACATGTATCACTCCATTTTCCCCTAAGATTCTTTTTAATTCTTTAACAAGCAAGTTCAAATCAGGAACATGCTCAATAACATCATATAAGGAAATAACATTGAAATAGTTGTCAGGATAACTTTGATCTTCAATAGTCCCGCTTACGAGATTGTTAAGCTGAAGACTCGTTTTACCATAATTAATTCCCCAAGGTTCAATATCGACCCCAAAAGCATCAAAGCCATTTTCTTTAGCACTCTTCACTACAAATCCTGCGGAGCAACCAATATCTAACCAACGACCAGATGTGGTAAATTGACTTTTTACTTTACGAACTCTCTGTAATGAGCGTTTTGATTTAGCTGTAGCTTTTTTAGCATAATCGCGAGTGTACTCATCATTATATGTTTCTTTTATTTTTTCATAATTTAATCTTGGGTTTATTAAAACTAAAGAGCAATTATTGCATTTTACAAATGGCTCATTATTTTTTTTAAAAAGGTGAACAAATGAATTAGATTCACAAATTGGACATTTTATGAAGTTCGAACTTACCTTATTATTATTTTTCATTCTTCAATGTATATTTTTTACAAAATGGACGTTCTAATTAATATCAATTCAAATGCTTAAGATAATTTAGTGATTAAAAAATTATTTTAATATTCCACGATTTAGCAATATTTCAGCACAGCGATGTGCTTCATTGAAAATAGGCGGGTTTGATGTTAACTTGAGTGTTGTATTTTCTCTACTTAATAATGTCAAATGTCCTTCTTTAATAAGGGAGTTTATACTTTTATGTGTCCTGCCATCTTTATTCTGCGGGAGGTCAATTAGGCCAACAGCGGCACCGGAAGAAAGGGATTCGTAAATCATAGAAATACTATCTCTAGTTACCCAGACATTTTTAGTATTATAAATAAGTTTATGAATCTCAGCGCTACTAGTTTCGGAACATCGTAATATTTTTATATTTTCACCAGTCTGTCTGTTCACCTCATCTAGAAAAGTTTGTGGTGTTCGCATAGAATCAGCAATAGTCCAGTTGATATCAGGATTGTTAGCAATTATTGTAATAATTTGTTCTATGATTGAACTATTACTCCAATGATAATCTTTAGACAGTCCTCCAATCATAAATAAACCAGAGCCATCAACTTTTTTTTTGTTAAATTGAACTGGGTTTAATGCGCCTTTGGTCACGATGACATTATTTTTGTCAGAAATATGGTCATGTTTTGCTATTAAGCAGAAATCAAAAAAAGAGATAGGCAAGCTCGGTTTCATCAAGACAACCGTATAACCTTTTCGGGCACGCTGCGCTGCTAGCATAGAAAGATGAGTACTATGTCCTGCACCTATGATAAGTGTTGGATCTGGAAGATGTTTGCCCTGGGGATAAGTTTTAAAAAATAAATTTCTTAAGCAATTTCTTTTATTTTGAACAGGTATATCAAAGCGTCTGCAGGTTCGTATTTTTTGAATGGCACTACATAATCCAATGCTTTGAGATTCATGACCAGACTTACCATCGCTGAGGCGCCAGATATTAAAAGTCATATAAAACTAGTTTATGTATTAATTACTTTTCAAGAATATACTCTGTGCTGCAATAAGGACATTTTGATTTTCCAGTATCTTCAATAGGCAAAAACACTCGGGGATGCTGGTTCCATAATGTCATTTCAGGTAAAGGACAATGTAATGGTAATTGGTTTTTATTTATGTAAAACACAGATTCATTACTGATAGAAACTGATGTTGTTTCTTGTATTAATTTACTCATAGCATGCCTCGTTATATATAACTCAACCAATTTTGATATTCTGTCAGTTTTCCTTTTACACAATCAAAATATTTATTTTGTAATTTCGTAGTAATGGGGCCTTTTGAGCCATCGCCAATTTGACGATTGTCCAGTTCTCTGATTGGAGTAACTTCAGCAGCAGTTCCGGTAAAAAACGCTTCATCAGCAATATACACTTCATCACGAGTTATTCTCTTTTCTTTCACGAGGACATTATTTTCTTTTGCAAACTGTATAATAGTCTCACGCGTTATACCTTCTAAAGCAGATGTAAGGTCTGGGGTGTAAATTATCCCGTTTCTAACTATGAACACATTTTCACCACTTCCTTCTGCTACATAACCTTCACTGTCTAATAAAAGCGCCTCATCATAACCATCAGCAATAGCTTCCTGTAAAGCAAGCATTGAATTCATGTAATTACCATTAGCTTTTGCCTTGCACATAGTTATATTGACATGGTGCCGAGTGAAAGAGGAAGTTTTTATTCGAATTCCCTTCTCTATTCCCTCATTACCAAGATAAGAGCCCCAAGCCCAAGCAGCAACCATGACATGAACCTTAAGATTATCAGCCCTTAACCCCATGCCTTCGGATCCATAAAAACACATTGGGCGTATGTATGCAGACTCCAAATTATTATTTTTAACAGAATCAAGGCATGCTTTATTAATGACCTCTTTATCGTAAGGCATCGACATTTTCAATATATGTGCAGAATCAAACAGTCTATTTGTATGGTCTTCTAATCTAAAGATAGCTGTCCCCGTGTCTGTTTCATACGCTCGAATACCCTCAAACACGCCCATTCCGTAATGAAGGGTGTGTGTTAACACATGGGTTTTTGCTTCTCTCCAGGGCACAAATTTCCCATCTAACCAAATTACGCCGTCACGATCATCCATACTCATTAGTTTCTACCGAAAGTTTTAATTGATACTTTTAAATATTCTTCTTATCAAGCTATCTAATGGTAATGCGCCAGTCAATCGCAATCAATAAATCTTTGACTTATCGATTAAGAAAATTTGACTTAGTAATCCTTTCCAGATTGACTTATGCTGTTATTTATAGCTTGTGTTCCAATATAAACAAATAAAGGTTATTCCTGATGCTTAAAAATATCAATCCGCAAGGAGCCTATAAAATACTACAACAGAAAAGTGGTGCATTATTAATGGATGTCAGAAGCTCTATTGAATACACCTTTGTCGGTCATCCGCTCAATGCCATAAACGTTCCTATCAAGGAACCCCCTGACTGGGACATACAGCTAAGGTTTATTGAACAGGCACGAGAATCTTTAGTTGAATACTTATTCGATGGTAATCAATTACACGATATTCCTCTATTCGTAGTTTGTCGAAGTGGTCAGCGCTCAAAGCTAGCGGGTGAAATTTTGATCAAAGATGGATTTACGAACGTTTCTAATATAATTAATGGTTTTGAAGGAGACAAGGATAAAAACGGGCATAGAAACACTGTCAATGGGTGGCGTTTTCAAGGCTTGCCTTGGGAGCAATCATGATGTTTTTCAACTTTTTTGGAATTCGAAATATACGTAGCATATTTAATTATTGCGTTTATTTAGTTTTTTAATAAAAAATAAGTTTTATTAGTATTGACTTATAGACCATTATTAGAACTAAATATGAGAAAATAGGTAGGACAGGCTAAACAGGTACTCCCTCCGTTTAAGCACTGAATCTATTTAATCGCCTGGCTTATATGTGACACTTGTTTTATTTTCATAGTGATGAGTAAGGATAAGGCCAACCTCAAATAATAACCAGATTGGTACTGCCAATAAAATTTGTGAAATTATATCTGGCGGAGTTAGTAGCATTCCAATTAAGAATGCTAAGACAATTATATAAGGGCGATTAGCCGAGAGTTTTTTAACGGTAGTAAAACCACTCCTGACTAATAAGAATGTGGCAACTGGAATTTCAAAAGAAATACCAAAAGCAAAGAAAAGCTTAATAACAAAATTTAGATAATGATTTATGTCCGTCATTACTTGAACTCCTTTGGGAGCACTTACCGTTAGAAAAGAGAACAACATAGGAAAAACTATGTAGTAAGCGAAAGCTACTCCGATATAAAAGAGTAGACTGCTGCTGATCAGCAAAGGTACGGTGAATTTTTTTTCATTCGCATAAAGGCCCGGAGAAATGAAAGCCCAAGCTTGATAAAGTATGTAGGGAACTGTTATGAAAATAGCAAAGAACAAAGTTAACTTAAAAGGAGCAAAAAAAGGTGATGCTACTTCGGTAGCTATCATGTGGCTTCCTTTAGGCAGCTCAGCTATTAATGGTGTTGCTATATAAGCGTATATCTGGTTTGAAAAGGGCAGTAAAATTATCAGTATGACAAAAACACAAATAGTGGAATGCAGCGCACAAGCCCTTAACTCAATTAGATGCGAGATTAATGGTTGTTCAATATCTGAGTTAACATCTGTCATGACACTAATGTCATGTGTTTATTTGTCTGTTCGTTTGTCGTCATCAGGTTTTCCTAAAATGATGCGATCTGGCGCTTGTTTCATAAGGTCGTCAATATGATTGATGTCTTTTTCGAGTTCATTTAATTGTTTTAACTGAAGTTCTTTTTCGAGCTCATCCTTAGCATTATGAACAAAATTGCGAATTTTATTTATAAAGCTTCCTGCATCATGAGCAAACTTAGGTAATCGTTCTGGGCCGATCACAATCAAACCGATAATGGCAATGATAGTAAGTTCCCAAAAACCGATATCAAACATATTGAAATCGCCTGTAAGAGATTACTCAGCGTTTAGTAGGGTCATCAGTTTGTGATTCAACTTTACCTTCTATAACTTGTCCTTGCGAAGACTTTTCTGAGACTTCTACAGTCTCATCTTTATTCGATGGCTCTTTTACGGCGCTTCTAAAACTTTTCAGAGCGCTGCCCAAATCACCACCCATATTACGTAGTTTTTTAGTGCCAAATAGAAGCGCAACAATTAATAGAATTATCAATAATTCTGTGATGCCAAAGCCCATATCTATTATCTCCAAACAAGTGATAGTGTATTAGATGACAGTTGACCCGAATTTAAACTGACAATCAAGTTTGATTAGGCATCTTGCTTATGATTAATTTTTACGATTGGCTTTTTCGTCTAAGCCGGACAAACCAAAACGAGACTCAAGCTCATTGAGTACATCTGAATGATCCAGGCCATGATACTTTAGCAGCACAAGGGTATGGAACCACAAGTCGGCAACTTCATGAATTATAGCGCCATTATCGCCTGATTTAGACGCAATTATAGCCTCAGTCGCTTCTTCGCCAACCTTTTTTAGGATGCTATCGCTCCCGTCATTGAACAACTTGGCGGTGTACGACTCGTCAGGACTGGCCTGTTTACGTTGATCCAGTATTTCTGAGAGCGAATTAAGGATGTCTCGTTTCATTTTTGGTCTGCTATTTATAGATATCTTGCGGGTTTTTTAATATGTCTTCGGTCGTTTGCCACTCTTTATCAGCAAGTGACATAA
The DNA here is from genome assembly GCA_002470825.1 of Thiotrichaceae bacterium UBA7357. Lineage (GTDB taxonomy): Bacteria > Pseudomonadota > Gammaproteobacteria > Eutrophobiales > Eutrophobiaceae > UBA7359. The sequence continues at coordinate 25,730 of DKOR01000023.1, read as the reverse complement.
AAAAGCAATGGTGTCTGCCGGTATGACAGGCAATACCACCTTCTTGTTTGACAGTGATCAATAACGTGTCAAAATCACAATCTAGTTGTATCGATTCAACGTCTTGATAGTGGCCGGAGGACTCTCCTTTCGTCCAGAGTGATTGACGAGATCGTGACCAATAAGTTGCTTTGCCACTATCAATGGTTTTTTCTAACGAGTCGCGATTCATCCAGGCATGCATAAGTACTTGAAGTGTCCCAGCCTCCTGTACTACTACAGGGACCAATCCATCATCATTCCATTTAATCTTGTCTAGCCATAAAATCATGCTTAATACCGTAATTGTTACAGACGGACCTCAATATTTCTCTTCGACATACATTCTTTGGCTTCAGCAACAGTATGCTCGCCAAAATGAAAGATACTGGCAGCGAGAACAGCATTCGCCTTGCCGTAGAGTATGCCATCAGCCAGATGTTCCAGATTTCCTACTCCACCAGAGGCAATTACAGGAATATTGACAGCATCACTGACCTTCTTGGTTAGCTCGATATCAAAACCATCTCTAGTACCATCTCGGTCCATACTAGTTAACAAGATCTCTCCGGCCCCATATTCTGCCATTTTTATGGCCCAATCCACCACATCTATTTGAGTTGGTTTGCGCCCACCATGAGTGAAAACTTCCCAACGACTGTTATAAGTCCTTGTGTAAACTCGTTTAGCGTCTATTGCGACAACGATACACTGTGACCCAAACCGTGTTGCTGCTCGCTGCACAAACTCAGCACTATTTACAGCTGCTGTGTTTATACTGACTTTGTCAGCTCCAGCGATAAGCATGCGTTTGATATCATCAACAGTACGAATGCCGCCACCCACTGTTAAAGGAATAAAGACCTGACTAGCCACCTTTTCAACAACATGCACCATATTGTCACGGCCATCGCTACTTGCGGTAATGTCGAGAAAAGTGATTTCATCAGCGCCCTGAAGGTCATAGCGTTTGGCTACCTCAACAGGATCGCCCGCATCGCGGATATTAAGAAACTGAACGCCTTTAACTACCCGGCCATTGTCAATATCAAGACAAGGTATGATGCGTTTTGCTAGGCCCATTAATTTGGTTTGTCGAGACAGAGTTTGTCTGCTAATTGCTGTGCTTCTGTCAAATTAAGAGTGCCTTCATAGATTGCTCGCCCGGTAATAACACCAAAGATGCCTTCCTCTTCAACTTCACACAGTGCGCGGATGTCTTTCAGATTACTGACTCCGCCAGAGGCAATCACAGGAATGGTGATGTTACTACAAAGCCTTATAGTCTCTTTAATATTTACATTATTGAGCATGCCGTCACGGCCAATATCGGTAAATATGATTTCAGTAACGCCATCGTTTTCGAATCGTCGAGCCATATCGTTTACATCGTGGTGGGATAGTTTTGACCAACCATTAGTAGCTAGTTTTCCATTTTTTGCATCAAGTCCGACGATAATATGACCTGGAAATTCAAGACAAACATCAGATACAAAATGCGGCGTTGTTACTGCACGAGTACCTATTATTACATAAGAGACACCTGCATCTAAATAAGTCTGAATTGTGTCTTCGTCACGAATCCCCCCACCTACCTGAACAGGGATGTCTGGATGTGCCTCAACCATAGCATGAATAACACCAGCATTCCTCGGGACCCCGTGAACGGCACCATCAAGATCAACAATATGCAACCGTCTTGCACCCTTCTCGACCCATTTGTTGGCCATCGCTACTGGATCATCAGAATATATAGTTTCTTGGTCCATCTGCCCTTGATTTAGACGAACACATTTTCCGTTTTTAATGTCTATGGCGGGGATAATTAACATAATAAGTTGATTCGATGAAAATCGACGAGTCGTAATCTGAAGGGTTTATTTTAAGTAATTATTTAAAAATATATATTTTTATAATCATACTAGCATATAAGCACGAATTTCATGATAAGGATTATAAGATGATAACTGTTATAAAATAAAGTGTTTGATCTTGCTTTTAATGTGCCTCATCCCAATTATCCCCATAGCCGATATCGACTTCTAGCGTTACGTTTAGTAACTCGTTCTTTGACATCCGGGTATTAATTTCATTGATAAAGGGCTCAAGCTCATTGTTTGCTACTTCAAAAACTAATTCGTCATGAACCTGCATAATCATTATTGCGTCTATAGGCGACTGTTTTAACCAACCATCTATGTTGATCATAGCAAGCTTTATAATGTCGGCTGCCGTGCCTTGCATTGGGGCATTAATTGCTGTTCTTTCAGCATATTGTCGCCGTGCCGCATTTCGAGAATTGATTTCCGGCAAATATAGCCGCCGTTGGTACACAGTTTCAACAAAACCATCTTCCTTGGCCTTTTCCCGCGTGTTATCCATAAAATCCTTAACCCCGGGGTAACGACTGAAATAGAGCTCAACATATTGTTGAGCCTCCGTTCGACTAACACCAAGTTGTTTGGCAAGTCCAAATGCTGACATGCCGTAGATCAAACCAAAGTTAATCGCTTTGGCAGCGCGACGTTGATCATTATCAACTTTATTGATATCCACAGAAAATACTTCAGCAGCTGTGGTCTTGTGTATGTCTTGGCCTTTCTCAAAAGCATCGAGCAAACCCTTGTCGCCAGACAGGTGTGCCATAATGCGTAATTCAATTTGTGAATAATCAGCGGCAACCATGGTGTAGCCAGCTGGTGCGATAAACGCTTGTCTAATCTTTCTGCCCTCTGGCGTGCGGACCGGGATATTTTGTAAGTTTGGGTTGGATGAAGAGAGCCTGCCGGTCGCTGTTACAGCTTGATGATATGAGGTGTGAACGCGTCCGGATTTAGGATTTACCATTTGTGGTAATTTATCAGTGTAGGTCGAACAGAGTTTACTCATGCTTCGATAATCCAGAATTAACCGAGGCAGCTTATAATCTTCGGCCAACTCCTGTAATACAGCTTCGGCTGTTGATGGCTGTCCCTTCGGTGTTTTTGCTAGTATCGGGAGCTCCATCTTTTCATACAAAACAGTTTGTATTTGTTTTGGTGAACTAATATTAAACGTCTCTCCGGCCTGATTATGTGCTTCGATCTCAATCTCTTGCATGCGTCTAGTTAAGTCATGCGCTTGTTGCAGCAACATATCTGAATCTATGACTACGCCATTACGTTCAACTCTCGCTAGTACCGTTATTAGTGGTATTTCAATATTGTTATAGACGTGCCTAAGTTCTGTATGTTGATTGAGATCAGAACTTAAAACATGATGGAGTTTTAAAACGATATTAGCATCTTCAGCGGCATAGGGAGCAGCGACTTCTATGTTGACCTGGTTAAAAGGGATCTGTTTAGCGCCTTTCCCAGCAACATCTTCATAATGAATAGTCTCAATGTTTAAATAATTTAATGCTAGCGTGTCCATGTCATGACGATTGGCTGTACTGTTTACGACGTACGAAGCCAACATGGTGTCATGTTCTATTCCATGCATCGTGATGCCATAATTAGCAAAGACTTCAATATCATATTTTAAATTCTGGCCTATTTTTTTTATATTTTTATTTTCGAGTATTGGTTTAAGCTTTTCCAACGTTTTGCCAAATGGCAGTTGCTCTGGTGCGCCAGCATAATCATGTTGAAGCGGAACATAAGCCGCGTGATTTTCAGCGACAGCAAAAGAGACGCCTACGATTTCAGCTTGCATGTAGTTCAGACTGGTTGTTTCAGTGTCAATAGAAATTAATGCAGCAGCCTCTAGTCTTAATAACCATTGATCCAATTGTTCCGTTGATAATATCGTCTCGTATTTAGTCTTAACTTTATTTCTTGCATCTGTCGTTAGTGTTGACTCTGTTTTGATTGATTGAGGGAGTTCTTTTACAGACTGCTTTTTATCATTATTTTCAAGTTGAGAAAGCCAACTTTGAAAATTCCAACGTTCATACATTTTTCTCAAGATAGAATTATTCGGTGCGCTTATGACTAATTCTTCAGGTGTAAAATCTAACTCAACATCATACTTAAGCGTCACGAGTTCTCGACTTAACGGTAATTGCGGGATGAATTTCCTAAGATTTTCACCGACCTTACCTTTTATTTCGTCGGCATGGGCAATAACTTCATTTAGAGATCCATATTGGTTTAACCACTTTACAGCAGTCTTTGGTCCAACTTTAGGCACACCTGGCACATTATCGGTGGCATCGCCCATTAGTGATAGATAATCGATTATTTGTTCTGGACGAACTCCAAACTTTTTTTCAACACCAGCAGGGTCCAGGTAGACATCGTTCATTGTGTTGATCAAATGAATATTATCGTTGACCATTTGGGCTAGGTCTTTATCACCGGTAGAAACAATAGTTTTAATATCATTGTTAGCCGCTTGTCTTGACAAAGTAGCAATCACGTCATCAGCTTCAACGCCATCAACCATTAAAAGCGGGACCCCCATGGCACGGATTAGATCATGTAAAGGCTTAATTTGACAAATAAGGTCGTCTGGCATGGGTGGCCGGTTCGTTTTATAGTCTGCGTAAAGATTGCTACGAAAAGTTTTTCCTGGAGCATCAAAAATAATGGCAAAGTAATCAGGCCCACCCTCGGTTAAATGCTTTTGCATCATGTTGACGACGCCATAAATAGCATTAGTTGGTTCGCCCTTAGCATTGGCTAGATTTTTTATAGCGTGGTAAGCACGAAATAAATAATAGGAACCATCAATAAGGACCATTGTATTTTCAGACATGAGACTCTGATTTTCTGGTGTTTGATATTTAAGATTACAAATTATGACAGTTTAAAAGAAAAATCTCAGATTTTTGCGGGTGTTAATACCTAATACGCGATACATATCTCAATCTACTTCATCTAAGTAGTTTGAGATGGTAAAGTAAACATCAAATACCTGAAAAGGAAAGGCAGAATGAAAAAATTTTTAATATCGTTAACACTGTTAATTGCATCAACAGTTGTAATGGTAAGCAATTCAAATTCGGACGATCTGGAACCAGTCCCTGGACCACCAGAGCTTCCTGATCGACTTGAATCGGGTGAAAATATTGAACCAGATGTGACGATAATCCGTAAAGATGATTCAGTGGTTGAGGAATATAGACTTAACGGCCAGCTTTTTATGGTTAAAGTAACTCCTTTCGTTGGGCCAGCATACTATTTAAAGGATATTGATGGTAACGGTAAAATGGATCCAACAAGATATGAGTTAGAAGATCTATCGATTCCTCAGTGGGTCTTGTTCACTTGGTAGTTTAATCTTGTTTTAACTGTGTAAAAGCAACAAGTAGAGCCATACGTTATTAATAAACGTTTGTTTTTTTGTGAATAAACAGACAAACCTTGACAAATTTAAAACTACTATGTCGGTTTATACAAATGTACTTTCAGATGATCTCGATGAATTTCTCAAGAATTACTCAATCGGTCAATTAGAACAGTTTTCGGGTATTAGTGATGGAATAGAAAACACGAACTATTTTGTTACAACGAGTAAAGGTCAATATGTACTGACATTGTTTGAAGAGCTTTCTATAGAAGAGCTTCCTTACTTTGTCGAACTAATGGCATTTCTTTCAGAAGCTAATATTCCAACAGCGCATCCTGTTAAAGATAATGAAGGAAATTATCTTCATGTTTTAAATGGTAAACCTGCCGCTTTAGTAAAAAGGTTGAATGGTGTCAGTATCGACACTCCGAATGAAAAACAATGTCGTGCTATAGGCGAACATATGGCATGTATGCATGTTGCTAGTACTAGTTTTAAATTCGAGCGGCGTGCTTCTCGCGGGATTGATTGGCAAAAAAGAACCGTTAAAAAAGTGATACCGAAATTAAACCAGGAAGAATATTTCTTATTACGCCAAGAACTTGCCTATCATGATATGAATAAATTAGGTTCCTTACCGATCTCAGTCATCCACGCTGATCTGTTTAGAGATAACGCACTATTTATTGGCGATGAGCTTACGGGCATAATTGATTTCTATTATGCTTACAATGGTTATTCTCTCTACGACTTGGCGGTAACCATAAATGACTGGTGCATGAGCGGTGAGGTAGAACAAAACGAACATAATTCAGCAGCTCTTTTACAAGCATATCAAATGGTACGGCCAATAGAAAAGAATGAGCGTGACGCATGGCCCGTTGTTTTACGTGCTGCTGCATTACGTTTTTGGTTGTCACGATTGAAAGATAAGTATTTTCCGCGAGATGGAAAGATGACACATATTAAAGATCCAGATGTGTTTAAAAAAATTATTGAGCATCGCGTTAACTGTCCTGATGAATTGATGAAGATATTTTGATAATGATTAAAAAGGCAGCAACCATTTCTTTATGATTGTTTTTCATCTTCGCATTTCACATTTGCTTGGAGTAATTGAACTCGATAATTATTTATTAATGCTGCCAAATCAGTTTTAAGATACTTCAGATAAGTATTTTTTCTGTATAAATGTCTAAAAGATATAGTAATTAAGGGATTTTTTGAAAATAGATTTACGACACAATGGTGATTTTAATTTAGAATATTACTATCTTAGGAAAGTTTTATAAGCAGTGTTATCAGATTCATCCCAATAAAGAATTCCTAATTTATCAACAAATTGTTGAAAATTTTTCTTCTCGTTTTCCTTTATTTGAAAACCCATCAATACTCGACCATAGGCAGCACCATGATTCCGGTAATGAAACAAGCTAATATTCCAGCGTTTTCCCATTTCGGTTAAAAAATGTAGTAGGGCGCCTGACCGTTCTGGAAATTCAAAGCGATAGATAACTTCATCATTCGCCTGGGGTGCATGACCGCCAACCATGTGGCGAATGTGCATTTTGGCGGCAACATCATTACTTAGATCGACTACATTATAATTTTTCTTTTTAAGATTTTTTATTAGTCTATTCTTTTCTTCAACACCCTGTTTTAATTGAATACCAGCAAATACATAGGCATCGCTATTATCGCTATAGCGATAATTAAATTCGGTGATCAAGCGGGGGCCAAGGTCATGACAAAGGTGACGAAAGCTACCAGGGCGCTCCGGGATCATGATTGAGATTAAGGCCTCTTTATTTTCACCTAAGGCAGTTAACTCTGCGATATGTCGCAAGCGATCAAAATTGACATTAGCACCACTAAAGATAGCGACCAATTCTTTATCATGGATTTGTTCTCTAGCGACATACTGTTTTAAACCAGCAAGAGCTAACGCTCCAGCTGGTTCGGAAATTGATCGTGTATCCTCAAAAATGTCCTTCACGGAAGCACAGATTTCATCGATGCTGACTAATAGGATCTCATCAACTAGTTCTTTTGTTATACGATAATTTTCTTCACCAGCTTGCTTTACTGCAGCACCATCGGCAAAAATACCAATTTCCCCCAAAATAACACGTTCGCCAGCTTCAAGAGCATTGCGCATACAAGGTGCTTCATCAGGTTCAACACCGATTATTTTTACATCGGGATAATTAGCTTGAATATAGACTGCAATACCCGCAATTAAGCCTCCACCACCGACTGGAACAAAAATAATATCTGGTCTTGTAGGGTGCTGTTCTATGAGTTCAACACCTACTGTTGCTTGTCCAGCAATGATAAGTGGGTGATCATAAGGAGGTATGTAGCACATTTCTTTTTCATTTGACATGATGATGGCATAGTCTTTCGCGTCATCATAAGTATTGCCATGCAGAATTACATCAGCGCCCATCCGCTTGACGGAATTGATCTTGATATCAGGGGTGGTTTTAGGCATGACGATAATCGCATTGATGTTTAAGCTTTTCGTCGCCATCGCTACGCCTTGAGCATGGTTTCCGGCGGAAGCAGTAATTATACCACGCTTACGAATCTCGTCGGTTAATGATGCAATCATATTATAAGCGCCGCGCAGCTTGTAGGAAAATACAGGTTGTTGATCTTCGCGTTTTAACCAGATGTTATTTTTATGCCGGAGTGTTAGTTGCGGCGCGTGATCCAATTCTGTCCGTTTAGCAATGGCATAGATACGTCGACTAGCTTCTTTAATAAGATTATTGTATTCATCAAACATCAATATAAGATAACATTTACTTGACCACAAACATATTTTTCTGCGGAGCAAAGCTATGTCGCAAGATGACAAGAAAAAAAATGTCGCTAAAGCGGCTATCGCATATATTGAAGATAATATCATTGTCGGGGTAGGAACGGGCACTACGGTTAATTTTTTTATTGAAGAACTTGCTAAAATAAAAAGTCGAATTGATGGCGCGGTTTCTAGCTCAGATGCTAGCGAAAGATTATTGAGACAGTATGATATCCCGGTATTTACGCTAAATAACGACATAGAAGTCCCGATCTATGTTGATGGCGCTGACGAAGCGACACAGTACCGGCATCTGATCAAGGGAGGTGGGGGTGCGTTGACCAGAGAGAAGATTATTGCAGCTGCAAGCAAGAAATTTGTTTGCATTATAGATGACAGTAAAATGGTTTCAACATTAGGAGTGTTTCCTTTGCCTCTTGAGGTCATACCCATGGCTCAAAACCATGTTAGCCGAGAGATTATAAAACTTGGCGGCTATCCTAAATTACGTGTTGGGTTTACTACTGATAATGGTAATATCATTATGGATGTTCATAATATGAAGATTGAAAGTCCGCTTGAACTTGAGCAGAGTCTGAATCAGATTGTTGGAGTAGTGACCAATGGTTTATTTGCACATAGACCTGCTGATATTTTGTTAATAGCAAGTAATAATGGTGTTAAAAAGAAATAAATTCGTCAATCGTGTTTCTTAATTAATACGTAATGTTTCAGAGAAGAGCTCCTAAATATATAAATTCTAAATGAATTCAGTAAATGACTTTTACATAACCTATTAAGTCTTTAACCAGTCCTTTGGCTTTAAGAATATATCATAAAGCTCCGCCTCAGGTGTCCCGCGAGCAGGGTGCCAATTGTATTCCCATCGGACCAATGGTGGTAACGACATCAGAATAGATTCTGTTCGACCTCCTGACTGTAATCCGAATAATGTTCCGCGGTCATGTATCAAGTTAAACTCAACGTAACGACCACGACGATAAAGTTGAAAATTTCTCTCGCGCTCACTAAAGGGTATTTCCATGCGTTTAATCACAATAGGGAGATAAGCTTTCAGAAAGTGGTCACTGATACTTTGGGTAAATTTAAAACAGGATTCGAAGCCCCATTCATTTAGATCATCGTAGAACAAACCTCCGATACCTCTTTGTTCATCGCGATGTTTAAGATAAAAATATTCATCACACCATTTTTTATATCTTTTATAAGTATCGTTGCCTCCAAAACCCTCACAAGCAGTTTTAGCTTTTTGATGCCAATATTGTGCATCCTCTTCAAAACCATAATATGGTGTCAGGTCGAAACCACCGCCAAACCACCAAATGGGTTCCTCTCCTTTTTTTTCAGCAATAAAAAAACGTATATTCATATGTGTTGTTGGCACATAAGGGTTCAATGGATGAATTACTAAAGAATTTCCTAGAGCTTGAAATGACCTTCCTATTAATTCTTCTCGATGAGAGGTTGCTGATATTGGTAAGCTATCTCCATGTATATGAGAGAAATTGATGCCTACTTGCTCAAAAATATCACCTTTTTTCATCACTCGGCTACGGCCACCACCACCACCCTCACGAATCCAGTTATCCTCCTTTAGTTCTAAGGTCTTGTCCATTTGAACCAGAGCATTACAGATACGCTCTTGCTGAGAACGTAAATAACGTTTAATGCAGTCAATATCGATCATTTTTCTATCCGTTCATTGGTAATAATGTCTTGAGAGAGCTATCCTAGCATGCTAATTTTTTTAGATGGTAGTTCAATGAACAATCGTACCGCAACCGTTATACGTAATACGAAAGAAACACAAATCGAAGTTTTTTTAAATCTTGATGGCGAAGGAAAATCCGATCTTAAGATTGGTGTGCCATTTCTGGAGCATATGGTCGACCAAATCGCGCGTCACGGGATGTTTGATATTACCATTAATGCAAATGGAGATCTCGATATTGACGCTCACCACACGGTTGAGGACGTCGGTATCACTTTAGGTCAAGCTTTCACAAAGGCATTAGCCGAAAAAAAAGGTATACGACGTTATGCGCATGCTTACGTACCACTCGATGAAGCCTTGTCCCGCGTAGTGATCGATTATTCTGGTCGCCCAGGTCTTGAGTATAATGTGAACTATTCACGTGCACGCGTAGGTGATTTTGATGTCGATTTAATATTTGAATTCTTTCAAGGCTTCATCAATCACGCGATGATGACCTTGCACATCGATAATCTACGTGGACGCAACTCTCATCATATTGCTGAGACGATTTTTAAAGCATTCGGCCGAGCACTGCGTGTTGCTGTAGAACAGGACCCACGGATGGAAGGTATTTTACCATCCACTAAAGGAGCTCTGTAAATCTATCGAGCTAAACCATGTCTAATATAGTCGTTCTTGATTATGGCAGTAGTAACCTACGTTCTGTTGCAAAAGCACTGGAAACCGTTGCTAATAGTGACCAGTCTATAGCTATCAGTAATCACCCTGATGAAATACTCAAAGCAGATAAAGTTGTCTTCCCTGGTCAGGGTGCGATAGGACAATGCATGACTCATCTCAAAAAGCAAGAACTCGAGGAGGTCATTCGAGAATGCATCCTTAACAAACCCTTTCTTGGCATTTGTCTTGGCCTGCAATCGCTAATGGATCATAGTGACGAGGATGGCGGTGTTAACGGTTTAGGTGTTATACCCGGTAATGTTGTTCGTTTTAGCGATAACCAAATTGATGAGAATGGTGACGTCTATAAGATCCCATCTATGGGTTGGAATCAGGTTATACAAAAGAAACAACACCCATTATGGGAAGGCATCGAGGATAGAAGTCGATTTTATTTTGTTCATAGCTTTTATGTGAAACCAGAACTTGATTCTGATATTGTCGGATCTACCGATTATATCTGTCAATATACCTCTGCTGTTGCTAGGGACAATTTATTTGCAACGCAATTTCATCCTGAAAAAAGCCAGTATGATGGATTAAGATTATTAAAAAACTTTCTTAACTGGCAGGTTTAGATTTTTAGCTTGGCGACTTTTTTTATTCGTATTAGCACTTCTTTTCTTTGATGAAGCAGATTTCTTTTCTTTCTTTTTCCTTGGTTTATCAGGCACACTTGTATTATCACTCATTCGTGAAATATTAAGCTGCTTTCCTGATACCCAGACTTTTTTCATAGTCTTAAATAAATCATTCGGCATACCTATAGGCAGGTCCACCGTTGAGTAATTTTTATAGATCGTTACATTCTTGATATATTGGCCATCAACACCCGCCTCATTAGCGATAGCACCAACAATATTGTTGACCTTCACTTCATGCTCGTTACCGACCTCCAGTCGAAAACGTTCCATATCGCGATCAGGCCTTGGTTCTTTTGGCGTCCGTTGCCTAACAGAATCACGAGGTTTTTCTTGGCGACCTTGTCGATTTGATTTATCTCTCTCACGGCCCTTACGCGGTCGATCTCGTTTCTGTTCTTGTTGTGGCTTCATTAAAAAAGGCTCACTACCTTGGGCTATCTTGGCTAACGCCGTGGCGATATCCATTGCCGAACGACCCGATTCAAGTTGGTACTCTTCAATGATTGTGTGAAAGAGTTGTGTATCGGTGCTATCTAATGTGTCAGTAATACTTTTTTTAAAACGTACAATACGTTCCTGATTGATTGTATCAACCGTTGGCATATGCATGCGCTCGATTCTCTTGCCGGTCACTCTTTCAATCATGCTCAATAAACGTTGTTCACGGCCTGTAACAAATAAAATTGCCTCACCGGTACGCCCCGCTCTTCCGGTACGCCCGATGCGATGAGTGTACGCCTCTGGGTCGCTAGGGATATCATAATTGATAACGTGACTGATGCGTTCAACATCGAGCCCACGTGCAGCGACATCGGTTGCAATCAGCATATCAATCTTGCCAGACTTTAATTTATTGATGGTTTGCTCGCGCAATTTCTGTGTGATATCACCATTTAAAGCAGTACAGGCATAGCCACGTGCTGACAATTTTTCAGTGAGCTCCATAGTTTCAATCTTAGTACGCACAAAAATAAGGATTGCACTAAAAGCCATGCTTTCAAGAATCGTTGTTAAAGCCTCAAGCTTTTGTCGACCATTCACCATCAAATATCGCTGGCGAATCGTATCTGCCGTAATACTTTTTGTTTTGATGGTGATTTGTTCAGGATTCTTCAAATATTTTTTAGATATCTTTCGAATCTCAGATGGCATAGTTGCCGAAAATAACGCAATCTGACGCTTGATTGGTAATTGCTCAAGGACCCATTCAACATCATCAATAAAACCCATCCGTAACATTTCATCGGCTTCATCTAAAACCAGACAGGTTAATTTATCTAACTTCAAAGTAGCGCGACGCATGTGATCCATAACACGTCCGGGCGTGCCGACAACGACATGCACCCCACGTTTGAGCTGACGAAGCTGCACACCGTATTCTTGACCACCATAAATAGGCAAAACATGAAATCCCTTAAGAAAGGACGCATACGTTTGAAAGGCCTCAGCAACCTGAATCGCCAACTCACGCGTCGGCGCCAAGACCAAGACTTGAGGTGTTGTTAATTTCAGGTTGATGTTTGATAACAGCGGCAAGGCAAATGCAGCCGTTTTCCCGGTTCCTGTTTGTGCCTGCCCAATAACATCCCTACCATCCATAACATGCGGAATGATTTCCGCTTGAATTGGCGAAGGCGTCTCATACCCCACTTTATTTAGCGCTTTATTAATTGGCTCAGAGAGTGACAAATCGTCAAAAGACAGAGAGAGAGAGGTAGAATCGTCAATTTTACTCATGGAATTACCTTAAGATATGGAACGAGAAATCAGCCCGTTTGTCGTTATTATAGTGTATGGGACGGCAAGAAGCTGGGAGTATACGAGCTTATAAGGTGGTTACAAGCCAAATATCAAGCGATTGAGCACTATTGCAGCCGACTTCAATATGATTCTTTAGATTACGGGACGCGACTTTTGAAAACCCTCGGCGTACAAGATGCGATGTCTAACAAGGCGCAGCCAGCTAAATAATTTCGTCACAGGGGAACAGCAAGCTTCTTGTAATATTACCATTCCTGAACCATATTCAGCTCCACCGGGTAAATCTAGTCTAAATAGCATTTTTACTTAGTTAAGTGCTTCAGCACCCATCAACTCTTTGAAGAATACGCCTAGAAACACATAGGTAGTGTAATACATCATAAATGGTTTGTTCGCCCAGTTAATAAACAGTGTTAAATCAACCAATTTAAAAGGCTCAGTATAAAAACATCTATTCATCAAGTTGCTAAACTGTATGCTGTAAGAAGTATTCTTTTATATTCTAAATTATTTTTGGTAATGTATGAAATCTATTTGATACTGTACTATTTTTAAATACTTAATTTATTAGAAATATTGATTTGCATTTTCACTTATACATAATGCGGCATGCTGAATCAGACTGGCCTAACTCAGATACTTCAGATTTTGATCGTCCTATAAATAATCGTGGACAAAAAAACACTGAATTGGTTGGGCGATGGATGGTGAAGAATAAGTATTTTCCAGATAAAATTATTTCATCCCCTGCAAGACGCGCAAGACAGACAACTGAATTAATAAACGAACAACTAAATTTTTCTAAAATAAAAATCGAGTTTGATAAAAGCCTTTATCTCGCTAGCATTGATACATTGACGGAGTGTTTTCACCTCTATAAAGATAATTTAAATAGCTTAATGATAGTCGCTCATAATCCCGGGCTACAACATTTAATTAATCATTTATTATATGAATCTGTAAATCAAATACCTACAAACAGGACCTTTACCACCTCAAGTTTAGCCATTTTTGAATACGAGAATAAAAACTTCGAACATGAGGCTGATAGACATAGTTTAAAAGAATTTATTCAGACAAGGGAATTAGATTGACACGTCGATTTGCTAAACATATGCAGGCGTATACTTTTTATTTTTCAGCTACCAGATAAGCTATCCAACCCGCATCAGCCTCGCCTTCTGTTTCAGGGATAAACACACCATTTCCTTCACCATCCTCATCAGCTTGTTCCCAATAAACAGTTGGTTTAAAGCCTGCCTCAAATAACATCTCGGTTAATTCTGGTAACGTCCAAACACGCCACTCATAAGTAAAAGCCTTCATCATTCGAGAGCCATCTTTAAATTTAAAATGAATATAATTCTTTGCTATACCCGTTACAGGAGTGTACTTATGCTGATCCCATATATATGTGCAATGATTATTTTTGGTCTTTTCTTTCAATTCCTGAAATGCTTCATAACCACCATAAGCATCCAAGAAGAATATTCCATCATCTGTTAAAGTTTTATAAATCCGTTTAAAGTATTCGATAGTAAGCTTTCGTTCTTTCAATAACCAATAACTAAAATTCATGGCTAACACAATGTCTACAGGTTCGGTTGTGATCGTCATGACATTGTCATTAACAACCGTAATACGTTCCTTCTGCTCTGCGGTAAGCTTGATAAGCCTGTTATCTTTGCCCCATTGCAGGACATTTTCATCTAAATCAACGCAGATAGAGGTATTTGTTTCACGTCGATTAATCCACTCACAGGATGTATTCATTGTGCCACAAAAATCTTCTCTTAACGTCTTTGCCATACGCTTTCGCAATTTAATAAACGTTGTGTCAACAAAATCTATCTCCGATTCAACACATTGAACAGATTCTTCGTAACAAATATATTTGTCTGCTAAGTCTGCCATTGTTTTAGAAGAGCTTGGCCTTCTTTTCTTTTTATTATTATTTGTAACCATGTTGATTGCCATTATGGTAGTGAGCTATAGAAAATGGAATTATAACTAATAGTGGTGAATCGGGTTAACATATATTACTTTTATTATAATTTGGTGAAACTGAGCAT
Source organism: Thiotrichaceae bacterium UBA7357 (assembly GCA_002470825.1). GTDB lineage: Bacteria > Pseudomonadota > Gammaproteobacteria > Eutrophobiales > Eutrophobiaceae > UBA7359. The sequence continues at coordinate 10,697 of DKOR01000023.1, read as the reverse complement.
ATGAATTGGTGGGGAAAAATACTGGGTGGTGCCTTTGGCATGGTGATAGGTGGGCCTATAGGTGCTGTTTTAGGTGCTGCAATGGGACACAATTTTGATAGAGGAATGTCTCAGTCTGACAATCAAACTAGCTTTGGTCGGCAAGAACGTACACAAACGATGTTCTATGCAGCAACATTCTCAGTAATGGGGCATGTCTGTAAAGTAGATGGGCAAGTAACCGACGATGAGATCGCTTTAGCCAAGCAAGTCATGCAGCAAATGGATTTGACGGCAAAACAAAGAAAAGCTGCTATTGACCTGTTTAACGAGGGTAAGAAGGACTCATTCCCATTGAATGATGTCATTAAACAGTTTAAGCAAGAGGTCGGTTTTCGGCCTAACTTGTTACGCATGTTTATTGAAATTCAGATCATGGCCGCTTATGCCGATTACGTTATGGATCCTGCCGAGCGTAAGGTTCTATTAAATATATGCGAATTACTAAATATCCCAGAACACGAGTTCAACCACCTTTGCACAATGATCGGCGGTATGGGGGATGGTTCATCAAACGCGGGGCGTAATGATGATTCGCCTTCATTAAAACAAGCGTTTGCAGTACTTGATGTAAAAGAATCTGCGAGTAACAGCGAGATTAAAAAAGCATATCGTCGTTTATTGAGCCAACATCACCCTGACAAACTAGTAGCGAAAGGTTTGCCAGAAGAAATGATCAAAGTTGCAGCAGATCGTACACATGAGATTAGAAAAGCATATGAAGTCATAAAAAAAGAAAAAGCTTTCTGATTATGAGTGTCCATTAAAAAGTAAGATGTATTTGATTGTTCATTAGTGTTCGCGTTATGCTTTACTTTGTATCGGACTCCCAATGTTCGCCTTCGATTATGTTGCTGTCACCTGTATTTTTCTGACGGACATTAATTTGAGACTGAATGAAGTTTGCAAGGAATGTTTGGACGATCCGGCGACGTAGTGATGGCATTAAGGCTAAAAAACCGAATATGTCTGTAAAAAAGCCTGGTGTTAAGAGTAAAGCACCAGCAACAAGCAACATTAAACCTTCAATAAGTTCAATAGCTGGTAGGCTTCCCTGATTCATGTTCCTCTGAACCTTCTTAATCGTTGATAGCCCTTGTTGGCGTAATAGTGCAGCACCAAGGGCCGCGGTACCGATAACGAGCATGATGGTATAAGTAGCGCCGACAACTTTACCAATCTCAATTAATATTGCGATCTCGATTAGTGGAATGGCCAAGAACATGCAAAATAATATTTTAAACAAAAGATGAAACCCCAACGCTTAATTTTTATAACTAGTCTGGCATTATTATTGATGTATGGGCAGAATACTAATTATTCAAGAATAAAATTGATCCTTATTACGTAATATTATGACTAAAAAGGCAGAATATCTATTAGTATTCAGCACCTGCCCTGACTCAATCTCAGCGAAGAAAATCGCCCATGATCTGGTTGAGAAGCAACTAGCTGTCTGCGTAAATATTATACCTGGTTTAGAGTCATTTTTTTTATGGTTGGGTGAAGTGGACAAGGCGAATGAACTCATGCTCGTCATAAAGACAACGAGTAATAAATACGCGCCGCTTGAAAAACGGCTCAAAAAACTACACCCATACGAACTTCCGGAAATTATCGTTGTCCCTATTCTCACAGGCTCTGCTGAGTACTTGAACTGGATTAACACAAATATAGGGGAATCATGATTTTAAGTCGTAATGCCTTATTATTTGTTTTTATTCTATTTTCACTATCAGTTAATGCGATTGAGATAACGAATAAATTAAGAGATCTATTTTCATTTCAAGAAACAGTCTCTTCTGATGAGATCCTAGATCCGGAGATAGCGTTTCTTGTTAGCGCTGAAGTTCTAGCTGATCGGCAATTACACTTAAACTGGGATATTAAACCAGGCTACTATCTTTATAAGAATAAATTCTCGGCAGCGACTGATAATCCGGCAATAAGCTTTAGCAACCTTATTTTTCCAACTGGGAAAGTAAAAGAAGATCCCGCGTTTGGTCAGGTCGAAGTTTACTACGATCAGAACAGCGCATCAGGGCCTATAGCTTTTAGTGATGTAAATCTACAAGATTTTAATCTGAATATTACTTATCAAGGCTGCAAAGAAGATTCTGTTTGTTATCCACCGATTAAAAAAATATTATCTATTACTTTGCCCACTTCATTTGACTTAAAAGCAGGTAGAGATAATTCAAGTAATGAGCCACTTCTCTCAGAACAAGATTCAATCACACAAAAATTAAAAGATAAAAATCTGTTATTTAATATTATTTCTTTTTTCGGCTTTGGATTATTACTTTCGTTGACACCATGTGTTTTCCCAATGATACCTATTCTGTCAGGCATTATTGTCGGAGAGGGAAGTCGAATAACTCGAACAAGGGGCGTTACACTTTCATTAAGTTACGTCATTGCCATGGCATCAACCTATGCCGTGCTCGGTATAATCGCGGGTTTATTTAGCCTTAACCTGCAAGCTGCTTCGCAAAATGTTTGGGTGTTAAGTTTGTTTAGCGCTATATTTGTTTTTCTTGCGCTGTCTATGTTTGGCTTTTATGAATTACAATTACCCTCAAATTTGCAAAGTAAATTATCGCCTAGGTCTCGTGAAGACAATCGTGGAACTTTAAAAGGTGCTGCTGTCATGGGCGTCTTATCGGCTATCATTGTAGGACCATGTGTTGCACCACCATTAGCAGGTGCTTTGATCTACATTAGCCAAACAGGTGATGCGTTATTAGGTGGATTTGCCTTGTTTGCAATGGGACTCGGTTTTGGAGTGCCGTTACTGATCATTGGCGCTACTTCTGGCGAGTTGTTGCCTCGCGCCGGCGTCTGGATGGAATCAATCAAGCGGCTCTTTGGCGTTGTTATGTTGGGCGTTGCGATATGGTTTCTGGAAAGAGTATTAGCGGAATCAATCGTACTAATTCTTTGGGCCGCGTTATTTATAACAACAGCAATTTTTATCGGCGCACTTGATCGTATTGAGTCAGTAACAACGCATTGGCAGCGCTTATGGAAAGGGTTAGGTTTAGTCATGTTGGTTTATGGTATTATCTTAATAGTCGCAGCTGCAAATGGTGGTGGAACCGTCTTAAAACCTTTTACTCAACAGTTCAATCAAGTAACCACAGAAACATTGCCCTTTAGTTATATACTCAGTCTTGAGGAACTCGACACGGAATTACAACAAGCAAGGCGTGATGGCAAACCTGTCATGTTAGATTTCTATGCAGACTGGTGTGTCGTATGTGATGAAATGGAAACCTATACCTTTAGTGATCCTTCTGTGCATGAAGGGTTAAAACAGTTCACTTTGTTGAAAGTGGATGTCACTAAAAACAACGATCTTGATAAAGCATTTCTAAAACAGTTTGATCTTTTTGGTCCGCCTGCAATTCTATTTTTCAATACAAACAGTGTAGAGATAAAATCTCATCGTCTGGTTGGTTTTGTTAAGGCCAAACCATTCTTAAAACATCTTACCGAAGCAATGTCTCTGTGAAGCAATGGCAACAAATCTTTGCGGTACTCGTTGTCGCACATCTGTCGGCGCTTGGTGGTTACTATTTAAATCAATATCTGAAGGGGGGTAAGAAATCAGAGGTGGTGAAAGCGATACACAATCCGACTGCTCCGGGAAGTGTCATTGGTACAATAGTTGAAGACTTCAGTTTATCTGATTCGAATGGTGAGCTACGTAGTTTGTCTGAGTGGCAAAACAAAGTAATCGTTTTAAACTTTTGGGCTACTTGGTGCGCGCCATGCCGTGAAGAAATTCCTGCCTTTGTCGAATTACAACAGCTATACGGAAGTAAAGGGTTACAGTTTATAGGGATTGCATTACAAGAGGCTGAGGAAGTGCGTGGCTTTTTGGAAGAGTTTAAAGTTAATTATCCCTCCCTAGTCGGTGGAGATAAAGTGGTCCAAGCTGCAAAACGGTTAGGTAATGATATTGGTGCTCTGCCATATACTGTTATCATTGATACTAGTGGTGAAATTATCTTTACCCGGCGCGGACCCTTGTCAAAAGTTGATGCAGAATCGGTCATAAAAACCCTCCTTTAAACGCAAAGACGATTAATAACGGCATCGTATTTCCTATAAAATACTGTTAACATTCGTAAAAAGTGTCTAAAATCGTTAAAACGCACTGTTTAGGAGAATGTTTTGAAGTTTCTTGTATTAAATGGTCCAAACCTCAATCTTCTAGGAGAGCGTGAGCCCGAGATATATGGCACGGTAACGTTAGCCGAGATTGATGCGAGCCTTGTTGATTTAGCTGAGCGGATGGGTCATGAACTGACAACATTTCAAAGTAATGCAGAGCATGATTTGGTTGACCAAGTTCATATGGCTAAAAAGTCAGGCGTTAATTTTATTCTAATCAATCCCGGTGCATTCACGCATACTAGTATTGCTATCCGTGATTCTATGCTAGGTACACAAGTACCTTTTATCGAAATTCATCTTTCGAATGTGTTTTCTCGAGAAGAATTTAGAAAACATTCATTCTTATCAGATATTGCTGTAGCCGTTATTAGTGGTCTTGGTGCGTACGGTTATGAACTTGCTTTGTTAGGTGCAGAGCATCACTTACAACAACAAATAAAATAGAAATTTAAAATGGATATCAGGAAAGTAAAAAAATTAATCGAATTACTTGAAGAATCTGACATAGCAGAAATAGAAATCCATGAAGGCGAAGAATCTGTGCGTATAAGTCGTGGATCAACAACAGCCCCAGCACAAATAATAGCTAACGTACCGCAGCTTCCTGCAGTAGCTGATTTAAAAGCGGGTGAATCAATAAAGTCGCATTTAACTGCTGATGAAGTCACACAAAGTGAAGATTATTCTGACCTAGGTCATGTTGTGACTTCTCCAATGGTAGGTATTTTTTACTCTTCTCCAACGCCTGACGAGCCGGAGTACGTTACTAGAGGACAAAATGTCAAAACGGGGGAGATTCTCTGCATTATAGAAGCGATGAAAATTATGAACCAAATCGAGTCTGATATGACTGGTAAATTAGTCAGAATATTGGTTGAAAATGGTGCGGCCGTAGAATATGGACAGCAACTATTTATTATAGAACCTTCTTAAGTTTATAAGCGCACGTTTAATAAACGTTTCCCATAAAAAAATTTATAGAGCATTTTTATTCATGTTAGAAAAAGTTGTAATTGCAAACCGTGGTGAGATAGCCCTTCGTATCCTCCGAGCATGTAAAGAACTAGGTATTAAAACCGTCGCTGCCTATTCAGAGGCTGATCGTGATCAAAAACATGTTTTTCTTTCGGATGAATCTGTTTGTATTGGACCTGCGGCTTCACAGGATAGTTATTTAAATATTCCCGCCGTAATAAGTGCTGCCGAGGTTACGGATGCTGTGGCAATACATCCGGGTTATGGATTTCTCTCTGAAAATGCAGACTTTGCAGAGCGGGTAGAGCAAAGCGGCTTTGTTTTTATTGGACCTAAGGCAGAGACGATTCGTTTGATGGGCGATAAGGTTTCAGCCATCAGGGCAATGAAAAAAGCAGGAATCTTATGCGTGCCTGGTTCTGATGGTCCATTAAGTGATGATCAGGCTAGATTAAAACAAACGGCCAAGGAAATTGGCTACCCCGTTATCATTAAGGCAGCGGGAGGCGGGGGAGGGCGTGGTATGCGTGTAGTGCATAGCGAAGCGAGTTTAATCAAATCAATAACGTTAACTCGTGCTGAGGCTGCTGCAACATTCGGTAACGACATGATTTATATGGAAAAATTTCTGGAGCATCCACGTCATATTGAAATTCAGATTCTTGCTGATGAACATGGAAATGTTATTTATCTGGGTGAACGTGATTGCTCAATGCAGAGACGTCACCAGAAGGTTATAGAAGAGGCTCCTGCACCAGGTATAGATAAAGCCACTAGGGAAAGAATTGGTGAGCGTTGTGTTGAAGCATGCAAAACGATTTCATATCGTGGCGCAGGTACTTTTGAATTTCTATATGAGGATGGTGAGTTTTATTTCATTGAAATGAATACTCGAGTTCAAGTAGAGCATCCAGTAACGGAGATGATCACAGGTGTTGATATTGTTAAAGAGCAGTTACATATCGCTAGTGGTGAGACGTTGGCTTATAAGCAATCTGATATAAAGATTAGAGGTCATGCTATTGAATGTCGCCTTAATGCAGAAGACCCAGTAAACTTCATGCCATCACCTGGAACCATCGAGCATTATCATGCACCAGGCGGTTTTGGTATTCGCGTAGATACACATGTTTATCAGGGATATAAGGTTCCACCTCATTATGATTCTATGATCGGTAAATTAATTGCCCACGCCGAAAACAGGAAATTAGCAATAGCGAGATTATCAATGGCTTTGTCAGAGATTGTTATCGATGGTATCAAAACCAATATTCCTTTACATCAAGATCTGATTCAGGACACAGCTTTTATGGCAGGTGGTACAGATATTCATTATCTGGAGAGTAAACTCGGAATTAAATAATGAACTGGCTCCAACTTGAATTTGAAACCAATCAAACTCAAGCTGAAGAACTCTCGGAATTACTAGGTGAGTTTGGAGCCGTGTCTGTTTCTTTAACGGCGTCTAGTGATGAGCCTTTGTTCGATACTCAAGGCCAAGACGAGAATTTGGAAGAAGAACAGGGCAAAGACAATAACAAAAAACTATGGCAAAAGACGCGAGTGATCGCCCTTCTGCATCCCGACTCAGATCTTGATATTATACTTGTTTGTTTGTGTGACCGTATTGGCGCTGAAAATATCTATCAACATAAAATTACGTCGTTGGAAGATAAAGATTGGGTTACCGAATTTAAAGTAGAGCATCAACCTTTGTATTTTTCTAATCGGGTTTGTATTTCTCCAAGTTGGTGTGATCAACCTGAGAATAATATTCCTACCCTAATCCTTGATCCTGGTTTAGCTTTTGGCACCGGTGCACATCCGACGACTGCATTATGTATCGAATGGTTTTCTGAAAACGACATATCAAATAAGGTCGTGATTGATTATGGCTGTGGTTCGGGAATTCTCGCGATGGTTGCCGCGCTTCTGGGTGCCAGGAAAGTGTATGCTGTTGATATAGATAAAGAGGCGTTACAAGCTGCGAAAGATAATATAGATAGAAATAGATTGACTGAGATAATCGTAGTGGAGCATGTTGATGAATGCACTCTTCCGGTTGCAGATATCTTGATTGCAAATATATTAATGAACCCGTTGAAAGAATTAGCTAGCAAATTTTCTAAACTAACTAGAACTGAAGGGGATATCATTTTATCCGGGTTACTTCATGTTCAAGCGAAAGAGTGCTTGGAGACGTATAGCGCAAGTTTTAATATGGATGAACCTGTCTTTGATTCAGAATGGACGCGCTTACACGGTATTAAAAAGTAATGTTTACAGTTTGCCCAAAATGCACAAAACAGTTTCGACTTTATGCTGAACATATTGCTGCTGCATCTGGACAAGTTCGTTGTGGTTTTTGTAATGCACTGTTTAATGCTCTAAATCATTTGCATGATGAACCACTATCTAATGAGAATCTAAGCAAGATTGTTCAGGCCGAACCTAAGCTTGAGCAAGAATTAGTCATAGAGCCAGTATCAAATATCTCAAAGCATGATGAATCGGAATTCGACGAGTCAGAGAATGATTTTTTAAAATCATCTGGCGAGAATCATAGTGAGCAACCATCTAAAATAGACACCAAATTTGATATTTCAAATTATGATGATCCTGAAAAATCAAGTCCTCCGGATAATCGTTTATTAAATACAGTTGATGACCAAGTAATAATTTCAGAGCTGGAACAGCATGAAGAACCGCAATCTGCTCAAGATTTAATTATTTCAAATAATAAAGACAATAATCAGCTTGAGCTCGATACGGCTATACATGAGATCGGTATCGACACCACTACTGAAGTTAATAAAATACAAATTAAAGATGGAGTTTATAAAGAAAACACGCTAAATCTGACTGAGTCAGAAGCTAGAGAAACTCGTTACGATTTTCCTGATGCAGATGAAATCTTCTCAGAAGAGTCGACACAACGATGTTGGGCACCGACACTTTTTTGGACTAGTGCCTGTTTTGTAGGAGTCATAGCCATTAGCTTACAGTTAGCCTGGTTTAATCGTGATCTGGTTTCGATAAAATATCCGCAAATAACACCCTATATAAAGCAAGTTTGTAATGAGCTTGATTGTAAAGTTTTACGTCATCGAGATACCCAGGCCATAAAATTAGTGAATCGAGATGTGCGCTTGCATCCGGACTATCAAGGTACGTTGTTAGTGAACGCCACAATGAATAATGAATTGTCTGTTCGTCAGCCATATCCGAGAGTGCAACTTACCCTATTTGATACTTCCGGTGCTCTATTAGGGCATAGAGAATTTATTCCTAGCGATTATCTCGATGAAAGCATTGATCTGGATGAAGGTATGCCGGCCAATATTCTG
>DKOR01000023.1:317-2101 GCA_002470825.1 Thiotrichaceae bacterium UBA7357 | reverse complement strand
TATTCAGCAAAAATAAGCTGCTTTCATAGACAAAAATTAACCGTTATCATATGCCATAAAATGAACTATCTTACCCATTCTTGTAATTTATAGTGTAGCTGTTTCATGTTGATAGGGTCCCATAGACTTAAAAACAATCTAGTGCTAGCCCCTATGGCGGGTGTTACTGATCAACCTTTCCGACTACTGTGTCGCGAACTAGGTGCAGGTCTCGTTATCTCAGAAATGGTTACATCAAACCCTGCTTTATTTCTTACACGAAAGACACAGCTTCGGTTGAAGAATAAAGGCGAACCAGAGCCAAGAGCGGTTCAAATTGCTGGTGCTGTACCTAAACAGATGGCAGAAGCGGCAGTGTTTAATGTCCAACAGGGTGCAGAGATAATTGATATTAATATGGGTTGTCCTGCAAAGAAAGTGTGTAATCTAATGGCCGGCTCAGCATTATTAAGGGACGAGCCGCTCGTTGCAGATATCCTTGAGTCAGTTGTGAACGCAGTTTCTATTCCTGTGACGCTGAAAATAAGAACCGGTTGGAACAAAGAAAACCGTAATGCCCTAAATATCGCCAAAATTGCGGAGTCTTCAGGCATTCAGGCGCTTACCGTTCATGGTCGTACTCGGGCGTGTGCGTTTACAGGCGTAGCAGAACACGAAACTGCGGGAGAGATAAAGGCTCGCGTTAATATTCCGGTAATAGCTAACGGCGATATTACAACGCCTGAGGTGGCGGCTGAAATACTAAATACTTATGGCGTCGATGGCATCATGATTGGTCGAGCGGCACAGGGAAACCCATGGATATTCCGCGAAATCAGTCATTTTCTGGAAACCGGTGAAACACTCGAATCACCAAGTTCACTAGAAGTAAGCCATACGTTGATCCGGCATATACAACATTTGCATCGATTTTATGGGGAAGTTCAAGGCGTTCGTATTGCGCGTAAGCACATCGCCTGGTATTGCAAGCAACAGCACAATGCGAATGCATTTCGCGCGGTAATTAATCGTGTTGAAAAATCAGATGAACAGATAGACGTTATAAAGAATTATTTTGAAGGACAACAGGCATTAGCGGCATGATAAAATCAAAACTAAGAAAACAAACTACATACGACGGCGAGAAAACACCAGAAAAGTGTTTGGCAGATAACGTACAAAGAGCAATGGAAGCCTATTTTGAAGATCTTGATGGACATGAAGCAAGCAATCTCCATGGATTGTTTTTAGAAGAAGTAGAAAAACCATTCTTCGAAGTTGTTATGAAACATACGCAGGGAAATATAACTCATGCTGCAAAAATACTCGGCTTAAATAGAGTGACCTTACGTAGTCGATTAAAAAAATACGGATTGGATTAATATACTGACCAACATCATTCATTCGAATGGTTGCTACAGAGAGGAAATAAATTTTTATGCCAACAGTAAAACGTGCGCTGGTTAGCGTTTCTGATAAGTCTGGAGTTGTTGAATTATGTAAAGGGTTAAATGAACTTGGCATCAGCATACTCTCAACAGGTGGTACAGCAAAATTATTAGCCGATAATAATATTGATGTGGTCGGGGTCTCAGACTACACCGGCTTTCCTGAGATGATGGATGGTCGAGTAAAAACCCTGCATCCCAAAATTCACGGCGGTTTATTAGGTCGACGTGGAGTGGATGATGCGGTTATGCAAGTTCATGATATCGATAGTATCGACCTTGTTATTGTGAATTTATATCCCTTCGAACAAACAGTAAGCAAACCCGATTGTAGTTTGGCAGATGCGATAGAAAATA
>DKOR01000023.1:0-143 GCA_002470825.1 Thiotrichaceae bacterium UBA7357 | reverse complement strand
TGATGAAACTCGATTCCGTTTGGCACAAAAAGTATTCGCTCATACAGCAAACTACGATGCTAATGTATCAAATTATCTGGGTTCACTTGATGAAACAAAACAGCCAATAAATTTTCCGTTTACGTACTCTACTCAATTTAAAA
>DKOR01000027.1 GCA_002470825.1 Thiotrichaceae bacterium UBA7357 | reverse complement strand
CCTTTTTTAACCAATCATGTTTATTAAGATTAGTATATTCAGAGATAGCCAAAAATGAGTGAAATTATTTTTTTGATTATACTGTGCCTTGCGATATGGTTTTGGCAGGACGCTTTACATGCGCGAGAATTAGCTGTTAAGCGATCACGTCATTATTGCAATGATATTAATTATCAGTTTCTAGATGAATCCGTGGTGATGATATCTATAAAACCTGGACGTGATTTTTCTGGAAATTTTGCATTTCATCGTTATTATCATTTCGAATTCAGCGATGACGGTAAAAATCGTTTTAGTGGAACAGCCCATTTAATAAAACATCATCTCCAATCAATACAGCTTGATCATCCTGATGGTATAATTCTAGAGTCAAACTTAAATAGCAAAGATTAAATCTACGAGGAAATAAACGATGCCTTCATTTGATATTGTATCTGAAATTGACCAGCAAGAACTTACTAATGCGGTAGATCAAGCGAATAGAGAGATAAGTAATCGCTTTGATTTCAAAGGAACTGACTCGAAGATTGAGTTGATTGAGATCGGTTTGACTATAATTTCTTCATCTGAGTTTCAGGTAAAACAGATTCATGACATCCTTGAAACAAAAATAGTGAAACGTAAAATTGATGTTCGCTGCCTGAAGTACGGTGACATTATTGAGAATAATAAAGAAGCACAACAAATCGTTGAAATAAAAAAAGGTGTTGATGCCGAGCTCGCCAGAAAAATTGTAAAAATAATAAAAAGCAGTAAATTGAAAGTTCAGGCAGCGGTTCAAGGTGACCAAGTTCGTCTTACTGGAAAAAAGCGTGACGATTTACAACAAACGATAGCAGCTATCAAAGAAGAAAAATTTGGAACTCCCTTACAATATATAAATTTTCGAGACTAAATTTAAAATCAATGTCTACCATATTCGACTTGCATACGCACTCAACTGCTTCTGATGGCATATTATCACCTGAATTATTAGTTAAAAAAGCTAGTATGCTCGGAGTTAACACATTAGCTTTAACCGATCATGATACTGTCTCAGGCTTGGCTACAGCACAAAGTGCTGCAAAAAAATACAACGTGACACTTATTAATGGTATTGAGTTGTCATGTTTATGGAATAATAAAACAATTCATATTGTTGGATTAAATATAAGAGCTGACAGCAAAATCATTATCGACACGACTATACGTCTTAATTATCTTCGAGAACAACGAGCAATTAAGATAGGTGAAAAACTTAAGAAAGTGGGAATACATAATGCGTATGAAAACGCCAAAAGAATTGCTGCCGGAGGCACAATAACACGTCAACATTTTTCAACATTTCTCGTAAAAAATGGTAATGCAAAAAATCAGTCCGATGTATTCAAACGTTATCTAGTCAATAACAAACCGGGGTATGCTTCAGTATCATGGCCCAGTCTCAAAGATACAATTAGTTACATTAATGCAGCTGGCGGTGTCCCCGTCATTGCGCATCCATTACGTTATAAACTGACAGCAACTAAACTGCGAAACTTGATAAAAGACTTCAAAGAGCTTGGTGGTAAAGCTCTTGAAGTTGTTACCGGACATAATCAACAATCTGAGATCGAGTTAGCATCAAATTATGCTAAACGTTATGATATGGCCGCATCAGTTGGCTCTGACTTTCACAACGGTAATACAACCTGGAGTCAGTTAGGCCGACTTGCTAAACTGCCTGATGGAGTCAAACCTGTTTGGGAGTTGTGGTAGAATAACTTAGCTAATTGCAGCTGAAGCTAATAATGAAGTCCAAATTAGAGAATCAACACATGTAACTCGATGTACTATTTTAAGTACATCACTTCAAAGTTACGTGCACAGTAATAAAACTGTCTGTCAAGTGTTATCAAATCTTGCCATCCAAACCCATCTGGTAATATTTGTGTATTATTTTTTCTTGATTCTCCAGCAACCAATCTATATCAGGTTCATTATTCATAGCCTTATGGATTGCCAGAGTAGTAGCCTTACGATGAATATCAAATAATATTTCATGATCAAGATCATCAGTTTTTGCAACTAGAGGATTCAACCAGACAGAAACAATAATTCCTAGATCATTAGCTTTTTCTTTTGGGATATCACCACTTCTGACAGCATCAAGTACACCATTCGCTATCGCGCCTTGTACTGTCCCCATCAAAATATTCGTGTAACGTTCTTTATTAACAGTAACTTTACTCACCATTAAGGTTGCAGGTTTAACCATAATATCGGTATTCATGATTGCTAATACTCGTGAATGGCCTTTCACCTGATCTCCAATAAGATTTGCGAAAGCATTACCAACAGGCCCATCAAGTTCACCAATAACTACCTCCGGCTCTGCAGCTGTTCCAGGTGGTCCACCGGCAACTAACGCTTCCCCTACACGCATAACAATACGTTCGCTCATTTAAAATGCTCCTTTTTTAAAATTGATTTCATTTGAGAATCGTAGCTCTATGTAACATATTACATTTCACTTATTAAACATAGATTGTATGCCCTGTTACTTATTAATAATAGAAAAATTTGAGATGACATAATTCGTTTCACTTGCATAGACAGCATTTATAGCTAGAATAAATATAAAATAATACAGTAAAATGGAAGTTCAAGATGTGAAAATTTTAAGTTGAAGACGCCAGTTGTAACTAAATAGTAACAATAAATTTATTTATCAAAGCTAAGAAAAAATCTTAATCTGAAGCTTTATAATGACACATAAAATCGTCAGTCGGGCATCTGTGTTGTCTAAAAGATATTTGGAAAATGCAATTACCTCCTCAAAAAAATCTGGCATATTTATTATAAAATTATTAAATTTTTTGCGTGAGACAGGTCTACTAATCAAGAGAATGTTAAATTGTTTTTCACAAGTAAACACGCGATAATATAATATAGCAGGACAACTTCACTTTCATAAAATGAACTAGCCAACCGATATTCTCACTTGGTTGGCTAGTTATAGTCATCTATCAATATGATATAGAATACAAAACTAAATATGTCATATAATTTTATTAACTAAGAAATGATAACTGGCAACCACATCGTCCATTGGTTGACCTAAAGTTCCACTTATACCCAAGTCACCTACCTTACCGAGACTCAAACCACCACCAAGTGCTATTCCATCTCTGATAATACCTTTTTTCACATTGAAAAGTACATTACCAGCATCATCACTGATTAGACCATGTTTAACATGTCCAAGTGTATTACCTGTTCCTAATTTATCACCGTCTCTAATTACTCCAAACATGACATTACCTAAAACCTTACCTGAATCGTCTTGAACTAAGCCATCATTATAATTGACCATTTTTTTTACTACCTCTGCTGATATCCACCTTAATTATAACTACAGCTATCAATGTGGCGGTTTCCAATGACAGCCTACTACATGGATTATTTTAAATATAAGCATAATATTAAATCAAGAGAAACCGGGCTATGAATAGCACGTCACATCACTGATATATAATTATAAATATGATGAAAATCACATAAAGTCATAATTTAAAAGTATTTATTAAAGTACCTGCTTATAAAAAACTATGTTTATTTGATAGCCCGAAATATGTTTTTATTACGATTTATTTCATGTATTTACGAAATTTATAATTTTATTTCTTATTTTTTAGCAGTTTCAGAACCATTATGACTAATCTAATTTACATGATGCTCAGTGCCACTACTCTCTCTTAAACCGTCAAATTCATTCATTGAATAAACACACACAAAATGACTTTCTTATTGTAGGTTAATGAGAATATTCGTTTGGTCTAACATTCAAGTAAAATGAGTTACTGTCTTAACTAAATTATTATGAGGTACATAACTTGTTGAATGTAAGAAATGAACGGTTCTATTATTTTAAATAAAATTCCGCTGACTAATAATAGAACAAGGATGATCAAGCCATACGGTTCAATTTTCGTATATTGGGATGCAATTGATTCTGGTAATAATGAGTAAACTACGCGACTTCCGTCTAATGGTGGTAACGGAAATAAATTTAAAATCATTAACAAACTATTAATTACGATACCTGCCAAAGCCATTAAACTAAATATATTTGCTATTGTATTACCTTGTTCTGCAGAAATAATAAAAAACTTGGCAATAATTGCCCAAAAGACAATCATGATAAGATTTGCAAAAGGACCTGCTAAGGCAACCAACGCGATATCCCGTTTTTTATTATCAAGCTGATTCCAATTTACCGGCACTGGCTTTGCCCAACCAAATATAAACCCGCTGACAAAAAACATAATCAGTGGCACTACAACGGTACCAACTGGATCAATATGTTTTAATGGATTAATTGATAGCCTTCCCATATCTTTTGCCGTTGAATCCCCTAACATCATTGCAACCCAACCATGCCCTACTTCATGTAAGGTAATTGCAAAAAGTGCAGGGACAGACCATACAAATATTTGATAGAAAATAGGAAGTTCAGACATCTATCAATCAAAATTAATATTTGAGTAGAAAATATTTCTAACCTTCTTCGCCAAATAGCCAATCCTCAAGCTCAGGTATATATTGATTGTTAATTGTGCCCAATTGTTCAAAATCGAATACATTAGTATCTAGTAAATGTGACGGAACAGTATTTTGAATACTCGTGAATATTGATTCTACCCTACCGGGTTTTTTTTTATTCCATTCAGTTAACATTTCTTTGATCGCCTGTCTCTGCATATTGTCTTGCGAACCACATAATGTACAAGGGATAATTGGAAAAGCTTTTTTTATTGCATATGCTTTAATATCTATTTCCGCACAATAGGCTAATGGACGGATAATAATATTTTCACCATCATCACTTAATAGCTTAGCTGGCATTGATTTTAACCTACCACCGTAAAACATGTTTAAGAACAAGGTTTCAATAATATCTTCACGATGATGTCCTAAAGCTATTTTGGTATATCCATGCTCTTTAGCAAAACGATAAATAATTCCTCGTCGTAACCGAGAACATAAGCTGCAATAGGTTTTATTTTCAGGGATAACACGCTTAACTATACTGTAGGTATCTTCTTCTATTATATGATAGCTAATACCAATAGCATCAAGATAGTTTGGTAAGACATGTTTAGGGAAACCTGGTTGTTTTTGATCGAGATTAATAGCTATCAATTCAAACTTAACAGGTGCATTCCTTTGCAAATTTTGCAAGATATCTAACATAGTGTAAGAATCTGCACCACCTGATAGGCAAACCATAATTCGATCACCAGCTTCTATCATATTAAAATCAGCGATGGCACGACCTACGTTGCGTCGCAAGCGTTTTTTTATTTTATCGTGACTATATTTCTCTTTGCGTTGCATAGCCTCCATCTTAAGCTTGACCACCTTTTCCTGTACAAGGGTAACTTTTTGTAAGTGCTTCTAAAACTAATGTTTGTGCGGCTTCTTGAGAACGAGAAGATTGTTTAATTAAATAAGCAATAACATTATCCGTTACTTCTTCTTTCGGGTTTAATTGCGGGTTTATACAAAAGAATGGAGCGCTTTGTTCTGCTTGATGTAACTGCATGACTGTTAAGACTAAACCAACAACATACTGCACACATCCATTACTAGGAGTACCTGGAACTGAACCTTTTTCGCAGCTATCAAGCAATTCTCCTGCAGTCAATAATTCTGGTTCTTCTTCCTCTGCTAATACTACACTTACATTAAACATTGTTATACTTAGTAAAATGAATATCATTTTTTGTGTCAAGCTCATTTTTTCCCTCATTAAATTTGCCAAAAACAACTCTAGTTTACCATCATCTAGAGTAATTGTTCCGTCAAAATATTTTTTACTGACAGTAGAAGCTTAATCTCTTCTCTGTCTAAAAGTTTATTTAATAATTTCTTTGTGTACTTTCCAAGAGCCTTTTTTCGAAATTTTGAAAATTTAAATATTGATTTCTAAAATCACGTTAAACACTATGTGAGTATCATTCTGTTTCTCGAATGATCTAACGATACATAATTAAAATCCTTCCATCAAAATTTAGTGCGTTATTAAATTCGATTAACATCTTGAGCAACTATCAAAAAAAACAACCTGTAGACTTTCATAAAATAATGAAACTATTGTTCAATAATTGAGCATCACACCACCACAAAGCCCAGTTAGACCTATGTGTGGTGAAGTGATAATTGAGAAAACACGATATTTTTTAACAAATAGCTACAGACTTTTGCAGATATGACGCACAGCCGTAATGCTAAGCAAGTACTCATTTTAACTAATAGTTGGCGCGCTCGGAGGGACTCGAACCCCCAACCCTCGGGTTCGAAGCCCGATACTCTATCCAGTTGAGCTACGAGCGCAGATGAAAATAAGTAAGTTAATATTGAACTTATACATTGTACACCATATTTTATCGTATGTTTAAGGTACAGTAACCGTTATTAAGTAATAACAATAGTTTAATTTTTAAAATGAAGCTTTATTATTTGTACTAAAATACAAAATGCAATGTATTTACTTCATTATTATAAATCATCATACATTTCCAACTAAATTTCATGATCTTTTTGCTAAAAAACATCTCGTTTTTTAATTAATGTCATCATACGAGCCTGAAAATATTAATAATTCTGGCAATGCCAGTAAGATTCTCATATAGTGCACTTAGCTACAGTTAGTGTTATTGGCAATTTTGAATTTTTCATCACTGATGTTCACCTTTTACACCGTTTCATTAACCTGTACAAATAAAATTTGTTGAATTTATATTAGGTGAAAAAAACATGGCTACAGGAACAGTAAAGTGGTTTAACGAAGCTAAAGGTTTTGGTTTCATAACTCAAGATGATGGTGGCGCAGATGTATTCGTACATTTCAATGCTATACAAGGCGATGGATTTAAAACACTAAACGAAGGTCAAAAAGTAAATTATGATGTAGAAGATAGTCCCAAAGGCCTTCAAGCAGCGAATGTTTCTACTTAAGTAATATCTGTTCGCGTAAACTAATGAAAGAATACCGTTTTCGCGGATTTATTTTCAATAACAGCTTCAATACTCCGAAAGGGAAAAGAATTGAAAAAATTATTTATAGGCAATTTAGCTCCAAATACTAAAGAACAAGAACTTCAAGATCTGTTCTCTGAATTTGGCAAGGTTCGGTCACTCAAGCTTGTGACAGATGTATTCTCTGGTCAGTGTAAAGGCTTTGGTTTTATTGAAATGGAAGGCCACGAAGCACGCGCAGCTATAGCAGGATTGAACGGCAGAGATTTTAATGGCAAACAATTAAAGGTTAACTTTGAAGTCATTAAACCAGGGCGCGGGCGTCGTTAAGGTTTAATATCGAAGGGATCAAAACGAAGGCTTCACTTCTGATTTCTAATGAATACGTAGTATTACTATGAACAATTCATGGTTTTCTGAGTAACAAATCTTCATCAATTGCTATAAATTTTGTAGCCGCTTTAATTATCAAGGCCGATGTTAAATCAGGGACACCATAAATTTCAGTTCTGGTATTAAAACGATTCTTGATTCGTTGCAATAATATGTCAAAATCACCATCACCTGATGCTAAAATCACTGTGTCACAGTCTACCGCCTCTTCAAAAACATCAAGAGCTATACCAACATCCCAGTCTGCCTTAGCTGTTCCATCAAGACGTTTCAGCATAGGCTTTAATTTAACATTAAAACCTATTGCACGAAGAATATTCTGAAATTGTGTTTGCTTTTCATCACCACAGTCTGTTGCATATGCATACGCATTGATTATTTGTCGATCTCGGGTCACCTCTGCCCAAAACTTATTGTAGTCAAAATTACATTGATATGCTTGACGACACGTATAGTAGATATTTTGTACATCAACAAAAATGCTTATTTTTTCCAACATTACACCTGCTGTTTATGTTTTAAAAAAATAACACCCCCTTAATATTTGAAGATTTTAGAAAATTTATATTTCAATCGATCATGTTCATGGAATAATCAAATAATATTACTAAAGATGCTACCTCACATTATCTTAACTCATCAATTTTGGCTATTAGGAAAAGTTTTCCTGATAAACCTTCCTTTCGGAACTAGAATTGCGTGTTCTAAAATTAACTGGGTTATGCTTTAATATTTAAACCATCTTTCAAACTACATTTATACGCAACAATAGAAGGGATCAAACCCAAGATGGCAGCAACAAAAATAATTAAACCGACAATCATAAGCATATAAGTATTAAAGAAGTTTGCACTTATAAAAAGGCCATATTGTGTAATTAATAACGGTTTTAATAACGTTAAAATCAGAGCGACATTTATAATACCTATCAAACATCCAATTGTAGCAAGGAAAATCGATTCCACCATCAGCAATAAAAATATATATGTTGGATTCGCACCTATAGAGCGAAATATCGCTATTTCTCTACGCCGCTCATTTAAGCCTGCCAATAAAGTTGTAATCATTCCAATAAAGCCAGTTACCACAACGAATGCAGATATTACGACCAACAAATTTTCAACAAACGCGACTATCCGCCATAATTCAACCAGAGCTAGTCCCGGAATAATTGCAACAAGCGGTTCCTGTTTATAGGTATTAATTTTCCTTTGTAAATTGAATGTTGCTACTTTTGATTTTAAACCAATAAAAAAAGCCGTAATCACTTTTGGGTTTAAATCATGCTTTAAAGCCTCTTCTGCAGATATTTTCAAACCGGGTATTTTAGCGCCATCTTGTTGCCAATCTATATGTATAGCTTCAATACCGGCAAGACTTATGTGAACTGTGCGATCTACAGGTGTTCCAGTTGGCTCAAGTATGCCTACAATTTCAAAGGGTTTATCATCGTGTTTACTAAAACTTACTTTTCCAACCCCATGTGATAGCACTATCTTTTGTCCTACTTTATATTTTAGTTCTTTTGCGACCTGAGAACCTAAAACGACATCATAAACATTTTTAAACTTCTGACCCTGTTTAAAAGATAACAACATCTTGTTCCCGTACCGATATTTTTCAAAGAAGGTTTCTGTTGTCCCCATAACACGAAATCCTTTATGGGAATCTCCTAAAGAGATGGGGATAGACCACTCGACATTCTTATCCAGAATAATGTCTTTGTAACTTTCCCAAGAGATGTTATTTGTTGCATTTCCTATACGAAATACAGAATATAGCAGCAAATTAACCTGCCCTGAACGAGCACCGACAATTAGATCTGTTCCTGAAATAGTTTTTGTAAAACTTTCTTTTGCTTCGCGTCTTAAATGTTCCACACCAAATAAAAGACTGACACTTAATGAGATAGCGATCAACATCAAAATAATACTTGTACGTCTGCTCCATAAACTCACGAATATTAATTTATAAAACATGATATAAGCCTTGATTGCTATTGTAATTCCAAAATTGAAATACTCTTATCAAAGTATTTAGCTAACTCAATATCATGACTCACAAAGATAATTGTACTGTTACTTTTCTCTACTTGCTTCAAAAGTAGCTTTATAAATACATCACGTGAGTCTTTATCCAACGAAGAAGTCGGTTCATCTGCGATGATTATCTCAGGTTCCCCTATAAGTGCTCTGGCTATAGCAACACGCTGTTGCTGGCCAACACTGATTTGTGAGGCAAGGTTTTCAAATAAACTTTCTTCTATACACAATAACGATAATAATTCTTTTGCAGCTTTTTTTAGGCTACCATGTATCATGGATTTTTGCTGTCTAGATTTTGAGAAATAACAAGGTAACAGAACATTATCGATCAAATTTAAATAGGGCAATAGGTTAAACTGTTGAAAAATAAAACCAATATGATCAGCTCGAAATTGATCACGATCTTTTGCTGAAAGGCTATTTATCTCATTTTCGAGAATCTTGATTGACCCTTTCTTCTGAGTATGTATTCCAGTTAATAGGTCAAGTAATGTTGTTTTTCCAGAACCAGAAGGACCATAAAGA
>DKOR01000026.1 GCA_002470825.1 Thiotrichaceae bacterium UBA7357 | reverse complement strand
CCCAAAACCCCTCAAGAATGATATATATCTATATTTGTTCAAATAGAATCTATTGTTTAATTTTTAATTCCATTTAAATTGGAAAAGCGAATGGATGTTCTTTGATCGATATTAGAATAGAGTAAGCTAAATGTATGTTTAAAATTATTATAAAACCGTGAAGGAATTTTAATTGATTTATCTCTCGGAATGTTCGCACAAAATCTTACTTAAATGTAGGCTGGTCGCTTCACTTGATAACGACGTCGAGAAATTTATTCCAGTCAGCTGGTTTAAACCGACTAAGGCACATGGCAAGGCCCTTGATTTCCTTTATCATAGTACTATTAATTGAGAATTCATCCTCCTATTTTTTCTCGTTAGGGGACAGAGTCACCTCGAGTAGGCATTTTTCAATTAGATTGTAATACTCGAAACTACTGCCCATTTTCTGTCGTCCTTGCTCGTAGTTCTGCTTCAGATTCTCTAGTTGCTAGCCTTGCAAAGACTTCTTGTCAAACATATCGGGATTAAAGAACGAGCAGATGTCTTTGTCGTCACCCTCGAGGCTCTTCAAGATTAACAGCGAAGGTATTATGAAGAAAATTTCGGCTTCCCTACTCTCCAACTACTCCGAAAAAGACTTGTGCTTTTCAGCTGTTGCTTCAATTACAGAAGAGAAATGGATCAATTAATGGCATTTCTTGCTATCCATAAAGTAAGTTAATCCTTGCGTCCATGTATTTTCAAATTCAACTAAAATCTCAACCAGCTCCACGTTGTTCTTTAGCTAAGGGTCAACCACTTCGATGTTTTGATCGTACTTTTTGAGAAGTGTCCTGAAGTCAGCAAATGTTTTCTTTATGCGTTCAGCAAGTGCTCGGACTGCTTTGGACTGGTGTGGACTCACCCTTCTGAAAATGCCCTCAGTGGCCATTAGAATGTCATTTGAGAGATCGTCTCTACCCATCCCTTCTGGATTTGCAACTGAGTTAATCTTGCCTAAAATTTGAATGAGCTTAGCTCTCTTTTTGTTGTATTCAGGAGTATCCATTACAATTCTTCCTCTAGTTTTTTCTCGTTATTCTATCGACGACAGATCTTTCTCCGTGTCGATGGCCTCCGTAATGAATCTTCGTGCATCTGCTTCGATAAGCATCAGTTCCAAAACATAAATTTATTCATAGGCGACCCATGTATGGTCAAACTCTTACAGGTTCTTACCCATCTCGTCAAGAACATCCTAGACCGTGATATTGACTTCTTCCATTATGCGTTCGTAGATGTTTCTTATTATTTGCTGAATAACTTTGAATTATTGGAATAATTTGCGCCCCGCCTCAAGCACATCTTAAGAAAACACGTATTTTTCACCATTAACCCAAAGGTATGGGAAGCCTTCTTGAGCCGAATCGAGTATCTCCGTCAAATAACATAAAGAGCCTTCTTTGTAAAGTACCTTATATGCTTTGGAAAACTATTCGCGGTACTTTCTTGTTGCGCATTATGCTTTGAAACGTTCACATAAGCGTTCTATTTAATTTAAGAAACGCTTGCAAGCCCTTTAGCCATCCTCAGAGTCCAAGTCATACTTCTCGTCAGGCCTCTGCTTCAAATGGTCACTCATCATTACCGTATTTTCTAAGAGTAAGAAATCGGAACTCCTCCTGAATTCTTCGATCTCAGTCAGTGGTCTTGGCGGTGCTGTTGATGCTCTGATGGGGATGAGTTTTGGAAATTCGAATTCATCTTCTTCGCTCGTGTACTAGCCGTTTTTCAAATTTTTACCGTGAATTTCACTAAAATGTAACAAATGTTAGTATTAGATAAAATCAAGTCAATCGAGTTAAAACTATTTTTCATAGAAAAGGCAACAATTGCAAATATAGAAAAATGATCTTAGTCGATTATCTACTTCAAATCATAACTATTTTTAAAGAATTGCTCATTCTAAAATGGTATTAAATCCATAAATCTTTTACATAAAAATAAATGGATTACATGAAGATTAAAACTTACCTTTCAGAATCGAGATCGCCACTATCATCTGCCTCCGAGTCGTAGTGTTGTTGAAGCTGCCTGTTATATTAATGGAATTGTTGGTTATTTATATTGGCTTAGATTTGGTCTACGATTTGCTGAGCTCTAGATCCAGATCCATACTAAGCTTGCGCCAGTTGCTGCATCGTTGCTGGGTTCACATGGTGAATCTATCCACCGGTACTTATTATGGCACCTCCTTGACTTTACTATGCATTTATTATGGCTTGAGCCTGCGCCTATGCTTGAGCTTGAGCAACCTAGAGGTTCAATCCCTCGATTTGATTCATGAGAGCCGCAATGTTTTGATTTGTACCCGTTGAAGAAATTATTTGAGCTCCGACTTGTTGCAAGGCATTTCCAGCTAAGTTAGATTATAAAATCGGTGATTAACTTACTACCTAGGCAGTTCCATGAGTGTGGTGCAGCTATGTAACATTCCTTGCCATTTATCCATTGCCTCTTTATCTAGGTCCTGTATGATTATTATTCTAGTTAATGGCCACCGGGGCATTATTTATTGCATTTTGACCCTATAAATGGTTCCTCAGTTACTAGGTACTAAGACCAAACAAGTTTGCGTTCTGATTGTTCAAGTTGGAGGGACCGTGTAGTTGTTGTTGCTGGGTAATTGTGTTCTATCCACCTCTGGTAGAGTTGATTCCGGCACCAAATCTATTTCCTGTTTGCTGCGAGAGCAAGTGCTATTGATGCTGTAGTTGTGCAGCCTCAGCGTACTACGTGTGCATCAATTGCTATTGCAGCTAGAGGCGTTGTTGATCTTGCGCCGACAATTGGTAGACGTTCAGTGATTCGTTGGTGCCTGAATTCATTTTTTAATAATTAGGTCAAAAAAAGTTTTTATATTAAATTATGCTTTATTTTGGATGAATAAATTCCATTTAGTATTCACTATTTAGGGGTTTTGGG
>DKOR01000017.1 GCA_002470825.1 Thiotrichaceae bacterium UBA7357 | reverse complement strand
AATTGACAAAATTTCACGCAAATCAGATAACCCGTCTATAACCCGAGATGTATCTGGCGAAGGTGTACAGCAAGCGTTACTAAAACTTATTGAGGGCACTGTTGCTTCAGTGCCTCCTCAAGGCGGCCGTAAACATCCTCAGCAAGAATTTTTGCAAGTTGATACTGCTAATATATTGTTTATTTGTGGAGGTGCCTTTGCAGGTTTAGACCGGATTATTCGTGAACGTTCTGAAAAAGGTGGTATCGGCTTTTCTGCCCAAGTTAAAAGTAAAAGCGATAGAAAAAGTATCAGTGAAACGCTTCAAGCGGTTGAACCAGAGGATCTTATTAAATATGGATTGATTCCTGAGTTTGTAGGACGATTACCTGTCGCAGCGACATTAGATGAATTAGATGAAGAACAACTGGTGCAGATACTACTTGAACCAAAGAATGCTATTACTAAACAATATATTCGCTTGTTTGAAATGGAAGGCTGTGAATTAGAATTCCGTAAAGATGCATTAAGCGCTGTTGCCAAAAAATCGATGGAACGAAAAACTGGTGCCAGAGGTCTACGCTCAATAATGGAGAATGTGTTATTGAATACTATGTATGATTTACCTTCGCTTGATGATGTCACAAAAGTTGTTGTAGATGAAGGAGTGATAGATGGTGAATCTGAGCCTTTGATGATTTATGAGGGTGCCGAAATGTCGAAGGCGGTATCAGAATAGGATGTTTTCAATAAATATATATCTGTTTTGATACCTCGTTAAAAATTGTTAATTAAAATGTGGTTTTATTGAAAAGTAACGTATGAAGCAGAATGATTGAAAGATAAACTATACTATTAAAAAGTTAACTAATTAAATAAAGGTTTCCAATGACGCAAGAAACAGAATTACTGCCAGTTCTACCTCTACGAGACGTAGTGGTTTATCCTCATATGGTCATACCGTTGTTTGTCGGTCGTGAAAAGTCAATAAAAGCATTAGATAAAGCAATGAATGGTAATAAGCAAATAATACTCGTCGCTCAGAAAAGTGCTGCAAATGATGATCCTGGTGAAGATGAAACTTATGACATTGGCACTATGGCAAACATTCTGCAGTTACTAAAATTGCCAGACGGTACTATAAAAGTGCTCGTTGAAGGTACGGCTAGAGCCGCTCTAAAAGCTTACAGAGAAGCTGAAGGCATGTTTATTGCTGATGTCGAGTTGCTTGAACCTAAAGTAATAGATGAAGAAGAAATGGATTTTCATGTGCGCTCAGCTATGAATCAATTCGAGCAATATGTGAAGCTGAATAAGAAAGTACCCCCGGAAATAATATCATCTTTGACCAGTATAGATGATCCAAGCCGTCTCGCAGATACCATTGCAGCACATATGTCGATAAAAATTGAAGAAAAACAACAAGTGTTGGAAGTTATTGATATTAAAGATCGTTTAGAACACCTTATTGAATTGATGGATGCCGAGATAGATTTATTACAAGTTGAAAAACGAATTAGAGGTCGTGTTAAGTCTCAGATGGAAAAGAGTCAACGTGAATATTATCTGAATGAGCAGATGAAAGCGATACAAAAAGAGTTAGGCGAAATGGAAGATGTTCCTAATGAACTTGAAGAACTTGCAAGCAAAATTGAAAAAGCTGGTATGCATAAAGATGCGAAGGAAAAGGCAGAAGTAGAGTTAAAAAAATTGAGGATGATGTCACCGATGTCTGCTGAGGCATCGGTTGTTCGTAGTTACGTTGATTGGTTAGTGGGTGTACCATGGAAAAAACGTTGCAAAGTTTCACAAGATATTGCTAAATCAGAGGCGATTCTTGAAGAAGATCATTACGGACTCGAAAAAGTAAAAGAACGTATCCTAGAATATCTTGCTGTTCAACTTCGTGTTAAGAAGATGAAGGGTCCAATTTTATGTCTTGTTGGTCCTCCGGGGGTAGGTAAAACATCATTAGGTCGTTCCATTGCCAGGGCAACTAATCGTAAATTTGTACGTATGTCACTAGGAGGCGTACGTGATGAAGCAGAAATACGCGGGCACCGTAGAACATATATTGGCTCTATGCCAGGAAAAATCATTCAAGGAATGTCAAAAGTTGGTAATAAAAACCCGCTTTTTCTATTAGATGAAATAGACAAAATGGCTATGGATTTTCGTGGTGATCCAGCTTCGGCATTACTCGAAGTATTAGATCCTGAACAAAACAATACTTTCAATGATCACTACCTTGAAATAGATTATGACCTATCTGAAGTAATGTTTGTCACTACAGCAAATAGCCTGAATATTCCTACCCCGCTATTAGATCGTATGGAGGTGATTCGAATATCTGGTTATACAGAAGAAGAAAAAGTAAATATTGCTAAACGTTACTTGATTCCTAGACAATATCAGCGAAATGGCTTGAAAGACGGAGAAATCTCAATAAGAGATAGTGTCGTACGAGATATTATTCGCTACTACACACGTGAGGCTGGCGTGCGTAACCTCGATCGAGAAATCGCAAATATATGTCGAAAAATTGTCAAACAGATACTGCTTAAGCCGACTGGAAAAAATATTATTATAACTCCGAAAAAACTAGAATTCTTGCTTGGTGTTAAGCGATTCAGATATGGAAAAGCAGAAGGAGAAAATCGGATTGGACAGGTTACAGGGTTGGCTTGGACAGAAGTCGGTGGTGAACTATTAACAATTGAAGCCGCAATTGTTAATGGTAAAGGAAAAATAACGCGCACAGGTAAACTAGGTGAAGTTATGCAGGAATCTATTGATGCAGCGATGACTGTAGTTCGAAGCCGCAGTGAAGTATTAGGTATAGAGCATGAATTTTATAAAGAACATGATTTTCACATACATGTTCCTGAAGGCGCTACTCCTAAAGACGGTCCTAGTGCTGGTGTGGGTATGTGTACAGCATTGGTTTCCGCATTGAGTGGAATACCGGTCAAATCAAATGTAGCTATGACAGGCGAAATTACACTACGTGGAGAAGTATTGCCTATAGGTGGCTTAAAAGAGAAACTACTTGCCGCGTTACGTGGCGGTATAGATACGGTATTGATACCATATGAAAATAAACGAGAGTTAATAGAAATACCAAAAAACATTCAACAACATATTGATGTTCGTCCGGTTCGATGGATTGATGAAGTACTTGAAGTTGCATTAGAAAAAATACCCAAACCAATCGTCAAATTAGGATCAGAATCTGATTCTGATTCCATTAAGGAAGATAAAATTAAGAAACATGATGAAAATGATTTGATAAGAGCACACTAATGAACATGCTTAATAATTATTTCCAAATTTAGAGAAACCATTGCTTGACGCTTATTTCAGCTCTTGGTATAAATTCATAGGTAAAAAGAGCAAATCAAATAAACTAAACAAACCTCAACATTCTCATATCAAATGTATTTGAGGTATTTTTAACAGGGGGGATTTATTAATATGAATAAAGCTGAACTTATTGATGCCGTTGCAGATTCTGCTGAGTTAACAAAAGCTGCGGCCGGTAGAGCATTAGATGCCGCGATAGTAGCGGTAACTAAAGCTCTTAAAAATGGAGACACAGTAACATTAGTCGGATTCGGCACATTCTCAGTTCGCAAGCGAGCAGCCCGTATAGGTCGTAATCCTCGAACTGGTGAGCCCCTCAAAATTAAAGCGTCCACAGTTCCTGGCTTTAAGGCTGGAAAAGCTCTCAAGGATGCCATAAACTAGCGCGCCTTCATCGGGGTGCTTAGCTCAGTTGGGAGAGCGACGCCCTTACAAGGCGTAGGTCGGGGGTTCGAACCCCTCAGCACCCACCAGAACTGATACCTGAAGTGGTAGTTCTGGAGAATAAAAAAACAGTTAATTAATAGTTATTTTACAATGACACTTCAAATTTTCCGAAAAATCGGTTTTGGCTTGCTCATATACAAGTGAAATATATTGGAGTGGTAGTTCAGTTGGTTAGAATACCGGCCTGTCACGCCGGGGGTCGCGGGTTCGAGTCCCGTCCACTCCGCCAACATTAATAAATTATGTGTATATCTTTTAGATGATATGTTCGTAATTAATTCAGAAATAGAAAAGTTGAGTGAATCATCATGTTAGGATTAATAAGAGATAAAGCATCAGGCTGGATAACTGGGGTTATTGTTGGTGCGTTAGTTCTCTCCTTTGCTTTTTGGGGCGTTAGTTCTTATTTTGGACAGGGCGGTGATGTTAATGTCGCCACTGTTAATGATTCCGAGATCAAGCTCAAATCATTCCAACAATCTTTTTATACTCTCAGAAAGCAAATGCAGTCAATGCTGCAAGATGATGCTCTAAGCTTAGAAGAAGAAGCGTTTGTTAAAGAAGAAACTTTGAAAAGACTGATTGAAGCTGAAGTAGTGAATCAGCTTATAAAAGACAATGGACTACGTATAACAAATTCAAAGGTAGTCGAAACAATTAAAGAACTGGAATATTTTAAGAATGATGAAGTTTTCGATCGTGATAAATACGAGCGAAGAATTATCAGTATGGGTATGGAACCTGCTTATTTTGAAGCACAAATGCGAATGGATTTGTTATCTGAACAGTTACAAGCGGGTCTCTCTGAAAGCCTTTTTGTGTTGGAGTCTGAGTTGAGTAATGTAGTTAAATTAAAGTCACAAACACGTGATTTAACATATAGCATTCTCAATATCGCATCCTTCATAGAAGAAGGTGTAGTTGAAGATTCAGAAATAGACGTTTTTTACAAAGCAAATCCCCAGCGATTCATAGAGCCTGAAAAAGTTAAAATAGAATATATTGAGTTGAATGTTGATGAAATAGCTGAATCTATTATTTCAGATGAAGAAAGTCTGAAAGTCTATTATAACGACAATAAAAATAAATATGATGTTGTAGAACAACGCTCAATAACCAAGTTATCTGTTAAGGCGGATGAAGAATCATCTGCAGAAGATAAAGATAAAGCAAAAGAAGTTATCAACTCTGCCATATTACTGGTCAAGGAAGGCAAAAATTTTGAAGAAGTTATCGAAAAATTTACAGAAGAAGGCAAAGGTTCATTAGAATTTAGTGAGCATGCTTACATGACAAAAGGCGTAATGGACAAGGAGCTCGATGAATTTCTTTTTGATTCTGATGAAGGTGCAGTTAGTGGTCTGATAGAAACTGACAGTGGTTTTAATATAGTCAAAGTTGGCGAAATTAGAGGTGGACCTAAAAATGTCTATGAGACGGTTGCTGATCAGGTAAACAAAGATTATAAAAAATCAGAAGCCAAGTTACAATTTTTTGAATTATCTGATCAGTTAACAAACCTGGCATATGAGCATTCAGATACGCTTGAGTTCGCTGCTGACGCAGTTGGTGGAGTAGTTGTTGAAAGTGAATATTTTAGTAGAGACAATGTTCAAGATGGGATATTGGGTGATTCTAAGATTATTATGACAAGTTTCAATCCAGACCTCATTAGTAACGGTCAAAATAGTGAAGCCATAGAATTGACGGATGATCGTATTGTTGTTTTAAGAGTAGTTGATCACAAGATAGCTACTACAAAAACACTCGATGATGTAAGAGATGATGTCATCTCAAGTATCAGATTGCAACGTGCCGCAGAAAAGATTCGTGAAACTAAAGAAGCTATTACAAAACAGCTAAATATTGGAGTTGCGCCAGAGAATTTGTCAAGCAATATTGAAGTAGAGTGGACAACTGTTGAAAAAGCTACACGTGATGATGTCAATGTTAGCAGAGCAGTACTACGGTATGCGTTTCAGTCGGAAAAACCAGCTGGCAATAAACCAATTATCTTGAGTAATCGGCTTGGTAGTGGTGACTATGCGATTATATTAGTGACTGCAGCGTACGATGGTAAAGTTGATGAAGATGATGAAAATAATAAAAAATATGATTTAGAATTAAGACGAAATCGTGGTTCAACTGAATGGCAAGAATTTTTACAGAATGCTAGAAACAATGCGGATGTGAGATTATATAAGGACAATATTTAAAAATCTCTATAAGAAATTGACAGTAATTATATTCTGACTTATTTTTTTAATGAATTCACTTTTGGCAAGTAAGGTTCTATTAATGCTGCACCCACACTGTCACCCCAGACGTTAACAGTGGTTCTAAATCGATCTAAAAACCAATCAACGGCAAGAATCATACCTATACCTTCAACAGGTAAATTAACAGCATTGAGCACAATTAACATCGTTACTAAACCAGCTTGAGGAATGCCTGCAGCGCCTATAGCAGCTAATGTTGCTGTTATAAATATAATTGCTTGTTCGCTCAGACCCATTGTTATTCCATAAGCTTGAGCTATATACATGACAGCTACTGATTCATAGAGTGCAGTACCATCCATATTAACTGTCGCTCCAATAGGGAGTACAAATTTTACTGATCGCTTATCAACACCGGCTTCAATCGCACATTTCATTGTCAATGGTAAAGTAGCCGATGAGCTAGCGGTACCAAAAGCAGTAAATAGGGCACGCAACAGTGTTAGAAAATATTTTCTACCTCGGTCACTAAAAAGCACCAAAATGATAAATAAAAAGATAAAATGCAATGTTAATCCAAGAATAACTGTAAAACAGTAATTGCCTACTGCCAATAACTCATTTTTTATAGCAATTCCTCCACCAGCCTCACCAATCTTTCCCGCGATAAGTGCAAAAATACCAATTGGAGCAAAGGTCATGATCCATATTACTAATTTCATCATGACTTCATTCAAGCCATCAAAAAATCGTATTATGGTGATGTTCTTCTCACCAATAGTTGTTAAAGCTGCCGCGAACAATAGACAAAAAACGATCACTGGAAGTAACTTTGTATTTGCTGCTGCAGATATGATATTTGGTGTAATTAAAGACTTAATAATATCAATAAATCCAGTTTCTGCTTTATTGGCAACCGCTTCGGGAACGTCCTGGCTTAGTTGCTCTACGCCGTTGCCTGGTTGAATTAGATTCACGACAAATAAACCAATTAATACTGCACATGCAGTAGTTAACGTATAATAAAGCAGTGTCGCGCTACCTACTTTACCTAATTTACGGATATCTCCTAACGAGGTGACCCCACTGATGACAGCTGCAACGATTAAAGGAATGATCATCATCTTTAAGGTATCTAGAAATAATTCTCCTATCCAGACCACAGAGACCATGGCGGTTCCAAATAACCAACCAGAAACAATTCCAGCGATAGCGCCAAATAGTATCGCAACAATTAGTTTGTTTTCGTTGAAAGACACTTTCTCCACTTACCCCATACCAATTGAATTAAACCCGCCATCTACATAAGTGATTTCTCCTGTTATAGCAGAGGCATATTCAGAACATAAAAATGCAGCGACATTTCCCACTTCATCAATGTTCACGTTACGCCTCAGAGGAGATACTTTCTCAACATGATTTAGAAAGTCACGCATCCCCTTGATACCAGATGCGGCTAAAGTACGAATAGGACCTGCTGAAATGGCATTTACTCGTATTCCTTCCGGACCAAGACTTGATGCCATATAGCGCACATTTGCCTCAAGACTAGCCTTTGCAAGTCCCATGACATTATAATTCGGCATTGCTCGAACAGCGCCAATATAACTGAGAGTTAGCATGGCGCCATTTCTACCTTTCATCATTTTTCTGGCGGCATAACCAAGCGCTGAAAAACTGTAAGAGCTAATCTCATGCGCCAATAAGAAGCCTTCGCGAGTAACGTTTTCCAAATATTCCCCATTTAACTGTTCTTTGGGTGCATATGCCACAGAATGTATCAATATATCTAGTCCATCCCAATAATCATCCAAATGCTCAAATACTGACTGTATTTGTTTATCATCAGCCACATCGCATGGTACAGCAATCTTGGAATTGACTTCAGAAGCATATTTTTCTACTCGGCCACGTAATTTTTCATTTTGATAGGTGAATGCCAGTTCAGCACCTTCACGATGCATAGCTTGGGCAATTCCCCAAGCAATAGACCGATTGCTTGCAACGCCAACGATTAGGGCGCGTTTATTATCGAGTAGTCCCATCTGTTTTTTCCTTTGAGAATTGTTATTTGAATCTTTTTAATTATCTAATATCAGAGTGTACAGAAAAACACACATGTTTATAATGTATCTGTGATGACAAAACATATAAAAAAAATAAAACGGAGTATTTTAGACTATAGAAGTATTTCGCAATTACCTTTTTGCTTGTTATTAATTTGTACGGGATGTGAGAATTCTATTTGGAATAATCCCTATCCTAATCAGGATTCGGCAAAAAATATACATTATGACTCATTTTCAGAGCGGCCCAAGCATCTTGATCCTGTCAGTTCTTATAGTTCAAATGAATATGTCTTTTTGGGACAAATCTATGAACCACCATTACAGTATCATTTTTTGAAACGTCCTTATGAATTAATTCCACTTACAGCGGTAGTTTTACCAACACCGAGATTTTTCGATAAAGATGGACAGCTTTTAAAAGCAGATTCTAACTTAGGAGACATACACAGGGTTAAATATAAAATATCAATTAAACCAGACATTTTATATCAACCACACCCGGCATTTGCAAAAAGTGAGAGCGGCAAATATCTGTATCATGATCTTAATACTAAAAAACTGAGCAATATTAATGTGTTATCAGATTTTGATATAGTTGGTACGCGTAAATTACTCGCTAAGGATTATGTCTATCAAATAAAACGGATGGCGCATCCACGAATTCACTCACCTATATCCGGATTGATGGCTAAATATATCTTGGGACTTAATGAATTTGCCGAAAAACTTTCAAAAGTAGAAAAGGGCAACCCTGGGTTGAGCTTTATTGATTTAAATGATTACGAGTTACCAGGAGTAAGAGTCATCGATGATACAACTTTTGAAATAATTCTGAGCCAAAAATACCCACAGTTTCTTTATTGGTTATCAATGTCTTTTTTTGCTCCGATGCCTTGGGAAGCAGATTACTTCTATTCTCAAGAAGGGATGATAGATAAAAATATAACACTTGACTGGTATCCTGTTGGTACAGGCCCGTTTATGCTATCTGAAAATAATCCTAATCTTCGTATGGTGCTCGAACGCAACCCGAACTTTCGTGGTGAGATATTTCCAACAGAAGGGGAAAAAGGGGATCGGGAATCAGGGTTGCTCGATGATGCAGGTGAAAAAATGCCATTTATTGACAAGGCAATATATAGTCTGGAAAAAGAATCAATCCCCGCTTGGAATAAATTTCTTCAAGGTTACTATGATACTTCAGGTATTGTTTCCGATAGTTTTGATCAGGCAGTTCAATTCAATTTGCAGGGCGACGCAGAACTAACCGATGAAATGCAAGAGAAAGGAATTCGTTTACTAACTGCTGTGACGACATCTACTTCATATGTGGGCTTCAATATGGAAGATGAGGTCATAGGTGGTGATACTGAACGTGCGCGACTTCTTCGACGTGCAATATCAATTGCTGTAGATTATGAAGAATACATATCTATATTTGCCAATGGACGAGGTAAACCAGCGCAAGGACCCATTCCGCCAGGTATTTTTGGCAATGTTCAAGGAATGAAAGGGATTAACCCATATGTTTATAACTGGGAGAATGATAAATCAGTCCGTTATTCGATTGAGTATGCAAGAGAATTATTAGTGCAAGCAGGTTATCCCGGTGGGCGTGATAAGAGAAATGGTAAACAACTAGTTCTAAATCTGGATTCTCCAGCAGCAGGTCCGGGTAGCAAGGCTAGTTTTGATTGGATGCGTAAACAATTTGGAAAGCTTGGAATAAACTTAGTAATACGTGCAACCGATTATAATCGGTTCCAAGAAAAAATGAGGAAAGGCACTGCGCAAATTTTTCAATGGGGCTGGAATGCGGATTACCCTGATCCGGAAAATTTCTTTTTTTTACTCTATGGACCAAATGCAAAAGTTGATCATAATGGAGAGAATGCAGCAAATTATAAAAATCCTGAATTTGATGATTTGTTTAATCAGATGAAAAGTATGCCTAACATCCCTGAAAGACAAGACGTGATTGATAAGATGGTCGAGATTGCTAGACGAGACGCCCCATGGATATGGGGTTTTCATCCAGTTGGGTTTTCACTCCATCACCAGTGGTACAAAAATGCTAAGCCAAATTTGATGGCTAATAATAAACTTAAGTATAAACGCATAAAACCAAAAATACGTAAAGAAAAGCGTGCTTTTTGGAATCAGCCGATTTGGTGGCCAATTACTTTATTAGTTTTTCTAACAATTTTATTATTATTACCTGCGATCTTCTCTTATCGTCGAAAAGAAGCTGAGTCAGCTTTATGATTAGTTATATTCTACGACGTGTCGCGTACGCTTTTCCGATATTGATCGGTGTAAATATTATTACTTTTGTTTTATTTTTTGTGGTTAATACACCTGATGATATGGCACGTATGCAACTTGGAATGAAACGAGTTAGTGATGTGACAATAACAAATTGGAAAGAAGAAAGAGGTTATGATAAACCAATACTTTGGAATAAAGATTCCGAATCTATAAAAAAAATAACTGATACAATATTTTTTCAAAATTCAGTGAAGTTATTTGTATTTGATTTTGGTCGTTCCGATAGTGGCCGCGATATAGGGCATGACATCAGTCAACGGATGTGGCCAAGCCTTGCTATTACTGTTCCTAGTTTGATATTAGGATTATTAAGTTATATTTCATTTGGGCTAATACTCGCATTTTTTCGAGGAACTTATGTCGACGTCTCCGGCGTTATTCTCTGTGTCATCATGATGTCTATCTCGGGATTGTTTTATATTATTGGAGGACAGTACCTTATCGGTAAATTTCTTCATCTTGTACCTATTTCAGGTTATGACACGGGTCTTCATGCAGTAAAGTTTACAATCTTACCCATCTTTATTGGTTTAATTGGTGGGATAGGAGTGAGTACCCGCTGGTATCGAACTATTTTTCTCGAAGAAATGGGAAAAGATTATGTTCGTACAGCAAAGGCTAAGGGCTTGTCTGAAACTCGCGTGCTATATCAACATGTACTCATGAATGGATTGATACCAATATTAACAGGGGTTGTGGTTATTTTACCTAGTCTGTTTATGGGTAGTTTGATTGTGGAATCATTTTTTGCAATACCAGGACTAGGAAGTTATACCATTGATGCTATTAGTCGACAGGATTTTGCCATTGTTCGTTCGATGGTTTTTCTAGGCTCGGTGTTGTACATCATTGGTTTAATCCTAACAGACATTTCTTATACCTTAGTCGATCCTAGAGTTGGGTTGAATTAAATATGCCTGTTATCTTTATTACTGATGCGCTTATTTTTATTCTCGTTTTGATGGTTTTTACTTATGTATTTTATGCTAGACACTATGAGCATTTACGTACACCTTGGCACGCTGTTGCTTGTCGACCACTCGCAATGTCTGCTGCAATTATTCTTGTCATTTATATTGTTGTTGGCTTGCTTGATTCAGTTCATTTTCATCCGAAACTAGAATCAACAAAGTCTAGTGATACAACATATTCAACCGAAGTAACTAGTTTATTAGATCTTGTTCTTGATGATTTGAATAAAAATACAGAACGCACCTATTCAGCCCCATTAGCAAGTTATTCTTTTGCTAAAGAGATGACAGATCTTTCTAGCGGAAAACAAATCAGAGCTTATGCTAGATTAAAGTATGGAGGAGCACATTTAGATAACCCAGAGTTGGATAGTTTAGCTGATATTACAAAAAAAATATTTATTGGTTTAGTTTATGGATTATCTGTCAGTTTCGTTTTGTCGAGTTTCATTATTTTTATTTTGAGTAAGACTCATAAAATTAGATTTAAACAAGCATTTAATAAAATTTGTAAGAATGAGTTTCCTGTCGCTTGGACAGCCATGATTATCACAATAAGTATTACTCTAATATCCATGTCAATTATTTATAATTTATCACAGTACTATCATGTTTTAGGTACTGATAAAGTTGGTCAAGACGTGCTATTTCAAGCTATTAAGAGTGTTCGCACAGGGCTACTTATTGGTAGCTTAACAACACTTGTTATGTTGCCTTTTGCAGTTATGATGGGCTTGATGGCAGGATATTTTCGTGGCTGGATTGATGATGTCATTCAATATCTTTATACCACCTTAAACTCTATTCCGGGCGTTTTACTCATCGCAGCATCAATCTTATTACTGCAGGTTTATATTGGCAACCATTCTGATGATTTTAACAGTATCGAAGAAAGAGCAGATCTAAGACTTTTATTTCTTTGTGTCATTTTAGGTATAACTAGTTGGACTGGTCTGTGTCGATTATTAAGAGCAGAGACATTAAAACTACGAGAGGTAGATTATGTAAAAGCAGCACAAGCTTTTGGTGTAGGTAATATAAGTATCATGTTACGACATTTATTACCTAATCTTATGCATATTGTTATGATTACAATTGTGATTGATTTTAGTGGGCTTGTACTAGCAGAAGCTGTACTTTCATATATTAATATTGGTGTTGATCCGAGCATGAATAGTTGGGGTAATATGATTAATGGTGCACGTATGGAGATGGCGCGTGAACCAATAGTCTGGTGGTCTCTTGCAGCGGCATTTGTATTCATGTTTGTACTCGTCCTTGCAGCCAATTTGTTTTCTGATGCGGTACGCGATGCGTTTGATCCTAGGATACGACAACAATAAGCATACGTATAAATAAATCATTAGTTTACAAATAAAAAAAATATGCCGAATATAAATGTAATATTACTCATTGGTAAGCAGTCAGCAATTAAAATTGTTGCTTTGCCAAGAGATACCAATGCGAGTGATAGTATTTTCGGTGGTTGGATAATGTCCCAGATTGATATTGCTAGAGCAGTTGCAGCACTAGAGCGAGCAAAATGTAAAATAGTCACTGTTGCAGTAAATATGATTGAATTCCATGAACCTATTTTTATAGGCGATCTAATAAGTTGTTATGCAGAAGTGATTAAGACTGGTATTACCTCAATTATTGTAAAAGTCGAAGTGTATGCTGAGCGTCATCCGTTAAATAAGCAAGCTGTCAAAGTAACTGAGGCCGAATTGATCTACGTTGCAATTGACGAGAACCACAAACCACGTAAATTATCTGACTTGGGGACAGAATAATAATGATAGAGTCACTACTTAAGGTTAATCAGCTCACAACTGCTATAGGAACTGGTAATGATAAAGTCAATGTTGTAGATGATATTAATTTTACCATTAATAAAGGTGAGACCTTTGTCTTATTGGGTGAGTCGGGTAGTGGTAAATCTATTACCGCGCTATCTATCATGCGTTTGTTACCTTCGGCAGCAGGTATCGTAAGTGGTGAAGTAATATTAAACGGACAAAATATTTTCGACTTACCAGAGAGTAAAATGCGCGATGTTCGTGGTGCTAAGATAGGTATGATTTTTCAGGAACCGCAATCATCATTAAATCCAGTTTTGACAGCTGGTCAACAAATTAGTGAAACATTATTTCGGCATCAAAAACTCTCAAAGCTGGAGTGTTTAGTACGAAGTATTGAGTTATTAGATGCAGTAGGTATTCCTGAACCTGATAGACGCATTAATGAGTATCCGCATCAATTTTCCGGAGGCATGAAACAACGCATCATGATTGCAATGGCCCTGGCAGGAGAGCCTGATTTATTAATTGCGGATGAACCGACAACGGCGTTAGACGTTACTATTCAATCTCAAGTGCTGTCACTGTTGTGTAAGTTACAAAAAGATACCGGTATGGCTATATTATTTATTACACATGATCTTGGAGTCGCATCAGAAATGGCAGATCATATTGCGGTGATGCGTACGGGTAAAATAGTTGAAGCAAAAGATAAGGTAACTTTGTTTTCTAAACCCGAACACCCCTATACTTTGCAATTATTCGATGCTATTCCGAGTTGGCAAAAACGTCAGGATGAATCCAAAATTGCTAAATTTCAAGGAACCGATGAAGAATGCTTATTAAAAGTAAATAATCTCAAAATTCATTATCCTATCAAAAAAGGTGTCTTTAAGCGCGTTGTTGGCCACGTTCGAGCTGTAGATGGTGTCACATTAAAATTACATGCGGGCGAAACTTTGGCGTTGGTTGGCGAGTCAGGTTCAGGTAAGACTACACTGGGAAAAGGGATCTTACGTTTATTACAGATAACCTCAGGTGAGGTTTTATATAAAAATATTAACTTGAGTACTCTGGGTGCTGCTGCACTAAGACAGAAACGCTCAGAGATTCAGATTGTATTCCAAGACCCGTATTCCTCAATGAACCCAAGAATGATGATTAAAGATATAATTCAAGAGGGTATGCTAGCGCAAGGGATAGGCGAGACACGTAAAGACCGTGATCAAATGACAGAAGAGTTATTGGAACAGGTCGGCTTATTACCTGAACATCAACTGCGCTATCCTCATGAGTTTTCTGGAGGTCAACGACAACGTGTTTGTATCGCACGTGCATTAGCCGTAAAACCAAAACTTATTATTTGCGATGAACCAACCAGTGCATTAGATGTGTCTGTGCAGTCACAAATTTTAGCATTATTTAGAAAGTTACAAAAAAAATATCAACTGGGGTATTTGTTTATTACTCACAATATTAGTGTTGTTGAATACATAGCAGATACTGTTGCTGTTATGTATCAGGGTGAAATTGTAGAGCAAGGCGATGTTGAACAAGTATTGATACATCCAAAAAGTGAATACACCAAAGAACTATTATCTGCTGTACCAAGAATTGTAAAGACTGGCACTGGCTGATAAAGTTTGAGGGATGGTTATGGGTATCTCAACGCGTTATGCATCAGTTATTGTCATATTAACATTATCCATGTCATCAACTGTCAGAGCAAATAAAGTAGATGTTTCTATTCTAGAAAAAGTATATAGATTGGATGCTGTTAAGAGTTCTGGGCTGTGTCCTAGTGTCTTAAAAAAAGTTTTTCGAGCTACTAAGAAAGATTTTGGTTGCGACAGAGTGAGAATAGATTTTGGCTACCGCTCAAAAGAGCTAGTTCAATGCAAATTAAGAACAGATTTAGCTAATAAAATCATACAAGAATACAATATATTTATCGGACATTGCAGAGATGAAAAAATCAAGTAAGACAGTTATTGAAAATTACTCGTAAAAATAACCACATGTATTTAAAAATCACGCTGCTCTTATCGCCACTAATATTTTTATCGCCTGCTTTTTCTGGGGAATTGTCAGATGCCAAGAAGGCCTATGAACGTAATGATGTAATAACAGCATTCTATGCATATGAGAAGTTAGCAGAACAAGGCAATATAGTTGCACGGAATAATATCGCTTATATGTATTACAATGGTATCGGTATACCTCAGGATCATCAAAAAGCATTCACCTTATATCAAGAATTAGCGGAAGAAGGACTCGTCTCTGCGCAAAATACGCTTGCTGCAATGTATATACAAGGACATGGTGTGGTAAAAAATTATACGAAAGCATTAAGGTGGTATAAAAAATCAGCTGAGCAGGGTGATGTAGAGGCTCAGTTTAATCTTGGGTATATGTATAAAAAAGAGCCTAATATTATACAGAATTATGAACAATCTGCTTATTGGTATGGAAAAGCAGCAAAGCAAGGAGATGCTGATTCGCAGGTGAATTTTGCTTTTATGCACTATGCCGGGCAAGGTTTGATGAAAAATAATGAATTAGCATTCTACTGGTATAAAGCATCAGCAGAACAGGGTAATGCAAAGGCGCAATATAATGTAGGCGTCATGTATCATGAAGGAGAAGGTATTATGCCAAATGTTGTCGAAGCACATAAATGGTTCAATCTTTCAGCAAAGAATAAATTTAATGGTTCCGTGAGACAAAGAGATAAAATCGAAAAAAATATGACAGCATCTCAAATAGAACTTGCACGAAGATTAGCTAAAGAATGGATTGAGTCTTTTTTTGAATATTCCTCAACAGGAAAATAGTTGACATTTTTAGACTAGGTTAATTGCATAAGGAAATTTTATGAAATTATATGAATGGGATTTTGCTCCGAACTGTAGGCGAGTAAGGATGTACCTTCTTGAAAAGGGCATAGAGGTTGAACGAGTGGAATGTATAACATCTGATATTATACTAAAAGAAGACTTTCGCGATCAGTATGTACATGAGATGGTTCCTATGTTGGAACTAAATGATGGCACGCAAATTGGTGAGGGCTTAGCAATTTGGCACTACTTTGAGGCTCTTTATCCTGAGCAACCTTTAATGGGCACGACTGCTTTAGAAAAGGCTACAATCAGTTCATGGGAGCGACGTGCTTATGATGGAGGTATGATTGCTCATGCAGAAATTTTGCGTAATTCACATCCGGCTATGATTGATAGAGGTTTGCCAGGCTATAGTCAACGAATTCCTCAGATTTCGGCTTTAATTGACCGAGGTAAAATACGTGTTGCTAGTTTCTATAAGAAATTTAATGATCAGCTTGCAGATAATAAATTTGTTGCAGGTGAAAGTTTTTCAGTAGCTGATATTACGACGATATGCGTTATAGACATGGGACATGCAATGGAAATGAAGATTCCAACAAGTGCATATCATGTCAATCGCTGGTACCACCAATTGCAGGAGCGAGAATGTGTGCAGAAAAGTAAAGCGACACATATGCCCGATGGCTCGACAATAACATAATCAAAAATAATGCATAATAATGTTGAACAAAAAAGTAGTAGTCTGCAAAAAAGTAAATCAGAAATTAAGCGTGAGTTGCAGAAATTGCAATTACTGGGGAAACAACTTGTCGAATTGTCTGAAAAGCAACTTATTAATTTTCCTATTTCCAATACACTTAAGGATGCAATCGTTGCAGCAAAAATCATGAAGCATGGTGCGTTAAACAGACAACTTAAGTATATAGGTAACTTAATGCCTAACGAAGATGAAATGTCGATTCGCAAAGCATTAGGTAAATCACAACAGTCGAATCAAGGTGAAGTAAACGATTATCCTATGCTTGAAGAATGGAGGGATAGGCTCCTGAAGAATGACCATGTCTTATTGAATGAGCTGGCATTAAGGTTCGATTGTTTAGAGCGACAACATATTGCTCAATTGATTAGAAATGAAAAAAAAGAAAAAATACAAAACAAGCCATCTAAATCAGCAAAATTATTGTTGCAATATTTGATCGACTTACAGAAGGGTAGTGGGACGATATAAAGTACTCTTTTAGTGAGTTCTTAGTCTAAGACATTGAACTAGAGCAAGATTATAGAATTCAATATGTGTTTTTTAGACTATTTTGAATGACAATTTAAAAGTAATTTAGCTTGATCATAGTGGAGTGAATTAATTCCAGATTTTTGCATAGAGATGTTTAACGAAGTTCCGAGGCCATATGCTAGTAATCGACTGTAGTATGACATTTTTTTGACATAGTAAGGCATCGCTTCTTCTAGCGTATTTGAATCTCCCAACGATTCCTGAAGATAATTTTTCTGTTTTTCCATGTAACGAATAAACCATTCTTGTTGTGAGACTTCCTCATTAATCTGTATAGTCCAAGTTACATCATTTTGTAAGACGCATTGTCCGATGAATATCCCTGGTTGACCGCAGGCCCAATCACTCGGAGATGTACTGAATAGTTTGAATTTATCATTCGTGTGGTATAGCCAATAACTATTTCCAGCAACAGGTCTAAATTCAAAATTAGTATTGAGTACAAATAATGAGGTAAACAACTCACTGGACACCTGATCAATATCCTTTGGAGGTAACGAAGATTTCACTTGACTGTCTATTAACGCGTCTAGGACAGTAGACAGTCCTTTCCCCTGGGGGTTTGATTTTTTTTGTTTCATGTACAGATGATACTAAAGGTTTGTCATAATGTTAATGAGTGATCTCAAAAACAAAAATCCTTTGTACATGACAATTAGAGCAGTTATCAAAAAATATTGAGTAACTCTATTATGGATAGGCTCATATAGTATTAGTGTCTCCCTTTGCCGAGGTTCGTGGTATATTACTATACTTGAATAGTAATACTTTGAAGAGGTGCTACGTTCTCTCGGCTTCTTTGAGTAAAGTAAATAGTCATGTCTTAATTAGATTGTTGGTTCTCGCATAGAAACGAATTCTTCAGCCGCTGTTGGGTGAATTCCTATTGTGGAATCAAAATCTTGCTTACTTGCACCGGCTTTCATGGCAATGCCAATGCCTTGAATAATTTCACCCGCATCTGGTCCAATCATATGCACACCAATGACACGATTAGTTTTTTTTTCGACAATCATTTTCATCATCGTTTTTTCATTATTATCTGACAAAGAGTATTTCATGGGAGTAAATCTGGACTTATAGATATCAATGTCCACATATTTTTTCCTTGCCTGTTCTTCAGTTAAACCAACCGTACCAAGGCTTGGTTGACTAAATACACAGGTGGGGATGTCAGAATAATTAACAATCTTTTTTTCATTAGCAAAGAATCTTTTTGCTAATGCCATACCCTCAGCTAATGCAACGGGCGTCAGATTAATACGATCAGTAACATCACCTATCGCATATATTGAGGGAATATTGGTTTGATAATCATCATTGATCTTGATGGCATTTTTTTTATTAATTTCTATTCCAACATTTTCCAAACCTAGGTTCTCAGTCATTGGTTTACGACCTGTAGCATACATAATCTGATCTGCTTCAAGTTGTGTGCCGTCTTCAAAATAGGCAACTAACTGCTTATCTGTTTTATCAATCTTTTTTACATTTACATTGAATATAATTTTAATCTCTTTCTTTTGCATTTCTTCAGCTAACATGGAGCGTAGGTCTTGGTCAAAACCTCTTAAGAATAGAGACCCGCGATGAATAAGAGTAGTCTCAACTCCCAATCCATTGAAAATACCAGCGAACTCTACAGCGATATAACCACCACCAACAATAATTATCTTTTTTGGTAGTGATTCAAGAAAGAAGGCTTCATTCGATGAAATAATATATTTCTTGCCGGGAATATCAGGCACACTGGGCCAGCCTCCTGTAGC
Organism: Thiotrichaceae bacterium UBA7357; assembly: GCA_002470825.1. Taxonomy (GTDB): domain Bacteria; phylum Pseudomonadota; class Gammaproteobacteria; order Eutrophobiales; family Eutrophobiaceae; genus UBA7359. The sequence goes on along the minus strand of DKOR01000017.1, from coordinate 78,719 downwards.
AATTAATATTTTTTCAGCGGAATACTTCATGGTTCCTATTTCAACAGTATGCGCATCTATAATCGTCGCTCTGCCGTTTATAATATCGACACCAGTATTTTCTAGTAGATTTTTATAGATACCATTTAATCTTTGTATTTCGGTGTTTTTGTTCTTTATCAATTTTGACCAATCATATGATATATGATCAATATCCCATCCAAATCCTTTGGCATTATGAATCTCTTCTGAGACATGTGAGGCATAAACGAGTAATTTTTTAGGCACGCAACCTACGTTGACGCAAGTTCCACCAAGATAACGTTCCTCCGCTATACCCACTCTTGCACCATAGGATGCCGACATGCGAGCTGCACGAACACCGCCTGAACCAGCACCTATAACGAATAAATCGTAGTCGTAATTATACATTGTGTTATATTCCCATTATTATTAGAAATAATAACCCAATTATAATAAATTTTATAATCGCATGTTTTGTTAAAGCTAATATTTAAAAATGATAGAACTTTTCACCTCTGCTACACCAAACGGCCACAAAGTGACCATTGCCTTAGAAGAAATGGCATTAGAATATAGAGTACATCGAATCGATTTAGGTGCTAGAGAACAAAAAGAAGATTGGTATCTTAAATTAAATCCAAATGGTCGAATTCCTACGATAATCGATCGTGATTTTGATGATTTTAAAGTGTTTGAATCTGGTGCAATCTTAGTTTATCTAGCTGAAAAAACAGGGCAATTCATGCCTCAAGATACAAAAGGTCGAACTTTAGTTATGCAGTGGCTAATGTTTCAAATGGGTGGTGTTGGTCCAATGCAGGGACAGGCGAATGTATTTCATAGATATGCTCCTAAAAGTATTCCCTATGCTATAGAACGCTATCACAAGGAATGTGCGCGTCTATATGAAATATTAGATAATCGACTTGCGGAAAATCAATATCTCGCGGGTGATTATTCAATTGCTGATATGGCTACTTGGCCATGGATTAGTGGGCACAAATGGTCTGGCCTATCTATTGAAAATTTACCGCATTTAACGCGTTGGTTTGAGCAATTAGCTAAACGTGAGGCAGTTATTGTTGGAAAGGACATACCGAGCGAAATGGAAGCCGGAACTGATAAATCAAAATTAGAAGTTATTCGTGAGTTTATTATTTAAAGATTAACTCCGCATCCAGCGATGATATTTCGTAACTAGCTTTAATAATTTTTTTGGTGCATTGGCTTTTTTCCATGCCCCAGCTACGAATTTATTTGCTTCTGAGAATGTCGGATAGATATGAATTGTGCTTAGTATCTTGTTCATTCCGAAGTCATGTTTCATTGCACTAATATATTCAGTGATTAATTCACCAGCATTATTACCAATAATAGTGACTCCTAGTATTCTATCTTTACCTGAAACGGTAAGCACTTTAACAATGCCATGCTCTTCGCCTTCTGTTATGGCTCTATCTAAATCATCAATGCCATAAGATGTGACGTCATATGATAGACCTCTTTCTTTTGCTTCTTGTTCATTCAGACCCACTCGAGCTATTTCAGGATCAGTAAAGGTTGCCCAGGGTATTACAGAATAATCCACCTTAAATGATTTCAATTTACCAAAAAGTGCATTGACTGTGGCATGCCAGGCTTGATGTGAAGCGGTATGAGTCAACTGGTAGGGTCCGGCAACATCGCCGCAAGCATATATATTAGATATAGAAGACTGTAATTTTTCATTAACATGGACTGTTTTGTTTGGATTTAATTTAACACCAAGTTCTTCTAAACCAAAACCATTACTATTAGCAGTTCGACCAATCGCAATAAGAATTTCATCAAATTGTATTTCAATAGTTTCACTCTGCTTTTCACAAATTAGTTTTTTCTTATTACCTTCAATAACTATTTCTTTAGCAACATGGTCCGTACGAATATCAATACCTTCATCTTCAAATTTTTTAGTTAGAAGGGATGCAACCTCATTGTCTTCTTTAATCATTATTCGCGATAAGATTTCAATTTGTGTTACTTGACTACCCAAACGTGCAAAGGCCTGAGATAGCTCGCAACCAACAGGGCCACCACCCAATACGATCAAACGTTTGGGTAACTCTCTAATATCCCATAAATTATCTGATGTTAGGTATTCCAATTGATCAATACCTTTTATATTAGGCACAAATGGTTGAGCGCCAGTTGCAACGATAATGCTACGCGTACTTAATATTTTGCCGTTTGTTTCTACGCTCCATGGAGATATTATTTTTGCTTCCCCCTTGATGCATTCGACACCTAGATTTTCAAGACGCTCTACAGAGTCATGAGGTTCTATTTTTAAGATGATCGATTGAATGCGTTTCATGACAGCAGGAAAGTTGATATTGGATGCAGGTACATTAATTCCGAATTCATTGGCGCGTTTTATGAGTGATGCAACTTTTGCAGATTTGATTAATGCTTTGGAAGGAACACAGCCAGTATTCAAACAATCTCCACCCATTTTATGTTTTTCTATCAGTGTAACTTTTGCATTAAGAGTTGCAGCAATTAAGGCTGAAACGAGTCCGGCGGAACCTCCACCAATAACGATTAAATTGCGATCAAATTTTTTTACTTTATTAAACATCATTTTTTTTTATAATTGAAAGTATTCGTTTTCCTATATATGGGAAAAAACCTAATAACACGAAAGAAACAATCAATTCAGGTGATAAAACATCTCTAGGAGATGTTATGTGAGCTAGTTGTGTGCCAGCATTCACAAAGACCATCGTTGGTATTAACATGGCGATTTGGCTCACGAGTGAAAAATTCAGTGTTTTGATTGGGGTTAAAGCCATTAATATATTAACAATAAAAAAAGGAAAGATAGGCACGATCCTGATAGTAAACAGATATAAGTCACCTTCTTTTTTAATGCCATGGTTTATTGGCTTTAGATATTTACCAAAATTTTCTTGAACATAGTCATGAAATATATAGCGAGTAATTAAAAATGCAATAGTCGCTCCGAATACAGAACCGAAAGATACTAATATAGTACCCCAAATAAAGCCAAAGATTGTGCCTCCAGCCAAAGTCATTATTCCCGCACCTGGTAGAGAGACACCAGTGACTAATACATAGCTTATAAAAAAAATTAAACCGGTTTTCACAGGGTTCAAGGAGTAATAATCATTGATTATTTCCTGTTGGGATTTAATATAGGCTAAATTGAAATACTCATCAAAGTCGAATACAAAAAATAAAGTCACAAGAGTGATGAAGAGAGTGAAAAGTATTATTTTTTTCTTATTCATATCAAAGTTTATAAAAATTTATTTTGATTGGTTCAGTTTACATAAATAATTGAATATTAGAATATTTTCGTGAGTTTGAGTAATTGTAATTAAAAAAAGAAGGGCTGCATACTATTAGTATTAATGGTTGTTTTGTCAAAAAAAATAGGTTTATGAAAAGGTTGTCAGGTATCAAAAGATTAAACAGTGAATCTATCATAAATGAGACTAGTAATTTTTTATTAATTAGGTTGCGAATCTTCAGTCCCATATTTACGTTTATATAATATAGCTTATTCACCGAAATATGGGTTATACAAGATTATCTAAAGCATATTGTTGTTAATAAAATGATATAATAAGATGGTAAATCTTATTATTATCACTCGTATATTCAATCAATACAGATAATCGTTGGGGGTTAATGATCTGATGTTATGGTATGAAGATAATTTGTACTAATATAATCATATTTTATGGCGAGAATATTATTTTCAGATTCTGGTCAATTCAAATGGTGCGAGATAGATTTTAATAAAGAAATTGGTGATAAATATAAAAATGATAAAAAAATGTATATTTTATATTCTCTTCAGTCTGTTTACAGGAATAGTACTAGCAGAGCAGTTTTCCACTCCTAGCGATCGTGTTAAAGATTCTGTTGAGAAAGTTATTACAGTTTTAAAAGACAAATCTCTCGATAAAGAAGACAGATGGAAAAAAATTGGTGTGGTTATCAACGAGAGCTTTGATTTTCGAAGTATGTCGCAAAGTATTCTAGCGACGAACTGGAAACAAGCAACTCCAGAAGAACGCCAGCAATTTGTTTTTTTCTTTTCTCAATATCTTGAGGATACCTATAGAACAAAAATAGAAGCCTATACAAATCAGAAAGTAGAATTTGTAGGAGAAACAATTCGAGATAAACGAGCAATAGTAGAAACTTTAATCATCACAGATGACGTAGAAATTCCAGTGAACTATAAGCTTAAGGAAAATGACGGCAGCTGGTTTGCCTATGATGTGGTTATTGAAGGCGTAAGTCTGGTCAATAATTATAGAAGCACTTTCTCTGCCATCGTGAAGAATGATGGAATGGATGGATTGTTAACTGACATAAAAGCGAGAATAAACAAATACAAGGCCACTCAAAAATAGTAGTTGGGTATTATGAATGTTAACGGAAATAGTTAATATTAATCATCTGATTCGAAGATATATTTACTGATTAACTCTTCTAGATTTATTGAAGGTTCTGTTTCGACAATCTCCATGCCAGGTTCAAGATAAGTATCACTACCACCAGCAGATATTTTTATAAACTTATCTCCAATAATTCCTGATGTCCTTATCGATGCAATAGAGTCTTCCGGTATATTGACATTACTTTGCAAACTGAGATTGATGTCGGCTAGATAAGTCTTAGGGTTAAAAGAAATTTGTTTGACTTTACCCACTGTGACTCCAGCTACCTCCACATATGCACCTTCTTTCAGACCAGATGCAGAAGTAAATCTTGTTTTTATTACGTACTGATTGTTATCAAATAGATCTAGGTCGCCCATTTTTAGAGCAAGAAATGTAATTGCAACAATTCCAGCAAGCAAAAATATTCCTACAAGTAATTCGGTATGTTGTTTTTTATTCATAGGCGCAGTTTACAGTATCAAGGCACTGAGTAAATAATCAGTAAATAGGATAGCAATAGAAGATAATACGACAGCTTCGGTAGTGATACGACTGACCCCTTCAGAGCCAAAAGCACCATGTTTATCGAGATGTAAGTGAAATCCCTTATCACAGGCTATCCATACGATAAGTAATCCAAACACGAGTGACTTGGAAAAGCCCATAAAGAGATCGCGGTTTAATACAGTATCAGACATCCCTTGAAAGTAAGAGCCTGGATTGACACCAAATAAGACAACGCCTACAAAATAACCACCAAAGATTCCAACTAAAATAAATATTGTTGTTAATATGGGGACACAAATAATACCAGCAAGAATTCGCGGTGCGAAAAGGTAACGATAAGGATCTATGGCCATACATTCCAATGCATCTATTTGGTTATCTACACGCATAATACCTATTTCAGCACACATTGCTGAACCTGCTCTTCCAGTAATCATCAGAGCAGTCAGTACTGGCCCTAGTTCACGAATTAAACTCAAACCAACTGCTGAACCAAGTAAACTAACAGAACCAAAGCGCACCAATGTATCATGAAATTGAAGAGCAATGACCATGCCGACAAATAATCCAGCAATAACAATAACAGATAATGAACGTGCACCAATAAAAGCAACCTGTTTTATCAATGATTTCAATGAGTAAGGTGGCAACACGATAATGATTATTGTTTCAAATAAAAATAATCCACCAATACCGAGTCTTACCAATGCAGATTCAATTGATAATAATATTTGGGGTTTGTTTGTGTTCATCGTGAACTCAATTTCGAGTTAATTTATTCAAATAACCATCAGCATCAATATTTTTATTCACTGCTTTTCGTTGGAGCATATTAACGATTCTGGGGTCAGTAGATTTTCTAATTGCCTCTTTATCGCCTGTAATTATTTGACTACCATTATCTATAACGGTGATTCTGTCTGCTATCTTGAACGCACTTTCTAATTCGTGCGTGACTACAACTATTGTCATATTTAAGGCATTTCGTAATTGTAGAATCAATTCATCCAACTCAGCAGAGGTCACTGGGTCAAGTCCAGCGGAAGGCTCATCAAAAAAAAGTATTTTCGGGTCCATTATTACCGCTCTAGCCAAACCAGCACGTTTCAACATCCCACCTGATAATTCTGCCGGCATTAAGTCTTCGTAATCAGTTAATTTCATTAATTCGAGCTTAAGACGCGACATTATACGGATAGTACTATGGTCGAGTTTAGTATGTTGGTGTAGAGGTAATTCAACATTCTCTTGTAAAGTCATCGAGCTAAACAATGCACCACTTTGAAAGGCAACACCAATGTGTTTGCGTAATTCATACAGATTACTTTTTTTTAATTTAGTTATTTCTTTACCAAATAATTTTACCGAGCCTGATACAGGAGTATCTAGACCGATCATATGCCGCAGAAGCGTACTCTTACCAGAACCACTATGCCCCATAATAACCATGATTTCTTTGCGCTCCACTAGCAGTGAAATATCAGATAATATTTGTTTGTCTTTATACCGGGTATTTAAGGCCTCAATTTCGATGATATTTTTAATATTTGAATCATACATAGTATCAATACGTGATTATTATGATTTCGAATAATGCCAGAAAGAAGGAACGATGAAATTAATGGACATAGATACTGAAAAAATTACAGTGACGATCTACTGTTAAGGTAGTTTAATATTTCATTTGACAATTCTTCAGATTGAGCTAGTTCATTTTGTGAAAATTCTTTTTGTAATATATCACGACGACGTATATCCATCACATTTCCTTGACTAGCAACAATATTGTACCAAGCTAAAGCATATACTTTATTTTTTTGAATACCAGTACCATCAAGATACATCATTGCTAAATTTCTTTGAGCAATAGTATGACCTTGTGTAGCTGCCTTTTTATACCACTCGGCAGCTAGTTTAGTATCTTGACGCACTCCTTCACCATAGGCATAGGCAAGGCCTACTCGATATTGGGCTAACGTATAGTTTTTTTCAGCTGCAGCATAAAATAAATTAAACGCACTGCGGTCATCTTTTAGTACACCATCACCAAATGCATGACTCATACCTTTTTCGTAGTCAAATTTACCAGTTATATCTATAACTGATGAATTAAAAGTCTTATTTTCTATATTTAATTGTTCGTTACTATGGATTGAATTTTTTAGGTTTTCAAGACCATTAGTTGCTAATGCATGGCCATTCTTAGCTGCCAGGTTATACCAATAAGCTCCTCGTTGATTATCTTTCTGAACGCCTTCGCCCAGTAAATACATATTTCCTAAACTATATTGAGCATCTACGTTACCTTGTTGAGCCGCACGTCTATACCATAACGAGGACACGAAAAAATCTTGTTTTACTCCATTTCCAGAATAATAAAGTGAACCTAATTTATGTTGCGCATCCTTATCGCCTTGAGTCGCTAACATGTTTAACTGTTCTAATTCATGATCAAGGACATTAAAATCAGATAGATTTTCTGATGGTTTTGCGGTTTCGACTTCTTGAGTAATATTGTTAATATTATCGATGGAAGTCTTTTCTGTTTGAGTAATAATTGAATTTGTTATTATATTCGAGGTAGATTGAGTTTTTTTAACTTTTTTTAATTTAACTGAATCTGCTTCATTTTCAATTCTAGATGTGTCTATAGATTGTTCTGTTTCAGAAGTAGTATCTATATGAATAGTCACTTCTGAAGAATCAATATTCTTGAAGGTTTCTAATGATCTAGCAGGAAGAGTATTCATCGAGAGAGAAACTTTTTCACTATTTTTCTCAATTGTTTTACCTTTCTGAATTTTACGATCTGCTACTGTTGACTCAACAAATTGTTGGGGAATATTCAGATGCGAACTCTTAAGTGTTAATAGGTCTTTTTTATTCACACTAAAAAGATATCTTTTAACAGACTCTGCGATATTTGATTTTTTACTTATTTGTTCTGACTCAGAAGTTAGTGTAGTTATCTTATTTGAGGGAAGACTTTTTTCTTGGATATATTCAGATTTCATCGTTTCGATTAGTGTTTCTTTATTCATCTGATTGTTTGACACAGTTGAGTAAAATTCAGGTTTTACTTGAATTCTTTGTGTTAAAACATCAGCACCTGCAGAACGTTCAAGGCTTGCTAATTCATTTTTTGCAACAGTATAACCTTGTTCTGCTGATTGTCTGAACCAACGTTTTGCTTGAGAATGATTTTGCTCAACTCCATTACCTGAACGGTACATACTGCCGAGATTATATTGCGCTATTGCATCGCCTTGATCAGCAGCCATACGATACCAGCGAGCTGCCTCAGAATAATTCTGAGTTACGCCTTCTCCAGTATGATACATGCTACCTAGTTGAACTTGAGCTCTGGCATAATCTTGATTTGCAGCCTTAAAAAACCATCGAGCAGCCTCTATTTGATTTTTTGATACACCTTCGCCATAAGCATAGGAAATAGCAAGACTGTACTGAGAAACAACATGACCTTGCAGAGCTGCTCGCCGATACCATACTACGGCTTCAGTTAAATTTTGTGCTACACCTTCACCAAATGCATAAGATATAGCAAGATTATATTGAGCATCTTTGTTACCTTGCACTCCTGCTTTTCGATGCCAATAAACGGCTTGCTTATAATCTTTAGATACACCTTCTCCAGCATAATACATATAACCCAGATTTGCCTGAGCTCTATCATCACCTTTTTCTGCTAATTTTGTAAACTCTGCAACTGCAGTTTTATAATCTCCGCGGGAAATAGCATTGCTAGCGCTATGGAGATCAGCGTTTACACTATTAACATATAAAAATGAGAGTAGTACAACTTGAGGGATTTGGTGCATTATTCTCTCTAATAATTTTCTTAAGCATTTGTTTAATTATATTTTAATATTCTACTAATTTTAGTTTAAAATTAACTTAGAAACACTACATATCGTGGAATAAAAAAATATTTCTTTAATTTAACTTTTTAGTCAATTTCAATACACTAACTAATGTTCTCATTTTCGTATTTATTATGAATCGAACTTATTTGACTTGATACTAACTGAGCTGATTAGTTTTAGCTAAAAAATCCAATCTATCAGTATTGATGAAGTAGTGGTATGTGAGATTTTAGCTACTTTTAATTTATTTGAAGGTGGATTAATGAGGCTATTAGCGTAATAAGAATCAGCCAATCAAATCTATAAGAGCTATGACGATATGACCACAGCCGATTATGGGTTAAGATTTTCCAAAATAGTACATAATGACTACATAAGTCGACAATGCAAGTAATAATTTAATGTATTCTATGAGATTAATTATGCTTTATTCGATTGTGAAAACCAGTATTTCTGAAAGATGTATCAGCCAGCATAAAAAATTATTACGACCTATACTATGGTTTCCGGTATATGTAGTCCAGATTAATTGATAATGCAATAATGAGCAGCATAATTAGGCTTATGTAGAATATATTGTTTTAAACTGGCTAATCATCCCTGATGGCATATTTTTCTAATACTTCTAATGGCACATGTTCTAACACCGAGTAGTTAGTAGATCGTAAAAGAATCTTCGGAGCCAATCCTTCTTCTAATGCGGCTATCCAGCGTGGCAAACAAATACACCATCGATCGCCAGCTGTGAGGCCGGGAAAATTATATGCATCTACTGGTGTGGAAAGGTCATTTCCATTGTTCTTAGAAAATTCCAAAAAGACCCCGGACATCTCAGCACACACGGTATGCATTCCGAGATCATTATCACAAGTTTCACATTTGCCATTACGAAAATAACCGGTATTCAGCTCATCGCAACAAGACTCAAGTATAGTGCCTAATACATTTTTTATCATAGTCGTAGTTATATCATTTACACTTTCATTATACTATCTGAGGATAATTATCTTTAGAAGAAGATAAGAAAAAACTACTGTTCTGTATCCGTGATATTCGCTCATTATGATTATGACCTTTGATTAGAAAAGTTGTATGTGAGTCATTAAATTTTGATTAAGTAATGAGATAAGGTGAGATATCATTTTAACTAATCTTGAGTAAATGAATCAAGGACAATAGTATGTACTCAATTAGGCAAATATTAATATCTTAAGAAGAATCAACTTTTTATTAAGAACACTATCTTTTATATATCAAAAAGGTGAGTTGATAAGTAACCACTTCAATAGACGCATATGAAATTGAGAGCATTAGTGGTATTGCAATAATTGGATTACTTCCTAATAAATAACCAACCTTCTCCGTTACATGAGTCACAATTGGCATCCGACGCATGGCAAAATTTACATTCTTCCCAATCGTCAACTCTTAATGCACTTTGCCATGCTCCTTTGCATCTTTTGCCATCAATCATAATTCCGCAAGCATAGTTAACCATACTTTTGTTTCTGGTATATGTACCACATACTGTGCATACAGCAGAGGGCACTATAAGTTTTGCGCTCAAAATTGTTTGCTCCATTAATAAAAGTTTTTCTTAATTTTACGATAATACATGAATGTGGTCATGGAAAACACCATGACTGTATCTAATTTCTTTCAAAAATTCGCATAAAAATCATCTAGATTTTGCATTCCTTACCAAATACTAACTACACATTGACCTCCTTTGATAATTATAAAAGATAACGACGGCAGATTATGAGCATTGAATTTTATGTGACGATCATTTATTAATGATAAATGTTTGCATTTCTTGATTGCAACCAAAGGATGATTTACTTAAGCATTATTATATGCGTTTTTGACTGTATAGAGAACATGTTCACTTACACAAAAACGAATGGTCTATATCCTTAACCTATAAAAAAAGCATTTATAAAACTTGATTATTTTGAATTTCACGATGCACTAATAAAGCTAGTATAACAATAAGTGATCAGATGTTATCGAAATATTATTCTATTTTAATAGAATACTTGTTCGAGTATTAGAAGAGGAAAAGAAAACAATATTATCAGTTTATGAAGAAATAAAGTATGACGTTCGGCAAACTGATCTTTTATCCATAATGCAAATTAGAATTAATAGAAGTGTGTTTTCTGACTGTGTAATAGTCTATGAGAATATCGATTCACACATGTATAAAAATTTCACGAGCCACGTTTTTTCTTTGATTATAACAAGGGTTCTTAGCATCATGAATTACCAGTTATTATCAAAGTTGAGACTAGATGCTCTGAAAAAGACTAGAATATACAATATTTGAAAGAATTAACTAATCAAAAGAGCCAATAGCTGCCATTTTATTAATTGGTATTACTTGCTGCTTTAAATCATTCTCCAGATTCTTTTTTTTCTAAGTTTGCATCTTGTATTGTTTGTCTATGCCCATGAGGTCTCCAAGCAGGCGCGATGACATTAGGCATGTCTGATCGGTTTAACAAATTGGCTGGTGCTAATGTAAATTCGCCATAACGTTTATTAATATTGTCTAATGCTTTATTTAATTGATGATTTTTTGTGTCATCGTCTTCGAATAAGTCGACTTGTCCTTTTTCTTCTCGTGGGTCTAATGCGGTTAACTGTACCTGATATATACCTTCTCCATGCCAGTAACGAGATATAACAATTTTGCATAGTTCGAAAATAGGCTTGCTATCATTGCTTGGGAACTTTATTTTGAATTTATGACCTAGCCATTCATGACTGGTTTTTAAACCTATATAAAAGCACTGCGCAGTTAGGGCATGTTTACGTAAGCGTTGTGTAACTTTTTCTGTCATATGAATTAGATACATATAAATGGTGTCTTTCGATGTCGTGTTCGGTGGCATTACTTTGCCATGACCGATAGACTTTGGTGGTTTAATATTAGTCTGCACTTTGTCTGGATCTTTACCTTGGCACATATACCAGATTCGTTTGCCGGGACTGCCAAAGCGCTGACCTAATACGCTAATCGGTAATCGAGCAACATCACCACAGGTGAAGGCACCATGCTTTGCCAGAAAACCACCGATACCTTTATTGACACCGCAGAGTTCTGTAACCGGTACACCTCTTAATTTTGCTGCTGCTTCCCATGGGGGAATGATTGTGAGGCCATCGGGTTTCATTAGTTTAGCCGCCCACTTGGCAGTGGATTTATCTCCACTGATACCTACAGAGCATTTCACTTTCGACACACTGAATACTTTTCGTTTAATCATCATGCCGATGACTTCCGGCGTAGTATCCCACACTTTCTTACAACGAGTGAGATCGATAAAGGCTTCATCGACAGAAAAAATTTCTATGTCAGGTGAGATGTCTTGTAGAGAATCCATGATTCGCGTTGAGACTTTGGCATAGAGCACCGGGTTGGCTGGTATCTGTATAAAGTCAGGACAAAGTCGTTTTGCATCTCTGACACGCATACCGGTGCATACACCAAAGGCCCGCGCTTCATAAGAGGAGGTGATAATGCAGGTGCCGTTTATACTATTAGTTATGCCTATAGGTTTGCCCATTAAATCCGGATTATGTACTTGTTCGACGGATGCAAAGAAGGCATTCATATCAGCCAGAGCAATCACCCGTGGCCAAGTTTTTATTGTCATTATTATTACCCGCGCAGAAAGTGGTTGTTGAACAAGCCTCATCCTTAAGCCTTATTCAACGGAAGCGTCGAATATGTAATTTCTTAGCTAAATCTGCTTTTGGCAGATGCCAGTACATCCTGTACCAGAAGTGACTGGGGAGTCATACCCTGAAAACATGGTGTGTTTTCAAGTACTGCTTATTATAAGAGAACTTTTAGAGAACTTTCAAGTGGAAATAACGAATAAGCTCTCCGTTTATCAGCCTTATTTACTTAAGTGTTTATTTATATTAAAAAAATAAGAAATTATATTGCAGTCTCAGTTCAGTTCAGTCACGCAAGTTTACATTGATTGACAGGTTTACGGTCTCACGAGACATTTTCCTTTACTTCGATAGTGATATTATCCCAAAGGATTTTACTTGTGATTTAAAGGGTGTAATAAGCAGATATATTTCTCAATGAACAGAAGGGCATACTAAAAATTATACGACAGGAATAATTCAGTGTAATCATCCCGGCTAACGGTAAATGCTAAATCGCTAGATTTTTGATTCAAGAAAAATCGGCCTTGTAGCTCAAGTAGCCAGCTATTACCGAGGCGCCTGCTGGCTTCGATATTGAAGAATTTACCACCGCTATTTCTATCCCAAACGAGTCCAATCAAGGCTTCACTTGATTGAACATCATTGAATGCGAGACGCGCGCCGATAGCGATATCATCCTGAAAAATACTCATTGATAATTCATCTCGGTCATCATAGTGGTATTCACTGAGCACACCTAGATCGAGAGCGGTATCCATTATACCGACAAAGGTGTATTCAAATCCGCCTGCATATGCATTGTACGTCGTGCCTTGACCGCTACGATGCAGAGCTTCAAACTTCCAGAGCATATTGCTTTTGGTCGTTTGGATATCTACTGAGGTTTGGTTGATGATGTCATAGAACGGAATAAAAAAAGGGTTGCCACCACTATCGATACTAAACAGTAAACGTGGGTCTCTGCTAGTGCCATAAAAATGTGACAGGCCAATATCCCAGTCACCAAAGTAATGTGAGTAACGGGCGGCTAGATCAATATGCTTTTCTTTTGCAGCAGATTCAAATTGAGAACGATCTTGCCGGGTCTCGGGGATACTTCTTAACCGACCGCTTGTTCCTGGGAAATATCGTTCACGGAAGTAGGGCATGACAAACAGATCGATTGTGCCCCAATCATTAATTAGAGCCAAGTTAACCATCGGTTGGCCTAACTTATCTTCAGTGTCGAAGTTTTCCACTAAGTTTGTTTGGTTGATGATATCAACTAAGTGTTGAAACTCAGTGACGCCCCAAAATATTTTTCGTATACCGAGACGTAATTCCCAACGTTCGGCAACTTTTAAATAAGTTAACTCATGAATATCAAAATGTGTTCGTTCGTTATCGTTTTCATCTACGCGAATATAAGGGACAAAGGCAATACTTTGATCACCATCATCCCATTCATGAAAATACTCGGATTCAAATACGAATGAGAAATTACTGTCGTGATCTTGGCGTGCGTCTTGTGCTGTTTGGTTAAAGCCTCTAAATTCTAATCCAGCAGAACCACTCCATTCACCTGCTGAGGATAGAGCGCTTGCTGATGCGATTAAAAATAGAAGTAGGGATTTTATAAATATTCTCATTTTAGTTTCGATTATCGATTTTCCTGTTTGTCGCTACTCCTATCTAGCGCGTTTGAGCGTATTTTTATCAAAGTCTCTATCGCTGAAATCATTTTTAAATTTGTAATCAGACCAAGTGAGTCTCGTGCTTTTACCGTTTTGATGGTTTGTCATCTGCATAACTCCAGGACGCCAGTATTGATCAAGGTATTGTTTATAGTCGAGAAACTGTAATGTTTTTAACTGTGAATTTTTTCTATCAAAGAATTCGAGTTGAAGTGGTTGGTACATCTCTTTATCCAACCAGAGAATTTGACGAGTATAGCCAGAGTGTTCATATTGTGGAAAACGCTCTATGACAAAACTTCCGCGACCATTTAACGTTTCGTCACGTAACCATTTGTATTTATACTTTTCTACTTCTTGTGAAGAGATATCTTCATAGGCATATTCACTACCAACAAAGGGGCCTGATTTATTAGAAGATGAAATTCGTTTAACGCGTTTTAATGCAGGCAAGTATAACCATTGATCATCAGGCGTTAATGAATGCGTATGACTAAGAAAAGCAGTTCCTTTGATATCTTTTGGGTTATCAAAAGTGATTAAACTTTTATCACCGTCGCCCGGGACTTCAAGTGTCGTGATGCGCATCACGCGTTTGCTTGAATCGCCTTGTTTATTTTTCAGCAACATACTCATGTCAGCGATTTGATCAGTCCAACCGGTATCACGGATATCTGCTTCTACTACAATTGATAGGCCCTTTTCTTCAGGAGTTTCTGCATAAGCATGATTAAGCAGCGGTGTTAAAAGAATCGCTAGTATCGATATTTTCTTCATCAGTTTTACCCTCAATTTTCATTAGTACGGCTGGCAAGAATAAGAAATCAGCAAACAATGCAAAGGAAATGACAACTGCTGTTAATAATCCCATTCCTGAATTTAGCTCAAAGCTGGATGTTGACAAGATCAAAAACCCTGTAACCAGAATGATAGATGTAACAAGTAATGCGCGTCCTACAGTTTTGAATGCGTAACGTACCGCATCTTCAGAGTTGAGTCCTTTTTCACGTCTAGCACGTAAATACTTGCTGAGAAAATGAACGGTATCATCGACGACAATACCCAAACTCATGCTAGTGACGATGGAAAGCGATAAACCTATTTCACCAACGGTTAATCCCCAGAGACCAAACCCCATTGCTGCTGGTACGAGGTTAGGAACTAGACTCACTAAACCAATTTTAAAAGAGCGTAGAGCAAATATTAAAACCATAGAGATTAAAATTAGTGCAACGGTTGTCCCGAATAACATGCTGACAATATTTCGTTTACCTATATTGGCAAACATAAGCGATGTGCCACTTCCGTCAGCCCGTGCGATATGTGTTGTATTTGCAGCAAGCCACTTTTGGGCTCTTTCTTCAAGTTCGATTAAGTTGTTTGATGATATTGTTTTAAGTGTCGCAGTCATTCGAGTCGCCGACTTATCGATATTGATTTGATTATTGAGATCCAAACCGTACGGGAGAGACATCTCATATAACAATAAGTATTGCGCGGCTAGGTTTCGTTCATCAGGAATTTTATAAAATGATTCATCATCTGCATGCATGTTTTTATTAAGTCGTTTCATAATATCCGTATAGATATTGACATGCATCGTTTCTGATTGTTTTCGATACCAGTTAGCAAAGGCCTCGATCTCATTTAGAAACTCAGGTTCACTGATCCCTCCTGTTGCAGATGCAGTAAGTGAATATTCAATATTATAAAGCCCCGTAAGATTATCAGTCGTAAAGTCTGAATCAGCTCTGAATGAAACAGACTCATCGAAATAATGAACAAAGACATCATTTAATTCATTACGAGGTAATGCAGCGACTAATAATATAATCAGTCCTGCCATTCCCCAGAAAATTAGATTTTTCTTTGCGATAACAAACTCAGAAAATTTTGCCATGAGTTTGTTATCGTTTTCTTTCTCTTCTTTAATATTAACTGGAAGGAGTGAAATTAAAGCTGGTAATAAAGAGACGGATAAGACGAATGATACCAATACACCTATCGCAACAAAATTACCCAAATGTCTGAATGGTGGTACGTCTGAAAAATTCATGGTAATGAAACCTAATGCGGTAGTTACACTGGCAAGAAAGACTGGCTGAAGATTTAAACGCAGACTTTCAAGTAAAGCATCATTTTTTAACATGCCATGTTTCATATTATGAATAAATGTAACAAGAATATGAACACAATTTGCAATTGCAACGGTTAGAATAATCGTTGGGGCACTTGCAGAAGGCGGAGATAGTGGCATTTCAAAATATGCGCCAAGACCCATAGCTGATAGGATTGAAAACATTATTACTAATAATGTTGCAAATGTACCAGTAAAACCGCCAACGAGTAGGGCTAGTAAAAATAACATAATACCAAAACTGATTGGTACTATTGAACTCATATCACTTTTTGAAGATTCAGAAAATGAATTATTCATCATAATCATCCCGGTGAGATAAACATTCACATCAGGGTGACTTTCACGTATCTCATCGGCTAGATTTCTGACGTAAGTGACAACTTCAGGTGTCTCGACCATTTCATTAATGCGGGGCAACTGTACAGTAACATTGATCGCAGTAACATGGCCTCTATCAGAAATAAGTCTGTGAACTAGTAGAGGTTCAGCCATAGCGATTTCTCTAACTTTTCGTAACTCTTGAGCTGATAATTTTTTTGCACCTGTGACTAAATCACGAACTGTTAAGTCATCTTCTTCTGCTTCTGTGTATTGAAAATTGGTAATTGAATCAACGCGATTAGAGTAGGGTATTTGCCAGGCCTTTTCTGTTATCTCTTTGACGAGGCTAAGTACCTCTTTGCTAAACACGTTACCATCTTTGGGTTCGAATACGATTAAGACATTATCATTTCTAACATAGGTATTTTCTAGTGCTTCAAACGCTAATAGCTGAGGATTGTCTTCACTAAAGAAAACTCGATAGCTGGTTGTGAAGTTGAGCAAGCGGGCGCCGCTGGCTGCCAGTATAACAAACACTAGACTGAAAAATATGATGTACCATCGATGTTGCAAAACCCATTTCGGGTAAGATGTTTCAATCCAGTTCATTATTAACCTCGATCACCATTTATAAATAGTGAATAATTTATAAAATATTTAGTAAATGGATGATTTTTTAGTCTTTTTTAGTTAGCCCTGTCACAAGTAATTTAATGACTGCATGGGCTTTCTTTTCGAACTCCTCTTTAGTGAAAAGAGACATAAAAATAGGCACATCAAATAGTATTATCATTGAATTAATGGTAGCAGCAGACTCTATCACGTTATCGACGTCAAACTCACCAATCTGATTTCCGTAAGCGATTATTTCCGCTAAGAGTGCATTTTCGTTATTTATTTTGTCATGGACTAAGTCAGATCTGTTTTTTGTTATTTCCATTACAAGTTCATCTATCTTTCTGTTTTCTATGAACATATCCTGAGATCTTTGAAGTGTAGTCAGTACATATTTTTCCAGTTTTTCAGCAGCACTCAGGTTGGCCCCACGAATAACAGATTTAAGGATATCTAATCTTTCGCAAAAGCAACCTTTAGCGCATGCTGCAGCGATTTCTTCTTTATTTTTGTAATAACGGTAAATATTTGCCGCTGACATACCTGCATCTTTAGCAATTTCGATCATTGTCGTCTTGTTATAACCATATTCACTAAAGCGATTTACTGCGGCTTTAAGAATGGTATCGGTAGGGTTAACTTTTTCTAATTGCAGAGAAGTATTTTTCATGGAGCGAAATGATAAAACATGAATAATGAATATTCAATGAAATATTTATTATTCATAAAAATAGCTTGGATATCTAGATTGATTCAAATTCAGTTTTATTTAAAACAATGTTTTTCTCCTATGCGTAAAAGTATATGTTCCGTTTCGCTTGAGACTAATTAAGAATATGTTTGTTCAAGATAATTCTCGCACAGGATATATTCAAAGAAACAAAAAGCAGGAAAGACTGATATTAATCGCTATAGTGAGTCGCTTTATATTGAAATGACTTTTGTTTTAAAGTGAAGATTTTCATAGTAGTAGTGTAATAGACAGTCATTGGAAAAACGAATTAAGATAAATACAATAACAATGATTTTCGACCTATCACAGTTATTGAAAGATATGCTTATAATTTTTGTTAAGAGCTTTTTTTTAAACTAAGTAAAGATGTCAAATTTATTGTATTTACTAATTTAATATTATGACTTGAATATCAAAAGTTAAACCCAACATATGTCAGATAATAAAATTTATGAATAAATTAAAAGAAAGAAGCAAACTATTACTAGGCACCTTCTGCATAATCATTTTGATTATGTTGTTTTTAATGTTTTATTGGGATACCGAGTCAGTTGTGTTTGATGTGCAAAAACAAAGCCAATATCGAAATCAAGGTGGCACAGAGTATGTGACAGGTTTTGTGACAGTTGCAACGATGATTGAAGTCGCTGAAACGTTGCTATATAAACGCGGGGGCTACCTTAGCAATGACATAATGCCACCCAGTGTTTTTATGGATAATATTCCTTCTTGGGAGTTTGGCGTATTAACACAAATACGTGATTTGGCAAGATCAATGCGTAATGACTTTAGTCGTTCTCAGACACAATCAGTAGAAGACAATGATCTGATGGTGGCTGATCCACAGTTTCATTTTGATTCTGAATCATGGATTTTACCTGCAACAGAACGTGAATATCAAAAAGGCATTGATGCACTTAATAATTATCTAACTCGTTTATCTAATCCAAATGAACAAGATGCACAGTTTTTTGCACGTGCAGATAACCTACGTGACTGGTTAGCAATCCTTGAAAAACGTCTAGGTAGTTTATCGCAACGTTTAAGTGCAAGTGTTGGACAGGCAAGAGTTAATACCGATCTTGAAGGGGATTCTGAAGCGACAAATTCGACAGTTAAACCAGACCTCATAGAAGTTAAAACACCCTGGTTGGAGATTGATGATATTTTTTATGAGGCACGTGGGACATGTTGGGCTTTAATTCATTTCATGCATGCTATCGAATATGATCTGTATGATGTCTTACAAAAGAAAAATGCCTTAGTGAGTCTTCGACAGATTATTCGTGAGTTAGAAGGGACTCAGGATGCAGTTTGGAGTCCAATAATTATGAATGGAACCGGTTTTGGTCTTTTTGCGAATCACTCATTAGTAATGGCATCTTATATATCACGAGCTAACTCAGCCGTGATTGATCTCAGAAATTTACTAGAGCAAGGTTGAGTTTAAATCAGCAAGCTAGGTTGACCTGCCAAATGACTTATTACTAATTACTGTAATACTCTTCAATTTTTTTTCTGAGTTTCAAAAGACTATTAATCGTGATGGTAGGTTCGACACCCCATGGGTCAAAAATAACTTCTTTACTACGTTGAACCCAAACAGCTTTCATCCCAGCAGAGATTGCTCCAATGACATCAAATGGATTGCTTGAGATTAGCCATGCGTTTTCTTTTTCTGCGTTAGAGGTCCTGACAAAGTGATCATATACATCAGGCGATGGTTTGAATGTTTTGATACTGTCTACACTGACAATCTCCAAAAAATATTCTCTAATATTGGCAGTAGAAAGTAATTCTTCTACTGTTACTCTTGGACCATTTGAGAATGCATATAAATGATTGTCAGTTTTCCTAAGTTCCTGTAGAGAGGTAATGGCATCATCAAACGCAGGTAATCTGCTATAAATATATAAAAGTTCATTTTTTTCAACTTCAGTAAAAGATGTTTTATAATGCAAACATGAATAATCCAGAGCATCACTAATGCAGACAGGAAAAACATCATAACTCTGCATTAGTCCCCTTCGGAATGAGTATTCTAATTGTTTATCACGCCAAGTTTGTGAAAATGTTTGTGCTTGATTCCCAATCAACTCTTCCAAGGCCATAACCACACCATGTGTGTTTAGTAATGTACCGTATACATCGAAAGCAAGTGTTATTTTCATTTGATGGTTCCTTCAAAATCTTCTAGTAGCAGTTTTATTCCTTCCAGTGAGGTGGGTATGTCTTTTCAAAGCCCGGTATAGACTCAATTCTTTTGCACCAGGCTCCAACGGCGAGGTAGTTATCATCAATCGCTCTTAATTTGCCGCTTACTTCTTCAGTATTCTCTTTCATTGCTGCTCGAGATAAAAAAGGTATTACTGGATATAGAATAATATCAGCAGCGGAAAGATTATCGGATGCAAGATAGTTTTTGTTTTTTAAACTTGTATTAAGAATAGTTAATTCATCCTCAATAGCTTTTCTGGCTCTTATAGCGATTTGCTTTTTATCAGACAACTCTTCATAAAATATAGTTCTGGCATAATCTAAAATACTTGGCTCGATATAATTCATGATTTCCATAATTGAGCACCAAATTTTGCTACGCTCTGATGGATCGTTACCAAATAAGATAGGTTCCGGTTTCAAGTCTTCCAGATAGCGTAATATTGCAATCGATTCATGCACTGTAACTGAACCGTCTCGAATTGCAGGAACTTTTCCGCGCGGGCTAATGGCTAAGTATTCGTCTGATTTAAGATCTTCATCAGTAAAGCTCAAACGATTACTCTCATACTCAATTTTTTTGACTTCAAGCCCTAATAAGACTCGCCAAGCATAAGGACTACCGCTACCCCAATAAACTTCTAATGCCATGATATTTCTCCAATAATATTAATAATCGACACATAATGTAATAGTACTGTAACTGTTAATTTTTGGAAATGAATTGCCCATAGGCTCGAGAGCCATCTCCAGTTTCTATTTCGTCAATTACTTCTAATGAATTAACGTCAATAACACTGACTATGTTATCAAACCAGTTAGCAACATAGAGTCTATTTTTGTCTGGATGTAAGCTAATTCCCTCTGGGTATTCACCAACCTCGATGTGACTAATAGTTTTCAAGATATTTCGGTCAATAACTGACACGGTGTTTGAACGTTGGTTTGTGACAAATAGAAGATTATTCTTTTTATCGACCTCAATAGCGTAAGGAAAATCTCCAACTTTTATATGTTTAATTGTCTTTTTTTGATATAAGTCAATTACGCTAACATCACCAGACTGTACATTAGCACTATATAGTTCTTTTCTCTCCGCATCGATAGTTATACCAAACGGTGCTTTACCTACGTTTATTATATTAATAATCATATTGTCGCTCAGATCAATAATCATGACGGTATTATCATCACGATTTGCGACATATAAAAATAATCCATTGGGATCTGCTACGACTCCTGAAGGAGAGTCACCAACGCTAATCTTTATTTTTACGTTTAAGGAATCTGTATCAATAATATAAACATTATCTTCATACCAGTCTGCAACATATACCGATTCATCATCAGGACTAATTGCAATAGCTAAAGGTCCTTCACCTACATTGATTGTTTTTATGACAGAAAGAGACTCAGTATCAATAACAGAGATATCTTGGCTTTCCGGATTGCTAATGTATACGCGTTTACTATCATTACTGACAACAACGCCAGCAGGTTTATTGCCAACCCTAATTGTTTTTATAACTTTATTTGTGTGTGTGTCGATAACAGAAACAGAGTCATTACCTTGATTTGTGATAAAGGCGTAAGGTTGAGCTTGTAGAGTATAAACCCAACTTAATATTAGTAATGATATGACTACTTTTATTACAATCATATGTAGTTAGGCCTGAGTGTTCTTTAGTACTATACTGATATTATTACTTTCCTTCAGCAGCAACTTTTATACCTTCTAAACCAGTCTCATAAAGAATTTTCACTGCCTCAATAGCAGCAGCATCAGTTTGATCTTCTGGAGGTGTTGGCCCAGGAAAGGCTCGATAAAAAGCACCTTTCATTTGTACTAATGTACTTGTTCCATCATCAACTAATGTGACGGAGATGCCAGTACTCAATGTCGCAATTGGGAGACCTTTTATTATGCGACCTTTTTCTAATTGTTCCATTGCATACAAAATTTTCATATTAACAGCGTCATGCTTGAACAATTTTTCGGACACACTTTCACCTGTGTCGTATTCAATGATTCGAATTGAACCTTTTTTTGAATCTTGGCTTGCACTACATGTCTTTACCATGGAATTCCATTTTTCGATAGAGCAAAAGTCACTTATAACCTCCCAAACTTTATCCGGTGAAGCTTCGACTTCAATTGACACAAGTGCTTTTTGTCTAGATGGTCCATGTGCAAACACGAATGAAGGAATAAGTAATATACTTAAGAGGGCTAGCTTAAGGTCATTCATTATGATTAATCTCCGTTGAACTATTTTATTGCGAATTAAAATTATTATTATATCTTTTTATATATATGCAGATGACTTCATCCAAGTGAAGTTCAATAGATATAGTTTAATGCCTCCTTGTCGATATGGCTATGTTCTGTTGAATGTCTAAAATTAGGAGTCAGGTTGCTAGCATGATCTGTTATCATCATAGATTACCATTTACGAAATAAATGATAGTACTCTTTCTGTTGATAAAATCACCGAAAAAAACAATAGCAATTAGCATATAGTAAGACTCAATCTGGACGTGTTCTATTAATAATTTTAATTCTTTTCTTATAATATATGACTCTTTTCCCAGAATGACTAATAATTGTTATAGCTTTAATTCTAGATGTGAAAAGGTATTTTAATATCACTTAAATATCTTAAACTATTTAATTTAAAATGCTAAGTTAGATAAAAATACCTCTGAAAATTTGCGTATTAGTTATAATATGTTTTTTTACATCAACTAATTATTTTTTTTGTTGCCTTAGGTCGATTATTTTATGAAAATTATTCTTGCACCAGATTCGTTTAAGGGAAACTTAACAGCATTGCAAGTTGCTACTGCAATGGAAAAAGGGATTAAAAGAGTCTTGCCTCAAGCAAACTGTATCAAGATCCCTATGGCAGATGGCGGAGAAGGAACAGTACAATCATTGGTTGATGCCATTGGTGGGAAGTTTATTCGTAAGCGTGTTACTGGGCCAGCATGTAAACCTGTTTCTGCTCGTTATGGAATGTTAGTCGATGGTAAAACAGCAGTAATCGAAATGTCCGAGGCATCAGGATTACCACTTGTCAGTGGTAAAAAAATGAACCCACTAAAGACAACAACATATGGTACAGGCGAACTTATTTTAGATGCTGCCAAGCGAGGGGCAACGAAAATCATTATTGGTATAGGAGGCTCAGCAACGAATGATGGCGGTGTTGGAATGGCACAAGCATTAGGTGTTCGTTTCATCAATAAACACGGTAAAGAGATCATGAAACATGGTGCTGGTGGTATGCTTCATGAAATTGATAGTATTAATATAAAATCTCTTAACCCATTAATAAAAAAAGTAAAAATCATCATAGCAAGTGATGTTAATAATCCACTATGTGGTAAAACTGGCGCATCAAATATTTTTGGGCCTCAAAAAGGTGCTTCGCCTACAATGGTTAAAATACTAGAGTCTAACCTCAATCATTTAGGAAAAATTATTAAAGCAGATTTGAAGAAAGAGGTCGTTAATTTAAAAGGCGCTGGTGCTGCTGGTGGATTAGGTGCTGGACTGGTGGCATTTACTCAAGCACGAATGGAAAGTGGAATTGATCTAATTATAGAAGCTACTAATATGGCTCAACATTTAAGAGGTGCTGATTTAGTTATAACTGGGGAAGGATGTGTTGACTCTCAAACAGCTTTTGGTAAAACTCCTTCAGGTGTGGCTAAGGTTGCAAAAAAACATCATGTGCCTACAGTCGCTATTGGCGGTACTATTGCTGATGACGCTAATGCCATGTTTGCCCATGGTATCGATGGATTAGAAAGTGCTTATGCGCGAGGAATGCCATTGGATGAAGCAATGAGAAACTCGAGAACATATATCGCAAATGCAGCAGAGCGTGTTATCTGCTTAATCATGATAGGTAAAAATATTGCAGCTAAAAAACTTAAACGACGCAAATAACATTGCTTTATATCTGTTCAGTTAATCCTGATTGGTATAATCGATTAAAGTATTAAATGAATTTCTCAAAATTTGCATCTCGTTTTGATAGTCAATCTGGCATTGTTCAGCTTATGGATGATTTGGGTAACGCTATGTCTGGTAATTCCGATGCATTGATGTTGGGAGGAGGCAATCCTAGCCATATTCCAGGAGTACAACAATACTTTAGAGATTCACTACATCGATTGATTGAAAACCCAACTTTATTTGCACATGCGGTTGGTAATTACGAATTACCACAGGGTAATCAAGAATTCATTAATGCCATAGTCGAGTTAATGAATAAGCAATATCAATGGGGTATCAAAGTTGAAAATGTTGCTTTAACGATTGGTAGCCAATCTGCATTCTTCTTTTTGTTCAATATGCTGGGCGGCGAAGATGAAACGGGTATTCATAAACAAATACTTTTGCCCATGACACCAGAATATATTGGTTATTCTGATGTTGGTTTAAGTGATGATTTATTTTATTCCTATAGGCCGTTGATTGAGAAGCAGGACAATCATTTTTTCAAGTACCATGTTAATTTTGATGATATGAATATACGTGAGAATACTGCAGCAATGTGTGTATCACGGCCAACAAATCCGACGGGGAATGTCCTATCAGACATTGAAATATCGAGACTATTATCGTTGGCTGAAACCCATGACGTACCTTTTATTATCGATAATGCATATGGTGAACCTTTTCCTAATATAATATTCACTGAAACTAATCCTATATGGAATAAAAATATTATTTATTGCATGAGCCTATCCAAAGTGGGGTTACCAGGAACTCGGACCGGTATAGTTATAGCAGATGAACCAGTAATAAACCTGATTAGAAACATGAATGCTGTAATCAATCTTGCTACGGGTAATTTTGGTGCAATGATAACAAAGGATCTAATTAGTAGTGGTGAGATACTAAGATTATCACAATTTCAAATCAAACCCTATTATCAAGCTAAAGTAATGCATGCTGTTAAAATAATACACAAAGAGCTTGATGGATTGGAATATTATATACATAAACCAGAAGGTGCCATAT
The DNA here is from genome assembly GCA_002470825.1 of Thiotrichaceae bacterium UBA7357. Lineage (GTDB taxonomy): Bacteria > Pseudomonadota > Gammaproteobacteria > Eutrophobiales > Eutrophobiaceae > UBA7359. The sequence goes on along the minus strand of DKOR01000017.1, from coordinate 53,444 downwards.
TTTTATGGCTTTGGCTGCCAGAGTTACCAATAAGTTCAGATGAGTTATACGAGCGTTTAAAATTAAGAGGGGTTATTGTTATCTCAGGTTCACACTTTTTTCCTGGGCTTGTAGAAGATTGGAAACATAAACATCAATGCCTCCGTATAACGTATTCAATGAATGAAAAAATTGTTGAGAAAGGTATCAAGTTAATAGCAAAAGAATTAAAAAGTATTCTTTAAATACCAGCTGTTGACTAACGACCATCAATTGTACTTAAAATGTTAGCCCCAAATGAAATTAATTTTTCGGAAACAGGCTTCTTACGTTCGTATTTTATTTCAAATATGTTTGCTTGTTTTGCTGCAGTAGATAGATAATCATCACTAGTTATTAATTCATCTACTAGATTGAGCTCAATTGCTCTTTTTCCATACCAATGTTCTCCAGTTGCAATCTTGTGAATGTCTATGATTTCTCTATTTTCTTTTACGAACTCCTTAAAAAGATGGTGCGTCTCTTCCAATTCCTCTTTAAATTTTTCTCTATCCTGATCTGAATTTGCACCGAACATTGTTAGGGTTCTTTTATAGTCACCAGCAGTTATCTGTTCAAAATCTATATCCATTTTTTTTAACAACTTATGGAAATTTGGAATTTGGGCTAATACACCAATTGAACCAAGAACCGCAAAAGGCGCTGCAATAATATTATTTGCAACACATGCCATCATGTAGCCTCCGCTAGCAGCAACTTTATCAACGGCAACTGTAAGCATAATCTCTTTGTCACGAATACGTTTCAATTGTGATGCACCTAATCCGTAACCATGAACCGTACCACCACCACTCTCAAGGATAACAACGACTTCATCTCTTTTATCCGCAATTGTTAATATAGCCGTTATTTCTTCTCTTAATGATGACACCGTGCTAGCTTTGATATCTCCTTTAAATTCTAAGACATATATATTTTTCTTTTCAACAGAAACTGTTTTATCCTTTTCTTTATGATTTTGTTTTTGTATTTTAAGGTACTTTTTAAATTCTTTTTTACCAAGCACCTGTGAATTGAGCATTAAGCTCATAGCTTCATATTTTTCATTAATATTTTTGATGTTAAGTTGCTCACTATCACCTTTAGCACGTAAAATAATGAAGATTATTACACCTATGGCGAATAATATTATTAATACAACTGTAAGCAATTTAGCTAGGAACATACCGTACTCAATTAAAAATTCCACTGATTTATACTCCAAATTTCTTTATTTCATACATTATAACTTTTTTATTCCAGAGCAGTATATATTTACAAGCATTAGATTATTCATATTCTTTGATATGAATAATATGCTTTGTGTTTTGTGTTTTAGTAATGCAAATACTAAAATCAAAAAATGCAGATATTTCTGAATTAGCAAATTTTCTTAATTAATACATAGCTACGAAATCACTTAATTTTTTACTAAAATTTACGAAGAAGTAGTTCTTAAATCGGGTCTAGCGATGAAAACAAAAATACTGTAACTGAAAAAGAATTGTACTACTAACAAATTAACAATAGATACGATAATTGTTTTAGCTTTTATTTTGAACTTTTCATGAATATGGGAGGTAGTATCGGCAGAGGGTTATTTAAACTGACTTGCATCTCAGTTTGAAGAAAAAGTCCGAGTTTGCGTATACGTAATACGAAAGAATGAATCGTGAACTTTTAAATTGGAGCTGTCACATCAATGTCTATGAGAACTAAGAGCTAAATGCTTTATACGGGAGTAACGTCCTCTGCTTGAGGACCTTTTTCACCAGCAGTAACTTTGAATTGTACTTGTTGACCTTCGGCAAGTGTTTTGAAGCCAGAACCACTGATTGCACTAAAATGTACGAACACATCAGGACCTTGTTCTTGTTCAATAAAACCAAAACCTTTTGTATCATTAAAGAACTTTACTTTACCGTTAACTAAATCAGACATATTTATTACCTATAAAAAATTTAAAAGTACAAAATTCAAAAAGATCGTTCTCCGAGTTATGAATATTGCTTTTTGCTTGGTTATTAGCATTATCGAAACAATTCTTTCCGCCGATTCAGATTATACTCAGTGAAGTTCTTCAGTCAATGCTGATTTTCAGCTTCTTTTATTCGTTGAATAGTCTCAGCTTGACGGCGATTTATGACACTTAAGAATGCATGTGCTACGTGAGGGACATGCTCAAAATAATGAGTCAGATTTTTGTATCCAGATGATAATAATTCGGTTGGAATAACCGTCCTGACAGAAGCTGTCTTAATACCATCTTGAAAATAGCCCATCTCACCAATAGGCTCTATTGGATTAACAAATGCAATATGAATTTCGTTCCCATCATGATCTTTAGTAAAAACTTCTAGTTTTCCTCCAACAAGTATGTATAACGTTGGATCATTTTTACCTTCAAATATAAATTGATTATCTGCTGTAAGACTTACTTCAGAAAAATAGTTACCAATCCCAATCAATTCTGTTCGACTTAGAGATTCAAACACAGGACACAAACCAATCCTATCCGCACGCTGCTGACGCAACGCATTTCGTAAGTCTTCCTCTTTGATTACGTCGAGTTCAACTAATATTTCACCTATTCGTTTCTGCTTATTTCCAAGTGCTTTGGCCTCATGCTTCTTTTGCATTGCAACTCTGATAGAGCCACGTGAACATGACAAATATTCTCCCAACAAACGTGGATGGTGCTTTTTTTCAACAATATTTTTCACAGTTACAGGCTTCCTTAAATTTCTTATTGTATCTATAAAAATCAATAGGTATTGCGATTAATGGTAGAGTTTAATTAGTACAAATTTAAATTCTTCTTTTTATTTTACATCAATATCAATAATGTTGATCTAATTTCAGTTTTGTCCTAATTCGATACTCATTTATTCATAAAAAATAGACTTACAAAATACATACTGGACATTTCTACATTTCCTAAAATGTTTTCTTACTATTCTTTATGTGGGTTTATATTGTTCCTATTTTAAATAGACATTATATAGTATTTTATCAATTTAGTATCTTAATCGAGATTGACAAAGGGTGATGATATTTACATTATGAAGGATTATTTTTATTTTTTTAATTTGAGGGTTTAAATCGTCATGAATAAAATTGTGGTAATACTTTTTACAATACTCATCTCGAGTACATTATTTGCAAAAGATTTGCCTGGGCGTCATGTATTAAAGCAAAATGATTCGGGTGAATATTTTGTAATTAATCATGATAAAATTACCATGATAGAAGCTTCAATATTAAAGATGGGGTTCAATGCGAAATGGATTTTAGCCTGTATCAAACATAAGTCTATTGATAGTGATCTCAAGCGATGGGTTTTTGTAGATGTAAAAAATGGTGGAACTTTTGATACGCTGCATCAGGAAAACTGGAATTATTTTCGTGATGAAGCATATCCAGATTTGAAAAAAATTATATTAACTGATTATAGTAATGAGTCCTGTCCATAGCTATATTGTATAAATTAGCAGGATCATGAAACAAAATTTAGATATTCATTTTTTCAAAAAAAGACTCACGAAGAGATTAATTGAGCTAAATGAGCTTGCTGAGATCGGTAATGCTGCTGCAAGACCTATCGAGCTGGATCAAGCCCGTGTTGGCAGGCTCTCCAGAATGGATGCAATGCAAGCACAGGCTATGTCGATAGAGACGAAACGAAGAAGAGAAGACGAAATACTAAGAATTACTGCGGCTATAGAGCGGATTAATAATGGTCATTTTGGGGATTGTCTGGAATGCGATGAACCAATTTCAAAAGCACGGTTGAAGTTTGATTCGTCTAGCTTACTTTGCATTATTTGTGCTGAAAGTAAAGAATAGACTCATTTAGATGAAGGAAGCTATTTTAAATGTTTTTTAGGGAGATGGGTGCCAACCCGCATCAGCCCATAATGTCCCACTGACAGCAGAATTATGAATCATAAAACAAATAGCCTCAGCTATTTCAGTTGGCCGGATTAAACGGCCTAATTGAGTTTCTGGTAGTATATATTTTTGAATGTATTCTTCTCCCATTGCTTTCACCATAGATGTGTCTGTGAAGCCAGGATGAATAACACTACAACGAACACCATGAAAAATAGCTTCCTTGCTCAATGTTGCTGACGCGCCTTCAATACCTGATTTAGTCGAGGCATAAGATACTTGTCCTTTATTACCCTTTGAAGAGACTGAACCAATAAATACAATGGCTCCTTGAACGCCTTCATCCGGTTCCCACTTTTTTTGATCACGTTGAGCTCTATCTTCTGCAATCTTAGCGATCATTTCCATTGCCCAATAAATAGGTGCGATAAGGTTAATATCAACGACTTTTTTAAAATCTTCAATTGAATAAATGCTCGCTTTTTTTGTTTCTTTATCGACTCTAACTGCAAGTGAATCACGTGTAATACCTGCTCCTGGCACGCAGATACTGACCATGCCATAGTCTTTTGACATAGTCGCGAATACTTCCTCGCGAAATTTATAATCAGTTACATCACCTTGAAAAGGAACAGCAATCGTGGTGTTTACTTCGTCATTGAGTTGCTCTGCAACAATTTCAACATCCGGAATAATATCAACCATTGCGATTGCTTTAACTTCACGTTTTGCTAATTCAAATGAAACAGCATGACCAATACCACTCGCGCTGCCAGTAACTAATGCAACTCTATCTTTGATTTCCATGTAGACCCCTTGAATGCAATAGAAAGTAAACATTACATTTTATTGTAAATCATTTCACATGCTACAATAACTTATAATGTGTTATTAATGATGCAAGTACTAAAAATAGATAAGCAGTTCTCTATCACAAGCGAGGAGACATGTGATGAATATGTCAATTCAGTCTAGGAGTTTTAGCAGTGGATCTGCTTGGATTGCAGAAGCATGGTCCTATTTTAAACGTAATCCACTTGGTTGGATTGTTGCAACGGTTGTGGGCTTTTTGATCTCATTTGGCTTCAGTCTTATTCTTTTCGGTGAAGTTGTAGTATACATTTTTAGCCCGGTCTTTGTCGGCGGTTATATGCTCGGGTGTGTTGCCCATAAAGAAGGTAGATCATTCGAGTTCCGACATATGTTTAAAGGCGCCTTATTTTAAACGTTTGGCGATATGGTTTGCTCCTACTATTACAATCTCCAGTGAAGAAACGGCACTTTTGGCGATGTTATTGAGTTTTAATGCTTGTCTAAAAATCTATTACCCTTTATTTTGTATGGCATTGTTGTTTCTATATTGGCAATTATAGCTGCTATACCACTCATGCTCGGTTATTTGGTGCTGATCCCAGTAGTCAGCGCTAATGTCTATGTTTCTTACCTGAGCTGTTTTAAGAGTGATGTAGGCGATGCTCCGATTCAACTATAACTATGCTAGCCTTGTGAACTTAGAGCTCAAATTGTAATCACACAAAATCATGATATTTGGATTAAATAAAAAATCACAATTACCTAGCGTTGATACTGCACTATCCGGACGTAAGGCACCTATGATTGTTGAAAGCCGTCATTTTGTTAATGGCAACTCAATCAAGCGTCCATTTCCTGAAGATATAGAGCAAGCCTTATTTGGTCTTGGATGTTTTTGGGGTGCTGAAAGAAAATTTTGGGGATTAGCGGGGGTCTACTCAACTGCGGTTGTTTATACTGGAGGAATCACACCAAACCCAAGTTATGAAGAAGTTTGCACAGGCATGACAGGACATAATGAAGTAGTGCTCGTAAACTATTTGCCTGAGAAAATTAGTTTCGAACAGCTATTAGCTGTTTTTTGGGAATCACATAATCCCACACAAGGAATGCGTCAAGGAAATGATAGTGGCACACAGTATCGTTCAGGAATTTATGTTTTTGATGAAAAACAAAAAGAGATTGCAAAATCTTGCAGAGATATTTATCAAATTAAACTTAATGGAGCAGGCTTTCCCTCGATTACGACTGAGATAATTGATGCATCAAAGTTCTATTATGCAGAGACATATCATCAACAGTACCTAGCAAAAAATCCAGCAGGTTATTGTGGTTTAGGAGGTACTGGCATTACTTATTTTAGCTAATAGCGGTTCCTTCTCTTTGAATAGCTAGCCAAACCTTCGTCTTTTTTCCAATCTTCGCGGGCACTACACGCCAATGCATGATGAATGGTTTACCATTTTTCTTATAATTTATGGCGCTACCCTCAAAGTGTTTTCCATTTTGCAACGATTTGCTAAGACGTTCCAAAACCATTTTGTCAGTTGCCGAGCCCTGCAAGATCCTAGGAGTCTTTCCAATAACTTCATCCACGCTATACCCCGTCAATTTATTAAAAGCCTTGTTGGCATATATTATTTTCCCGGCTTTAGTAGCATCAGTAATGAGGACGGAGTCAAAGCTGTTATCCGCTAGAACTTGGAATGCTTTCAAACTGATTTCGCTGTCGCCAATTGTTTTGTTTAAAGATTTTGCCATTACGATATTTTTCCATGAAGTGAGATGTGTAATTACGACTGTTTCGCCAACTGATGAACGAAAAATAATGATTTATTTTAAATATGATTTTAAATCTTTTTTTAATTTACCATTTGGTCTAGCAATTTTTTTTTGCTGATTAGTAGTAGTAGTAGTAATTGTTTTAGTATTAATTGCCATCATTGAGCCAGATGACGTTCTTACATAATTCATAATTTACCTCCAATATGTTTAATTTTTCGGAAAGCTGCTTGCATAAAGACTAATCCATTCTTCTGTTAGCTTTTCTCGACTTAGGAAAGGACCTTCTTTATAACGTTTGTCGTTTAAATAAAGTTCTATATGACATATCTGTTCAACTATCCTTAGTTTTTGACTATCTTCAGCATTTAAAAGCCGTATACCTATCTCATAATCATTATGAGTCTCTTTTACCATGACAGTCTTACCCAAAAAACGATGTGTTTCTATACGCATTGGTATGGTTATTTCAAGAATGCCACCTGGTTTTTGATATTCATCGGATGAGAAGGTTAAACCTATATTTGAAGTCTCTGATACTTTGATTTTTGTTCGTTCCCAGAAATGTAAACGCCTAATTTGAAGCGGAAAACGGTCGGGATGTTTAATAAATCCCACGAGTAATTCATTTTTAAAATCTATCGATTGACCCGGTGGCATAGGAGGGGATATCGACCCAACTCGAGGTTGATAAGAATTACGATTTAGACGCGCATCAGTTAACATAATGATCTCGAAACAAACTCAGCAAATTACTATAGAATAGTTTTATGATATTATTGAGTTTAAATCAAGTAAAAATTTAACTACATCAAGTCTTTATCGTTTTTATCTAGTAATTACATTAGAAAGTTGAGTTAATGATGATCATTTAAACTATTGATTAAAATAGAATTTTAAATAATAAAATCATTTATTTTCTCTAGATTAATAATGTTTTTATAATTTTGACATATCATAATGGGTCTGATTCTATACGATGATAAATATAGGACGCGACTGATATAGCAATTAGTAAAATCACATTGCTTAATGAATGTATCTCAATATAGACAGAGAAAGTCATAGCAGAATCATCAGTTTTATTCAATTAATGAAGAGGAGAACAACATGAAGGTTATGGTAGGTTTAGTCATTATCATACTGATAATTTTTATGGCTAATTTGTTCTGGCCATCAAACCAAACTAATAATCGCAAACTGTCATCAATAGAAAAGGGTCTAGAGAAAAGTGAAATTATAGAAGGCACTGCTAATGAAAATGTTATTTTACATGCTAATCTTAACGAGCCTAGTGATGATGAAAAAATAAAATTAATGAAAGCTGAATATCTAATCCTTCAAAAAGAGCGAAAAAATTTAAAACGCCGACTTTCTCGTTTAAAGCATGATATGTGGGGTCTAAGTTTCGTTCCAGAGGTCGCAAAGAAAATGAGTGAGATAATGCTGAATTCGTATAAGCTAATAAAAAATCCAGATATGTTGGGAGCTTTTTCGAGCGTTAAAGAAATTCAAGATGAAAGAGCAAAAATCGAGTTTTCGAAAAACTCAATTAAACAAGTACGCGAATTTATAGACAATAATCAAAAGAGTACCTCAGTAACAGGTTAACTAGCATTTATACAAATTCAACAACATAATTTTTTTTGGGCTATTTATTAATTTTCATCTGCAAAACATTATTTCCAAAGATTAAAATAATAAACACGTTTGAATCTAATATGGCTAGGTTTAGCCAACAGGTCTAGGTATTGACTACGATCTTCTTTTTTTAATGCAGCAGTTGTATTTGGTTGATGATGTTTTTGTGCAGCCACATTTTGAATAGTTGATTTTACTACTCGAGATTTGCAAGTTCCAAAATAAGATTAGGTATATCTTTGTGTTTGCCAATAAATGATGATAGACGAAATCGACAATCTGGATATTGAGCATTAGCTTCTTTTATAAGAGCTGGGATATCACATGTGACATGGTTTCCCGAATTAAGGAAATAAGGAAATATAGTAATATCAGATGCACCATAGGTGATCATATTCTCAATACACTGAGTAAGATCAGGTTCTGCTAATTCTAAAAAAGCATACGCAGTGATATCGTATTCATTATCAGAGCACTTTTCTACTTGTTTAGCTAGCGACGCGATCTCTGCATTAGATTCTTGTCTTCGGCTGCCATGAGCCAAGATAATGAGAGTATTCATGTTATTCAAGCTGAATTATTTTTGCTTTTAAAGATTGCTCAAATTTAGTATCAATAGCACCGTCATTTTTTTTTGCTTTTTTTAACATTTCTTGTGAATTCATGAAGTCATTTTGTAGAAAATAAGATTTTGCCCAAGCTTGATAAGCATAAGCTTTCAGACGCTTGTTTGTTGTTTGGCTCGCCTGATGAGATAAATTATTTGCATCATTAAATAATACTTTTTGTAGTTGATTCTCCTTAGTTAATGCACATTTTGTGGTTGTATATGCGTAATCAGCGAGAAAACCACTTTCTATTAAGCCTTTCTTATAAGCTTGCGTAAACATTTCCATGGCTTTACAGAACTTCTCTTCATTATTGTAGAGTAAACCATAGCCAAGATAGATATATGCATTCTTCGAGTTTAATAACCATGCTTCGTTAAATCGTCGCATCGATTTATCAAACTTATTCTGACTATACATTTCAAAACCACGTTCAACATAACCTTCTGCTGCGTGTTCACGACTGCTAAATGACTTCATAGCTTTAGCGATAAATCTATTATCTTTTTCTACTATTACAGAACTTTTCTCTCTTTTTTTCTCGCCATACATCGGTAATAAACTATTATTAGCAGTTACTAATATAGAATTGGTGGTGATTAAAAGTAGACTTATTATTTTAAGTGATTCTTTATTCATAGAAGATTCATAGATATTATTTTCTATCTGCTCTTTAATAGATTTTTAAGATATTCGCTAATACAAAACGTCATGTTTTTCATATTATACTGATTTTCTAATAAATAAATTATACCTTGGTTAATGTGTGATTCGGATAGTTTTTTTAAAATAATTGTATTCTATTACAAATATATTTTGCAGATCAGGTGATTTCGATACAATATTATTAAATAAAAAAGAGGATTGACATAGCTAATTCCACATGATGTCTGTGTGTTCTAATGATGTTGATTAGAACAAGGATATTAGAAACTTCTTTATTGATGATTTTATCAGCAAAACAAGTTATCTACTGCAAGCAAGTCTATCTTGAAATGCTCTATATGCAATTTGAGAACTACAAAATTTACATGATTGTGGCTAGACAGAAAACTATCTTCATCTCGTCTAATATGATTAGTATTATGAATCTTTAATATTATCTGCAAAAGTTTTAATGTTAGTTATGAAGTGATTCGTTATCATACAACTTTTACAATAATTAAAAGATGTGACATTTTTATGTATAAACAAAAAAAACCCATTTTCACAAAACAAAAATCAGCTTTCGGCTCATGGGAATCAACGATCACGACTGACTTGATGCTTAATAATAGTGTTAGTTTGGGTGAGATTAGTCACTTTGGCGATGATGTATATTGGGTTGAAATGCGTGCTAATGAGGGTGGTCGTTATGTTGTTGTTAAACAAACAATCGATGGAAAGAAAACAGATGCTATACCTCCTGAATATAACGCGCGCACTCGCGTGCATGAATATGGAGGTGGCTCATATCTAGTGACAAAACGAGGAGTAGTCTTTTCTAATTTCGACGATCAATCTTTATATCTAGTTGATGCTAATAATTTTTGTAAGAAACTAACGACTCAAGAAGGTTGTCGCTATGCAGATATGATCTATGATAAGTATCGGGAACGATTAATTTGTATTCGTGAAGACCACTCAGAGAAAACTAAAGAAGCAGTTAGTTCAATAGTTGCAGTGCCTTTAGTAGAGCTTGGAAAAGAAACCACACTTCAATGCGGTGCTGATTTCTATTCTAATCCAAGACTAAGTAATGACGGACAGAAAATATGTTGGATTAGTTGGTTTCATCCCAATATGCCATGGGATAATACAAGTCTATTTATAGCTGAAATTGATGGGGTAGGCCAAATAGGAGAAGCAAGTTTAGTGGCTGGAGGCAATGTCAATGAATCAGTTTGTCAACCATCATGGAGTCCCGAGGGTATACTTTATTTCATATCGGATAAAAATAATTGGTGGAATTTATATCGATTAGATGAATATGCTATTGAATGCGTTATTGAACTTGATGCAGAGTTCGCTGTACCTCAATGGTCTTTTCGTGAATCTAATTATGATTTTATCGATTATAATTCGATTATTTCAATATATCGTCAACAAGGCCTGGCGTATATTATGATCATCAATACGGATAAGAAAACATTTGAGACATTATCGCTTCCATATACTGATATTGAATCATTAGTATGTAAGAAAAATAATGCATACTTTCTAGGTTCATCGCCGACAGAATTCACATCGATTATTCAATATGAGATTAAACAAAAAATAATTAATGTGATTCAAAAATCGAACGCTATTTGTCTAGATAAAGAATATATTTCTGTCGGTAAAAGCATCAGTTTCCCTGTGGATGAATATAAACATGCCCATGCTATTTTTTATCGGCCACAAAATAGATATTACACAGGTTTGGATGATGAAAAACCTCCTTTGGTAGTCATGAGTCATGGCGGGCCAACAGGAGAATCGCATAATGGACTTAAAATGGTAGTGCAGTTTTTCAGCAGCCGTGGCTTCGCTGTGCTTGATGTTAATTATGGAGGTAGTAGTGGTTATGGTCGAGAATATCGACAACGTTTAAACGGCAACTGGGGCATAGTAGACGTAAATGATTGTAGTAAGGCTGCATTGTATGTCGCTGAAAAGGGGTGGGTAGATAAAGAACGTCTAGCGATACGTGGGGGTAGTGCAGGCGGCTTCACGACACTTGCTGCATTAGCATATACTGATGTATTCAAAGCAGGTGCCAGTCATTATGGTGTTAGTGATTTAGAAGCATTGACAAAAGAAACCCACAAGTTTGAATCTCGTTACTTGGATACATTGATTGGTGCGTATCCAGAAGCTCAAGAAGTATACAAAGAACGTTCTCCAGTAAATGCAGTGGACAGGCTCTCGTGCCCTGTCATTTTCTTCCAAGGATTAGAAGATAAAATAGTATTGCCAAATCAGGCAGAATTAATGGTAAATGCATTAAGGCTAAAAGGGATTCCCGTAGTTTATATCGTTTATGAAGGAGAGCAGCATGGTTTTCGACAAGCGAAAAATATCAAAAGGACATTAGAATCAGAGCTGTATTTCTATGCGACAATATTTAAATTTAGATGTGCAGATAAGATTGAACCTATAACGTTTCTTTGAGAATAAAATCATACGAAAAAATAAATATTTAGACTTTCGTTGTCGCTTAAACAGCGGTAAGTTTATTTAATTCAAATAGTTAATCATCGCTTTTGTATATTCTTTTGTGTTTGCTGTTCCTCGGAGATCTATCGTACGTGTATGCGAATTGCTTAATGTTGATTTAATGGCCTCTCGTAGACGATCACCTAAAAGCTTTTCTTCAATATGATCTAACATCATTGCTGCAGCAAGGAGTAGAGCAGTCGGGTTAGCAATACCCTTACCGGCGATATCAGGCGCTGTGCCATGTACGGCTTCAAATATTGCTGCATTTTCACCAATATTCCCACCAGGAGCAAGTCCTAGTCCACCGATTAAACCAGCAATTTCATCAGAGAGGATGTCTCCGAACATATTAGTAGTTAAAATCATGTCGAATTGGGATGGATTAATAACCAATTGCATAGCGGTGTTGTCTACGATGCGGTCTTCAATTTCCAAGCTTGCATATTTTTTTCCTTGCCCCACTTCTTTTGTAGTTTCAAGAAATAGACCTGTTAGTTTTTTCAAAATATTTGCTTTATGCACAATTGTTATTTTTTTGCGATTATTCTTTATAGCATAATCAAAAGTGTATTTTGCAATTTTGCGACAGCCCGATCTCGTGATAATCCCAGATGCTTCTGCAACGGCTTTAGGATCATCGTCAATCGGTATATAATGTTCAACACCAACATAGAAGCCTTGTGTATTCTCACGAATTAAAACAATATCAATATTGTCATGACGGTAAGGATCTTGAAGGTATGAAACCGCTGGTCTAACGTTCGCATACAGTTTAAATTCTTCTCGTAAACGTACATTTGCAGATCGAAATCCATCACCGATTGGAGTGCCTAGTGGTGCTTTAAGAGCAAGTTTTGTTTCTCGAATATTATCCATCATCGCTTTTGGCAGGGGATCTCCAAATTCTTCAAAGGCAGATAGTCCAGCTTTAAATCTATGCCATTTAAACCTCGCACCGAGAACCTCTAGTATTTCTATTGTAGCGTCAAGAATCTCTGGGCCAATACCATCGCCTTCGATTAGTGTTGCGGGTATAGTTCTGATTATAAAGCTCCCTAGGTATTATTAAATAGTGAAATATTTTGTTTCAGAAAAGTATACTTAATATATATTATAGTTGATAATTTCCGTAATGACTTTTTAAGGTCTACTGTTCTTTTACTATTTTTTATTCCGGCAGAGATATTAAATCGTTTAATATCTCTGCAGATTCATTTAATAAAATATCTATTGAATCATCTTCTTCACTTTCTTTATCAGATGCTTCCAATTCTTCTCTAATATCATCCAATGGAGGTAAGCCTTTCTCAACACGCATTGCATTCTTAATATCTTTATTTGCACTTAACAATTCTTCCCGTTGTTTAGTACGTTTACTTTCTAGCAATGAAATCTCTTTTTTATTGCTAGCATCACGTTTCACGTTCAAATCATCCATTAATAACTGAAATAATTTATTATTTTTGATTCTTTTCTCATGACTTGATTTAGCAATTTCAAACATTTCCACAGGTGCATTGAGTGGATAGTATCGAGCTGGTTTAACTTGGTCCCATGGTAATGCATTTTCATAAGCACTCTCTCCCTGATCAGAAGAATATACCGCGGTTGGGAAAATTATATCAGGGATAACACCTTTATGTTGATTACTACCTCCACTCACACGAAAGAATTGTGCAATTGTTGTTTTTAAACGTCCATGATCTTCATCGCTATCTTCAATAAAGTTATTCAGATCAACAACGTTCTGCACGGTGCCTTTACCAAAGGTTGGCTCACCAATAATGATACCTCTTCGATAATCTTGGATAGCACCTGCAAAAATTTCAGAAGCTGACGCACTATTACGATCCACCAAAACTGCTAATGGGCCGGGGTAGATGATGCCGGGTTCTGGATCATAGTTGATATCAACGCGGCCGGAAGCGTCCTTGGTTTGAACAATAGGCCCTCTGTCTATAAAAAGACCGGTTAATTCCAGAGCTTCAGATAAGGAACCGCCACCATTACTGCGTAAATCAATGATTAATCCGGAAATATTTTCTTTAATCATAGACTTGATTAATTTGCGAACATCGCGGGAAGTGCTTTTATATTTAGTGTTACCCTCTGCTTGTGCAGCAAAGTCAATATAGAAAGTAGGAAGATTAATTACACCAACACGCGTATTTGTGTCTGGCATATCTATAATACTTGAACTAGCATCCTGTTCTTCAAGTTTGATCTCATCACGCGTCATCAACACTACTTTAGATGTACCTTCAGCACCGATATCTTTAGGTAAAACTTCAAGTCTTATTATGCTGCCTTTTGGACCTCTGATTAAATCAACTACATCATCCAAACGCCATCCAATCACATCGACTATTTTACTTTCTCCACCTTGTGCAACGCCAACAATTCTATCGTCTGCTTTTAATTCATTACTTAAGTCGGCAGGCCCACCTTTTATAATTTTTACAACTTCCGTATAGTCATTATCTCCACGTAACACTGCCCCAATACCTTCTAGTGACAAACGCATTCGTATATCGAAGTTTTCAGAAGTACGAGGTGAAAAATAGGCGGTATGTGGTTCTATAGATGTTGTATATGCGTTAATGAACGATTGAAATACATCGTTTGAATTAAGTTGAAGTGTACTGTTAAGTATACGATTGTAACGGGCTATTAATGTTTGCTTAATTTCATCAGGTTCTTTTTTTGTGAGTTTTAAATTTAATACATCGTTTTTAACTCGTTTATACCAAAGCTTATCCAAATTAGCTTTATCGACTAACCAATCATCTTCTCGACGATCAAATCGATAGGTTTCATCAATACTAAAATCAAAATCAGTATTAATCATCTCCAGCGCAAAACGTATTCGTTCATCAACACGATTACGATAGCGTTTGAATATTTCAAAGGCAGGATTCAGATCTGATCTGATGAGGGCATCATCGATTTCATATTTATAATGGTCAAACTCATCAATATCACTTTTCAGAAAATAGGCTTTGTTTTGGTCAAGATTCTTCAAATAATGTTTATAAATTAATGCGGAAAGTTCATCGTCAAGTTCAGTTTTCTTGTAATGATAACTCGTTAATATATGAGTTATTAACTCACTTGAACGAATATGTTTAGTTTTTGGCTCTAATGCAGAGGCAGGTACTGTTTTCATATCTGCACAGACATTAGAAAAGATTAAAAGTAGTGCGCCGGTGAATATGAATAAGTTTTTAATATTTTTCAAAATAAGTAATATCTCGGTCTGTTTATTAATGAAGATAGGTATTTATGTACTAATGACTATTAAAATAAGTATAAGTGCAATTCAAAGATGAGTATTAAATTACTAATCTGTAAATCATGCCTATTCGAACACATTACATTTATTCACGTTTAGCCAAGTTTTCTTTGGTGCTGAATTTCTGAATTAGTCTTTCAACTTTTTCGGCTTTTTCCAAATCGCCACCTAAAAATCCTGGAGCTTCCCGATAGTAATCCATTAAATCACCGAGTATATCAATATTTTGATTATCTAGTCTTGCTGCAATTTCAAGGTGAACCAAAGTTTTCTTTGCATATTGAATTGCTCTTAACCAGTTAGCTTTTTCAGCCTCACGACCATAACTTTTAGCCAAAAGATGATGGTAACGAGCAATCTGAGGCTCTATTTTCACCGCAACCTCAAGCTCTTTTATTGCTTCATCATACTTTTTGTTTTCGTAATGAGACAAACTGCTATTAAACAACTTTTCAGACTCTGAATTGGCAATAGCGATTTCGCCAAAAATGAAGCTGCATAATAAACCAATAACTAACCTATCTATGCTTGATCTTATGAATGTTTCCACGGTTTTAGGATTTGTGAAGACGCTATATTATTCCAATAAGGTCAAAATAACATATAAAATTGTTCATATACATAGTACGAACATCATTTTATAAAGTTGTTATTATTAAATTCATGTTCATCGATAGTGTTCAAGTTCATTTTTTTATTACTTTATCAATATTTTTTTTATTTGGTATATGTTTTCACTAATGCAAAAATAGTTACGACCGATTCATAGAGTGATAATTAAAAATTCATTTCAAAAACTAAGAATGATTCAATAATTCTGGGTTTCAAGTAAACGATAATATTTGTGTATTAAAAACATCCTTAAAGAGAGATTTTCGATAAATGTATTTTGTGAGATCATAATTTACCAATGCAGAGCCTAAAGATTCTGCATTGGTAATAATAGAAGCGCGTAAATCAATAAATTTAGCAACGATGATACCGTTTTAGCCTTGAGAGAACATAACTGGTCTTATTACTTAATTTCAATTAACTCAATATCAAACAATAAAGTAGCATTGGGGCCAATAGCTCCACTAGCACCACGTTGACCATATGCTAGTTCTGATGGCACGACTATTTGCCATTTCGAACCCGTCGCCATCAGCGGTAATGTCTCTTGCCAACCTTTGATTACTTGATTAACAGCAAGTTCAACTGGTTCACCGCGTGCATAGGAGCTATCAAATTCAGTTCCATCAATAAGTGTTCCACGATAATGAACAAGCACTTTACTAGTATTAGTAGGTTTTTTTCCAGTGCCTAAATTTATGACTTTATATTGTAGTCCACTGGCTGTTTCTGTAACACCTTCTTTTGTTTTATTTGCATTCAAATATTTCTCACCATTAACCTTATTAATAGAAGCTTGATTATTCTGTTTTTCTTGTTCTGCCTTCGTAAATTCCTGCATGACGACTTTCATATTATCTTTGCTTAATTTTAGTTCAGAACCCAAGAGAACATCTTCGATTGCTTGTAAAAAAGCAGGTATGTCCAATGTTATTGCTTGACGATTGACGTTTTCTGCAAAGACGACACCTAATGTATAGCTAATCTTCTCTATGTCTGTTTTTACTGTTGCGGCATGAACATTTAGAAAAGTAAAACTTAATACTAGAATAAGAGCAGATTTAAAAATTTTCATAAAGACCTCAATATATATTTAATGTTTTATGTTGATTGAAACATCAGTATGTTCCCACAAAAATATGACTCATCCAACTAATGATTAGTTCTAAATTACTATCTTAAGTATATGTTTCAGAAACAGATTGAATAATTCTGTCGAGAAACCGGGTCGTATTAGTACCTTCAGAAATGGGATCTGAAAGCATTCGACGATAGTTGCGTGCACCAGGTTGTCCTTGATAAAGACCTATTACATGTCGAGTTAAGCTTTTAATATTAAATCCATGATTTGTTTGTTCAACAGCATAATCTTTAAATTTACTCAGTATTTCTTCTCGAGTTAATGATGATGAATCATCACCATAAATGACTTTGTCTGCTTCAATTAACATAAACGGATTTTGATATGCGGCTCTTCCGACCATAACCCCATCCACATACTCTAATTGTGATTTGATTTGCGCTATATCTATAAAACCACCATTGATCGATATATTTAACGATGGAAATCGCCGCTTTATATTATAGACACGCTCATAGTTGAGCGGAGGAATTTCTCTGTTTTTTTTTGGACTTAACCCACTTAATATGGCTTTTCTTGCATGAATGATGAATGTATTACAGCCAGCTTCACTCACGGACTTAACAAAGTTTTCTAAGAATGAATATGAATCTTGGTCATCTATACCAATCCGAGTTTTTATTGTAATGGGAATTTTCACGGTAGTTTGAATTCTATTAACACAATCACTTACGAGTTCTGTATCAGACATCAAACAGGCACCAAACCGTCCATTTTGAACACGGTCACTAGGGCATCCGATATTTAGATTTATTTCGTCATAACCTTCATCTTCTGCAATTTTAGCGCATAAAGCGAGGTCATTAGGATTGTTTCCACCCAACTGAATAGCGAGAGGGTGTTCAATCTCATTAAAATTTAGAAACCGTTTTCGTTCGCCATGAATCAATGCACCAGTTGTTATCATTTCCGTATACAGCACAGCATGTGCAGATAACAGTCGCATAAAATATCGAAAGTGCTTATCGGTGTGTTTCATCATAGGAGCGATGCTTAATTTTCTGTCAATTTCATTTGTATGCATAACAAAGTAACTAATGATTAGTATGAGATATAATTGAATCAGTAAATGAAGGACGTAAATAAAATCCACGGGGCAGCGTCAATTTATTCTTGCCCGATTGGTTATTATCTCTAGTTAAACTTTTGGAATGAGCAGCCTTGGGTCTGATTTGTAAATATTTCCCCATAGATGAGCTAATTTGATCTATATTACCTAATACGATCATGTCACAGAGTTCTTGCCAATCATCTTTCAACTGATTTTTTTGTGTTGTACTCGGCTTCCATAAGACAGGTGAACCTATTCTTCGTAAAGGTATGGGAGTGTTTTTATTTGCTTCAAAGGGTATCCAGAGTACTTCTGTCAATTTACATTTCACCAGTGATGATTCCCAAGAAGACAAGGCAATTGGGTTAAGTTGTGTAACACATATGTATGTTGATTCTTTTGGTTTCCCGTTAGTATCGATAGGAATTGATTTCAATTCAATTCCTAAACTTGTAAAATCAGGTTCTGGAGCATTAGCAGCATTTGCACCAAGTGAAAGTTCTAACAAATTACCGAACCAACCTTTTGTATGAATTGATGATTCAGGAATATTCTTACCCATCATATTTGCAAGTTGTAGGATTGTAATCCCTGCGATAGCATTTGCACGTTCAATTAATTCTTTTCTAGTGAGAGGTGGTGAAACATTCATCATTGAAAATTAAAGTAATGTCATGTCATGAAAGCGCATCAACTATTGAATTCTTTAGACACTCAAGTTTTAACGGATCATCGATCATTTTACTTTCCTCATTTTGTAAATAGAATATATCTTCAGCACGTTCACCATAAGTTGCTATTTTTGCATTTTGTAACTTAGTTCCGCACGCATCCATAGCCATTCCTATACGTGAAAGTAATCCTGGTCTATCAACTGCACTGACTTCCATGATAGTTCGATTATTTTTTAAATCCGACTCGAAAGTAATATGTGTCGGCAAGTTAAAGCTTTTTAGTTGTCTTCTTACTAGCCAGTTATCTTGATCAAATTCAGCTGAGGTGAATTTTAACTCTTTTAATATTCTGTTTTTTACTTCAATACTTCGTTCATTATTTTTGATCATCATGCCATTGTTTTCTAAAACAACGAATGTGTCTAATACAAAATTTTTTCGATTTGTAATAATTTTCGCATCTAGAATTGTAAGTTTCAGTTTTTCAATTGCCCTAGTTGTTATTGCAAAAATATTTTTTCTATCACTCATATAAACAAAGATAAGACTACCGCCACGACTAGAATTATTCATTACTGTAACTAATGGGCCTGATTTATTTTTATATTTGAGAATACCTTCCGTATGCCATGCAATTTCATCGGGGTTATGTCTAATGAAGTAATCATCATCAACGCTTTTCCAGAGGCTAAGAATATTTTTTTCAGACACGCCTTTTTTTGTTATTAGTGCTATTGATTCATTTTTTGTATCTTTAATTCGTTCTCTTTTTAATATTGGTTTCTGATTGCCACGTCTTAATTCATGCAACGTATGCTGGTAAAGATTAGACAGTTGTGTTGATTTCCAACTGTTCCAAAGTTCTGGGTTTGTACCGCGTATATCTGCGATAGTGAGGATATAAAGATAGTTCAAATGAGTTTGATCACATACTTCACGGGCAAATTTTTTTATGACTTCTGGATCATCTATGTCTTCTCGTTGTGAAGTTTTACTAATTAACAAATGTTTTTCTACAAGCCATGCTACTAATTTTGAATCGTAATCGCTCAATTGATGTATTTTACAAAAGGTATAAGCCTCTCTCATTCCTAATTCTGAGTGATCTCCACCACGCCCTTTTGCAATGTCATGAAATAGACCTGCAAGATATAGTAGCTCTAGTTTTGGTATTTTTTTGATAATCATATTACAAATAGGAAAATTTTCTTTGTATTCATCAGTACCAAAGAGCCGTAGGTTTTGTATTACAGTTAAGATATGCTCATCGACTGTAAATATATGAAATAAATCGAATTGCATTTGTCCTTCGATTGCTGCAAATGCGGGGATATAGGAACTTAAAACACCATAACGATGCATCATTCTAAGTGTATGCCCAACCATATTTGGTTGTTTAATAATTTCTAAAAACAAATTTTGATTGCGTATATCATTTCTAAAACTAGCATTTATTAAATGTAAATGACTTCTAATAAGACGTATTGTTGTGGCGCGCACACCTTTTATTTTCAGATCTTGCTGGCAGAGTAAAAAAATTTCAAACAGAGCAAATGGGTAGCGTTTAAAAATATTTTTATTTACGACTTCTATGTAGCTATTTCTTTTTTGGAAGCGAATATTAAGAGGAGTTATTTTTTCTTTGTTATTTTTGTAGATTATTTCTTCTTGGAAATGTTGTAACAACATTTCATTCAACCGATTTATTTCACGTATTGATTTAAAATATACTTTCATGAATTCTTCTATACAAGCATTGTCTTTGCTGCCAAAGCCAAGTAGCTTTGCTACAGGCCGTTGAAATTCAAAAAGTAAACGATCTTCCCGTCGATTTGTTGTCATATGTAAGGCAAAGCGAACGCGCCAGAGCATATTCCGTCCAGTTTCGAGTAAAACATACTCTTTTTTGGTTAGAAACTTATGATTTATTAGACTGCTCAAATCGATATTATCGAAATGACGTTTGGCAACCCAACTGATCATTTGTATGTCTCTTAGTCCACCAGGTGATTCTTTTACATTAGGTTCAAGCTTACATTCTGAGTCATTATATTTTTCATGGCGTATTTTTTGTTCTATTAATTTAGCTTCAAAATATTGTCGCGCTGGCCAAATTTTTTTAGGACTTGTTGCGTTACGCATTTTTTTATAAAGCACTTCATTACCACAAAGGAACCTGGACTCCATAATATTAGTCATGGTAATGATGTCATTTTTTGCTTCATATTGGCATTCACTCACCGTCCTGACACTGTGACCAACTTCAAGTCCAAAATCCCATAAAAAAGTAAGGAATGATGAAATTTTTTCTTTACACTTCTTATTTTCCCCTCGCATTTCAAGAACCATAATGTCAATATCTGATGCGAGCAATAGCTCGGAGCGGCCATAACCACCGACTGCAACCAGGGTGAAACCTTTAGATGTGTTAAATTGTTGCCAAGAGATTATGAGCAATTGGTCTATAAACCAACCTTGTTTTTTGACAATTAGTTCAATATCTTTGCCTGACTCAAATTCTTCAGTGAGATAATGGTAGCCGTATTTTAAAGTTGATTTGAAGATTGCTAATGGTTCATTTTGTTCTTTTAATTTTTGCCGAAAAAGGACTTCATCAAACAAGTATTTATCTGCGATAATATTACCCATAATGAATTAATATTTTTCATCTGGGCGAGCAGTTAACACTTCATAACCATCATCAGTAACGAGCACAGTATGTTCCCATTGTGCAGAAATCTCTTTGTCGCGTGTTACTACCGTCCAACCATCAGACAGTAACTTAACTTCACGCTTACCTAAATTAATCATCGGTTCGATGGTGATAGTCATACCTGCCTCCAATTTAAAACCAGTGTTTGGTTTGCCATAATGTACAATTTGTGGTTCCTCATGGAATCCCTTGCCAATACCGTGGCCACAATATTCTCGAACTACTGAAAAGTTATAACTCTCGGCCAATGTTTGTATAGCATGCCCTATATTTCCTAAGCAAACTCCAGCCCGAACTAGCTGAATACCTTTTTTCATACATTCGTAAGTAACTTCAACAAGTCGTTGTGCACGAATGGATGGTTCACCAACATAAAACATTTTGCTAGTGTCTCCATGATAACCATTTTTTATGACAGTAATATCGATATTAATAATATCGCCATTCTTGAGTTTCTTACCACCCGGTATTCCATGACATACGACATGATTAACAGAGGTACATATTGATTTAGGAAATCCATGGTAATTCAGTGGGGCTGGGATAGCTTGTTGCTCATTAATGATATAATCATGACAAATTTGATCAAGCTGCTCAGTTGTTACACCGCTTTTTACTCTGGGCCCGATCATCTCCAATACTTCAGCAGCGAGTCGGCCAGCCACGCGCATTTTTTCAATCTCAGAGATAGTTTTAATAGTTGCAGTCATAAATTCACTAGTCCATATATTAGCGTTAATAATTGTTGTTGTTACTGTTGTATGGTATAAAGCGTCCGCGATTTTCGCAAATACATTAATTAACCGTCACACGCATGCTTCAACCATATATAGGGTGCCTGCTAACAATAGACTTTGGTAGGTTGGTATATGGGGAATGCGGAGGCCTTAACCCTAAACAGGAGAACCTATCATGTCTAACGTCACTATGCGTCAAATGCTAGAGGCTGGTGTTCATTTTGGCCACCAAACTCGATACTGGAATCCAAGTATGGCGCCATATTTATTCGGTCAGCGCAATAAAATCCATATTATTAATCTGGAAAAAACACTCCCTTTATACCAAGAAGCCTACAACTATGTCAGTAAAATGGCTTCAAAGAAGGGTACAATCCTATTTGTGGGCACTAAACGCTCTGCGCAGTCAATTATCGCCGAAGAAGCTAAACGTTGCGGTATGCCGTTCGTGAATCGTCGATGGTTAGGCGGTTTATTGACTAATTTTAAGACTGTGCGTGGCTCTATTAACAGATTGAAAGAAATTGAAGCGATGCAAACGGATGGCCGTCTTGAACGCATAAATAAAAAAGAACAGCTCATGTTAAAGCGCGAATTAGAAAAGTTGGAAGCTAATTTATCTGGTATAAAAGATATGAAGGGTATTCCAGATGCAATATTTATTATTGATGTGGGTTATGAAAACATTGCCGTTAGTGAAGCTGTAAAGCTAGGTATCCCTGTAGTGGGTGTCGTTGATAGTAATAATAGTTTGAAAGGTGTTGATTATGTTATCCCAGGGAATGATGACGCAATACGCTCTATATCACTTTATGCTAAGGGCATGGCAGATGCCATTCTCGATAGTCGTCAATCTATAGCGCACTTGGGAAGTCCTGAAAACAAAGATGAATTAATAGAAATTGATGAATCTGGCGCTCCTATAGATTCTGTTGATGATGCCAGCGTTAAATCCAAAGACATCAAAAAGGTAGTTAAGAAAAAGACACAAAATAAGACTGAAAGGGTTAAAATTAGCGATGTTGCACCTCAAGAGGCTGTACCAGACGATGAGCAGAAGGTTATAAAGAAGGTGACTAAAAAGAGATCTGCTGTCAAGAAAAAGACTGTAAAGAAAACGACTGCAAAAAAAACGACTAAGAAAATCAGCAAAAAAACTATTGCAAAGACAAAAACTGAAGAGTAAAGATTAAATTCATTAATCATCATTTTAAGAAATTTAGAGGAATATCTGATGCAAATTACTGCTTCATTGGTTAAAGAGCTCCGTGAACGAACTGGTGCGGGGATGATGGATTGTAAAAAAGCTTTGAATGAAGCCAATGGTGATATCGAGGTTGCAATTGAAGAAATGCGTAAATCCGGCGCAGCAAATGCGGCAAAGAAGGCAGGTCGAATAGCTGCTGAAGGTATCATTTCAATAAAAAAGAGTGATAAAAATGCCATCATTTTGGAAATTAATTGCGAAACTGATTTCGTAGCAAAAGACGAAAATTTTATTCATTTCTCAGAGAGAGTTATTGAAGCTAT
The DNA here is from genome assembly GCA_002470825.1 of Thiotrichaceae bacterium UBA7357. GTDB lineage: Bacteria > Pseudomonadota > Gammaproteobacteria > Eutrophobiales > Eutrophobiaceae > UBA7359. Next base: position 29,761 of record DKOR01000017.1, on the reverse strand, counting down.
TGATAGTCAATCTCCTTCTGATGTTGAAGCATTAGTAAGATTGAGTATCGGTGATAAGACAATTGAGGAAGCAAATCAGGAATTAATCGCCAAAATAGGTGAAAAGATTACCATTAGACGTTTTGAGAAGATAACAACAAAAGGCCATATTGGACATTATTTACATGGCAATCGTATTGGTGTGATTGTTGAAGTTGTAGGTGGTGATGAAGTTTTGGCAAAAGATCTGGCAATGCATATTGCAGCTAGTAAGCCAGTTTGTGTATGTGAAGATGAAGTGTCTCAAGATATTTTGGAAAAAGAAAAAGAAATATTTTTAGCACAAGCTGAAGAAAGTGGTAAATCTAGCGAAATCATAGAAAAAATGGTTACTGGTCGAATCAATAAATTTCTAAAAGAAATTACCTTGCTTGGTCAACCTTATGTTAAAAATCCGGATCAAACTGTAGACAATCATCTAAAGTCTATGAACGCTTCAGTACTATCATTTCTTCGTTATGAAGTTGGCGAAGGGATCGAGAAAAAAGTTAACAATTTTGCTGAAGAAGTAATGACTCAGGCGAAAGGAGCTTAAATAATTGTCCTTCCCGTCAAATAGATTAAAATATAAACGGGTATTGCTAAAACTTAGTGGAGAGGCCTTGATGGGTGATGAGTCCTATGGCATTGATCCTAATATTATCGAACGAATCGCTAGGGAAATAGCTGTTCTGTGTCAGGAAGGTGCTGAGATTGCTGTTGTTATTGGTGGTGGAAATATATTTAGAGGAACCGGATTGGCTGCTGCAGGTATAGATCGTGTTACAGCTGATCATATGGGCATGTTGGCGACGATCATGAATTCTCTTGCCATGCAAGACGCACTAGAACGTGTTCAACATCATGCTAGGGTCATGTCGGCTCTTAAAATCAATCAGGTCTGTGAAGACTATATTCGTCGTCGTGCTGTAAGACATCTTGAAAAAGGACGTGTTGTTATTCTCGCTGCTGGAACCGGAAACCCTTTTTTTACAACAGACTCTGCTGCAAGCTTACGTGCGATTGAAATTGGTGCTGAATTACTAATTAAAGCGACTAAAGTGGATGGAGTCTATTCTTCTGACCCAATAAAAAATAAGGATGCTGTTCGTTATGAATCTTTGAATTATGATGAAGTAATTGAACAAAAACTTGGTGTTATGGATACTACTGCCGTTGTTCTTTGCAGGGACAATCAGATGCCATTAAGAGTCTTGGACATGACTAAGCCTGGTTCATTATTGAATGCGGCTAGAGGTGAAAACGAGGGTACTTTGGTTAGTAATAACTAGTTTTAGGAGTGTGTAGTATGGTTGAAAAGATTATTGTTGATGCAAAAACCAGAATGCTTAAAAGTGTTGAATCACTGAAAGTGGAAATGTCAAAAATAAGGACTGGGCGTGCACATCCAAGCTTGTTGGAACAAGTAAAAGTTAATTATTACGGTTCAGATACAACACTAAATCAAGTGGCAAGTATTAACGTTGTTGATGCTAGGACGCTAGGGATAAACGCTTATGAAAAGTCAACTATCCCTGACATCGAGAAAGCGATTATGAATGCCAACTTGGGATTAAATCCAGTGACGGCCGGAGAAGTGATTCGTGTTCCTTTACCACCACTAACCGAAGACCGACGCAAAGATTTAATTAAGGTTGTTCGTAGTGAGGCAGAGCAATCTCGTGTTGCAATTCGTAATATTAGACGTGATGCTAATTCTTCGTGCAAAGATATGGTCAAAGAAAAAATGATCACGGAAGATGACGATCGAAAAGCAGAGGGGCGTATTCAAAAATTAACGAATGAATATATTGCATTGATTGATAAGAATTTGGAACAAAAAGAAGCAGAAATGCTTGAAATTTAATTTTTCAATAATTTAAGTGATATTTAACCTATATAACTCACAACAATCATCTTTCAATAGTTAGATAGCTCATTTTTTATATGAAAGCTACTTCTAAAATCACTGAACTTAAACATGTTGCAATCATCATGGATGGTAATGGTAGATGGGCAAAATCAAGAAAACTACCACGTGTTGCAGGACATCGCGCAGGCGTAAAGGCACTTAGAAAGCTTATCGAACATTTGGTCAAAATAAAATTAAATATAATTACTGTTTATGCCTTCAGTCGTGAAAATTGGCAAAGACCCCAAAGTGAAGTTGATTTACTAATGAATCTATTCATATCGGCATTACACTCAGAAGTAAATGATATACATGAGAATAATGTTAAATTGAATTTTATAGGAGACCGTTCAACATTTAGCGGTCAATTGCAAGATTCTATTAATGACTCTGAATTACTAACATCGTCGAATAATGGTTTGTGTCTGAATATCGCGGCTAATTATAGTGGTCGTTGGGATATTGTTCAGGCTTATCATTCAATTGCTAAAGATATTGAGTCTAAATTAATGTCTATTGAGGATGTTGATGAAACAACTATTAGTAATAAATTATCATTAGCAGATCATAAAGATCCTGATCTTTTCATTCGTACGGGCGGAGAACAACGGATTAGTAATTATTTATTGTGGGAAACAGCATACACTGAACTTTATTTTACAGAAACACTATGGCCAGATTTTGATGCGAAGCAATTTGATATCGCAATAGATTGGTACTCTAAGCGACAAAGACGTTTCGGTAAGACATCTGAACAAATTGAAAAGACTCAAAATTAATAAATAATAATGCTTAAGCAAAGAATCATTACGGCTGCAATGATGATACCGATTGTTATAGCGATTATTTTTTTACTCGATACGGTATGGTTTTCTATTTTTATCGCTATTCTTGTATCAATAGGAGCTTGGGAATGGGCTGGTCTTTGTAGACTCAGTAAAAAATACCAATACGTATATAGTTCGTTGTTCTTATTGATCTTAGCTTGTTTGTACTCGAATAGTGATATGAACGTATATTATGAAGTTCTTATTGGTGGTGTGTTTTATTGGTTTGTTGCAATTTTTTTGATTTTTTCATATCAAAGTAAGTATAAATTGTTGCCTAAATCATCTTCAATCTTGCTCGTCATGGGTCTCTTTCTACTTATTCCAATGTGGGTAAGTTTGAACGTTCTAAAATCTTTTCCTGAAAATGGTGCTTCATTAATCATGTTTCTTATGTTGCTTATTTGGGGTGCTGATACGGCAGCCTATTTTGTAGGTAAGAAGTGGGGTAAACGGCAACTTGCAAGTCAAGTCAGCCCTAGAAAAACATGGGAGGGTAGTCTTGGCGGTATTATAGCGGGCATTGGTATAGCATTAGCGTTTGTTATTGTTTCAGATCAGACATTAACTAGAGGTGTAGTATTAATCGGTTTATCTATTTTGACAGTTTCAATATCGATAATTGGTGACTTAACGGAAAGTATGGTCAAACGAGAAGCAAATATCAAAGATAGCGGTTTTATTTTACCTGGACATGGTGGAGTCATGGATAGGATAGACAGTTTAACTGCAGCAGCTCCAGTATTCGCTTTTGGTATTGTAAATTTAGGTATCGGAATATGAAAGGTATTACAATTCTTGGTTCCACGGGTAGTATCGGTGTTAATACGCTGAATGTCATTTCGCGCCACGCTGATAAATATAAAGTTAAGGCATTGACTGCAAACGTTAATCTGCATAAATTAAGTGAACAATGTATTAAATATAAACCAGAATTTGCTGTCATGGTCGATGATGATTCGGCATTCTTATTGGAACAAGAGCTAAAAAATAGAGCACCAGACGTGACAGTTCTAAGTGGTGTAGATGGCCTGCTCAAGGTGGCGACATTGTTTGATGTTGATTATGTAATGGCTGCGATTGTTGGTGCGGCAGGGTTATTACCAACGCTTGGTGCTGCAAAAGCAGGGAAACGGGTGCTGCTTGCAAATAAAGAAGCACTGGTCATGTCAGGTCAAATATTCATGGACACTGTTCGAGAGAATAATGCTGAATTATTACCCATCGATAGTGAGCATAATGCTATTTTTCAATGTATGCCGGTCGATTTTAGTAGTGGAATTAAAAAATTGGGAATCAAGAAAATATTACTTACTGCGTCAGGCGGGCCATTTCGAACTACACCATTAGAACAACTTCCCACAATGACTCCAGAGCAAGCGTGTGCACATCCTAACTGGATAATGGGAAGAAAAATATCGGTTGATTCTGCGACAATGATGAATAAAGGTTTGGAAGTCATTGAAGCATGCTGGCTGTTTCATACTCAGACAAAAGCCATACAAGTAGTTATTCATCCTCAAAGCGTTATACATTCCTTGGTGGAATATACTGATGGTTCAGTATTAGCACAGTTAGGCAATCCGGACATGCGTACACCAATTGCATATGGATTAGCTTGGCCAAATAGAATTGATGCTGGTGTTGAACGACTTGATTTATTCGAGATTGCACAGCTCGATTTTGTAAAACCAGATGAACAGCGTTTCCCTTGTCTGAGGATAGCTCGTGAAGCTATGGAACAAGGAGGGACGACCAGTGCTATATTAAATGCGGCTAATGAAGTTGCAGTAGATGAATTCTTACACAAACGACTTCGATTTACCGATATTGCACGTGTTATTGAAACAGTTTTGGAAAATGTGATGTATCACCAAGCTACTTCTCTTGATGTCATTATTAGTGATGACCAAGCAGCAAGAGATGAAGCGCTGACAACTGTAAATGAATTTGCCGCATGATAGACGTTTTGCAATCAATCGCTGCCTTTATTGTTGCCCTCGGTGTATTAATCACATTTCATGAGTTTGGCCATTATTGGGTGGCTAGATATTTTGATGTGAAAATCTTACGATTCTCAGTAGGTTTTGGTCGGACGGTGTATAAAAAAACAATAGGCCAGGATAAAACTGAATTTGTCATCGCTGCGCTACCTTTAGGTGGTTATGTGAAAATGTTGGATGAGCGAGAAGGTCAAGTTGATGAACACGAATTACCACGATCATTTAATTTCAAACCATTGTGGCAGCGATTCGCTATCGTCTCAGCAGGACCTATTTTCAATTTTATCTTCGCTGTGTTTGCTTATTGGATAATATTTGTTGCCGGTGTAAGTGGCTTAAAACCTTTCATTGGAGAAATTGAGTCAATGTCTATTAGTGATAATGCCGGATTGAAATTTGGTCAGCAGATAATTTCAATTAATGATAATGAAACATTAACTTGGGCTACTGCCATTGATATGTTGGTTAAACACACTGTTAATCGTGATGTTATTAAGTTGGCTGTAATTGACAAGGATGGATTGAAACGGGGTGTAGAAATAGACTTGTCCCAGATTTCAATAGATGAAATGGCAGAAGGTAAATTACTTGAGGCTCTAGGATTGAGTGTTATTGAGTTAAAACTCCCTGCTATTATTGGGAAAATACTGCCAGGTGGTGCGGCTGAAAAAAGTGGTTTACTTGAGTATGATGAAATAATTACTATTAATGGAAAATTAATTCAATCATGGACTCAATGCGTAGAGTTTATACGAAATAACCCAGGTAAAAAAATCAGCATCGAATTGCTGAGAAGTGATAACACCGTTAGTATTGAACTAATACCAGATAGTATTCAATCTGGTGGGATGATTATTGGACGTATTGGCGCCGCAGTGTATGTTGCTAAGGGTTCATTTGATTCCTATTTCGTAGTAGAGAGTTATAAGATACAGTATGCTCTCCTGAAGGCAATAAAAAAGACTTGGGAAATGTCAGTGCTAACTCTACAAGTACTTGGTAGAATGTTGATGGGTGATGCCTCGGTGAAAAACTTGAGTGGTCCGGTTAGTATTGCACAATATGCAGGCCAATCTGCGGGAATAGGACTGCTTGCATTTTTTAGTTTTATGGCCATAGTAAGCATCAGTCTGGGTGTGCTTAATTTGTTGCCCGTGCCCCTATTGGATGGTGGGCACTTAATGTATTATCTCGTAGAAGCGCTGACAGGGAAACCGGTTTCTGAAGCGATACAAATATTTGGACAAAAGATAGGAATAGTTTTGTTGTTAGGACTAATGAGCATTGCTTTTTATAATGATATCATCCGCATATTAGGATAAATAATTTAAAATAAACAATAATAATCATATGCAATTTATAATTAACAAAGTACTTTGTGTTTTAACGCTATCACTATTATTACTTGCGCAACCACAAGCAGCACAAGAGTTTTTAATTCAGGATATTCGCGTCGAAGGTTTGGAGCGTATTTCACCAGGAACGGTGTTCAATTATCTACCAATGAAAGTAGGTGACATATTTGATGACTCTCGTTCATCAGAAGCGGTAAAAGCCTTGTTCAAGACTGGTTATTTTGATGATGTAAAGCTAGAGAGAGATGGCAACAACCTTGTGATCATAATAAAAGAAAGACCATCTATCGGGTCCATTTCTATGTCGGGCAATGAGGATATACCAACAGATGATTTGTTGGAAAACCTCAAGCAATTTGGATTTGCAGAAGGGAGAGTGTTTGTTCAGTCAACATTGGATCAGGTTAAGACAGAATTGCAACGTCAATATTATTCGAATGGTAAATATGCGGTCAAAATCAATTCTACGGTGACTGAACTCGATAATAATCGCGTAAGCATAGTCATCGAAGTCTCGGAGGGGCTTGCTGCCAAGATCAAGAAGATAAATATTGTCGGCAACTCTATTTTTACTGAGAAAAGATTATTAAAAGAATTTAAACTTAGTACAACAGGCTTATTATCTTTCTACACAAACGACGATCAGTACTCAAAGCAAAAATTAGCAGGAGATCTTGAAACATTACGATCATTTTATTTAGACGATGGCTATCTAAATTTTAATCTCGATTCGACACAAGTCTCAATAACACCCGACAAGATGGGGATCTATATTGCCATTAATATAACAGAAGGTGTGCAATATACTGTTACGGAAGTAAAACTTGCTGGTCAATACATACTTCCGGAAAAAGATATATTTGAGTTAATTACCATAGAGTCAGAAAATCTTTTTTCACGTAAAAAAATAACTGATAGTACTAAATCGATTACTGAAAAATTAGGTACAGAAGGTTATTCATTCGCGAATGTCAATTCGATACCAGAAATTAATAAGGAAGATAAGACGGTCTCGTTAACGTTTTTTGTGGACCCAGGTAAACGTGTCTATGTTAGGCGTATTAACTTTTCTGGAAATGCAAAAACAAAAGATACTGTTCTAAGACGTGAAATGCGTCAACAGGAAGGTGCTTGGATCTCAACAACACAGGTACAAAGAGGCAAACAGCGATTGATGAGAACGGGTTTCTTCGATGAAGTTAACGTTGAAACTCCTGCGGTCGCAGGAACTACTGATCAGGTTGATGTTAATTATACAGTTGAGGAACGTTCGGGAGGACAATTAGGCGCAGGTGTAGGTTTCTCTCAGACACAGGGTCTGATATTCAACACTACAATTTCTCAAGATAACATATTTGGCTCTGGTAACCGTGTTCAATTTGCGTTTAATAATAGTGACGTTAATACACGTTATTCATTAGGCTACATGAATCCTTATTTCACAGACGACGGTATCGGTAGTGCATATGATGTTTATTATCGAGAAACAAATGCGGAAGAATCCAATTTGACAGCTTTTGAAACGAAAGAGTATGGCGCATCATTTGGCTTATCTGTTCCAGTTAGCGAACATAATACAGTAGCCGGCTCATTGGGATATGCAAACACGGAGATTTCTACTCAAACGATTAGCTCAATTCAGATTACTGACTTTATAACTAAAAATGGTAATCAGTATGATATTCTAAAATTCTCAATGAATTTTGCTTATGACACAAGAAATAAGGCTATTTTGCCAGACAAGGGTGTTTATCAACGAATAAATGGAACTATATCAATGCCAAGTTTTGGTGATTCTCTTGAGTACTATAAGATTAATTATGAAGGTAAGTGGTTCAAAGATCTATATAACGAAGATTTTATATTGGCGCTAGGCGGTAAGTTTGGTTATGGAGATGGGTATGGTAGTTCAGACGAATTACCTTTCTTTGAAAATTTTTATGCTGGCGGACCTCGGACTCTCAGGGGTTATGAAGAAAACACACTGGGTCCAAGAGATTCAACTAACAGAGCGCTAGGTGGTGACACCAGAATCCTTGTTAATGCCGAGGTGATTTTACCAGTGCCTTTTCTAACAGCTTATAAAAAATCAATCAGGCTGACTACATTTTTCGATGCGGGTAATGTATTTGGTAGCAATGATGACGTGTCAATAGACGATATGCGCTATTCCGCCGGATTAAGTGCTATATGGCTTTCACCATTTGGTGCAGTTAGTGCTAGTCTTGCACAGCCTTTTGGAGATGAATCTACAGATCGAGTACAAAACTTCCAATTCACTTTTGGAACATCATTTTAGCAATTTTGGAGCTTAAAGTTAATGAATACCTTGTTTAAATCACTTGTTAAAACAGTCGCTATGTTGGCATTTACATCATCTTATCTATACGCAGAAGAGATCTATAAAATAGGAGCTGTAAATGCAAATAGAATTTTGCAAGAGTCACCTCAAGCTGAATCAGCTATAAGAATGTTAGAAAAAGAATTTTCTCCTCGGGATAAAGAATTGGTAGCATCGCAAAAAAAGATTAAAGCTCTTGAAGATAAGTTTAATAAAGATCGAGCTATTATGAGTGAACAAGAACTTGGAAAAATAGAAAGAACACTCGTTGCACAAAAACGTGATCTTAAACGGAATCAGGATGAGTTCAGAGAAGATATTCAATTTCGACGTAATGAAGAATTAGGTAAGATACAAAAACGTGTTGTTGTGGCAATACAAAAAATAGCAAAAGAAAATAACTATGACGTGATTTTAGGTGAAGGTGTGGTGTTTGCCAGCCCGAAAGTTGACATAAGCGGGATGGTAATCGATTATCTAAAAAAAGAAGGTAACAGCGTCGCTGAATAAAATTAAATAGTGAGTAACGACATATGTCTGCCACTCTTGCGGAATTATCAAAGGTAAGCGGAGCAAGCTTGGTTGGTAATCCTGAATGTGTGATTAAAAATGTCAATACATTGAGTTTAGCAAAAAGTGGCGAAATAACATTTTTATCAAATCGTCGTTACACTCATTTGCTATCACAAACGAAAGCTTCCGCGGTCGTTCTATCAGATGACGATTCAAATAACTGCCCTACAAATGCCTTGGTAAGTGATAATCCGTACTTAGTCTATGCAAAAATAGTCAACCATCTTTATCCGATGAAACGCTATAATGGAAATATAGATGAGAGTGCAGTAATAGGTCAAAAATGCAATATTGACGATACCTCCACCATCTCGGCAAATGTAGTTGTTGGTGACAATGTTATAATTGGTGCTGAGACATATATTGGGCCAGGTTGTGTGATTGGAGACAATGCGAGTGTTGGTGAAAACGCAACATTATATGCAAATGTAACGATTTTGCATGACGTGGTTATTGGAAAAAATGTTGTCTTGCATCCAGGAGTTGTTATTGGTGCAGATGGATTCGGCTTTGCTCTCGATGATGAAGAATGGTTGAAAATTCCACATATCGGTTCTGTTACTCTTGGTGATGATGTGGAAGTAGGTGCAAATTCAACTATAGATAGGGGTGTAATAGAAAATACTGTTGTTTGTGATGGTGTAAAAATAGATAATCAAATTCAAATAGGACATAACGTATATATAGGAGAAAACACAGCCATCGCCGCATGTGTGGGGATAGCAGGAAGTGCACGCATAGGAAAAAGATGCCAGATTGGAGGTGCGAGTAATATCAGTGGGCATATCGAAGTTACAGACGACGTCATCATCACTGGTATGTCTGGGGTAGCAAACACAATTAAAGTCCCAGGAGTCTACTCTTCAGGCATTCCAATCACAGATAATAAAACTTACAAAAGAAATGTTATACGTTTTAAAAGTTTGGATAAGATCATAAAAAATATAATGCTTAAATTAGATTAAATATGAAATTTATATACAAGATATCCCTAACATGATTGATATAGAAAAGATAAAAACATTATTACCTCATCGATATCCATTCTTGTTGATAGATCGTGTGATCGAAGTTGAAAAAGGTAAAAGTATTAAAGCATTAAAAAATGTCTCGATTAATGAACCTTCTTTCCAGGGACATTTTCCAGCTAAAGCTGTTATGCCAGGAGTATTAATTATTGAAGCGTTGACTCAAGCTGCAGGATTACTCGGGTTATTAGGATTAGAAGAAGGGATCTCTGAGGATAGCTTATTCTACTTAGTCGGTGTTGATAAAGTTCGTATTAGAAAACCAGTAGTGCCTGGTGACCAATTAATATTGGATGTGAAGCTGATTTCAGTAAGGCGAAATATTTTTAAATTCAATGGTTCTGCTTACGTAGATTCACAATTAATAACATCAGCAGAGTTACTAACAACAGTAATCACATAACTTTATGATAGATGCTACTGCCATTGTTCATTCAGATGCTATTCTCGAGTCCGATGTAAAGGTCGGTGCGTATTCCATCATTGGAGCAAATGTATCGATAGGAACAGGCTCCGTTATAGGATCTCATGTAGTTATCAACGGACCCACAACAATTGGACCAAATAATAAGATATTTCATTTTTGTTCTATTGGTGAAGATCCACAAGATAAAAAATTCAAGAAAGAAAAAAATTCGATATTGGAGATAGGTGCTGGGAATATCATTCGTGAATATGTTTCAATAAACCGTGGCACAGACGAAGGTGGTGGTAAGACAATTATTGGCGATAATAACTGGATTATGGCTTATGCACACATAGCACATGACTGTTTTGTCGGTAACAATACTGTTTTTGCTAATAATGCGAGTATAGCTGGTCATGTGGTGATCGAGGATTTCGTTATTCTTGGGGCACTTACAGTAGTACATCAGTATTGTCGCGTTGGAAGCTACAGTTTCTCTGCTTTTTCATCCGTGATTTTAAAAGATGTCCCACCCTATGTATTAGTCTCGGGTAATTCAGCCAGACCCTCTGGCTTAAATCGAGAAGGCTTGAAGAGGCATGGGTTCAATTCTGCAACTATCAATATTCTACGAAAGGCGTATAAAGCAATTTATCGTGATGGGCGGTCACTCAAAGACGCCTTAAATGTCTTGTCAGATCTAACTGCTGAGTCGGATAAAGTAGAAATTATGCGTTCATTTATTGCCTGCTCTGATCGTGGGATCGTTAGATGAAGTTGTCCTCCATACTAGCTGCATCAAAGTGATTTAATGGTTCGTATTGGGATTGTCGCAGGAGAAACATCAGGCGATATGCTCGGTGGAGGCCTGATTAAAGAACTAAGAAAGAAGAATGAAACACTATTATTAGAGGGTGTTGGTGGAGTACAACTCGTCAAAATGGGAATGAAGGTGTTATACCCCATGGAGCGATTATCAGTAATGGGATTTACTGAAGTGGCGGAACGATATTTTGAACTAAGAAGAATTAGAAATAATATATTAAAATATTTCATTGAAAATCCACCAGACGTGTTCATTGGTATAGATGCTCCAGACTTTAATCTTTGGCTCGAAAAAAAATTACGTAAGGCGGGTATAAAAACTGTACATTATGTAAGTCCCTCTGTATGGGCATGGCGTGAATATAGAGTAAAGGCAATTGGTAAGGCGGCTGATTTAGTGTTGAATCTTTTCCCGTTCGAAACGGCTATCTATAACAAATATAATATCCCGAATAAGTATGTAGGTCATCCACTAGCAAATAAAATAGCAAGCACTCCAGACATGTCAAAAGCTAGATTAGCTTTAAATATTCCGCAAAAAAGTACGGTCATCGCCCTTTTGCCCGGTAGTAGATTGACTGAGATAAAAAGAATTGCTAGTCCTTTATTAAAAGCAGCTGCCTTATCTCAAAAAACCCACCCAGACTTATACTTTATCAGTGGTTTGGTGGATGAAAAATCACTAAATTATTTTAAAATAATAAAACATAGAGTTGTGCCAGGTCTTGATGTCAATATTTCTATAGGTAATACTCATCAAGTAATGCAAGCAGCAGATTTTATTATGCTCGCTTCGGGTACCGCAACCTTGGAAGCAATGCTATTTAAAAAACCAATGATTGTTGCTTATAAACTTTCCTTTTTAACGTATCTAATAGTAAAGTTGTTAGCAAAAATTCCCTATTGCTCATTACCAAATATTCTGGCTGGCAAGATGCTGGTGCCTGAATGTCTACAATCAAGGTGCATACCAGAAATATTGTCTTTCGAACTAAACAAGTTATTGACGTCTCAGGAACGAGTTGAAAAAATGAAAATCGAATTTTTTGAATTATCGGAAGAACTTAAAAAGAAACCTGACATACAAGCAGCTGATGCTATTCTCGAATTACTTGAATGTGATGAAAGTGATCGATCATACTTACATTAACAGCATCGACTTGGTAGCTGGCGTTGATGAGGTTGGCAGAGGACCGCTTGCAGGACCAGTTGTAGCTGCTGCTGTCATATTAGATTCTAAGATTAAAATAAATGGCCTAAAAGATTCTAAGAAACTGAGCCATAAAAAGAGGGTGATTTTGTCAGAACTAATAAAATCTAAATCTTTGGCCTGGTCATTGGGACGTGCAGAAGTTGAAGAGATAGATAATATAAATATACTGCAAGCGAGTCTATTGGCTATGAAACGTGCTATTGAAGCATTAGATGAAAAACCAAAGCTAGTGGTTGTAGACGGAAACTTTAAACCCAAAGTCAATTTAAAAACTATCGCCATTATTAAAGGTGATAACTTAATTCCTGCAATTAGTGCGGCATCAATCATTGCTAAAGTATCAAGAGATGATGAAATGGTAAAGTTTGATGATAAATATCCAGGCTATGGTTTTTCATCGCATAAAGGATATCCTACTAAGCAGCATGTCGAAGCTTTAGTAAGATTAGGTGTGACAAAAATACATCGTCGTACTTTCGCTCCAGTAGCCAAATATATACGATAGGTTTTCATTCCGATGAGCTTTGTTCATTTACATCTACATACTGAATATTCACTTATTGATGGCTTAATCAAGGTTGATACTTTAGCTGCCAAGGCTGCAGATATTAACATGCCTGCAGTTGCCGTTACGGAGCAGGGAAACACTTTTTCAGCAGTAAAATTTTATCGTGCAATGCATAAAGTTGGTGTTAAACCGATAATAGGTGCACAAATAAAAATCGTGAGTAATAGTCCAAGTGACCCTTCAAACATCATTCTTCTCTGTCAGCATATTGAAGGTTTCAAAAATCTATCTAGACTGATAACGAAAAGTTTTACTGAGGGACAATTTCGTGGGAATCCATTAATAAAATTTGAGTGGCTGAAAAATCATAACGATGGACTTATTGTTATAGATTGTGCGGATAGTGGTGATTTTTCAAATTCAACTTTACTTCAAGATACAGCAAAGATAGAAAATAATATAGAAAAATGGTTGACAGTTTTTCCAGATAGATATTATTTTGAATTGCAAAGAATCGGTAGAAAGAATCAAGAAGACTATATGCGTGAAGCTATAAAATATGCTGAAAAATTTAATGTTCCTCTTGTTGCCGCTAATAATGTGTGTTTTATAAAAAAAGATGACTTTGAAGCACACGAAGCACGTGTGTGTATACAAGAAGGGTATACATTAAATGATCCAAGACGCGTCAAACAACATACTACTCAACAATATCTTCGAACATATGAAGAAATGCAGAAGCTATTCTCAGACATACCTGAGGCGCTTGAAAACACCATCAAAATAGCGCAACGATGCAATATTGAGTTTACTTTAGGAGAATATTTTTTACCTCACTTTCCTGTTAATTCAGGCGAGACAGAGGACCAAAGACTTATTAAGGATGCAAAAAATGGTTTGCAGAAAATTCTTAGAGAATCTAATAATTTCTCTAAGTCAAAAAATGAAGAATATTCTGTAAGATTACAACGTGAAGTCGATGTTATTACCGGGATGGGTTTTTCTGGATATTTCCTTATAGTTGCTGATTTTATTCGTTGGGCCAAAGAGAGTGATATACCGGTAGGACCTGGACGTGGTTCGGGTGCAGGTTCACTAGTGGCCTATGCTTTAGATATTACGGAGTTAGATCCCCTTGAATATGACTTGCTATTTGAACGTTTTCTAAATCCAGAACGAGTCTCATTACCAGATTTCGATATTGATTTTTGTATGGATCGTAGAGATGAAGTTATTGATTATGTTGCTCGGAAATATGGACGGGAACATGTCTCACAAATAATTACATACGGTACTATGGCGGCAAAGGCCGTAGTAAGAGATGTTGGAAGAGTACTTGGGTTCCCTTATAGTTTTGTAGACCAGCTTGCAAAGTTAATACCATTTGATTTGAATATGACTCTTGATAGAGCCTTATTAGAAGAAAAAGTGTTACGAAAACGTTATAAGAGTGAAGAAGATGTGAGGACATTACTGAATTTGGCACAGAAGCTTGAAGGCCTGATTAGAAATGCTGGGCGACATGCTGGTGGTCTAGTTATAGCTCCTGAGCCTTTATATGAATATATGCCTTTATACTGTGAGCAAGATTCAAAAGCAACGGTTACTCAATTTGATATGGGTGATGTTGAGTCTATAGGTTTAGTCAAATTTGATTTTCTAGGACTTAGGACATTAACTATTATCAATTGGGCGCTACGCGATATAAATTTTATAAGGTCAGCAGAGAATAAGGAACCAATTAATATACAAAAAATTCCACTTGATGACCCGTCTACGTATGAACTGATTCAAAGGATGGATACGACAGCTATTTTTCAATTAGAATCAGATGGAATGAAAAAGTTAATAAAGCGACTTAAGCCAGATGTTTTTGATGACTTGATAGCACTCGTTGCTTTGTTTAGGCCGGGACCTTTACAATCAGGAATGGTCGATGATTTTGTTGATAGAAAACATGGTAGGTTATGGAAGTATATGCATGACGATTTGGAGCCAGCATTAAAAACAACTTATGGTGTCATACTTTATCAAGAGCAAGTAATGCAAATTGCACAAGTATTAGCAGGTTACACACTGGGTGCTGCAGATTTGTTACGGCGTGCAATGGGAAAGAAAAAACCAGAGGAGATGGCAAAACAGCGAACAATATTCACTGATGGTGCAGTTGATCGAGGAATTAAAAAAAGACAGGCGACAATGATTTTTGATTTGATGGAAAAATTTGCTGGTTATGGATTTAATAAGTCACATTCTGCAGCATATGCTTTAGTTGCCTATCAAACTGCATGGTTAAAAGCTCATTATCCTGCTGCATTTATGGCCGCAGTATTATCTTCCGATATGGACAATACGGAAAAGGTTGTTGCTTTTTTGGAGGAAGTTAGACGGCTAAAGGTAAAGATTTTGCCACCATCAGTAAATAAAAGTGAATATAGCTTTACAGTAGTCGATGATACAACTATTTGTTATGGGTTAGGTGCTGTTAAAGGTGTTGGTGAGTCAGCGATTGTAATTATAATAAACGAAAGAGAAAATGGCGGTCATTACTCAGACTTATTTGATCTTTGCAAACGAGTAGATCTGCGAAAAGCTAATCGACGTGTGATAGATGCTTTAATACGTTCTGGATCGATGGACGAATTAGGTGCAACTAGAAGTACTCTGGTACACAATTTGGGAAAAGCTATATCATTAGCAGAACAGCATAGCCAAAATAGTACAAGCGGACAAAATGATATGTTTGGTTTGAATGTGGAAAATAAAAATAAGACTGAAAATAAATCTATGTATGATAATGCCATAGACTGGACAGAAAAAGAAAGATTGACTGGGGAAAAAGATACTTTAGGTTTTTATTTAAAAGGTCATCCTATTAATCGATACGAAGCTGAATTAAAAGGAGTGATAACATCAAAATTGAATTCATTTAAGTTTGGAAGTGTAATTGTTGCTGGGTATATTATGAGTATACGAACCCGCACGGGTAGTAGAGGACGTATGGCAGAGATTAAATTAGATGACAGGACAGCTCGGGTATTAGTTAACGTCTATTCAGATGAGTTTTTAAAGTTTCGGCATTTGCTTGTTAAGGATCAATTAGTCATCATAAAAGGTAAGGCTATTGAAGATGATTATATTGAGAGTGGTATATCTATTCGTGCGAATGAAATATACAGTCTTGATGATATCAGAAAAAAAAATGGAAATCTTATTTTGAATATAAAATACGATTATCTTAAAAATGGTGGTATTGAAGATTTAAAGAAAACTATAACACCGTTTAGGAATGGAAGCTCTGAAGTGTCTATTCAATATGATAATAAAGATGCTATTGCAAATCTAAATCTTGGAGAAAAATGGCGTTTAACAATAAATGATGATTTATTAGATGAATTATCAGAATCAATTGGGAAAGAGAACATCAAAATAGATTATAATATTAGACGAATTTAATAACCTTATTTGACAATATGAATTTCCTAGATTTTGAACAACCGATTGCCGAGCTCGAGGCTAAAATTGAGGAATTACGCCACGTAGGGAATGATAAAAAAATAAATATTAACGAAGAGATTTCACGGCTCAAAAAACGTAGTAATGAATTGACAGAATCCATTTTTTCTTCATTGAGTCCGTGGCAGGTTTCTCAAGTAGCACGTCATCCAGAAAGGCCGTACACGCAAGATTATATTGATCTCATATTTACCGATTTTCAAGAATTGCATGGAGAGCGATATTTTGCAGATGACCCAGCAATTATCACTGGTATAGCAAGGCTAGACGGAAAATCTGTCGCTGTCATAGGGCATCAGAAAGGTCGTGGTACTAAAGATAGAATTATGCGAAATTATGGAATGCCAAAACCTGAAGGCTATCGTAAAGCATTACGTATCATGCAGATGGCAGAGTGTTTTCATCTTCCGGTACTTACATTTATAGATACACCAGGAGCTTATCCAGGTGTCGATGCAGAAGAGCGAGGTCAGAGCGAAGCTATTGCTAGAAACTTGATGGCTATGTCGGAATTGAAAACTCCAATTATTGCAACAGTGATTGGAGAAGGTGGGTCAGGAGGTGCGCTAGCCATTGGTATTGGTGATCGCTTGTTGATGCTGCAATATAGCACATATTCTGTAATCTCACCCGAGGGATGTGCTTCGATTCTTTGGAAAAGTACTGATAATGCCAAAGAAGCAGCAGCAGCAATGGGCATCACGGCACAAAAGTTGAATGAACTCAATTTAGTAGATCGTGTGGTTACTGAACCATTAGGAGGTGCACATCGTGATTTTGATTGCATTGCAAATAGTTTGAAATTCGCTTTAGTTGAGGACTTAAAAAAACTGCGTGACATGCCAATTGAAGAAGTTGTTCTAAAAAGACAAAAGAAGATAAGACAAATCGGTGAATTCAAGAAAAATTAATCTTTCATTCTTGATTTTTTCATTTATGTTTAGTGTATAGATATATTTCGTGTCAACGAGTCGACTTTCACAATTTAGTTTTGATTTGATACTAAATACATTCCCACAGACAAAAAAAATCTGGATTGCTTGTAGTGGTGGAATGGATTCTAGTGTCTTGCTACACCTTGTTTTTTCTCATAGAGAAAAGATAGGAAAGTCATTTGGAGTCATTTATGTGGATCATGGGATACAAAGGCAAAGTGACGAGTGGGGTGATTTCTGTAGAAGCCAATGTGACTATTATGGTCTGTCATTCACTCAAATAAATATTAATGAAAAAGTTCCAAAGTGTAGTAGTGTTGAAGCCTGGGCGAGGAAAAAAAGATATGAACTTATTGCTCAAGTTATGAATAAAGGTGATTTGCTCTTCACAGCACATCATCAGGATGATCAGGTTGAAACTTTTTTTTTACAAGCTCTCCGCGGTGCAGGGCCACGTGGTTTATCATCAATGCCTATTTACAAAGATATTGCGAATGCCACACATGTTCGTCCATTATTAAACTATTGTCGAAGTGAATTAAAATTATATGCGGAAGAAAATAGATTATCTTGGCAAGTAGATCCAAGTAATATGGATACGAAGTTTGATAGAAATTACTTAAGACATAGTGTTATTCCAGTATTTGAGAAAAGATGGTCTTCTTATCGCAAAACAATTTTACGTTCACTTGAACATCAACAAGAGTGTGCATCTTTAATGAGAGAGATAGGTTTGGAAGACTTTAAAAACGTATCTCACAAAAAACAATTAAGTCTAAATCTCTTACGAAATTTTAGTGTTACAAGACAGAAAAATATAATTTTTATTTGGCTTCAAAAACTTGAACTAGAATCACCAAACTCGAAGCATATTAATCAAATCATTTCAGATTTGATTAATTCAAAATCTGATAATGAGAATTGCGTAAACTGGAAAAATATTGAAGTAAGGAAATATAAGAAACTACTGTATGCTTTCAGAAGGAAACACAAAAATATTGATAGTATCAATTTGAAATGGGAGATTCCTAGTCCCTTAAAAATAATGAATGAGACGCTAATTGTAAAAACAGAAATTGGATGCGGCTTATCAAAGAAAAACATTGAGAATAAAAATATTAGTGTTCAATATAGGGTTGGTGGTGAAAAGTTGAGACTAAATAATTTCTCTAAGTCAAAAACTGTAAAGCAATTATTTCAAGAACGGGGTGTTTTACCATGGGAGAGAGACAGATTTCCCATGATTTATGTTAATGGTATGTTGGTTGCAATACCTGGTATGTGTACAGATATTGGCTATCTTGCCGCTGATGATGAACCTTCATGGAAGATAGTATGGTCTGGATATGAAAAAGCTGTTGAATCGTAATTAACAATCTTTTATGAATATACAGTTTTCATCACATTTTTCGATATTTTTTTTATCAGTCGTTACAAAAACATAGAAATATACTCACTCTTTGTAATAGTATTTGAATAAATTTTTTTTTAAAAAGGAATAAAACTCTGACTCAATTTTATGAGTTTGCTAAAAATTTAATTCTTATTTACCCTTGATGTAATCTTAAGAAGATAAATAGTCAAATCAGACCAGTCTCTTGTTATCGATATATAAGGATTGAATGTTCCTTTCAATAGTCTAATAGAAAGTATGTAGTTATGGATATTATCAATAGAATCAAAGTAGCATTACATCACCGTAATAAAGAAATATCAATATCGAAAGAAACTCAAGAAGTAGTGATCTATGATGAAGAACATTTAAGATTGCAGAAATTATATGAAAAATGGGTTTGTAAGGAAAAATGGTTGCTGCATAAAGAAGGTATTCCACTACTATTTGGTATAGATCCAGAGCATTATGATATTGAAGAAGATGTCTCAAATAAAATGCTGGAACTATGGAAGCATGCACAAGAATGCGTTTCTAAAAAACTATTATCAATTATCAATATTGACGATTCAGCTCAACAATGGGAAGTCTTGGCAATTGATTTGTATCGCTGGGCAATGATTAGTCGAATAACGGTTCCTACTGAGTTCAGTGCATTGATAGCCTTTGTTATTCAAACAGTCAAACCTGAACAGAATGAGCCTATCCTGGCAATAGCAGAATTTGATTCGTTATTGCAAAAACATAAAGAAATTGTATTGGGAGCAGCTACATCATTATTGGTCAATGCCCCTGAGAAAATTAACACTGGCAAAGTAAAACACATTGCTATGAATATATCGAGATTGATTGTTGAGAATAAACAACAATGGTTCGGTGAAAATGAACCATCTTTAAATGAATCAGCCATGATAGACCTAATCAATGATTATATAGAACTAATAGAACCTATTAATTGATTAAATAATTAGACATCGATTGGTGCTTTTGTTTTTTCCATTACAGTAGCTTCTTCAAGTGCGTAATCTGAGGTCGTTTGTGTGAAGTAGAATGAGACATCTCCGATCTCAATAACGTCACCCTCATGAAGTTCTTTCTTTTCTATTTTTTCATTATTAATATATATTCCATTCATTGAATTCATGTCAACAATAATAAATGTACCATCGCTATTTCGGTGAACTTCAGCATGACGCCGTGAGAGAGAATTATCATTCAAATTTAATTCATTGTCCTTACTTCGGCCAATTCGCCAAACTTCTCTTGTTATTGGATATCGAGTTTCAGTTCCATCATTAGTTATTAAATAAGCATAAGCCTTATAATCACTATCAGAAATCAATTTGGGTTCAGTATGTCGATACCACAATAAAAAAAATATGGTAAATATAAAGATAATCATGATGATTAACGAAACAGGTAGTCCATACCAAAGCCAAAAATTACTTGATTTATTACCTGTTTTTTTTGTTAGTGCCTGTATTAATGAATTATCATCAGCAATTACTGTATTAGAAGTTTGAGTTTCTAAGTTTGGAATATCTGTCTCTGTCTGTACAGACTTTGGTATAGTTTTTATTTTCACTGGTATGTTGATATTCTCTACACCGCTCTGACTTTCAACTACGAGAGTTATTGTCTTTGGTGCAGGGTGGTTCTGAGATAAAGAGTCTAATTCAACGGTAAATTGACGAGTATTAGTCAGGTTGTTGATGAATGATGTCAATATTTTTGATGGTAATTCGTAACGCATGTTAGTTTCAAAAAAAAATCCACCAGTTTCTTCACTCAGTCTTCTCATTGTTTGTAAAGATACAGACAGTGAAACAGTTCTTGGATACCCAATTGAATTGATGACGACTGCATGTTTTCTCGCTTCTCTGATGACGTCATTATGAAAGTATGCTTTGTCTTCAGCTTGGCCATCCGACAATAGTACAATCAATTTTCTATGCGCAGTAAATGATTTTAAATGTTCAATTGCTTTTATGAGATTTCGATATAATTCAGTTGTTTTTCCATCTGCATTTAAAGTATCTACTGACTTAGACAATAACAATTTCGAAGTTCCTATAGGGGCTAAAAGCTTTATGGATTTATCAAATGATGCGAGCCCAACTTTATGATCTGAATTGACTTTACTTAACATTTTTTTTATATGAGATTTATTCTTTTCGATAACATTTTGTCTATTAGGGTCACTTGTATCAACTAGAAATAAAATTGCAGTTGATTTTTTACCTTCAGATGATTGGTTTATTTTAATTATTTGAAGGCGGTCAGTGTTTGAGTTTGCTGATATGTCGGTAATCATGTTTGGTACTAAAGCTCGATATGTACAATTGAGTGTAGTCTTAGACTGCTCACAACTCATATCGAGTTTATCTGTTAATATATTCCAAGAAAATACATGTCCAGAATATGCAGATAAAGATAAATAAAATAATAAAGTTGATATGTTTCTATTCAATTATTCTGTGTGTCCTATTTTTCCGGGAAAAGAGGATCTGGTAGATCATAAAATTCAATATAGACTGACTTGACACCACGCCGTTGTTCATTTACTTGATTCATTGTATCGTCAGGTTCTTTAAATTCTCCTAATTGTGCAATGTCCTTATCTAATTTTGACTTTACGTTGATGATTTTTTCATGCAATTCATTTGAATACTCTAGTTCATAAGCACGCGGTGCGTATGTGCTTGACATGTTTTCAATCTCAGATATCCAGAGATAGATGAAGCCTTTTTTTCCGGTTTCCTTACTTGGTTGTTCTACATGCGCTGAGATTAAACGAAATTGTGGTGGTAATTTCTCAGTTGTGGGCCAACCGATTAATGGAGGAAACGAAAAATAAGTTATAATGTAGAACGCTGATGTGATTATTATGCTCGTTGCTTTTACTTTCCATGACCACTTAGAGTAAAGATTGATGCTAAGTAGAAGTAAACCAATTAAAATATAGGCTGAAATTATGCCAGTTATACCCAGTATCATAATTTTTTCTCCAGTGTTTTTATTTTTTATCCAAGTTCTACAAGAGATTTTGGTAGAAAATTTATTCCATAGACGCTGCCATCGCCACCAATTTTAAATCTGACAGCTGTTTTTTCATCACCTCTTTTTTCCAAGTTAACAGAACCATAGTAGATGACTTCTAATTTAGGGTTTACTTTCACCAATCGAACCTTAACATCAACAGGAGTTTTCGTTTCGGAAGCATAATAGTGAAGGTTGACTATATATTCACCCTTAACCACCCCTCTCAGCGTTACTACTTCCTGATTTAGCGGATTTTGAATTTCTTTGCCTGCAATGGTGATGATGTCATTGACCAAACCCCTATCATCACGGTCAAGGTGCAATAATCCCGCTTCAGGAGTTCTAAACCAAAGTATTTGCCCTTCGGGATCTTCAACCCAAACATCGACGTCATCAGGACTATTATCTTCCCATGTTATAGTTAATATATATTCTGCTTTGGGATCAATAATTCCAGATTTTGCTTCAGGATTCATAAACATGATGGCAACTAAAAACAAAAACGTAAAGCCCAAGAGTGCATTAAACAAAAGGTCTGTAAAGGGGTCAGACCTAAGACGATCTTTAATACTCATCGCTTAATTAATTCCCTATGATCTTTGGAATGATATGGACCTGTGTGAGGTGACGAGTTAGTTCTATAAGTTCATCCGCATGTCTATCTAGCATATGATATTGAGTTGCTGATAAAAGACTGCAGGTCAACCCTGCAAGTGTCGTATACAAGGCAGTACCCATACCATTACTCATATGTTTCAATATTTTTTGCATTCCACTAACATCAAAATCGGCAATATTCGCAACTGAACCAAGCATGAATATAAATCCGACAATAGTGCCAAGGAGACCTAGTTTCAACATCATATCAGAAACAAACCAACCAATTTCTTGGGGACCTTTCAAACGTGATTCATAAACGTCAACTAAATCGGTGGATGAAATCAAATCTTCTGCACTAGTTTTATTATTATATCGATAATGAAGATCTCGAATATACTCAGACATGAAACAGTCAGGCAGTTTAACATTTGAATTAATCGAAATCTCCTCTTTGTTGATCGCTAAATCAAGCTTAACTTCCTTTTTAATAATATCGTTAATTTGAATAGACAGGTTTGCTTGTAATGAAAGCATATAAATTCTTCTTGCACAGTGCAGAGTGACTAACAGGTATGCCAATGCGATCACCCAGCAAATATTACTTTGATCGACACTGAATAGTGCAGTAATGATTCCCTCATTCCATGCAACTATTAAAGCAAACATGATAAGGCCAGTTAAAATTAGCCATCGAAGTAAAAGATTATGCTCATGATGTACTTTCATTATGTAATAATAACCTTTTTAAATTTTGTCTAAAATAAACGGGTCTTCCGATGCTGCATATTCTACCACCGAACGGAGTATTTTATTAATAGTTTCAAACACTGTGCTCATTTTCGAATTATTCGTTTCTAGCGGCAATAATCGTGTAGCTATTGTTACATACTCATTAGAGTCAGTGACTGTTACTTTGTATGGACAATAATTAATATAGCGAGGTTCAATCCTCAACATTTCTTCTGCGATGGTGAGATTGCAAAATAGTATCACTTCATTTTGTGGAAAATCGATATTACCACGTTCTTTAATAGCTTTTCCTATATGAAGCCGATTTGTTATTCTAAAATTATTTTCAGTTATTGCAAATTCTGCATCCTGGATCACATTGGCAAAGGTTTTTTTTGATTTTTTTTCATAGATTTGCTCATATTCATTTGCACAACCACAGAGTAATACAAACAGACATAGAACAATAGTCCGTATTGTTAATTGATTGAATTTAACAGAAGAAAATATTCTTTTCATGATGCAAGAAGTAGCAAAAAATTACGATTTCTTTTAATTAACACTAGTTGATTATTCTCTAATTATTACTTGAGTGCCAATGAGCACAAACTTTTTCAAATCATTAATTCCTTCATTAGTTAAAGCAATGCAGCCGTCTGTCCAATTGAAGGACTCATGAATATTTAATTTTTCTTCATTAGTAATACCTATGCCATGTATTCCGATGAAGCCACCTAATTCAGTATCTTGTGGTGGCACTTCACGTTTGTTGTATGCGGTAGCGATACGTTTAAAATTATTAGCATCAATAATATTATTTTTATAACCATACCAAGCATCGAGTAGGTTTGGATAATCCAACTGAATAAAAAAATGAAAGCGACTGCTCTCTTTAACACTAGCTACTTGATACATACCCAAAGGTGTTTTACTGTCACCACGTAGACGTTTGGTACCTTCACCACCTTTGCCACTAGCAATATAATATTTCTTCACTATTTGACCAGAACTTTTAACAATAAGCTCATTTTTTTTCTTTGATATTAATAATTGATACTCATTAGCATGCAGAGGAGTCATTATGCAAAGACTAAATATCAATAATGAAGCAAGAATGAGAAAATGGCGCGTTATTATTTTCATTATGTGATGTGTAATTCCTTTGAGATCTATGACGAACTATGCAAATTTAGACAATGCTTAAATTTCATCAATGTATAATATTGGGATAGTATTGCCATAATATCAATGGCTAAATGCGAGATAGTTTAACGAATTACAATTTGAGAGAGATTAACACTTGGGATATATTGAATATTATGGAAATTCAGCGCTACAGTAAAATAGCAATAATCATTCATTGGCTTATGGCCATTATGATAATCGCTATGATTTGTATGGGTGTTTATATGTCTGATTTGCCTAAAGGCTCAGAAGAGCGTACTTGGTTCTTTACGCTGCATAAATCAATAGGCCTGACTTTGGCTCTATTAGTTGTTATCAGGTTAGTGTCGAAGCTCATTAATAAATCACCACCGTTACCAAACATGGTGTCCGCAACACATCAAAAACTGGCTAAAGCAACACATCAATTATTGTATTTGATGATGTTTATTCAACCTGTATCAGGTTATATCTCATCTTCATTTACTAGCTATAAAACAAAATTTTGGGGTATACCATTGCCTAGATGGAGTTCGAAAAATCCTGAGTTAAATGAGTTATTTAGCCAGATACATGAAGTTAGCGCTATTTGTTTAGTTATTTTGCTCTTCATACATATTTCTGGTGTGGCATATCACGTTAAGAAAAACGAAACTGAATTGTTTAGGAGAATGTGGTTTAACTGAAAATCAAGGTTAATTTTGTTAGATAAAAAAAGGGTCTTGCGACCCTTTTTCTACTTCAGCTTTGTCAACAATTACTTGTTGTTGATGTACATTGTGACTTCAAAACCAAAACGAATGTCACTGTATTCTGGAGTATCCCATTTCATAGTAACTCTCCTCAAATGTTATTGTTAGAAAAACCCAAATTATTGGGACACAAATATAATGTGCACTTACTACTATCCATCTATCATGCCAACTAAAGGTTAAATTAAAATAATCAATAAATACAATGATATAGAGAATTTATCTTATTTTATTTAAATAACTTTGATATTTTTTGGTTAATATCATCCAATTTTTTGGTTGAAAAGAACCATTCTGAGTTATACTAATCGAATGGCATTTAGTAGACCTAAGTCTTTAAAAAACTTGTTATTTCTTCATGAAGTTGCAATTTTATTTTTGGTTGCGGTTACAGGTTTATTAGGCGGACTTTCCGCACATTTTTGGCATCAAAATACAGCAGAATCTGTTCGCATAAATACGATGATATATCTCACGGAGCAGATTAGGGGCGAACTCTACGCCCAAATCCAAGTCATGATACGTGCTCGTGTCTTGGAAGATTCTAACGCATTTGATGTTTATCCTGAATATTCACGGAGTATTTCAGAACGTTTTAACGAGTTACGACAAAACTCTAGGTCAAGGGAAGCGGACAACGCGATTCAAAAATTAAATCTGTCATATCGTGAAATACAGATTGATATGAATAATATTTTTAATAATCCATATGTCGCAGACCAGTTTGCAAGAATACAAATTTTAAATCCAGCTTTCGCCCGACAGATGGAAGGTAAATTTGAAAACAGTTATCACACTTTCAAGGGGTTATTGACAAAAAAATATAAAAAATTAGGTGAGAGGTTATCGATTTGGACAAAATTCGCGCCATTTATCATCCCGATACCTTTAATAGTAGCATTTATTATTGTTCTTTATGCCAGACAAGTGATGCGTAAAGATTTTATTAAGCCAATAGCTAATGTAATGATTGGTGCGGGTAAGATAAGCCATGGCAACTTGGAATATCTCATTGAAGAAGAAGGTGTGGAGGAAGTTTCTGATTTGGCTACAGCGATTAATAAAATGGCGATAGAGCTAGTAGAGAATAGAAAGACATTAATCGAGAATGAAAGACAAGCTGCCTTAGGAGTCTTAGTACCAGTTGTAGCACATAATATCCGAAATCCTCTTGCAAGTATTAGAGCTACAGCACAATTATTAGAGCATGCGCAAAATCAGGAAGAGATAAATGAATCGAAAGAAGCAATTATTGAAACAATAGACAGGCTAGGTCGTTGGGTTAGCTCGTTAGTCTCCTATCTACATCCATTAAAGCCATACTTAACAAAAGCAAAAGTGTCTGATTTAATTGATGCTGCTTTAGGCTTACTTACTAATAAAATCACTGAGAAAAAAATCAAGATTAAGAAGAGTGGTTGGGAGACATCACAACTATTGAAAGTAGATCCAGATCTGATGGAACAAGCCCTATACACATTATTAGCAAATGCTGTCGATGCCTCTCCCGTATCTGGTAATATTAAGATAAAACTGTCATATACTGCGGATTATATCGAAATTAATATTTTGGATAGTGGCCCTGGATTACCATTTGAACCTAAATCTAGTAATTTTGAACCGGGACCATCTACAAAACGCTTTGGTACTGGTCTAGGTATTCCTATTGCGTATAAAATTTGTCAAAAACATGGCTGGAACTTAAAATTCAATGTGAAAAAAGGACAAGGAACCGAAGTAATAATTAGTGCGCCAATAAATAATCAAAGTGAGGTCGGTATAAGTGAGTGAACCATTGGTCACAACTGCTGAAGTCCCTGTGCTTGAAAAAAAGATATTGATAGTAGAAGATGAAGCAGTCTTTGCAAAAGCTGTAAAAAAACATTTAGTTCGAGCTGGTTATATAGTTTTTTTAGCGGGCACTCTCGCGTTAGCGAGAAGAGAATTTAGTGAACATACCCCTGATTTAATTTTACTCGATATGCGTTTACCTGAAGGTTCAGGACTTGATCTGCTTGTTGATATAAAGTCATCCAACCCAAATACAGCAGTGCTTGTCATGTCTGCATATGGTGAGTTAGAGGATGCAGTTTCGGCAATGAAATTAGGTGCCTCAGATTATTTGAAAAAACCTATTGACCTTCAGGAGTTGCTAATTAATGTAGAAAAAGTTTTTGATAAAAATGAATTAACTCAAAAACTGACGTACTCAGCAAAACGAGAACAACACGCAAACGAAACCGTCGATTTCTTAGGTGAATGTAAAAAGATAAACGATGTCAGGAGACAGGTTGAACGAATATCGAAGTTGACTCAAGCTGGTTCAATTATTCCTCCAACCGTTTTAATATTAGGAGAAACAGGAGCTGGCAAAGATGTCATTGCACGATTATTGCACGCTAGCAGTCAACGATATGAAAAACCATTTGTGCATGTTGATTGCGCTTCATTGCCAAAAGATCTGATCGAATCTGAATTGTTCGGTCATGAAAAAGGTGCTTTTACTAACGCGCATGTAGCGCATACTGGTTTAATTGAAGCGGCAGAAGATGGCGTCTTATTTCTTGATGAAATTGGTGAATTACCATTAGATTTGCAATCCAAATTGTTAGCAGTCCTTGAACGACGTACCTTACGTAAGGTTGGAACAACACAGGAACGTCCAGTAGCCGCATGGATTATTGCAGCGACGAATCGTGATATTGAATTATTAGCTAACAAAGGAGAGTTTCGGCAGGACCTTTACTATCGATTAAATGTCATTTCTCTTTTAATGCCTGCATTAAGAGAGCGAGAGGATGATATTTTATTACTAGCTAATCATTTTTCTGAGCAGACATCAAAACGATATGGTTTAGAGTTTGATGGTTTAACAGATGAGGCTAGTGATGCCTTACAAGATTATCTTTGGCCAGGTAATGTTCGTGAGATGAAACATTTGATTGAGCGCGCCATTTTGTTAAATGGTAGTGGCTTGCTTGATATTGATGTTCTTGGACTTGATAAAAAAGATAATGCAAAAACTGATGAGAACGACATGAACGAGGAACTAACTTTGGGCGAAGCAGAATTACACTTGATAAAACAAGCTTTAGAGCGAACCAATCGTAACGTGTCTAAAGCTTCACGAGAGCTTGATATTACTAGAATGGCATTACGATATCGTATGAAAAAATATAATCTGTAAATCGAAAAGAAAATAATAGATTGTCTAGTGGAGTTTCATTCTTGGTTTTGTTTTCTGTGTCAGTATGTTTGCGACAGTCATTAATGTTACGCGTATAATACCCTGGATAACAACTTGATGCGTTTTATAAAGCGACCAATAAACGAATCTTGCCAACATGCCTTCAATCATTATGCTGCCTGCTCTTTTCCCACATAGATATCCCATCATATTACCAACAGTTGAATATCTACTCAGATTAATTAATGAACCATAATCAACATAAGTATATATCGGTAGGGGTTTATTATTCATACGATTAATTATTGTTTTAACTAACATAGTTGCTTGTTGATTAGCAGCTTGTGCGCGAGGTGGTACGTTTTGATCTTTTCCCTTCATAAGACAAGCGGCGCAATCACCTAGTGCAAAGATATTCTCATCATGTGTTGTTTCAAGTGTTTCTTGGACAACGAGCTGATTAATGCCGTTGGTCTCAAGTCCATCTATTTTTGCTAAAAAGTCAGGTGCTTTAATACCTGCTGCCCAGATTTTGATCTCTGAGGGTATGAGTCCACTTTTGTCAGTAACATAACCTAATTCAGTTGCTTCACAGATGCGATGACCTGTTAAAACTTCGATGTCTATTTTATTGAGTATATTTGTAGTTTTTTTCGATAGTTCCAGAGGGAGAGCAGGTAATATTCTCTCTGAAGCTTCAATTATTGTGATTTTTATATGTTTCTTAGGAAAACCATCAAGACCAAATTCGAATAATTGATTAATTGCTTCATGTAATTCAGCAGACAGTTCAACACCGGTTGCTCCAGCTCCAGCAATGCTAATCCTCAATTGACCTTCACGTCTTATCGATCTTTGTGCATGCGCCTTATAAATACTTTTGAAAAAAAATTGATGGAATAAATCTGCTTCAACTCGAGTATCTAAAAACATGCAATGTTCTTTTATCCCTTGGATACCAAAATCATTAGCTATACTGCCAATACCAAATATCAGGGTATCATATTTGAAAGTACGCCTTGGAATATATTCAACATTATTACTATCGAGTGTTGGAGACAGACTAATTTCTTTATTTTTTCTGTCTAATCCATCCATGCGCCCAAGTCTGAAACGGAAGTGATTTTTATGAGCTAATGCAAGATAACTTAGCTCATCTTCATATGAATTTAAGGTGCCAGCTGCGACTTCGTGTAGAAGTGGTTTCCATAAGTGGGTCAATGTAGCATCGACAAGAGTAATCTTGGCATTTTTCTTTTTCCCTAACTTATTACCGAGTCTTGCTGCTAATTCAAGGCCGCCAGCGCCCCCACCAACTACAATAATCCTATGAAGTGTTTTGTTATTTTTCACTATATTTGAATATATATATATTACAATGAAATTAGACGTTATCATAACTAACGATACATCACACATAAATTAAAATTATGA
>DKOR01000024.1 GCA_002470825.1 Thiotrichaceae bacterium UBA7357 | reverse complement strand
TAAAATTTCTGAATCAGAATTTTTCTACCACGTTTTAATTGATATTCTTTTTTTTACAGGAATATTATATTGCAGTGGAGGAGCATCAAACCCTTTTGTTTCATATTACCTTGTGCCTATTTGTATTGCAGCGGGAACGTTATCATTGCGTTATACAATTGGCGCAGCTTTGTTGTCATTAGCTGCTTATAGTTCTTTATTTATAGATAGCTATAATATTTCAGCTTTCTCTCCAGAAAATCATCGTGGCCATCACGCAAAGAGTAATAATTTACACATTATTGGTATGTGGTGTAATTTCTTAATTAGCGCAATCGTAATAACTTTTTTTGTAACAAGAATGGCAGGAACACTTAAACAACAAAATACTGCAATAGCTAAACATCGTGAGAATCAATTGCGCGATGAACAGCTAATCGGCATAGGTGCTCTAGCGGCAGGAACAGCTCATGAACTTGGTACCCCTTTGAATACTATGAAAATCATTGTTGATGAAATTAAAGAGGGAGACTCCAGCTTCAAAAAAGATATAAATATTCTTCACAGTCAGATAGAACAGTGCAGAATGACATTAAGAGAACTTGTAGCTACTGCTGAAATTTCAGAAAATAATAAGAAATATGAATTTATTAAAGGATATATGAAGCAGTTGCTAGAACGATGGCAAATTCTTCATCCTAAAATGAATGCTTCAATAACTCTTTCAGAACAACAGGAAGATCGAGAAGTTTTTTTTGATCCAACAATTGCGCCATCACTCTTGAATCTTCTCAACAATGCAGCTGAGGCCAGTCCGCAAAAAGTAGACGTTAAAGTAACATGGAATACTGAATTACTGGAAATATGTATTCGTGACTATGGAGATGGTGATACTTCTTATGAGCAGGAGTATCCAAGAAAACCTTTTTTATCTAATAAAAATGGTGGTATGGGCATCGGGCTTTTTTTGACACAAGCATCAATTAGTCGTTATGGCGGCACTGTCACGATTAACTCGTTTAATGATGCAGCTGGCTCACTTACAACAGTCAAGTTGCCACTATTTAATGATTGAAGTATATCAAAAATCCTTGGTGAATTATTAATATGGAACATATTTTAATAGTAGATGACGACCAAACATTTTCTAGTATCCTCGGAAGGGCTCTGAAGAAGAGAGGTTATGGGGTTATTATTTCTTCCACTATTGAGGGGGCCCTTAAATCTTTTAAAAAATATAGGCCTAGTAAAACTGTATTAGATCTTAAATTAAAAAAAGGATCAGGCTTGAGTCTCATTGATCAATTTATCAACATAGAACCCAGTACAAAAATACTCATATTAACAGGCTATGCCAGCATCTCTACAGCAGTTGAAGCAATTAAAATGGGCGCAAAAAACTATCTTTGTAAGCCTGCGGATGTATCTGAAATTCTAGCAGCATTTGATGAAAATTTGGAAACTTGCAAAACTGATAGTAAAACTCTCGCTCCTGCGACAGTCAACAGAGTTGCATGGGATCATATTCAAAGAGTTCTTTCTGAAAATAAAGGTAATATTTCGGCGACAGCAAGAGCTCTTAAAATGCACAGAAGGACTCTCCAGAGAAAGTTATTAAAAAAACCATACACGAATTAATACATTTAAAAAAATAATTAGTGCGACAATATGTCACATTTATTTTTTCCTTAAAAAAGTTTATCTTGCGCGATCATAAATTCAAATTTTTAAGGAAGTTGCTCATGAGGCTTATTCTATTAATTGCGATATTGTTTTATTTTTCTTCGGCATTTTCTGTTGGTTACTCTCAATCAGATTTTCAAAAGGCTCAGTCTAATTTAGAACACTTAAAGCATAATCATAAAATGCCACATCAAAGTTATAATCATGCTCCAAAAAAACCTCACATTAATCACAAAGCAGCGACTCACTCACAAGAACATCTCCACAAAAAAGGTGGATGGATGTTCACTTTTCGAACAATGGATATGCATATGGAAAACAACCTTGATGGTAGCAAGGGTATTTCATCAAATGAAATTGTTACTAGCGTTCCCAACCGTTTTTTTGGTGTTCCAGGACAGCCTTCTACATTAAGGGTAGTTCCTACAGAAATGGATTCCCGTATGGATATGTTCAGTTTGATGTATGCCCAAACTGATAAAATTTCATGGATGATTATGTTGCATCATATCGAAAAGTCTATGAAGCTTACTACCTATATGGGTGGATCAGGCACCACTCAGCGCGGAACGTTTAAAACCAAATCTAGCGGAATGGGTGATACATCTGTGAGCGTTGCTTGGAATGCTTTTCAGCATAAATACCATAAAGTTAATTTGAATTTTGGCGTGAGTTTACCTACCGGCGATATTGACCAAAAAGATATTATTTTAACTCCCATGGGTATGCAGCCAAAATCAGTTCTTCCTTATGGTATGCAATTAGGTTCTGGCACTTATGACCTCCTTCCGGGCTTTACTTATACAGGCAAAAATGGACATTCATCAGACTGGGGAGTTAAATATCAGGCTACTATGCGCATTGGTGAAAATGATGAAGATTATACACTTGGTGATACCCACAGGCTCTCAGCATGGGGTGGTTATTCCTTTGCGCCATGGATGAAGGCTAAGATAGGATTATCTTATAAACATGAATCTGATATTGACGGCATAGATTCTAGAATAGTTCTTCCAGTTCAAACAGCTGATCCGGACAATTAT
Organism: Thiotrichaceae bacterium UBA7357; assembly: GCA_002470825.1. GTDB lineage: Bacteria > Pseudomonadota > Gammaproteobacteria > Eutrophobiales > Eutrophobiaceae > UBA7359. The sequence continues at coordinate 727 of DKOR01000024.1, read as the reverse complement.
GGCGGAGATACTCTTATAGCTAACTGGGGTTTAACACTAACTGGGCAAAACGGACCTTTTGCTGGCCATAAAATAAAATTTGAATACTCTAAACAACTTGAGCAAAATCAAAATGGTATTCAGATGGAAATGGACGATATGATTTCTGCTAGCTACCAGCGTGCTTTCTGATAACCATAATTATCTATGTGCGCACGTGACGAAGAATTCTTAATTTTATTTATATTTGAAGTGAACTACTGAAAATATAGCTATTGTATTTTTTAGCTAAGCACCATTAGTGTTATAGTGATTAAATAATTTCAACGACGGATGATTTGAGTGCAAATAACCCCTGGTGCGAAAAAAATTGCTATTTTTGTTGATGTTCAAAATATCTATTATACGACTCGAGAGGCTTACGGTCGTCAGTTTAATTACAGAAAACTTTGGAATGACATTTCATTGCAAGGAGAAATTGTAGTTGCAAACGCATATGCTACTAATCGTAATCATAATGGCCAAGAAAGATTTCAGGAAGCTTTGAGACATATTGGCTTCAAGGTAAAGCTAAAACCTTATATTCAACGCAGTGATGGAAGCGCTAAAGGAGACTGGGATGTTGGAATTACCATCGATATTTTGGACCTTGAAAATCAAGTTGATATAGTTATATTGTTGTCTGGCGATGGAGATTTTGATTTATTGATAGCTAGAATAAAGAAGCATCAATCTCTCGAGGCTATTG
>DKOR01000028.1 GCA_002470825.1 Thiotrichaceae bacterium UBA7357 | reverse complement strand
CATGTCTGAGTTTAATTATAAGGATAGCTTGTTACATGTCGAAGAAGTCCCATTGACAAAAATCGCCTCCCAGTTTGGTACGCCTTCCTACGTATATTCTCGAAAAGCCATCGAAACGAGTTGGTTAGAATTTAATAAAGCATTGAAGTCACAAAAACATCTTATATGTTATGCAGTTAAAGCCAATTCTAATATTGGGTTGTTAAATATATTGGCAAAGCTTGGTGCAGGTTTCGATATTGTTTCAATTGGAGAATTAGAACGTGTACTTCATGCGGGTGGATCACCAGATAAAATTGTTTTTTCTGGTGTAGGAAAACGAAAAGATGAAATGCAAATAGCGCTACATAAAGGGATTAAATGTTTCAATGTTGAATCAGTCAATGAATTGATAAGACTTAATGAAGTCGCAGAAGAAATAGATATTAGTGCTCCTATATCATTAAGAGTTAATCCTGATGTCGACGCTAATACTCATCCCTATATCTCAACTGGTTTAAAAGATAATAAATTTGGAATAGCGTTTCACAATGCCATACCAGCATATGAACTAGCTTTAGCGTTGCCCAACATCACGATTAAGGGTATTGACTGCCATATTGGTTCACAGATAACGACATTGGAACCTTTTAAAGACGCATTAATTAAGATTCTAGAACTAATTGAAAAATTGAAGCGATTTGACATCACCTTCATGCATATTGACATAGGAGGTGGGCTTGGTATTAATTATCAAGGTGAAGAACCACCATCGAGAAGCGATTATATCAAAACTATTATTAGTACTATGAATGATAAAGATATTGAAGTTATTATTGAACCTGGTCGCAGTATAGTAGGTAATGCCGGAGTGCTGCTAACGAAAGTAGAATATCTAAATAAAGCTGAGGATCATAACTTTGCAATCGTTGATGCAGCCATGAATGATTTGATACGTCCCGCACTCTATAACAGTTGGCATGATATTAAACGTATAGTCCAAACAACACATACTGAAAGTGAGATCTATGATGTTGTTGGCCCTGTTTGTGAAACAGGAGATTTTCTTGGTAAAGCTAGGCAGTTATATTTAGAGCATGAAGATGTATTAGCAGTCTGTTCTGCGGGTGCTTACGGTTTTACAATGTCATCAAACTATAACTCAAGACCTCGTGTACCTGAGATTATGGTTGATGGACATCAGGTTCATCAAATTCGACGTCGTGAAACGATTGAGGAATTGATGCAGGGTGAAAAATTATTGCCCAAGTAGGCTTTATTATTTTTAGGTTTGTTTTGATCATTGAAATCATATCACTTTCCTCTTCGAAGTAAGGAATTGACACGTTATCTTAAATAAAAAATAGAACGCGTATTTGAGGTTGAATTAATAACAGATGAAGATCAATTTATCTCCTGCATGAACTTCCCGTGGTCTGAAAATCAATTAGAACAACATTCAATAATCTTATAATTCCTGTTATCGACTTAATATCATCAAATCGACATGAAAAGCTTAAACAGCACTCGGGTTTTTTAATGGGCAATGATTTTTATCTATTCATTGAAATTGATAAACTTTTACAACCATAGATTTCATCACGCGGACTAAAAACACCGAAGTCAGATAGTCTAACTTCGGTTTATATTTGATATTGATAGATCATTGATTAGTCAATTTCTTTTACTGTTTTAACAATTGCGGCGGCGACCTTATAAGGATCCGCATTTGATGCGGGACGACGATCTTCCAAACGACCTTTCCAGCCATCTTCCACTGTAGTTATTGGGATACGAATTGAAGCGCCTCGATCAGACACACCATAACTAAACTCATTTATAGCTTGAGTCTCATGCTGTCCTGTCAAACGTTGATCATTTTCTGCGCCATAAACACTGATGTGCCGTTGTACATTCTTACCAAATTGATCACAAATTTTGGTGAACGTCTCTTGTTTACCAGATTCGCGCATAGTGCTGTTAGAAAAATTAGCATGCATACCAGAACCATTCCAGTCGGTGTGACCTAATGGCTTAGGATGCCACTCAATTGAGAGTCCATATTTTTCAGCAGTGCGTTCAAGTAAGTAACGGCCAATCCAAGTTTCATCACCTGCACGTTTTGCGCTTTTTGCAAATACTTGAAATTCCCATTGGCCTGCCGCGACTTCACCATTGATACCTTCAACGTTGAGACCTGCTTCAAGACAGATATCAAGATGGTCCTCAACTACTTCTCGACCATAAGCATTTATAGCACCTACCGAACAATAATAGGGACCTTGTGGGCGAGGGAAACCTCCATGTGGAAAACCGGGAGGTAGATTAGACTCAGGATCCCAAAGAAAGTATTCCTGTTCAAAACCAAACCAGAAGTCTTCGTCGTCATCTGATTCATCAATAGTTGCACGTCCATTAGATTCATGCGGTGTTCCATCAGCATTTAAGACTTCTGTCATTACCAGAAAAGCATTCATTCGATCAGGATCTGGAAAGACAGCAACTGGCTTGAGAAGACAATCTGAATCGCTACCGCTAGCTTGTTCTGTCGAGCTACCATCAAAACACCATATTGGAGCATCCTCTACTTTTCCGCTAAAATCAGATTCTACCTTGGTTTTGCTTCTTAAACTTTGCGTAGGTTTATATCCGTCAAGCCATATATATTCCAACTTACTTTTCATGATGAGTTGCTCTCCTCCAAATTATTTTAATTTGTTATCTAATTAAGCTTTTCAGCAAAAGTGAAAAAGCAATATATGTTCCAAACTCTAGCATTCTACTAGCTAGATCAGTATAAAAATAAAACAATTAAAGCATAATAATAATTTCTGTCATAAAATCATGTAGATAGAGAGAGTAGGTAAAGACTATTTAAAAAATATTGAAATATCTATTCGACTATTAAAGTTTTGACCTTGAAAGCATGGCGCACTAATATAATGCAATATGTTAGTCTACTAATGTTTTATGCTCTATTTTAGTGCTTTTTATCCTGTTTAAGACCAATCTTCTTCAAGAAATCGGACTAACTCTGCACAGGTTTCCATTCTCTTATCCACCACTTTCTCAATACATTTCATAGCCGTTGTTTCAAGTAATTGAGGTACATGAGTATTTGTCATAAATGAGGGCTTTTGAGGTGATTCGTTTAGTATTTTAGTCTTAACTTCTTCGACTGTTTCTCCTACAGCGGGAGCTTGTCCGGCTAAGATCTCATATAAAACCACTCCCAAACTAAAAATATCTGTTCTAAAATCAATATCGGGATCGCGTAGAATCTGTTCAGGTGACATATAAGATATTGTACCTTGCAATTTCTCAGAATCAGTTATTGATGTTACTTTATCCTTTGAGATTGTTTCTGAATTGCCTATTTCTTCATCACTACTTCCGTCCGGATTCCATACTTTTGCCAAGCCCCAGTCAAGTAATAACACTTCGCCAAATGGACCAACGAGAATATTTTCTGGTTTGATATCGCGATGAATCACCCTATGACTATGAGCATATTCCAATGCGTAACCAATCTGTATGATGACATTAATTAACTGCTTAAGGTCATAACGTTGTCGATAATCTAAAATTTCACGTAAGGTATAACCATGCACAAGTTTCATCGTGAAATAGTATTGTGCTTTTGCATCTCTCCCAAGTTCATACATGGGAACTGTATTTGGATGTTGTAACAAAGCGCTCACTCGTGCTTCCCGTAAAAAACGTTGTTGTTCTATTGGATCATTGGCAATCTCAGGACGGAGTTTCTTATAACATATTGTGCGGGAAAGGTGTAAATCTTTGCAGGACATGACAATTGCTTTTCCACCACGAGCAATAGTTTTAAAATATGCATAGCGTATATTTTGGTCAAGTTTTGTTGGTAGTTCTTTGTCGGTATTTTCAAGGTAGACAATGCCGTATGTATCACTTGGTGGTTCTGGAAAGGATGTCATATTCTCATAAAACTGCTCTCTTTGTTTGCTTTTTGTAATTACCTTAAAGTCAACATGACTAAGCATGCTTGGTGACTTAGTTCAATCACTATCAAAATTATAGATTACAGCACATGAAAACAGAAGCATAGAAATTTTAGCTAGTAAAAACTTCATACCTAATTGATAGTGATTTTCTATAACAATATTATACTTATTTACCTGAATAACAATCAATGTGTAATGAGTATCAATTTGAAATAGTAAATAACAGCAAAAAATAAGCGTTAACTGAAATGCAGCTCTCACCCTGTAATACTAAGGAGTATCCTTGCACGATTAATATATGATGTTATCTTAATTACGAAATATTATTTGAATAGCTAGTCTTTGGAGATAACGATGTCCGATAATGTAATGAAATTGATGAAAGAACATGATGTAAAATTTGTCGATATGCGTTTTTGTGATACTACTGGTAAAGAACAACATTTAACCATACCAGCTAATATAGTTGATATTAATTTTTTTGAGGAAGGCAAAATCTTTGATGGTTCTTCTATCAATGCTTGGAAGGCAATTAATGAATCTGATTTGGTCTTGATGCCAGAATGTGACACTGCAGTAATTGACCCTTTTTTTGATGATGTCACATTGATTGTTCGGTGTGATGTACTTGAACCAGCAACAATGAAAGGTTATGAACGTGATCCTCGTTCATTAGCAAAACGTGCAGAGGCTTATTTAAAATCATCAGATATTGCTGATGCTACTTGTGTTCTCCCAGAGCCAGAGTTTTTTATATTCGACGAGGTTCGTTGGAAGAATGAGATACATTCTGCATTCTATGAAATCGACTCAGAAGAAGGTTGTTGGAATAGTGACCGACTCGGTGATACTAAGAATATTGGTCATCGACCTAGGGTTAGGGGGGGCAACTTCTCTGTTCCCCCTGTTGATTCCGGTCAGAATATACGCTCAGCTATATGTGCAGTTCTTGAAGAAATGGGTGTTGGAGTTGGAGTCCATCATCATAAAGTTGCAACAGCAGCACAAGCAGTAATCAGTACTGTCTTCAATACATTGACTAGAAAAGCAGATGAGATACTAATACTAAAATATGTGGTTCAAAACATTGCTCATAGTTATGGTAAAACAGCTACATTTATGCCGAAACCATTAGTTGGTGACACTGGTAGTGGTATGCATATACATCAATTTTTAATAAAAGATGGGGAGAACTTATTTGCGGGTGAAGAATATGGTGGTCTGTCTAATTTAGCACTACATTATATTGGTGGTATTATTAATCATGCACAGGCACTTAATGCGTTCACAAATGCGAGTACAAATAGTTACAAACGCTTGACGTCCTGCTTTAATGTTCCAACGAAACTCGCCTATTCTATGAATAATCGATCTGTAGCTTGTCGTATTCCTTGTGTTTCAAGTCCCAATGCACGTCATATTGAAATATGTTTCCCTGATTCTTGTGGTAATCCATACTTCACTCTCGCGTCAATAATGATGGCTGGTCTTGATGGTATTCAAAATCAGACTGATCCAGGAGAAGCATATGAAAAGAATTTATATGTAATTGGTCTTGAGGAAAATAAAAATATTCCAACAACCTGTTTTTCTCTTGACCAAGCACTTGAAGCACTAGATGAAGACCGTGAATTTTTGACTGCTGGTGGAGTATTTTCCGATGATATGATTGACAATTACATAACCCTAAAGAGAGCAGATGTTACGCGGTTACTTAGCGCCACTCATCCAATAGAATTTGATATGTATTATAGTTTATAGTTTGAGAGAAAATTAGAATAATCATAAAAAAGATGTCATAGAGCTATTTTTTCATGAACGGGACTCATAGTCATGTTAGCCTTTAATAATGAATATTATTCTTTTTGTATTTCTTAACTTTTTATTTATTTCGTCTTTATCTGCAGAGATTGTCTATAAGTCTGTAGATGCTAATGGTAATGTCTCGTTTTCGGATTATCGGATAGAAGAAGCCGAAGAAATAAGAATTAAAACTCCTCAAATAATTAATGCTCCAAAAGCTTGGATATCTAAACCCATATTATCTAAAGATAAACCTAATAAGTTTAATTATACTAATCTAACAATCGATAATCCTAAAGACGACACGACGATTCATAGTGGAAAAGTAAATATAACAGTCACATTAAAGCCAGCGTTAATTGAAAATGATGTGATAGTTTTATTCATGGATGGAAAAGAAGTGCTTAGTGGGAAGTCATTGAATTTCTCATTAGAGAATGTTGATCGGGGCACACATAAGATTTACGTAACAGTAAAAAATGAGGTAAGTAAAGTGCTTAAGCGGTCAGCTGAAATTATATTTCATGTTCGTAGAGTTGTTCAGTTATCACCGAAACTCAGTTCTGATTCAAAGTTGATTACGCCTTTAAATCCACCAAGACCAACCATACTAAACCCATAGACCAAATATATGAAAGGATATTGATCGATTGGCTATGTTTCAGATAGATGTGTAATTATCTATACAGCAGGGACGACTCATAAAATCGATGATAATAGCTTCATCGATAAACTTTCGAGTATAAATATTAAAATTCTAGAATAAAAAAAGTGTTGTATAAATTTTTTTAGTTTCTAGTCTGCTGATAGAGTTAAGAAAAAAGCAATAATAAATACACCAATATATTTTCATTACTTCAGTGACCGTTATGTTCAGGCCCTTAATCCAAATTCAGAGTGAAAAAATAAAGTTACACTAGGATAAAAATAGAGTTTCATGAAAAAATCTTCATTACGCTACTTCAACTACTTCAGGCGAGATTGGTGAAAGTTGAAGACCATTGATAATTTCACTCAATACCTTCTTATTACATCAGGTGTACATATAGATTTTTAATACTCTTTTTTAACAATTGAATTTAATTTTTCATTAAAAATAAATGTGGTCTACTTCTTGCAAAATAAGTCGATAGATTCAAAGCTGAACTTATAAATATCTGTTTTTATTCGATTAAAAATCACATGTGAGTAAGTAGATTCGATTAATGTTTGTATAACGCACTAAAATAGTGCAACAATAAAATATAATGAAACACTCAATTCAAATTGCATCGCGTATTGTTGAGCATTTAGCAACTGCTGTCTTGCTCTTTGATAAGGACTTACGCCTGGTCTCAATAAATAATGCGGGTGAAAGTTTGTTATCAGTCAGTCACAAACGCGTTTCAGGCTTACAGCCAAATAAAATTTGGCGAAATTCAACGTTTCTATATGATGCGATTCAGCGCTCATTACTTTCAGGGACAACTTGTATAGAACGAGGGCTAGATCTAAATCTAAATAATGGTCAGCAAATAAAAGTAGACTGTATGATTACACCAGTTGTCTTGAATGATCTTGCTGATGAAATTCTTGTTGAATTAATCGATGCTCATTCTTTTGTCAGAGTATTGCAAGAGGTCAACCAAGAGACTATCCAGGCAGCCGCAAAAGAGTCAGTTCAGGGTATGGCGCATGAAATTAAAAATCCTTTAGGCGGTATTCGTGGCGCAGCACAACTACTTGAAAAAGAACTAGATGGTAAAGAACTATTGGAATATACAAGAATCATCATTAATGAATGTGATCGATTAAGAAATTTTATAGACCGAATGTTGACCACTAGTACAAGTCCAGTGAAATCAGACATGAATATTCATGAAATGTTGGAGTATGTTGTGTCAGTAGTTCGTGCAGAGAATCCTCATCAATTGAACATCAAAAAAGATTATGATCCAAGTATTCCCATCATCAAAGCTGATCGTGAACAAATTATTCAAGCGGTATTAAATCTATTACGTAATGCAGTCCAGGCAATTGTCGTAGATGGTCACATCACCTTGATTACACGTATTCAACGGCAGGTGACAATACGTCATAAATCATATCGACACATAATCGTACTCGATATTATCGATGATGGCCCTGGTGTTCCATTAGAGATTGAGTCTGGTGCTTTTTACCCATTGGTAACCGGACGTGCAGAAGGCACGGGCATTGGCCTTTCAATTGCACAACAACTTATTCAATCACATGGTGGTTTAATAAATTATGAAAGGAAAGATAATAAAACCTACTTCAGTATCTTACTTCCAACGGAGCAATATGATGAATGATAAAAATATAGTTTGGATAGTAGATGATGATAAATCAATTCGTTGGGTGTTAGAAAAAGCTTTACAAAAGGCAGATGTCGAAATTAAAAGTTTTTCAAAGCCAGGCGATGTGCTGAAGCTGATTCCTATCGAGGAGCCTGATGTCATCATTTCTGATATACGAATGCCTGATATGGATGGTATAACTTTATTAAATAAAATTAAGGAACAGTCTCCTAGTGTTCCAGTAATTATCATGACAGCATATTCTGATCTCGATAGAGCTGTTTCTGCATTTCAAGGTGGCGCGTTTGAATATCTATCAAAACCATTCGATGTCGATGAGGTCATAAGTTTGGTTAAACGTGCCATCACATATAAGCAGAATAATAAGACTGTTTTTGTAAACGAAGTGATTGATGCGAATACCTCAATCATTGGCTCAGCACCAGCTATGCAGGAAGTGTTTAAAGCAATAGGTCGCTTATCAAGTTCAAATCTGACGGTCTTGATTACTGGTGAAACAGGTACGGGTAAAGAATTAGTTGCTAGTGCACTGCATGCGCATAGTCCAAGATCGTCTCAACCGTTTATTGCAATTAATACCGCAGCGATACCAAAAGATTTGTTAGAGTCCGAATTGTTTGGACATGAGAAAGGTGCTTTCACAGGTGCTAGCGGGCAAAGGCAAGGACGCTTTGAACAAGCTAATGGAGGCACACTTTTCCTTGATGAGATCGGAGATATGCCAGCTGACTTACAAACAAGATTACTTCGTATTCTCTCGCAAGGTGAATTTTATCGTGTCGGTGGGCATATGCCAATTAAAGTGGATGTACGTGTGATTGCAGCAACACACCAAGATTTAGAAAAACTCGTTAAAGAAAATAAATTTAGAGAAGATTTATTACACAGACTCAATGTCATTAGAGTACATGTTCCTCCATTGAGAGATAGGCGTACAGATATCATAGAACTTATTAATCACTTTTTGAAAACTGCGGCTAGTGAATTAAACGAAGACATTAAACAATTATTACCTGCGACAGCTGATTATCTTTCAGGATTGCCATGGTATGGTAATGTGAGACAATTAGAAAACTTTTGTCGTTGGGTAACGGTGATGGCCTCGGGTAGTGAAATTCATGTAGATGATTTGCCACCAGAATTAAAACAGGATGCTGTTATGGTAGAATTAACAGATGAATGGGAGATTACATTTCGGAAATGGGTAGAGTCCAGTTTGTTAAAAGGGAATACAGAAATATTACGCGATGCTGTACCACGATTTGAATCAATTTTAATTAGAGAAGCTCTAAAAAAATCTGGTGGTCGTCGTCATAATGCTTCTAAATTATTAGGCTGGGGACGCAATACATTGACAAGAAAAATAAAACAGTTAGAGCTTAATGTCTGATTAAATTATCTTTAAGGCGGACTAAATATGCTATTTACTATCGTGAAGGATATTGCGATTCTGGGTTGTGGAAACCTCCAGCTTAAAATATTCTTCTTTAATATTAAGTCGCTCGAAGCCATCCAGCGACTTGTTTTGCATAATAAGTGAAAACACCATCTGCACCAGCTCGTTTACATGAGAGTAAGGATTCGATAACGGTACTTTTTTCATCTAGCCAGCCATTTTTAGCTGCGGCCTTTAACATCGCGTACTCGCCACTGACATGATAGACATAAGTTGGACGGCCAAACGTCATTTTAACTCGATAGACAATATCAAGATAGGGTAAGCCGGGTTTAACCATGACCATGTCGGCACCTTCTTCTAAATCAAGTTTAACCTCGGTGATGGCTTCATCGGTATTAGCAGGGTCCATTTGATAGGTGTATTTGTTGCCATGGCCTAAATTACTTGCGGAGCCAAGGGCATCACGAAAAGGGCCATAAAAGCTCGATGCGTATTTTGCAGAATAGGCAAGGATTTTCGTGTTGGTATTATTCGCAGATTCTAGGGCGGCTCGAATACAACCAATTCGACCGTCCATCATATCTGATGGCGCAACGATATCCGCACCTGCTGCAGCATGTGATAAGGCTTGTTTTACTAAAACGTCTATAGTTTCATCATTTAAGACATAGCCATTTTCATCGGTTAAACCATCCTGGCCAGAGAGCGTATAGGGATCTAGTGCGACATCTGTTATTACGCCGAGATCAGGATAATGTGATTTTAATTCTCTAACAGCTGTTTGTACTAGACCTGTGGGGTTCCAAGATTCTGCTGCATGATCGCTCCTCTTCCCTTCTGAAACCACTGGAAATAATGCGATTGCAGGAATCCCAAGATTGATTAGCTCTTTAGCTTCTTTAATAAGCAAGTCAATAGTGAGACGAACTATGCCAGGCATCGAATCGATAGCTGTTTGTTGATTTTTCCCCTCAATAATAAACATTGGATAAATTAGGTCATCTACACTAATAACAGATTCACGCATTAAGCGTCGTGAGAACTCGTCGCTGCGCATACGCCGAGGTCGTGATATTCGGGATGATCTTTTATGTGTATTATCAGTCATGTGTGTTGAATTTAAGTCTATTATTAAGGTCTATAATTGTAACTCAAAAACGGCACTACAATAAATCATAATAATTAAATTCATATGAATGAAATGACTCAATTCCAACTGTTTTTCATTGAAAATGATGTAATGTTAAGATTATCCAGCTTTGTTATCTTGCTGTTCATACTCATGGGGCTGCAAAAATTTTGGCCAAGGCGTTTATCTGAACAGGCTAGCTCGTGTCGACATGTAAATAATATTTTACTGTCGTTAATAAATATTATTGCTGTTCGTCTTTTGGTGCCGTTAGCATTATTTGATGCCGCAATATATACATCTAAAAACAATATCGGTTTTTTAAATTTGGTAGAAATGCCTTTCTCAATCGATATTCTATTAACATTGATTATTTTTGACCTCCTTATATATACACAGCATGTAATTACACATAAAATTAACTTTTTATGGCGGATCCATCGCATACACCATATTGATCAAGAAATTGATGTTACAACGGGCATACGTTTTCACCCTTTTGAAATAGTGCTTTCTGCATTCTATAAAATTTTAGCCGTAATCTTGATTGGGCCAACTGCATTCGCAATTATTGTTTATGAAATATTATTGAATGCGGCCGCATTGTTTACACACAGTAATATATTAATTAATCCTAAGTTGGATAAGTATCTAAGGATATTTATTGTCACACCTGATATGCATCGAATACATCATTCTGCTAATAGAGACGAAACAGATAGTAATTATGGCAACATCCTTTCAAGTTGGGATAAATTATTCAAAACATATCGTCTTTTACCAAAGGCAGGTTATGATGATATGATTATTGGCCTTAAAGATTTCCGTTCTCCCGCATCAGGTCAACTATTACAACTATTAAAAAACCCTTTTATCAGCAGGTGAAATATGAATAAAGAGAGTACTATTCTTGGATGGTATTCCAAGAGTATAAATGCGTGTCAGGAATCTTTATGTTGCCCGGTTGATTATCAAACAGATATTATTAAAAAAATATTACTGATGCGGCGAGCCTTCACATCATATTCACGAAGGCAATAAAGTGCTCAATTTGGATATTAGTAGCGAAAAAATTTGTTATATGGCCGCATAATTAGTCGGTCATAGTAGCAAGATTATCGGCGTCGATATGGGTTGATATGCTAGTTTTGTCTCGCAATCATTAAGTTCAGATGTTAAGAAAGTTGGTAATGATTTGTATAAAGATAGCTTCTATTTGAATCGAGTTGGTTAAAAAAGATGAGTCATGGAAATGTTATTCTCCAGCATAGTCAAAAAGACTCGCCTTGAAAATCAAACAGACAAGCTATATAAACAATGGTAAATCATCCAGCTTATGCTGTTGATTTATAATTATTGATCGGCTGTTATTGAAGAGACTTAATCATTTATAATATCTAGAATATATAGAGACATAGTAATGTTCTGGCTATTAATTAAAAATAACTTATAACAATTATCATCTTAGGAGTTTTTATATGAGTGCGATATTAATCGACGGTAAAGTTATTTCCGAAGCTGTTAGAAAAGAATGGAGGAAACGAGCTGATAATCTTAAGACGAAAGGTGTTCTACCAGGCCTCGCGGTTATTATTGTCGGTGATAATGCTGCGTCGAAACTATATGTCAGTAATAAGATTAAGGCCTGCCATGAAGTCGGTCTGCACTCTGAGGTTCATGATCTACCAGAAGATGTATCTGAAAAAGTATTGCTGAATTTAATCGAAGAATTAAATGAAGCAACAAAAATAAATGGTATTTTGGTACAATTACCATTACCAAAACACATTGATGAAAGTAAAATACTTGAGACGATTAAGCAAAATAAGGATGTTGATGGTTTCCATCTCTACAATGTTGGAGCATTGATGACAGGCAACACAGTTTTTCCACCATGCACACCGTTTGGTGTGATGCGCATGCTAGATTATTGTAAAGTAAAAATAGCAGGACAAAATGCGGTTATCGTTGGTAGAAGTAATATTGTCGGTAAGCCAATGGCTATGATGTTGTTGCAGAAAGATGCAACAGTAACTATATGTACTTCGAAGACTAAAGACTTAGAAAAACATACACTTAATGCGGATATCCTCGTTGTTGCAACAGGTCGGGCTGAAATGATCAAGGGGGAACATGTTAAACCAGGAGCGGTAGTTATAGACGTTGGGATTAATCGTCTTGAAAGTGGTAGGTTAGTCGGCGATGTTGATTTCGAAGATGTGAAGAAAACTGCTAGCTTGATTACACCCGTTCCGGGTGGAGTTGGCCCAATGACGATTACTATGCTAATTGCTAATACTGTAATGGCTGCGGAAAGGGACAGCGGTAATATACTAAATGATTAATAGAAAAATATTATTCTGACTCAGTAACAAAATTAGGCGGAGGTATGATTCGGCCTCTAGTTAACCAATTATTTTTATTAGCTTGTATTTTAACCTCTCTGATTCGATCATTGATTGAAGGATGAGTGCAAAAATCTGACATGAGACCATCGTATTCATTCTAGAGCTATAAGAAAGACTTAAATAGTCTCTTTGCTTCATTAACATGTCCGTGGTATCAGGCTATCACGTTCAATGCTATTTCATCAGCATGTTATTCCTGCTTTAGATTAAAACTAAGTATGGTCAATGAGTCAGTTTCGGATACGATACTGCGAATAAATTTCTCCGCACTATTGAAGACACGCTTTTTAATATCATTAGAATTGTATTAGTATAGTTTTTCATGGTAATTTGTGTGTTATGTCAGATGATTGTCTATTAGTTTTTGTTTTGATTTTGGCGATGACTAATATCACAAGAATTACATACCTCAGCTTCTTCCTGAAATTCTCCATGTTCGAGATATAACATGTTTGCTATAAAAACCACATCATGTTGTATGTGTAGACTACAGCGATAGTTTATGGCGAAGAATTAAAAAAAAGCTAACTAATTTTCAAGATTAGGCAACGAACTAACCGTAGTTTCAATCCAGGCCTCGACTTCCGTTGTAATTTTTTTGGCGCTTTTGTTTGTAGATTCAATTACAGGACCGATAACTAATGTAATAGTTCCTGGTCTTTTTATCAGACTGTTTCGAGGCCATAAATGGCCAGCGTTGTGAGCAACGGGAATAATATTCGCCTTTGATTTAACTGCAAGCATGCCGCCTCCCGGAAGATAAGCTTTTTTTTCACCTGGTGCGACACGAGTGCCTTCAGGAAAAATTATAACCCATAGACCTGCTTTTAAACGCTGACAACCTTGTGTTACGATTTGGCGAAATGACTTTATTACAGAACCACGGTTAATAGCGATGGGCTGCATTGATGCGAGTCCCCAACCATATACAGGTATTCTTAATAATTCATGCTTCAACACCCATACCTGTGGAATAAAAATGAGTTGTAGAGCCAACGTTTCAAATGCCGATTGGTGTTTGCACATTACAATACAGGCTTGATCCGGAATATTTTCTAAACCTTTAACCTCATAATCTACATTACAACAAATTTTTAACCACCAAAGGTTAAAAGCTGTCCAACGAGTTATGATGTAATAACGGGTTTTAAAACTTAAGGGAAAAACAAGAAGACCTAGTGGGGCAAACAATATGGTACTAATAATTTGGCCAACATAAAAAAGTAATGAACGTATCAGAAGCATGACTATTTTTTGGTCAAAATTTCATCAACAAATTGGGCTAGATCACGATAAATAGGGATCCCTTCTGGAACCAAACCTTGGTCAATTTCTGATTGACCTTTACCTGTACGAACAAGCACGGGTTTCCCGCCCGCACTTTGAACAGCTTGAATATCAGTCATCTTGTCACCAACGCAAAAAACCTTATTTAATGAAACGCGAAGTCGTTCGGAAATATCATCATATAAGCCGGGTTTTGGTTTACGGCAATTACAATTATCTTCTGGTATATGTGGGCAAAAGAAAAGTGCATCAATGACGCCACCAAATTTAGCGAGGTGTGTATTCATTTTCATATGTATTGCATTTAAAGCTTCAATCGTGAATAAATTTCTGCCTAGACCAGATTGATTTGTTACTACAACTATTTTATAGCCGTTTTGAGAAAGTTTTGCTATTGCTTCGAGACTCCCAACAATTGGTTGCCACTCTGCCGGGGACTTTATATAGTCATCGGAGTCTTCATTGATTACGCCATCCCGGTCTAGAATGATAAGCGCCATGTTTATCCTTGAAGTTTAGAAATATCTGCTGTTTGTAGAAACAACAAATTTAAATTACTAAGCAATGCTAAGCGATTATTTTTAATATTATCATCGTCACACATCACCATTACATTATCAAAAAAATTATCTATACTTTCACCTAATCCAGCTAATTTAGTCAATGCAGATTTATAGTCATGATCGTTAATCATAGGGACAACTTTTTCTTGATATTCTTTTAAAGCTTCTGACAGTAAAATTTCAGATTCCTCAGACAGTAAGTTATTTTTTACTTCCAACACATTATTAAAGTCAGATTGTTTAAGTATATTACTGATACGTTTATTAGCAGCAGCTAGACTATTCGCTTCGGCGAGTTTTCTAAATTCAGTAACAGCGATTAGCCTATGGTGAAAATCAAGCGGCCTGCTAGTATTTATCGCGAGCACTGATTCAAATGTATCATTACTTACATTTGCATCAAGATAATACCTGCGTAAACGTTCCATCAAAAAGTTAAATACATCGTCAGTAATGTTATTCGCCTTAATTTTGAGTGGGTAATTTGAAGCCGCTAAATCAAGTAATTCCTTTAAGTCAATATCTATCTTGCATTCAATGATAATACGTAGCAAACCAATTGCGGAACGACGAAGACCAAAAGGGTCTTTATCACCAGTTGGTGCCTTACCTATAGAAAATATACCTATCAAAGTGTCAATTTTTTCACTTATCGCTAAACATTGTCCGAGGGTAGTCGTTGGTAATTTATCACCCGCAAATCGGGGCTGATAATACTCTTCTATGGCTAAAGCAACGTTGCTATCTTCACCATCAGCTTCCGCGTAGTATTTTCCCATGGTGCCTTGTAATGCAGGAAACTCACAGACCATCTCAGTCAACAGATCACAAAAACATAATTCAGCAGCACGTTTCGCATTGTTGCCATCTATATTTAAAGGTTTTGCCAGACTGGAAATAATCTTATTTAGGCGTTTAGACTTTTCATGCAAAGTTCCCAGCTCTTTTTGGTAGACAACTTTATTTAATTCAACTATGTGTTTTGCTAAACCATTCTTCAAGTCACGTTGCCAAAAAAATGCAGCGTCGCTAAGCCTGGGTTGTATAACGCGTTCATTACCTTGTTTTATTAAATCTGGTTGTTTACTTTCAATATTTGTCACACAAATGAAAGAAGCGAGTAAATTTTTTTGTTTATCAAGCATTGGAAAATACTTTTGGTGATCTTGCATGCTGGCGATCAAAACTTCTTTCGGTAATTTGAGAAAATCTGAGTTGAAGTTACCAACAAAACTAATAGGCCATTCTACTAACGCAGTAACTTCATCGAGTAATTGAGGATTAATTACTGCGGTTCCGTTACTCTCTATCGCTAGCTTTTTAATTTGTTCCTTAATCAAGAAGCATCGTTCATCATAGTCAGCGATTACCTTCCCGTTTTGTTTTAATCTTTTAACATAGTCAGATGCATTTATAATATTAATAGACTCAGGATGATGAAAACGGTGACCATAACTATGCTTACCAGACTTGACTCCCATAATTTCACAATCGACAGTTTCTGTTCCCAGTAATAAAAGTATCCATTTGATTGGTCGGACGAATTCAAAATCGTTATTTCCCCAACGCATACGTTTTGCAATGGGTAAATGTTTTAGTGCTATGTTGATCGTATCAGGGATTAATTCATAAGTTTGTTTACCCTTAGCTAAAGTATCAAAAACAAGCCAGCTACCTTTTTCAGTTTCCATTTTTTTCAGTTGGTCGACTGCAATACCACATGACTTGGCAAATCCTATCGTTGCGCGAGTCGGTTTTCCATCATTATCAAAGGCCGCACTGATAGCTGGGCCACGGCGTTGTTGTTGCGTGTCCGGCTGGCTCATATCTAATTGTTTAATTATTACAGCGAGTCTTCGTGGTGTTGCAAACCAACTTGCTTCAGAAAACACTAAGTCATATTCTTTAAGTGAGTTGCATATCTCTTGATGAAAGGCAGACGCAAGTCGTTTTAGAGACTTTGGAGGTAGTTCTTCAGTCCCAATCTCGATTAATAAATCTTGTTTATTACTCATTGTTTATTTTAATATTTTTACATTATTGGAAAGCCTAATGATTCACGACTATCATAGTAAGCCTTTGCAACAGCTCGTGCGAGTGTTCTGACGCGTAGAATATAGCGTTGTCTTTCTGTGACCGAAATAGCGCCGCGAGCATCGAGTAAATTAAACGTATGTGATGCCTTCATGGTCATCTCATATGCTGGTATTGGCAGACTTGCTTCAACAAGAACTTGAGATTCCTGTTCATAATTATCAAACCAGTTAAATAATGCCGTAGTATTGGCTTGTTCAAAATTATAACGCGACATCTCTACTTCATTTTGATGATAAATATCACCATAGGTCACTCTATGCCCGGTACCTTCTGCCCAAATAAGGTCAAAGACATTGTCACAATCTTGTAAACACATCGCGATACGTTCAAGACCATATGTCATTTCACCTGTTACCGGTTTACAATCTAGGCCACCGACCTGCTGGAAATAAGTGAATTGACTGATTTCCATCCCATTTAACCAGACCTCCCAACCAAGACCCCATGCTCCAAGTGTTGGCGATTCCCAGTTATCCTCTACGAAACGGATGTCATGCACCGCTGAATCAATACCGATTGCCTTGAGTGAACTCAGATAAAACTGTTGGATATCATCTGGCGAAGGCTTAAGTAGAACCTGGAATTGATAATAGTGCTGAAGACGATTTGGGTTTTCACCATAGCGCCCATCTGTAGGACGTCGAGAGGGCTGAACATAGGCCGCGCACCAAGGTTCAGGACCAATAGCACGCAGAAACGTGGCCGGATGGAAGGTTCCTGCACCCATTTCCATGTCATAGGGCTGCATTATTACGCAACCAAGATCAGACCAGTATTGTTGTAATTTGAAGATCAGTTGTTGGAAGCTCAATTGTGATCCGGAATCTTTAATTTGTTTATTATCTTGTGCCATCAATTTCAACCATTTTAGAAGCCAAGATTATAGCGTGAGTAACCGATGATGTGTATTAAGTGATTTTGAACAAACAGAAATCAATGGATGGTGGGTCTTAATATTAATAAATTCATTAAGGATATTAAAAGTAAATAAGACAGCAATTTGGTATGTAGTGATATTCTGAGAGCAAGAGAGCACATTATAATTGTGATGATGCAAACGGCTATTATTGTAGCCAATCTAGAATAGACAGTTTAGATATAGGTTGGGGGAAAATATCAGATATTCTACCAGACTTTCTGGGCTACTCTGATTTTGTAGAAGTCTTGTCGTTACGCATGATGCTATCGGAGCGCTTCTTGATGACATCATATTTAAAAGGAGGGATCTCGTACCACCAATTCATTGTTTGTGCGTTCATATTCGAAACAAAAGCTTTTATACCGTCAATTTTTTCTTGATCTTCATTATTCATAAGCAGGCTTTCATCAAATCTGAATTCAAACGAACCGTAAGGTGTGTCATCATGTTCAAATGCAACAAGTTCGATTACCATACCCTCGAAAGTATGTATTAAGACATTTATACTATCATCGTGTTTTTCCAGCGTTTCTTTTGACCGAGCACCATTAATCTGAATATCCTGTAAGATACTTGCATAGCGAGATATGATAAGTTCAGAGGCTAGTTTTTTGTTAGATGGAAGGTTTTCAAGACTAAATCGTTCCTGTCCCTTCTCGTTTTTAAACAGAGTATAGGTATCGCCATCTGCATGTTCAACACGAACAGCCCGAATTGCTTCAGTTGGTATGTCGAATAGAGACCGCTCTATCCAGTCGGTCTTGGAAGAAGTGATGTCGACAACACCATCAACCAAATAAGATTGTTGGTCGTTAGGTTTGCGAATATATAAACCAGGGGTGCTTTGTGACGCGCTACTGAGGCGTAGCTTGCCTACAATCATCTCGACAATACTATTCTTATCAGCATCTTTAAATAACAGTAATAAAGAGGTTGAGTCTTCGACTTCCGGTCCCTCTACACCAAGACGGTTATATAGTCTCGGTAGTTTTGTTTTCGGCGCATTAATCTTCAAATCAGCTGCGCCAAGCACAGTACTCTTTACTTTGTCTGGCAATGCAGGATAGCCATCAAATTCATCAATCACCCATGAGTCATTTACACGCGAGAGATTGACTACGCCAGCATAGCCTTTAATTGTTATATGATTTATCGCCTCTATTTCAGAAGATAGGCCCGGAAAGAACGCAGCTTTCTCTTTCTCAGATTGAGGTGCGCGAAGTTTCACAAACACTGATGCGGCAATTATAACTGCAATAGTAATCAGTGTGAGTATGATAAGTTTATTTTTAAACATAGATATAGTTTGTTTATGTTCTTCTGTTTACTCGATAGATTCCGATGAATAAGGCCATTAATGTTATCAATAATGGGATTAATCCGATATTTATAAAGCGCAATTGCGCACCTAGCTTTTCAATATTCTTTTTAAGTTCGTGTTGAACGCCGCGTAGTTCTTTTCTCGTTGCTAGTCGTTCACTTCTAAATTTCTCAATCTCTGCTGACAATTCATTGTTCAATAGGTAAGATTTTTCACTGCCTTGATCTTGTTGCAATTGTCGTATTTTTTT
Organism: Thiotrichaceae bacterium UBA7357; assembly: GCA_002470825.1. Taxonomy (GTDB): domain Bacteria; phylum Pseudomonadota; class Gammaproteobacteria; order Eutrophobiales; family Eutrophobiaceae; genus UBA7359. Next base: position 34,645 of record DKOR01000028.1, on the reverse strand, counting down.
TTCTGTTTCTTCCAGGCTTGTTTGTAACTCCGTTTCACGTTCACGAAATTCAGCTTCTGCTTCCCTACGAATTTGGTCTACCATTTCAAATGAACGGGAATATTTTTCACGGCCCCGTAGACTGATTAGATCAGAATTACCTGAAAGATTTTCAATGCTATTCATGATGAAATCACCATTATTAGCGATTGGTTGTGGAACCGCGACGCCAAACATTTCTTGTGACCTAATCCAGAAATGGTCTGCCATTATGTCTGTATCAGCTATTAAAATAAGATTTAGTTCACCTTCATTAACAAATTTGGAGTCTATAATTTTTTCTGCTTCCGCATCTTCCGTAGGTTTCCCATCTGGAAAGTAACTTTCTGCCTTTCCGCTGATTCTTGCAGCTATAAGCATTTTCCTGTTTTCTGATTTAAAGTTACTCATAATGACATTAGGGTCGCGTTGGAACAGGATTAAGTCACGTTCAAGTTTTGTTGATTGCTCAGATGTTTCTATCAATGGGATAATAGTCAATCCTTTATCAGCGACAGACTCCAAAGAGCCCACGGTTCCCATGTGAACTAAGTTCAATTCACTGGTAGAAAAATCGTCTGAATTGAAATTACTTTCTGTCATTCTTAACCATGGTAGGTAATCTACACCCTGAGGGCTACGCGCATCATCTGATTGCACACGCATAGCTGCATTGATATCACCAACAATTTTATCTTTGCTCATTTCCAATCCCCAAAGTCCAAGTAACTCTGGTAAATATGAGTGAAGGTCTGGCACTACGTTTGGATTGCTCGGATTAGGACGTGTTCGATCAAGTTCAGCAAGAGGGTCTATAAAAATTATCGCTTTACCGCCGCGCAACAGGTATTGATCAATTGCGTAAAGGGTATCGTTGTCAAGTTTTTTAGGGTGAACCAGCATTAACACATCAATGTTATCTACATCGATATTCTCAACGAGCGTGTCTGGGTTCTGAGTCAGATTGTGTACTTCAAAAGAATCTTGCAATGCACTGATGATGGTCCAATCGCGTCCATCTGGGTCACCGGTGGTTGCCATTATGGGCAATTGAGACACAAGACCAACCTTGCGCTTCTCTGGAAAAGCCAAGTCAAAAATCATCTTGGTTATATCATACTCAAGAGCGGATTCTCGATTAGTTTGGAAAAAAGGAATAACTTTTTCATCATCGGTCGAATTGGTGCCGACAATACCAAAATATGCTCTATCACCGGCAGAGTTAGCAGAAACAGTTCGTAACCCGCTTGCTACGGCCTGATCCTCAGCCTCAGAAAAAGTGTCTGGTTCAATAATATTAAGAATTAACTTGTCATTTGCATGTGTAGCAAATTCTTCAAGCATATCTCTTACACGAGCACCATAATTAACTAATAACGGGAAATCACTCATTGCCTTTTGTGAAAAATAAAAATCAAGCTGAACGGGTTCTTCTAAGTTCTGGAGTATGTTTTTTGTGCCTGTGGAGAGAGTAAATAACTTATTTTCTGTTAGATCAATACGTAATGTAGTTAGCGCAGTATTTGCTAATATAATTGTAGCGACAAATAAACAAGTTGCTAATATCAAGCCTGTGCCTGAAACGAATTTACTTTTTACTGAGACCTTCATGATTAACTAGCCTTCTTTGCTTCTATAACGACAACGTTTACATATAACCAAAATATGATTAATGCGCTAAAATAAATTACATCACGAATGTCAATAACACCTTTCTTAATGGATGTGAAATGAGTTAAAAAACTAAATGATGCGATCGCATCTAATACTGCTTGTGGCGCCCAACTCTGAAATATATCCAACACCATTGGAAAGCCACTAAGTATGAACATAAAGCAAATTACAACACTGATAACAAATGCGATCACTTGACTCTTAGTAAATGCCGAGATGCATGAACCAATAGCAAGAAAGCCACCGGCCATAATTAAGCTACCTATGTAACTTGCGAGAATAACGGTATTGTCAGGGTTACCAAGATAATTGACGGTAATCCACATTGGAAAAGTTAATGCTAGGGCAACAGCAGTAAAGCTCCAAGCTGCCATGTACTTACCAATGACAGCATCAGTAATTGACACTGGAAGAGTCATCAATAATTCAATTGTGCCACTTTTACGCTCGTCGGACCAAAGACGCATAGATATGGCGGGTATTAAAAATAAATAAAGCCACGGATGAAATCGAAAAAAAGGTTCTAAGTCAGCCTGATTTGTTTCAAAAAAAGCACCAATGTAAAAAGCAAAAACACCTGTCAGAAATAAAAATATCACAATAAAAACATAAGCGACAGGTGTCACAAAGTAGCTGGTGAATTCACGCTTGTAAATAGAATATAATGGGCTCATTGTGCTGATGTCTCCCGCTTTCCATTTACGGTGGGTGTTGTAATAATACGAAAGGCGTGATCAATATCACTACGATCTGATTTTGCGATTAATTCTGTGGGTGTGCCATCGAACATTAGCACGCCGGAGGAAATTATAATTGCGCGTGAGCAAACAGCATCAACTTCTTCAAGAATGTGTGTGGAAATCACGATAGCTTTATCTTCTGACATTTCTGTAATCAAATTTCGAACTTCATGTTTTTGATTTGGGTCAAGGCCATCAGTAGGTTCATCAAGGATTAATACGCTAGGGTCATGAAGAATAGCTTGAGCAATACCGACACGGCGTTTAAAGCCCTTTGATAGTGTTTCTATACTTTGATCTATAACATGTTTTATATTAATTATGTCAACAACTTCGTCTATGCGTTTTTGCCGATGGCTACCAGTTAATTGACGAACATCTGCAATAAAATTAAGAAAACTCTTGACGGTCATCTCGCCATAAGCAGGGGCTCCCTCAGGTAAGTAGCCTACAGAACGCTTAACCTCAATAGGGTTATCCAATACATCAAAACCATTTACTTCAACCGTCCCGCTAGTAGGCTCAAGAAACCCGGTAATCATTTTCATTGTAGTAGATTTGCCGGCGCCGTTGGGCCCAAGAAATCCTAAAACTTCACCATGATTTACCTCAAACGATACTCCTCGCACCGCATTTATTGGGCCGAATGATTTATTCAACGATTTCACTTTTATCGTTACAGGCATGATTATTTACTTAGGCACCTTCTAATAACGTCTATTATTTTACGTGTGGCTTTCATAGCCAAATATTTAACTCAGAACTTACTTCTATAATTTTCTTTGATGTAAAAACCCAGCACACCTAACTTTCTGAGGAGCTACATTGTGCATAAAAATAAGAAATCGTCAATTTTTTAAATAGACAGCAAACTGAAAGTACAGTTCCTTAAATTTAGGATCAGAGACAAAATTAACTTAACTTTTCCTGTTTCAGTCGAAACAACGCTGAAATATCCTCGTCGCCAAATCCCTCATCTATCAAGCGTCGATAATGTAACAGGGTCATCTCGATGATAGGCAAGTTATTATTATTGCTCTCTCGAGTCATTGACTGACAAATTAAAAGATCTTTATGGTGCAAAGCTATTTTAAAACCGGGTTCATAGCTTTCAGCTAGCATAGTTTTGCCACGATGTTCTAAAAACCAACAGCCAGCTGCTCCCTTGGATATTACATCTATAACTTTATCCATGGGCAAATCCATTGCTTTACCAAATGCCAGCGCTTCGGTGACCGCTTGATTAATCCCCGCAGCCATGATTTGGTTTACAGCTTTAGTAGCTTGGCCTGCTCCGGTAGGGCCAATGTAAATGATTTTACTTGCTATGGATTCAAGGGCATCTCGTGCTATGTCTAAAATAGTCTCATCACCCCCGACCATCATTACCAACGAGCCATTTTTCGCACCTTCAACACCACCCGAAACAGGACAATCGAGAAAATATGAATCATATTCCTTTAATATTGATGCCGCCTGTTTCGCTGTTTTGGAACTCACTGTAGAGGTATCGACAACAATAGTATTCGTATTAATACTTGTTTTAATTGCATTAATGATTCCTATTACAATTGCATCGCATGAAACGCATATAATAACGATCTCGCATTGTTTTGCTAAATCGGGAAGTGACATCGAAATTGAACAGCCGCATTCATTTGCCATAGATTCGGCTATCGACAACGTGCGATTATAAACTGTTGCTAAATGACCTGCCCTAGCGAGATTTCTTGCCATATTGCTACCCATTGCACCTAGACCAACAATTCCAGCCTTCATAAATCACTCCTCTTGAAAAGTTGTATAACTTCTTAATTATCGTTATTTTTTAGATATTTACAGCTTAGCGTCTAAACTTTTGATTTATATGTGAACATATTTAATTAGTTCGTGTACCTAAAGGCATTTATCATACAAATGCATAATTAACTTTTTGACAAAAAATAGATTTTTACATGATTTTATTTTATCTCACGAACACTATAGTATGTGCATGTTAATTACATTTAATTTATAGGAGAGTGGGGCTATGTTTTCTGTTATTAGAAATACAAGTTTGGGGATTATAGTGGGTCTAGGATTAATTGCTTGTGGTGATGATAAAGCTGCATCATCTACAAATGTTACTGCCGCAGCGCCCAATGATTCCGTCACTACGCCGGTAGACAGTGTAGATGATATTTTTTCATCATTAAATATTGAAAAAGTTGACGGTGTTACTTATCAAGATGAAATATACGCAAATTGGCCTTATAACTAAGCGAAAGAAATTTGAATTGAGTCTTCTTGTGAAAGAATTTGAAATTTCATTTGTTGATGTTTTATTTTAATAGCACTCCGCCACTACATAGTGAGTTTAATGTGCTATGAGCATATTTATCCACATTTTGGTCAGTACAGGCTATAAAGAGAGTTAAGGTCTTCTCAGCTCATAATACTCCGGACTATTCTGATAGAAGGGTTATGGTATTGGATATGTGGTCATTATTATTCTAATAATGCTGAGGTTAAAACCACATGGGTAATCTATTTTGGCTCAAGTGCTTCTACCACAAGATTGATTACGACAGTGGTACTTCAACCTTTTACAATGCGCTATTATAATGACTATAAGAAGACATAGAGGTATCACGCCGAAAATTCACAAAACTGCATACGTTGATGAAACTGCTGTAGTAATAGGTGACGTGACTATAGGGAAAGACAGTTCAGTCTGGCCTATGTGTGTAATTCGTGGTGATGTTAATACAATTACCATTGGTGCGCGTACCAATATACAAGACGGTTCAATTTTGCATGAATCACATGAAAGTGAATTTTCATCTGGGTTTCCTCTTGTGGTTGGGGATGATGTGACGGTCGGTCATAAAGCAATACTCCATGCTTGTAGTATTAGTAATATGTGCTTAATAGGTATGTCAGCTACGGTTATGGATGGTGCGATTTTGGATGATTATGTGATCATTGGTGCGGGTAGTCTGGTGCCTCCCGGCAAACAACTTGAATCAGGTTGTTTGTATGTCGGTAGTCCGGTTAAGCGTATTCGTGAGTTGACGGATAAAGAACGTGCATTCCTAGGTTATTCCGCTAAGCATTATTCAGTTCTAAAAGATAGTTATAGTAGTTGTTAACCAGCAGTCTCGAAAAGTAAGAGAGCCTATTTTTTGATTGTAAATGGAAGAAATAGGTCATTTGAAAAAGTTAAAAAAGAGCGCTATCTGGAAGAGTAAAAGAAAAAAAAGAACTGCAAATATCTAAAGCATTTGTAATTAATTAGGCTGACAATAAACGACACTGTTTTATTCTTCTAATCAACGGGTAACAATGCTTTATAAAAGCTTAGTTTGTATATTTCTTGTATCGTATCTAATTCAAAAATTCGTTATCATGCGGCGATTTTTATTAATATGCTGGAGTAAAAATATTGATGTCACTGGGTGAAGAAAAATTTTCAGAAAATGCTAGCGTAATGAAGCTATACCTGGAGGTAAGTCACAAGCTGCACGAAGAGAAAACACCTCACCAAAATATAACTGTCTATGAGACAGAAATATTTGGTCGTTTAATGACACTGGATGGTGAACCTGTGCTGACGTCACACCACAGCTTCATCTATAATGAGATGATGGCTCATCCGATATTATTTAACCACCCTAATCCAAAAGATATTGCAATCATAGGCGGCGGTAATTGCGGTACTTTAAAAGAAGTATTGAAACACTATACGGTAAAGCAAGTAGTGCAGATCGAATCAGACGAACGAGTCACTCGCGTCTCGGAAAAATATTTTCCTGAATTATGTGAAAAGAATAATGATTCTCGAGCGACCTTTTTATTTGTAGACGCTAGTGAACATATGCGAAAAGTGGAATCCGAATCGCTAGATGTGATTATTCTTGACATAACCGAACCATTAGGACAGGCGAAATACTTATTTCGGGAACCCTTTTATCGAGATTGTTTAAATGCTCTACGTGAAGGTGGAATGATTATTTCGCAAAGCGGGTCGCCATTAATGACTATGGTGGCATTAAAAGATCTAAGTGCTGAAATGCGTAAAGCAGACTACAAAGAAATACAGACCATTCATTTTCCTGCCGCAACCTACCCATCAGGTTGGTGGACTGCAACTATGGCACGAAAAGGACAAAAATTCGGTGATTTCCGTGAGCAGATGGCGAGACATAAGCCGTTTCATACAAGGTATTACAATGCGGATATTCATAAAGCTTGTTCAGCTATGCCTCAATTTATGCAGGATGCCTTTTAAACGTATTTATTTCCTCAGCTACACTTACAATATTGTAGGTAATCGATACAATAAAGACTTATATGTCTACATACTCTGAATCTTTCGACGTCATTATTGTTGGTGGTGGTCATGCTGGGACTGAAGCTGCTATGGCAGCAGCTAGAATGGGTGTGCGTACTTTATTGCTGACTCATAGTCTGGATACACTTGGACAAATGTCCTGTAATCCGGCTATTGGTGGAATAGGTAAGGGTCATCTAGTCAAAGAAATCGATGCTATGGGGGGTCTCATGGCAGCAGCAGCAGATCAAAGTGGTATACAGTTCCGCATTTTGAATTCTCGCAAGGGACCGGCTGTACGTGCTACACGCGCCCAAATAGATCGTTCTTTATACAGACAAGTTGTTCGACCGGCACTTGAGAATCAGAAAAACCTATTTATATTTCAACAAGCAGTACACGACCTTATTGTTAAAGGTGAAGAGGTCCGCGGAGTTGTTACTCAGGCTGGGTTAAAATTCATGGCCCCGACTGTAGTCTTGACCGTGGGGACGTTTCTTGGCGGCAAAATTCATATTGGTGATAGCAATCATGCTGGTGGTAGAGCAGGTGATCCACCATCTATCGCGTTAGCGGAACGTTTACGTGAATTGCCTTTTAATGTTGGACGGTTGAAGACAGGTACTCCACCGCGTATTGATGGTAAAACGATCGATTATAGTCAGCTACAAGTACAACCGGGTGATGATCCAGTCCCCGTGTTTTCTTACATAGGTAATGCGAATCAACATCCACAACAGATATCTTGCCACATAACTTATACTAACGAACAAACCCACGATATAATTCGTGGCGCTTTGGATCGTTCGCCAATGTACAATGGAAGAATTGAAGGTACAGGACCACGTTATTGTCCCTCGGTGGAAGACAAGGTTATGCGCTTCGCTGATAAAGAAGCACACCAAATTTTTATTGAACCAGAAGGTTTGACTAGTAACGAGGTTTATCCCAATGGTATCTCGACGTCATTGCCTTATGATGCGCAGATTGGTCTGGTACGATCGATAAAAGGTCTTGAAAATGCGCATATTACCCGTCCCGGTTATGCGATTGAATATGATTTCTTTGACCCACGGGAGCTGTCTCCTTGGTTAGAAACACGATTTATTAAGGGTTTGTTTTTTGCTGGACAAATTAATGGCACGACTGGATATGAGGAGGCGGCAGCACAAGGTCTATTAGCCGGATTAAATGCAGCGCTTCAAACACAAAGTAAAGAGCTCTGGTTCCCTCGCCGTGATGAGGCTTATCTAGGTGTGTTAGTGGATGACTTGAGCACTATGGGAACCACCGAGCCTTATAGAATGTTTACTAGCCGTGCTGAATATCGTTTAATGTTACGTGAAGATAATGCCGATCTACGTTTAACAGAAAAAGCATATAGTCTAGGACTCATTGACGATAATCGTTGGCGATTGTTCAGCGAAAAGCATGATGCGGTCACACAAGAGGTTGAACGCTTGAAAAAAATACGGGTCGGTTCTCCTAAACTCTCTGTCGAAATAACGAAAAGTATCCTTGGGCAATCGATTCGTAGAGATATCAATTTGTTGCAGTTATTAAAAAGACCAGAAATTACCTACGCAGAAATTGCCAAATTACCGAATATAGCTGTCGATGGGATTGACCCTAAGGTTACAGAGCAAGTAGAGGTACAAGTCAAATATTCTGGATATATTCAACGACAAGAAGAAGAAATTGCTCGTAATAGACGTCATGAGGACGCTGAATTACCGAATGAAATTGATTATCAGCAGGTGAGAGGTCTATCGTCCGAAGTGATTGAAAAGTTGTCAAAGCATAGACCAATCAACTTAGGGCAGGCTTCTCGTATACAAGGCGTAACACCTGCGGCTATATCTTTATTACGTATTCATTTGAAGAAACAAACCTTGTCATTTCAAAAAAGTGCCTGAGCCTTTGGATATTGTAAATGCTGAAAGCATTACAAGCAGGCCTTGAAAGGCTGGATATCAAGGCTGAGCAAGCACTCTGTGTAGCTTATTTGAGGTATATTGAATTACTCGCAAAATGGAACGTTACATATAACCTAACCGCTGTAAAAGGTACAAAGGCAATATTAGAACGTCATATTCTGGATTCTTTATCGGTACATTCCTTTATTGAAGGCGGGCACTGTCTAGATATTGGCACTGGCGCGGGCTTGCCAGGAATGATGTTGGTACTGGCACAACCAGAAAAGCAGTGGACGTTATTAGACAGTAATCAGAAAAAAATTCGTTTTCTCAGACATATTACTGCTGATCTTAATATTAAAAATGTTGAATTAGTTCATGCACGTATCGAAATTTTTAAACCTGAGAAAGAGTTCGATACTATGATATGTCGTGCTTTTGCACCGCTTGCACGCATGTTAGAGCAGACAAAACACTTATTGACAGAGGAGAATCAGTTATTGGCTATGAAAGGAAAGCAAGTAGAAACTGAAATCGACGAATTAGGAAAGCATGAATTCTTGATTAAGCTTAGTGACTTAGCACTATCGAGTAATGAAACTTCGACAAAACTGGTGCAAATAAAGCGAGCAGCATAATCTTTTTAGCGTATCGCGGCAGGGATTCAGTGTGCTAAAGTATATGCATCAATAATCATTACATATCACGGTAGAATACAAAATTAATGTCCAGAATCATTGCAATCGCGAATCAAAAAGGCGGAGTTGGTAAAACCACCACAGGTGTGAATCTTGCTGCATCATTGGCTGCTGCCAAGCGTAAAGTATTATTAGTTGATCTGGACCCACAAGGCAATGCCACTATGGGCAGTGGTATAGATGAGCAAGAACTAATGATGTCTAGTTACGACTTGTTGATGAATGATAAGACGGCAGAAGAAGTTATAGTCAAATCGCCTGAAGGACAGTATGACTTAATTCCAACGAATTCTGATTTGACAGGTGCTGAGATAGCATTGTTGGACGAGATGGCAAGAGAAATTAGGTTACGCAATGCACTAGAGCCAATTCAGGAAGATTACGATTTTATTTTTATAGATTGTCCACCATCTTTAAATATGCTGACAGTTAACGCATTAGTTGCAGCAAACTCAGTTATGATTCCAATGCAATGTGAATATTATGCGTTGGAAGGATTAACGGCCTTACTCGAGACTATCGATAAAATTAAGAAACACTTAAATTCTAAACTAAAAATTGAAGGCTTGTTACGGACTATGTTCGATCCACGTAACAATCTGGCGACACAAGTATCCGCCCAATTACTCGAACATTTTGGTGAACAAGTTTATCGAACTATTATTCCCCGTAATGTTAGATTGGCAGAAGCCCCTAGTCATGGTTTAGCAGCGCTTGCTTATGATAAGTCATCTAGTGGTGCTGTTGCCTATTTAGCGTTGGCGGGTGAAATATTAAGACGTGAAGGTTTGGCAGCATAAAAATATCGCTACGTATTTTAAAGAATTAAGGAATTAATAAATTGGTAAAAAAACGCGGTTTGGGTAAAGGATTGGATGCATTACTCGGTAATCCTGCTGAAAGAGTTTTAGCAAATAATAATAGTGACTCTCTAAAGGAAATAGCGGTTGATCTGTTACAGCGAGGCCAATATCAACCACGAAGAGATTTTAATAAAGCATCATTAAAAGAACTTGCAGACTCAATAACTGCTCAAGGTATTATTCAACCAATAGTTGTGCGTGGCTTACCACGCTCGGAAAAATTCGAAATCATTGCTGGTGAACGACGTTGGCGCGCAGCGCAATTAGCTGGATTAAAAGATGTTCCTGTCGTGATTATGGATGTGCCGGATAAAACGGTAATGTGTATTGCCTTGATAGAAAACATCCAGCGCGAAGACCTGAACCCATTAGAAGAAGCAGAGGCTTTGGTACGATTGATTGAAGAATTCGATATGACACATGAGACAATTGCCGAGGCAGTAGGTCGGTCACGTTCAGCAGTAACAAATTTATTGCGATTGTTAGAATTGAATATTAAAGTTAAAAAATTTGTTGAAGCACGAAAAATTGACATGGGCCATGCTCGTGCATTGTTAGCATTGGAATTAAACGAACAAGTAGCTGTTGCTGAAATAATAATAAAACAAGGTCTCTCTGTGCGGGCAACAGAAAAATTGGTTAAGAAAGTGTTGGGTGACAGTCAACATGAAAAGGCAAAACAAGTATCTAAAGATCCAAACATACAAAGCCTCGAAAATGACTTATCTGAAAAGATAGGTGCAACAGTAACAATCAAACAATATGACAAAAGAAAAGGAGTCTTACAAATAAATTACCATTCTTTAGACGAACTGGATGGCATTTTAAAGCGTATTAAGTAAAAATCAGATTAATGACTACTGCCCAGTTTTAATTGTTTTCAAGAATTTGTAACATTCTAATAAAGAATATAATGGTGAAATAGAAATTAAAGCTGTTATTTTAAGTGTTGTTGCACTGCAACGATTGATCATTTTTCATCAGGTCTCTATACTTCCCCGTCCCAAGAAGTAAGTAGAAGAGAAAAATATTGATATTTAACTGGCGCTATAATTTTTAGGCGATAGAATATATCGCGATTTTCTGGAGTTGGGCGATTGGTAGAAACAGAAGAGATAATAAAAACTCGCTCCGTCGCAAATAAAATGCTGAATATAGAGGCCGCGACAGTTATTCTGTGTGGGCTTTTATTTCTTGTGTTTGCCAGTCTTGAATATGCTTACTCAGTTATTCTGGGTGGTTTGGCTTTCATTGTGCCTAATGTCATCTTCGTGATGTTTTCTTTAGGAGCAACGGGGGCGGGCTCAAGTCGTAAAACACTGGCTTTTTTTCTTGTTGGTGAGGCAGTAAAAATTGTTACAACAATAGCGATATTTGCAATTACAATAATGTCAGTCGAAGCTTTATATATAGGTATCATGTTTCTTAGTTACGGATTTGTGTTGTTGATGAATCTGACGGGCTTGATGGTGTTAACAAATAAATAATTTTTTGAGAATGATTTAATGGCAAGCGGAACAGAACTCACGTCGAATTCATATCTTCAGCACCATCTGCAAAACCTAGTCTTAGGAAAATTGCCTGAAGGTTATGAGAGAGCGGATGGCCATATTGTAGATCATTCTAGTTGGACTTTAGCTCGTACTCCACAAGAGGCCCTAGATATGGGCTTTTGGTCACTGAACGTGGACACCATGGGATGGTCCGTATTCTTAGGCACGGTCTTCTGTTTTTTATTTTACCGAGTTGCTAAAAAAATCGAAAGTGGTGCGCCTTCCGGTTTTGCAAATCTTGTTGAAATGACTGTCGAATTCGTTAACAAAAACGTTAATGACATTATGACAGTCAAGAATCCACTGGTTGGACCATTAGCATTGACAATATTTATTTGGATTACTCTGATGAATACCATGGATATTATTCCTGTTGATCTTTTACCATTGATTGCGCAATACATTACTGGTGACCCGCATTTATATTTCAAAGTGGTCCCTACCACAGATCCGAATATTACTTTTGGCTTATCGCTAGGTGTATTCATTCTAATAATTTATTACAGCATTAAGATGAAAGGTGTGGGTGGTTTTATTGGTGAGCTTGCTTTTCAACCTTTTGGAAAGTACATGATTCCCTTTAATTTGATTTTAGAAGGTATCGGATTATTAGCTAAGCCTGTTTCATTAGCCTTACGATTATTTGGTAACCTCTATGCTGGCGAACTTATTTTCTTATTGATTGCTACTTTGATAGGTTCTGCGTTGCCATTTTTTATAGGTACGATTTTTGGTGGCGGATTGCAATTTGTTTGGGCAGTATTTCATATATTGATAGTTTTGTTACAAGCGTTTGTTTTTATGATGTTAACCATTGTGTATTTAGCAATGGCACATGAACATCACTAATTTTAATTTTGATAAGTAAAATCCTTTGGAGGAGTAATAATGGAAACTATTTTGGCATTTACATCATTGGGTGTCTTAATCGTTCTGGGTATGGGCGCATTTGGTACAGCAATCGGCTTTGGTTTATTGGGTGGTAAGTTTCTGGAAGGCGCAGCACGCCAACCTGAACTGGCTCCAATGCTTCAAGGCAAAATGTTCTTGGTTGCTGGCCTTGTCGACGCAGTAACCATGATCGGAATCGGTATTGGTATGTGGTTTACTCTGGCAAGTCCTTTTATTGCCACACTCCAAGCTGGTTAATAAATAATATAACGGCTTTAATAGTCATTCGACATATAGGTGATTTAAGTGAATTTTAATGCAACCTTAATAGGTCAGCTTGTGACTTTTGCTATCTTCGTTTGGTTCACAATGAAGTTTGTTTGGCCCATGCTGCTTAAACAGATGGAAGAACGTGAAACACGTATTGCAGATGGTCTTGCTGCTGCAGAACAAGGTCAAAAAGACTTTGCTGAAGCGCAAGAGAAATCATCTGCAGAGATAAACAAAGGTAAAGAGCAGGCAGCAACTATTATCGCGCAGGGGCAAAAGCGCCACGATGAAATAGTTGAAGAAGCGAAAGAAGACGCGAGAGCTGAATCAAACCGTATCAAGGAAAATGCACTGGGCGAGATCGAGCAAGAAAAAGAAAAAGCTAGGCAGGAACTTAGAAATCAGGTTGCCGCCTTGGCCATTGCTGGTGCAGAGCAAATCCTGATGAAAGAAGTTGATCAATCGGCACACAATGAAGTGCTAGCGAAGATCAGTCAGCAGTTATAAGCGACAGGAATAAATAGATGTTAGAAAAAGCAACAATTGCCCGACCTTATGCGAGTGCAGCCTTCGATGAAGCGATTGAAGAAGGCAAACTTAATGAATGGTCAAGCATGCTAAGTCTGTTGAGTGTGATTGTTTCTGATAAGAATATGCGCGGCGTTATCAATAATCCAAAATTGAGCAGTGGACAGCTTCATCAGTTCATCGCTGAAATCTGTGGTGACAAGCTTAGTAAAAAAGGTAATAACTTTACCAAGGTTTTAATTGATGCTGAACGTATTGGACTGGCCGCTGAAATATTTATTCTTTTTGAACAGAAACGTGCCGCTGCAGAAGACATTGGTGAGGTTGACTTGATTTCGGCTTATGCGTTAAATGATGCTCAAATAAGTGCAATTTCTGAATCAATTTCGAAAAAGCTCGGCAAGAGAATCGATATCAATACAAAAGTAGACAACGACTTGATTGGTGGTGTGATTATTCGAGCGGGCGATTCTGTAATTGATGCGTCTCTTCGCGGTCGTTTAGAAGAATTAAATAGTGTATTTGCGCAATAGTTATTAAATAGAGGAAAGATATATGTCTATCAGTGCAACTGAAATTAGTGATCTGATTAAAAATAAAATCAAGTCAATGGATCTAGATACCGACGCACGTACTGAAGGTACGGTGGTTAGTCTTGCTGATGGTGTTGCCAGAATTCATGGTTTAAGTGATGTGATGCAGGGGGAGATGATTGAATTCCCGGGTAACACATATGGTTTAGCACTTAATCTGGAGCGAGATTCTGTAGGTGCCGTAATCCTAGGTAGTTACGAAAACATCTCTGAAGGTGATGTTGTTAAATGTACCAAACGGATCCTTGAAGTCCCGGTTGGCGAAGCCTTATTGGGTCGCGTTGTCGACGCATTAGGTAATCCGATTGACGGTAAAGGTGATATTAATACAACAGAAAATGCACCAATTGAAAAGATCGCTCCAGGTGTAATTGCTAGGAAGTCTGTTGATGAGCCTGTGCAAACAGGTTTAAAATCTATCGATGCGATGGTGCCGGTTGGGCGTGGCCAACGTGAGTTAATCATTGGTGACCGTCAAACGGGTAAAACTGCTGTAGCTATCGACGCCATCATTAATCAGAAAGGTACTGGTGTAAAATGTATCTATGTTGCCATCGGACAAAAAGCATCTTCAATCAACGTTGTTATACGTAAGCTTGAAGAACATGGCGCAATGGAACATACCATTGTTGTTGCCGCTACCGCTTCTGAATCTGCAGCAATGCAGTATGCTGCACCTTACTCAGGTTGTTCGATGGGCGAATACTTTCGTGACAAAGGTGAAGATGCGCTGATTATTTATGATGATTTAACTAAGCAAGCTTGGGCATATCGTCAGATGTCCTTGTTATTAAAACGTCCACCAGGTCGTGAAGCTTACCCAGGTGATGTTTTCTATTTGCATTCTCGTCTATTAGAACGTGCTTCACGTATTAATGAGGATTATGTTGAAAAGCTGACAAACGGAAAAGTGAAAGGTAAAACTGGTTCTTTGACAGCTTTACCGATTATCGAGACACAAGCTGGTGACGTATCAGCATTCGTACCAACTAATGTTATTTCTATTACTGATGGTCAAATCTTTTTGGAATCTGATTTATTTAACTCTGGTTTCCGACCAGCTATTAATGCGGGCCTGTCAGTATCTCGGGTCGGTGGTGCTGCACAAACTAAGCTCATTAAAAAACTCGGTGGTGGTATTCGTTTGGCATTAGCGCAATATCGTGAGTTGGCGGCATTCGCACAATTTGCATCGGATCTTGATGCGGCCACTCGTAAGCAGCTTGAGCGTGGTACACGCGTGATGGAATTGATGAAGCAAAAACAATATTCTCCCCTCAATGTTGCTGAAATGGGCGTGAGTCTGTTCGCTGTTGAAAATGATTTTATGGATGATGTTCCCCTAGAAAAAATCGGTGTTTTCGAAGAATCACTACATGATTATATGAAGAGTGAACAGTCTGCTTTAATGGATAAGATTGGTGCTGAAGGTAATTATAACGATGATATCGAGAGTGGTTTGAAGGCTGCCATTACGAAATTTAAAGAAAACGGAACTTGGTAAATGGCTGGCGGAAAAGAAATACGGACTAAGATCGCGAGTGTAAAAAACACTCAAAAGATTACTAAAGCTATGGAAATGGTCGCTGCGAGTAAAATGCGAAAAGCACAGAACCGCATGAAAGCGGCACGCCCTTATGCTGAAAAAATTCGTAATGTTATTTCGCATCTGGCTAATGCTAATCCTGAATACAAACACCCTTATCTAGTTGCCCGCGATGAAGTTAAACGTGTTGGAGTGATTGTTGTCTCCACCGACCGCGGTTTATGTGGTGGGCTGAATGCAAATATGTTTCGTATGCTATTGAAACAGTTCAAGGTATGGGACGCTGAAGGTAAGGAAATTGAATTATGTATTGTTGGCAGTAAGGCGGCTGGATTCTTTGGTTCAATAGGTGCCAATATCACTGGTCAAGTGACCCATATTGGTGATGAGCCTAGTCTTGAAGAATTGCTTGGCGGAGTCATGATTATGTTGAATAATTTTAAAGAAGGTAACATCGATGAGTTACATCTTGTTTCAAACAAGTTTGTAAATTCCATCATACAGCAGCCACATCTGGAACAACTGATACCGGGGAAACCAATGGAAGATGAAGGCTTCGGTCACCATTGGGATTATCTATATGAGCCTGATGCAGAAGAGGTTCTGGAACAACTCTTGACTCGTTACATTGAGTCTCAAGTCTATACAGGCGTAGTTGAAAATATTGCCTGTGAAATGTCAGCTCGTATGGTGGCAATGAAGAGCGCATCGGATAATGCTGGTGAGCTTATTGATGAATTAGAATTGATTTATAATAAGGCACGACAAGCTGCGATTACTCAGGAGCTTTCTGAAATTGTTGCTGGCGCAGCTGCGGTATAGTCAAACAAAGATTTTTAATCGAGATTATAGAAAAATATACGAGGAACGAAAACGATGAGTTCTGGAAAGATCGTACAAATCATTGGTGCTGTATTGGATGTCGAGTTTGCAAGCGATGCGATACCAAAAGTCTATGACGCTTTGAAAGTTGAAGGAGAAGGTATCAATACCACTCTTGAAGTTCAACAACAATTAGGTGATGGAATCGTAAGGACTATTGCTCTGGGTTCGACTGACGGCTTAAAGCGCGGCTTAACGGTTAATAATACAGGTGAAGCAATTTCTATCCCTGTTGGAACCAAAACCCTCGGTCGTATCATGAATGTATTAGGTGAGCCAATTGACGAAGTCGGCCCTATTGACACCGAAGAGCGTATGGTTATTCACCGTGATGCTCCAAAATTTACAGAATTAAGTCCATCTACAGAACTACTTGAAACTGGTGTTAAAGTCATTGATTTAATTATCCCGTTTGCTAAGGGTGGTAAAGTTGGCTTGTTTGGTGGTGCGGGTGTTGGCAAGACCGTAAATATGATGGAATTGATTAACAACATTGCGACTAAGCACTCAGGTCTGTCTGTATTTGCAGGTGTGGGTGAACGTACTCGTGAAGGTAATGACTTCTATTATGAAATGCAGGAGTCTGGTGTTGTAAACGTTGAGAACTTTGAAGAGTCAAAAGTATCAATGGTTTATGGCCAAATGAACGAACCACCGGGTAACCGTCTCCGTGTAGCATTGACAGGTTTGACCCTTGCGGAGAAATTCCGTGAAGAAGGTCGTGATGTATTGTTATTTATTGATAACATTTATCGTTTTACTTTAGCGGGGGTGGAATGTTCAGCGTTATTAGGCCGTATGCCTTCTGCGGTAGGTTATCAACCTACGCTAGCTGAGGAAATGGGGAAACTACAAGAACGAATTACTTCAACTAAAAAGGGTTCTATTACTTCAATTCAAGCTGTATATGTTCCGGCAGATGATTTAACAGATCCATCTCCAGCTACTACCTTCGCACATTTAGATTCAACTGTTGTATTGTCACGACAGATTGCGGAGCTTGGCTTGTATCCTGCTATTGACCCATTAGATTCGACCAGTCGTCAACTAGACCCATTAGTTGTTGGTCAGGAACATTATGATGTTGCCCGCGGAGTTCAAAACACATTGCAACGTTATAAAGAGTTGCGTGATATTATCGCGATTCTAGGTATGGATGAATTGTCCGAAGAAGATAAACTTGCTGTTGCTCGTGCTCGCAAGATTCAACGTTTTCTAACCCAGCCTTATTTTGTTGCAAAAGTCTTCACTGGCCAAGATGGTGTTTATGTTCCTTTAAAAGAAACCTTACGAGGCTTTAAAGGTATTATCGACGGTGAATATGATGAACTTCCAGAACAGGCATTTTATAATGTTGGTACAATCGATGAAGCTATTGAAAAAGCTAAAACTCTATAATAGGTACTATATTTATGGCGGATACAATTCAAGTTGATATTGTTAGTGCTGAGCACCAAGTTTTTTCTGGTCAGGCAGAAATGGTATTTGCGCCTGCAGAATTAGGTGAGGTTGGAATCTCACCGGGACATACACCATTTGTTACTAAAATGGGACCGGGCGAAGTTCGGGTGAAAGATACTAACGGTAATGAATCTGCATTTTATGTTTCTGGTGGCATGTTGGAAGTGCAACCTCAAGTTGTTACGGTTCTATCTGATGCTGCGCAACGTGCAGAAGATCTGGATGAAGCTGCTATTCTAAAGGCGAAAGAAGAAGCTGAAAATGCATTTCATGATAAAAGTAACGAGATTGATTATGCCAAGGCAAGAGCTTCGTTAGCTGAAACAGCAGCTCAATTACAAACAATTCAGCGTTTGCGCAAACGCTCTGGCCGTTAATCCTATCGAATATAGCGTGGTCATACTTCACCGCGCTAAATCAACCCTATATCCTAAGCGTCAGCACGGATATAATCTAATAAGAATCAAATTTATCTATTTGTACTGAGGGAAAAACGGCACATGAGTCTTTGTATCGTAATTTTAGCTGCTGGCCAGGGTACTCGGATGTATTCCGATAAACCTAAGGTCTTGCATACGCTTGCTGGCAAATCATTGCTTGAACATGTATGTGAAACAGCTATGGGTTTATCTCATCGAGATATCTATGTTGTTTATGGTCATGGTGGTGAACAGGTGCCTAATGCTTTGCAAGATTTTCAAGTAAATTGGGTTGAGCAAAAAGAACGATTAGGCACAGGTCATGCTGTGCAGCAAGTCTTACCTTATATTCCGGATGTTGATAATGTTTTAATTCTCTATGGTGATGTACCCCTAATTACGGAAGAAAGTCTTAAGACGCTAATTGATGCTGCATCTAATACTGGTTTTTCCCTACTAACCACTCATATTGAAGACCCTCATGGCTATGGTCGCATCATCCGAGATGTAGATAGCAAAATCGTTGCTATCGTTGAAGAGAAAGATGCGACAGAAGAGCAAAAAAGAATTTTCGAAATTAACACAGGGTTCATAGTTGTTAAGTCCGAACTATTAAAGCTCTGGGTAAACGCGCTCGGTAATGATAATAAACAGAATGAATATTATTTAACAGATATTGTTTCTAAGGCAGTAGCAGATGATGTCACTATTACCGCTGTGTTAGCTGAGTCAAATATAGAAGTAAAAGGTATTAATAACCGATCTCAGCTTGCAGAAGCAGAGCGTTATTTTCAACTAGTACAAGCCCACCATCTCATGCATAGAGGTGTAGGCTTGTGTGATCCTGCGCGCTTTGATTTGCGTGGTGAACTTGAAATTGGACGTGATAATCAAATTGATATCAATGTCGTTATTGAAGGTAAGGTCAAGCTTGGCAAAAACGTTACTATAGGTGCTAACTGTTATATTAAAGATACAATTATAGCTAACGACGTTAATATTCTTCCTAACACGATGATTGATAGTGCAGTCATTGGTAATGGTTGCAATATTGGACCATTTGCTCGAGTTCGTCCTAATACGTCATTGGATGAAGATGTTCATATTGGTAATTTTGTTGAACTCAAAAAAACAGATATTGGCAAGGGTAGTAAAGTTAATCATTTGAGCTATCTAGGCGATACTCACATTGGTGTTGAAACTAATATTGGTGCAGGGACAATTTCCTGTAATTATGATGGTGCTAATAAGCATCAAACGATAATTGGAGATAAGGTTTTTGTTGGTTCAGATGTTCAGTTAATCGCACCTGTTAAGGTACATGATGGCGCGACCATTGCTGCCGGTACGACAGTAACAAAAGATGTCGCAGAGAATGAATTAGCGATTAGTCGTTCGGAACAAAAATCGATTCCAAAATGGAAGAGACCCAGTAAAAATTAATACAGAATTATGAAAGTCGGTTTTTATCAATTTCGACCATTATTTGGTAACCCTATTCAGAATTGCAAAAAGATAATTGCTGCATTAAAAGATGTTGATGCTGATTTATTAGTGTTGCCGGAATTAGCGTTAACAGGCTACTACTTTAAGAATAAAGCAGAATCAATAAAATATGCTGAAGATCCTGATAATAGCGAGCGGATTGATTCATTAATCAATCTCGCAAATGAGTGCAATATGCATTTGATTATTGGTTTTGCTGAAAAGTGTGGGGAGCAATGTTTTAATAGTGCTGCCTTGATCGGTCCAAGTGGTGTCCAGCATATTTATCGAAAAGTGCATCTTTTTAATGAAGAGAAGTTTTGTTTTGACCCAGGTGATACACCTTTCATCGTCAATGATTTAAATGGTGTGAAAATTGGCATGATGATTTGTTTTGATTGGGTGTTTCCTGAGGTTGCGCGAGTATTAGCATTACAGGGGGCACAAATCATCTGTCAACCATCAAATTTAGTGTTAACTTTTTGCCAACAAACAATGCTTGCACGGTGCCTTGAAAATAAGGTGTTCGCTATTACTGCTAATCGCTACGGTGTTGATAAGAGGCCTCAAGGAAGTTTGAGATTTACTGGAAAGAGCCAAGTCGTTACTCCGGGTGGTGTATTATTACATCGTGCCTTCTCACAACGTGATGCTTTGTTTATCACAGAGATAAATCCTGAAGAGGCAAATAATAAAATGATCACTCAGCATAATAATGTGTTGATGGATCGACGGCCAGAATTTTATACTTCACTTAACAATAAATAACAGGAAACAATTATGAGCTTTGCTACAGCTGACCTCTATGATGAATATGAAGAAGAGTTGCAAATCGCTAAGCCAATGTTTAATGATTATGGTGGTATTAAGCAATTTTCTGGACCAGCGCTGACGCTGAAAGTATTTGAAGATAATTCATTAGTCAGGGCTGCATTAGAAGAACCAGGGCTAGGTAAAGTGTTGATTGTCGAAGGCGGTGCTTCTTTACGTTGTGCGTTGCTAGGAGATATGTTGGCAGAATTAGGCGTCAAAAATGGCTGGGTTGGTATTATTGTCCATGGTTGTATCCGTGATTCAGTGATGATTGGTAAGATGAATATTGGTGTAAAAGCGCTAAATACTACTCCACGCAAGAGTGTAAAGAAAGGTGTCGGTGTTCGTGACATTGCTATAACTTTTGCTGACGTGACAATTAATCCCGGGGATTTTATATATGCCGATGAAGATGGGTTTGTAGTCGCAAAATGCAAACTGAAGTAGAGATTCTATATAGAGGGTTGTTAAATGAGAAATCTCAAGATCGTTATAACAAGGTTGTTATCTGCATTTAGTTTTTCAAGCTCAGGCTGAACGCGAGATGACTATTTCAGATTCAGTATGATTATTTTCTAAAAAATAATGAGTTTGAATTCGACTGATATCTAAATGAATAAAATAGGACATTGTAAAAAGCAAATAAACATAATTATTATATTTGCGGGTATTGTTATAGTTCTTAGTTCGCTAATGATTAATCACGGTTGGCTTACTTGGTTTTCTTCTATTCGCTGGGCAGAAGTTTCCACTATTAGCTGGATTTCGATTAGTTCTATTCTAAGTGTTGGTTTAGTTCTCCAATACTTTTTTCTTACATTGCTACGATATAGTGTTATCAAATATTTTGTGCTTTGGCTTATGCCTGTCATCTGGCTTTTCAATAATAGCCTTGTTGCGCTAAATGTTTTTTTTGATTGGACGACAGATATTGTTTCTCCGATTGGGTGGGTGCCTCTAGGGGATCTATTAGGATTGTTATTAAGCGTTGTCTATTTCCCGCTACTTTTGGCCAGTGGGGTTGTTGTTGCTATCATTGATTCAATTAGTGCAACGTTGAGTCAGACTTGTTATTACGGCAAGATTGCTTTGGATGTTGCTAATATTTCACCATGGAATATTGTTTCATATAGCATGAACTATCTTAGTGTTTTGTGGGATCTTGTATCAAATTCATTTACCCAAGAAATTGCATCATTGCGCACAGTTAATCGAGAGTTTTTGGAGTTCAACTTGTCTAATACATTCATCCTACCCTATTGGATTTTAAATATTGGTTATAGCTTTACATGCATAACTATCTGAATCATCCGTAATTTAAATGGAAATATTAATGCTCTTTTTCTATCAATCTAATGTAGAAAATACTTTTTTCGCAGCTTCTATAGTTTCAGCTATAACATCGTTTGTATGCATAATAGAGATAAATCCCGCTTCATATGATGAGGGTGCGAAATAAATATTTGCTTTGAGCATGTCATGAAAAAATTGATTAAATCTTTGAGTGTTACAATTCATGACTTGTTTAAACGACGTGACAGAGTCTTCTTCTGTAAAAAATAATCCAAACATACCGCCTACATGATTTGTGCTCAGTGGAATGTTATGTGCGTTAGCTTGTTCTTGTAAGCCGTTTAAGAGTCTTTCTGTCTTTTTGGTTAATAGTTCAAAGAAAGAACCATCACATATGAGGTTAAGCGTAGTCAAACCAGCAGCCATTGCTACAGGATTTCCTGATAATGTACCTGCTTGGTAGACAGGACCATCTGGAGCTATGTAGTCCATTATTTCTTTTTTACCACCAAATGCACCGACTGGCATGCCGCCACCAATCACTTTGCCGAGCACTGTTAAATCAGGAGCAATCTTATAGATTGATTGCGCACCACCAAGGGCGACGCGAAAACCTGTCATTACTTCATCAAAGATCAAAACAGATTTATGTTCAGTGCAAACCTTTCTAAGGGTGTTTAGAAAAACGGATGAACCAGGTATACAATTCATATTACCTGCTATTGGTTCGACAATGATGGCGGCTATTTGATCGCCAATTTCTGAAAAAACTGTTTTTACTTGTTCAGCATTATTATAAGCGAGCGTAATCGTATGCTGAGCCAGAGATGCTGGAACACCAGGAGAAGTAGGCACTCCAAGGGTCAAGGCTCCAGAACCTGCTTTAACTAATAATGAGTCGGCATGACCGTGGTAACATCCCTCAAACTTAATGATTTTATCCCTGCTTGTGTAACCGCGTGCTAATCTGATTGCGCTCATCGCTGCTTCCGTGCCTGAACTAACCATGCGCACTTTTTCAATTGAGGGCATTAGTTCGCATACTTTTTCTGCCATATGAGTTTCAACTTCTGTTGGGGCACCGAAACTGAGTCCTCTTGCTGCAGCATTTTGAACGGCTTGAATAACATCAGGATAGGCATGTCCCAGTATCATTGGTCCCCATGAGCCAACGTAATCGATATATCGTTTATCTTCACTGTCATATAGGTAAGGACCGGTGGCATGCTTAATGAAGATTGGTGTACCTGATACTGATTTAAAAGCACGTACAGGAGAATTCACACCACCTGGGATATATTTTTTTGCTGTATTAAATAATTCGTTAACCATAATCTTTCTGCTATATAATAAATAAATTGTTATAAGCCAATACGGAAGTGGCTGCATCTTCAGTGGAATAAATTCCGTTAATGACTGCTAAATAATCAACCTTAGCGTTAATGAGTTGTTTTCCATTTTCCGGTGTTATGCCGCCTATAGCAACTACGGGGATGTTAAATTTTTCTTTTGATTTAATAATCAGTTCAACATTTGCTTTGGCAGCGTTAGGTTTGGTGGTCGATGGAAAAAAAGAACCAAAAGCAATGTAATCGGCGCCAGATTTTTCTGCAAATATGGCACGATTAAAATCGTTATAACACGAAACACCGATAATTTTATCCCCAAGAACTCTTCTTACAGTACTGATCTTTGTGTCATGTTGTCCTAGGTGGATACCATCGGCAACAATTTCTTTTGCGAGATTTAGGTCATCATTAACGATAAACGGAGTTTTATATTGTTTGCAGAGAGACTGTAACGTTTTCGCAAGCTCTTTTTTATTTTTCTTATCTTCTGTCTTATTGCGGTATTGAAAGAGTGCTATGCCCACCCTTAGAATACTTTCGGTTTTACTTAATAATTCGTCAGGTGCTAAATATTCACAATCTGTAATGGCGTAGACGCCACTTGTGTTGAGTATATTCATAGGCAAATGTCAGTTGTGAGGTTGACGCGCTTACCCACAGAAGCGATTAGGTTGCGCTTGTCCACGGCCTAGTTTCAGCCCATGTTTTAGTGACAACCAAGTGTATTCTTGAGCTTTTTCTACAGCTGTTTTTAAATTATTACCTAATGCTAATAGTGCAGCGATCCTTGAAGATAAGGTACAACCTGAGCCATGAAATGACTCTGGCAATCTTTCCCAACGATATTCGATAGGAGCGTCTTGTTTTGTATAGAAAGTATTTATGACTTCATGTGTTTCAGCATGAGTGCCTGTTATTAACACTGAATCAGCGCCATGATTCAGTAATGTGTTAGCGGCAGCAGTTAAATTCTCTTTCTGTGTAAGCAATGTCGCTTCTACACAATTTGGCGTGATGAGTGTTGTTAATGGCAGCAATGAAGTCAGCATTTTTTTACAAATGTCATCATTCGAAAATAACTTTCCGGTTGTTGAACACATTATCGGATCGAGTACCATTGGTATATTTATCTCAGCCAGTTCATCGACGATGACTTCCAAGAGCTCAACACTACCAATCATACCTATTTTGCAAGCAACGATATCCATATCTTCTAAAATGAGTCTAATCTGATTTCTAAATGGCTCTGGTGTCTGTGGTATGACATCGAGAACCTTATTTGTATTTTGGGTCGTTAGCGATGTGATAACAGTCGTGGCATGACATCCGGCACTTGAAATGCTCTCAATGTCTGCTTGTATTCCGGCTCCGCCACTGGGGTCATGTCCCGCTATCACCAGTACAACAGGTTTTTGATTATTGCTATTGATCATAATATCGTTATTCTACACGGCCATTATTGTCACAGAAATAAAAATTAAGGGGTTAAGCGGTAATGAAACAATATATGTGTGTTATTTGCGGTTATGTCTATGACGAAGCAAAAGGTTGGCCGGAAGACGATATTGCTCCGGGCACCAAGTGGGAAGATGTTCCTCCTAACTGGATGTGCCCTGACTGCGGTGCAAGAAAGGAAGATTTTGAGATGGTTGAAGTTTAATATTTGTCGAACTTAAAATGGTCTAACAACGGCAAGAATAATAATTGCAATCATGATTACTACCGGAATTTCATTATACCAGCGATACCATATATGGCTGTGTTTATTTCGATTATGTTTAAAATCTTGTAGTAAGAGAAAACAATAAGCATGGTAACCAATTAAGAACAGAATCAAGATGTATTTAACGTGTAACCACAGTTGTCCGCTATAGGCAGATAAGCCGTTGCTGAATAAAGTGCATAGCCCGAAAACAATAGTTAATAGTGCTCCCGGTGTCATGATGCCGTAAAAAAGTTTACGTTCCATGACTTTAAATCGATCGATACTGATCTTGTCATCACTCATCGCATGATAAACAAATAATCTTGGAAGATAGAACAATCCGGCGAACCAGGTCACCATAAATATTATATGTAAGGCTTTAAACCAGAGCATTAGCATAGTTAACTATGAAATTGTTGTCGGAGGTGTCTGGAGTAATCTTTTAATCTTGACTCGAAGTTGTTCAATATCCATCTCACCAGTTTTTTGTTGTATTATATTTCCATAAGAATCAATTAAAAAACTTGTTGGTGTAACCTCGACATTTCCAAATGCTTTCGAGGCAAAGCCTTCGATATCAAGTGCAATCGGATAAGGTAACGCTCTCTTTCTTGTTAGTTCAAGCACACGATTCGGTGAGTCGTAAAACATTGCGATACCAATTATTTCAAGACCATCTTTATTGAGTTGATTATAAAGTTCAACTAAATGAGGCATTTCTTTTATACAAGTTGAGCAAGTTGTAGACCAAAATGTAATCAATAATGGGTTACCTTTCAGAGAATTAATTTCAATCTTTCGACCATCAATAATACTTAAACTTATGTTAGGTGCTTCATTTAGTTCTTGCGACGAGGTGAAAAAAATAAAGACAATTGTTGTGAAAATAATTAAGGTCGCGATTGGCAGAATTAATTTTATTTTCATATATTAATCACTCGGCAGATGAGTCAAGTTTCGACATACTTCTATTACCTTTAATGAAGTCTCTAAGCGTCGAAAAAACACGTTTAATACCACGCCATATCTTTGGTAATAACCATATTATTAATATGATGAAGAGAATTAAAAGAACAATAAAAAATAATGGGTGTGTTAGTGCCGTCCACATTCCGATAATAACTAAAAAGTCTTCACCGAGAGAGGTAAACCAATTACTTACTGGTTCAGGCGAAGAATTAATTATGACACGACTCCCTGCTTTTGTCGCATGAGTTGCTGCCGTTAAACCACCTCCAACGAGAAATGCTGCGAGTTCGAGAGCTGGTGTCACTTCACCTACGGCACTCATTGCTAATACAGCACCAAGCGGAATGCGAATAAAAGTGTGTAAGCTGTCCCAGGCTGTATCAACTCCGGGAGTTTTATCCGCAAAAAACTCAATACAATACATAAGACCCGCAGCAGACATTACCAGAGGGTCGGTGACTACTATCATTTCTGGCGGCAAATCAATATTACCGTTACTGCCAAGGTAGCCTAGTGTTAAAATCGCTGCGTAAAGATTAATACCACTCGCCCAAGCGACACCCATACTGAGAGCTATATATTGTATAGTATCCATAAATTAATCTTTTCTATAATCGTGTTATTGATAACATACCGACTTTTTGTAGGATCGCAAATACACTGTAAATGAAATCGACATATTCAAAAAAATATTAAATATCAAGTGGGATAGTAATATAAATATTATAATATAAAGACTATTCATTACTTGACAGTATTTTCATCTCGCATTAACCTCAGATTGTGAATTAGTAGTAGTTTTAATAATTTTAAATTGTTCATGTTGGCGTAATATAAGTGCTTGAAAACCCACATAGCCCCAAAAAAGTTGTATTAGTTGTTACAAGAGCTAAAAAAATTATCCATAGTGGCATGCATTTAGACTAAATTTCCCTTTTCTACTCCTGGCCTGTAATGCTACGATATTCAAGAAGTTATATTCTGTAAAATTAAAACTTTATTAAATTAAATTAAGGTAAGGAAATGATCAATGTTGGTGTTGTAGGCGCAACTGGCTATACCGGGATTGAATTACTTCGATTGCTATCAAAGCATGAAGCTGTAGAGCTGTCAGTCATTACTTCAAATTCCGAAAAGGGAAAGCTTGCACAGGATGTATTTCCAAACTTACGCGCACATGTCGATCTTGAATTTAAAAGTCATGAATGCGAACAACTCAAGTCCTGTGATTTTGTTTTTTTTGCAACTCCTCATGCCACAGCAATGCACTATGTTCCAAATTTACTTGAACAAGGTTGTAAGATTATCGATCTTTCAGCAGATTTCAGGATATTTGATGCAGCATTATGGGAACAGTGGTATCAAGCTAAACATACGTGTCCGAATTTACTAAATAAAGCAGTGTATGGATTACCAGAATTAAATAGACACAAGATCAAGACTGCTAGGTTAATAGCTAATCCTGGTTGTTATGCAACTGCGGTTACACTTGCATTATTGCCTGTAGTTAAGGAGGGTTTAATTAATATTAGTGATATTATTGCTGATGCCAAATCTGGTGTGAGTGGTGCTGGAAGAAAAGCGGCGCTTGCAACTCAATTTTCTGAAGTTTCAGAATCTTTTAAAGCATACAGTGCGTCAGGTCACAGACATTTACCTGAAATTATACAGTCATTAAATAGCGTTCAAATAGAGCAAAAAGTTGATTTGACCTTCGTCCCTCATCTGGTTCCAATGCATCGAGGCATTTTTGCCACAGTCTATGTAAAATCAATTATCAATACTGAAGAATTACAAAAGTGCTATACTGATTATTATTCACAGGAAAATTTTGTTGATGTGATGCGTTCAGGCTCGCATCCTGATACTGCATCTGTCAGATCAACAAACATGTGCAGAATTGCCATACATCCGAGTAAAAACAGAACACAACCTACAGTAATCTTGTCGGTAATCGATAATCTAGTTAAAGGTGCTGCCGGGCAGGCAATTCAGAATATGAATATTATGCTGGGGTTAGATGAAAGCATTGGATTGACTACTCCTGAAATGATTTCTTAGGAATTCTTATTATGCCTAAGCTAGTTGTGAAAAAGCATGAGCCGTTTGTAATTATATTAGTGGTCGGATTATTGAGTGCTATGGTTTCTGTTGTAATATGGCTACTATTAGATGAGAATCATTGGCAGGCCACTAGAAATCAATTAATACAAAAAGAAGACTATCGTTTGCTTCGTGATGTGAATCAACGTCTTAATATAGATAATGCACAATTGCGAGAAGAGGTAATTATACTAGAGCGACTCACTGAAATAGATACTCAAGCTGCTGCCCGTTTACAAGATGATTTAAAAACACTTCAAGATCAGATATATCATATAAACGGCGAGTTAGAATTTTACGAAAGTATAATGACTGCAACAACTGACTCTAAGGGACTGAATATACAAGGACTCCATATTGTAGATACGGGACAAGAAAATTTTTATAATTTTAAGCTCATATTAACGAATGTCGCAAATAGTGATAAAATTGTCGAAGTGACTATGACAATGACAATAGAGGGAATGAGTGAAACTGGACCTCAGATACTGTCATTAGACAAGATGACTGCAGATAATCAATACACTCGCGAAATAAAATTTAAGAACTTTGAACGGATTGAGGGTAATCTAACTCTTCCAGAGGGATTCAAACCACTACGAGTAGTGGTAGATTTGCGACAAAAAAACATGAAAAGATCAGCTGTCATAAGAGTCTTTGAATGGTCTACTAAAATAGGTTGAGGAATAAAAATATGTTCGGTAATCGAAAAAAACGTAGAGTGACACGTATTGATACACTTATTGCCCAAAACAGTGAAATACATGGTGATATTCGATTTACTGGTGGATTGCATATCGATGGGACTATCAAAGGAAATGTTATTGCTGAAAATGATGGATGTTCTATGTTATCACTAAGTGAATGCGGAACAATTGAAGGCGAAGTCACTGTGCCATATGTAATTTTAAACGGTGCCGTAATGGGAGATGTTCATAGTAGTGAACATGTAGAGCTTGCATCCATGACAAGAATCACAGGTAATGTTTACTATAACTTATTAGAGATGGCAATAGGTGCTGAAGTCAATGGCAAACTGGTTCATTCACATGAACCTATAGAATCACCACTAGCAATAGGTCATGGTGAACCGCTAGAAGCGAGCGAATAATAAACAAATTAATGGAGATAAAATCATGAGCGCAGTTGAAGAAGTAATACCTAGTCCACTAATTTTCAGTGAAGCTGCAGCGAGTAAAGTGAAAGAACTTATTGAAGAAGAGGGTAATGACGAATTGAAGTTACGAGTTTTCATATCTGGAGGCGGTTGCTCTGGGTTTCAATATGGATTTACTTTTGATGAAGAAGTAGGTGAAGGTGACACAATAGTAGAAAATGAAGGTGTTAAGTTACTTGTTGATCCTATGAGTTTTCAGTATTTATCTGGTGCTGAAATAGATTATTCTGAAGGAATGGAAGGCGCACAGTTCGTTATTCGTAATCCTAATGCAGAAACCACCTGCGGATGTGGTTCATCTTTCTCTGTTTGATAAAATCAATAAACATTTTTTAGTTTGCTAATTAAAATATAATAATCTCTCAATGTACAAATCTAATATTAGGTTTTCTTCTCTCAGAATTCATTCGAAATAATTAATATGATCGTATGAGCAAAATTTCTAACCCCCAGTCTTATTGATATGAAGTCAGTAGTTTTCTAAGGATTATTTTAATTTTGACAAGTACCAGAGACGTTCATAACTAGATTCAGGTTTGTTTGGTATAGTTAGGTTCTGTATAATGTAACGTTAATGGTTTATCTGAGATTCTTCAATATCGTTGCTTTATATTTTGTGGTTCGATGGTATGTGATAATGCGCAAGTCGCATCCCTGGCGTCACGATGAAAAATTTCTTTCGTTTAACCAATAAAACAAATTCAGTTCAAAACGAAGAACAGTAAATTTTGATTTGTTAATTAAAATTTTTGAAGATAAATAATCTGTAATTATTTGTTTGGTCTGTAAACCCCGCCCAATAATACTTTTCTATTTGCACCGGTAACATTGGGTAGACTTGCTGTTTTATTTTCTAATCGTCGTTTTGCTAGCCAAGCAAAGGTGACGGCCTCTATACAGTCCGGTGACAGATCATAATCTTTTGTTGTTGATACTTTCATATTAGGTAATAAATCATTAATCAATCTTAAGCATACTGGATTATAAGCACCGCCTCCGCAAACCAAAACTTCATCATAATCTTTAGCAACATCATTAATAGTATTACAAATTGATATCACAGAGAGCTGTAAAAGCGTCGCCTGAATATCCTCAGGTGAAATATATAGAGGCTGTTTAGACAGATGAATATTTAACCATTTTAAATTAAAATATTCTCTTCCTGTGCTTTTTGGAGTACTTAGAAAAAAATAGTCATCATTTAGTAGAGAGCATAGTAATCCTTGATTAATTTTTCCAGATTGAGCCCAGCTACTATTCTTGTCAAATTTTTCATCTCTATTAAGTTTAATCCAATCGTCAAGTAATCCATTTCCAGGGCCAGTATCAAAACCTACTACTTTATTATTAGCAGGTAATAATGTGATGTTTGCAATACCACCTATATTTAAAATTACAAAAGATTTATCGTTGTTTTGAAATTGATATTGATGAAATGCGCTCGCTAATGGGGCGCCTTGACCACCAAATGCCATATCCATCCTTCTGAAATCTGCAACAGTAGTAATGCCTGTCTTTGCACAGATAATATTGGGATCAGCAATTTGTATAGATGTATTATATTTAGTTGATGGTTTATGCAATATTGTTTGTCCATGGCTACCTACGGCTATGATTTCTTCAGATTTTATTTTAGCCTCTTCTAATAAGTTATTTACTGAATTTGCAAACAAGTGGCCTAACTCATGATCAAGTTCAGCAATATGACCTAGTTCACTTTTTTCGTTAATGACACGAATACGATGTCTTAATGAGTTATTTATGGGGTATTCACGATAAAATTTTAAAATGGCTTTATTATTAAATTTAACTAAAGCGACATCTATTGCATCCATGCTAGTACCAGACATCAGACCTATGTAGTACATAATGAACTCATGAACTTATCTTCAAAAAGATGAAATAAGAAATGTTATCCATCATCCTTTAACACCCTAGACTGCGTAAATGATTCTTTTTTTTGCTGAGATGCAATAGTACGTTTTCCTGTTAACTTGTCCAACTTTGCAATCATAGGCTTTATTGTTTGTAAAAACTTAGGTAGGGCTTCCACACCTATTGACTTTACTCTGGGTAAATTAACTGTTAGAGGATTTTGATGTTCGCCATTAACTCTGAATTCATAATGTAAATGTGGACCATTAGCAAGTCCGCTTTTGCCCACATAACCAATGATTTGTCCTTGTGTTACTCGTTTCCCCTTTCTTATACCGCGGGCATATTTATGTAGATGTGCATATAAAGTGCTGTATTTTCCGCCATGCTTTAAAATAATAGTCCTTCCAAAACTACCTTTTTTGCCTACTAAGGTAACAGTACCATTCCCCGTCGCTTTTATTGGTGTTCCTATAGAAGCGGCATAGTCAACACCTTTATGCGCTCTTATTGTATTTAGTATCGGATGCTTTCTTTTTAAATTAAATCGGGAAGTTATTCTGGCTAATTCAAGCGGGGTTCTGAGAAAAGCCTTACGCATAGCATCACCGTTTTCAGAATAATAATCATGACGACCATCTTCGTGACTATATCGAAGTGCTCTTAAAGTTACACCACGATTTATAAATTCAGCAGCAATGATTGGACCGTCTGCAACCTTGACTCCGTCTTTTTGTTGCTCTAGGTAAATAAGTGTAAAAGAGTCTCCTTCACGAATATCAAGTGCAAAGTCAATATCCCAACCGTAAATTGAGATCAGTTGCATGATTAATTTATCTGATAAACCTACTCGTTTGGCAGAGAGGAAAAGAGAATCATTAATAGTAGACTTGCTATGTTTCACAAGCGATTCAAGTTCTTCGTTTACTAATTCAGCTTGAAATTTCCCATTTTTTTTCGTGATGAGAAGACTCTTCGTCAAATTGATCTCATACTCAAGACGTTCTAACTTATTTTCATTGATGTAGAAATTTAATATCTGGCCGGGTTGCAGTCTCTTGAATGATGATACCTCTCTACCAAGAGATATGATGTTATAAAGTGAAGTTGAACTTAAACCTAGCCTTGAAAATATTAAAGCTAAACTATCTCCTGACTTTACAGTAATACGTTGTGCCGATTCATTTGAGTGTTGTTCGATAGTTCCTGATAAATCTTGACCTGAAATTAGCTCTTCTGAATCAGGTGTTGTCCCAACACTATTATTTAACACATCATTTATAGCTGTGTTTCTTATAATGATGTCTTCAGCGTCAAGCTTTATTGCTTCAGCCTTACTTTCTGATGTCAAGTCTTGTCGAATAGTTGTGAGTTCGATTTCCGAAAGATTGCTAATTGAGCCATGATAGGAATGTTTTTTATTTAAAGTTATCATTATCCAAGCTGATACAAAAATTAGGCTTATGCCACAAAGTACAGTAGCCAAAGTTCGATGCGAACATACTTTTGAGGTTGTTGTCTCGACCTTATAGTCTTTTTTTATATAGTTGCTGTAAGTCACGGTTTAGCCTGTGTAAATTCATATCACAATAACTTTTGAAGTTACATGCGTCAATGGTTGAATTGGTCACTGCGAAGCAAATAATGACATGATAAACTACACGCATTTTGAAATCACTCTGAGGAAGGCATGACTAAAGTACAGAAAGCGATGGATTTGATAACTAGAGGCGTTGATGAAATCCTCGTTGAAGCCGAACTAAAGAAGAAGTTAGACGCAGATAAACCTCTAATAATCAAGGCTGGTTTTGACCCCACGGCTCCAGATCTGCATCTCGGACACACAGTCCTCATTAATAAATTACGTCAATTTCAGCAACTCGGGCATAAGGTGGTTTTCTTGATTGGTGATTTTACAGGTATGATTGGGGACCCTTCCGGTAAAAGCGCGACAAGGCCACCCCTCACACGCGAAAAAATTAAGAATAATTCAGAAACTTATCGACAACAAATATTTAAGATCCTTGACCCGAATGAAACAGAAGTAAAATTCAATTCTACATGGATGAATGAAATGGGAGCAGCCGATATGATAAGGTTGGCTTCAAACTATACTGTTGCACGAATGCTTGAGCGTGATGATTTTAATAAACGTTACAAATCGAATCAACCAATAGCGATTCATGAGTTTTTGTATCCACTTGTGCAAGGGTACGATTCTGTTGCTTTGGGTGCCGATGTAGAATTAGGAGGCACAGATCAAAAGTTTAATTTATTGGTAGGTCGACAACTTCAAGAAACGCATGGACAAACACCTCAAGTAGTTATGACCATGCCAATACTGGAAGGCTTGGATGGAGTACAAAAAATGTCTAAATCGTTAGGTAATTATGTTGGTATCAACGAACCAGCGAATGAGATGTTTGGAAAAATCATGTCGATTTCAGATGATTTGATGTGGCGCTACTTTGAGTTATTGAGTTTTAGACCGTTAGATGAAATAAATGCGTTTAAGCAGGATGTAAGTCAAGGTGAAAACCCTAGAGACATAAAATTTTTATTAGCAAAAGAAATTATCACTCGTTTTCATGATGTAAATTCTGCAGAAGCAGCACAAGCTGATTTTACTAATCGATTTAGTAACAATGCAATACCCGATGAAATACCTGAAGTAGATATCAATGTGGACACGCATGGAATGGCTATAAGTAGAGTTTTGAGAGAGTCTGGTTTAGTCAATAGCATATCTGATGGGCATCGCATGATTAAACAAGGTGGCGTTAAAATAGATGGAGAACGTGTGTTAGATAGTAAGCAAATGTTAAATGCGGGATTTTCGGGAGCAATGCAAGTTGGAAAGAGAAAATTTGCACGAGTAACACTAATAATTAATATTTAGTAATACCTTCTTATTCAATATGGCAAATAATATTTTATTTATTAAAGGAAACAAAAAGAAATTAAAAACGTGTGAATGATAGTAACTAGAATTTCAACATGCAGAGGCGCGTAATTAGTAAAGTAATGTTGATTTTAGTGTAGACAATACACTTATTGGAAAAGAAAACCTTAATCATGCACAGTACCAAGCTCTATATTAAGACTAAAACAAAATAATGGAACAATATTTTAGCTGAACAAAGCCTTAAATTATCCTAATTTTAAGCACCAAATTATCTATTCCTAATATTATAAATAGTCATAATAATCAGTAACTTAAATAACCAAAAAAAAAGTGTAAAGATTTGTTGACCGTGATTAACTGATCTGTATAATGCCGTTTCCCGGTTGGGGATATCCAACCCCGTTCTTTAACAATTCCTGATCAAGTAATTTGTGTGGGCGCTTATGTTGATGGCTTGTATCACCATAGATATTCGGTGAGAGCTTATTTACTATAACGTCTAAACACGTAGTAGTTTTTACAGTAATCATCGAGCAAAGATTTGCTGCCATAAGCAGCATACATGATTAAACTGAAGAGTTTGATCCTGGCTCAGATTGAACGCTGG